>NZ_CP033069.1:1932500-2555175 GCF_003669015.1 Acidovorax sp. 1608163
AGGGTGACTGCGTACCTTTTGTATAATGGGTCAGCGACTTACATTCAGTGGCAAGGTTAACCGAATAGGGAAGCCGTAGAGAAATCGAGTCCGAATAGGGCGAATCAGTCGCTGGGTGTAGACCCGAAACCAAGTGATCTATCCATGGCCAGGATGAAGGTGCCGTAACAGGTACTGGAGGTCCGAACCCACTAGTGTTGCAAAACTAGGGGATGAGCTGTGGATAGGGGTGAAAGGCTAAACAAACTTGGAAATAGCTGGTTCTCTCCGAAAACTATTTAGGTAGTGCCTCAAGTATTACCGTCGGGGGTAGAGCACTGTTTAGGCTAGGGGGTCATGGCGACTTACCAAACCTATGCAAACTCCGAATACCGACGAGTACAGCTTGGGAGACAGAGCACCGGGTGCTAACGTCCGGACTCAAGAGGGAAACAACCCAGACCGCCAGCTAAGGTCCCTAAAATTGGCTAAGTGGGAAACGAAGTGGGAAGGCTAAAACAGTCAGGATGTTGGCTTAGAAGCAGCCATCATTTAAAGAAAGCGTAATAGCTCACTGATCGAGTCGTCCTGCGCGGAAGATGTAACGGGGCTAAGCCAGTTACCGAAGCTGCGGATGTGCAATTTATTGCACGTGGTAGGAGAGCGTTCTGTAGGCCTGTGAAGGTGTCTGGTAACGGATGCTGGAGGTATCAGAAGTGCGAATGCTGACATGAGTAGCGTTAAAGGGGGTGAAAAGCCCCCTCGCCGTAAGCGCAAGGTTTTCTACGCAACGTTCATCGGCGTAGAGTGAGTCGGCCCCTAAGGCGAGGCAGAGATGCGTAGCTGATGGGAAACAGGTCAATATTCCTGTACCGATCAATAGTGCGATGTGGGGACGGAGAAGGTTAGCTCAGCCAACTGTTGGATATGTTGGTTCAAGCCTGTAGTCGTGCCTGGTAGGCAAATCCGCCGGGCTTAGATGAGGGGTGATAACGAGTCTGCTTGCAGACGAAGTGAGTGATACCCTGCTTCCAGGAAAAGCCACTAAGCTTCAGCTATTGACGACCGTACCGCAAACCGACACTGGTGCGCGAGATGAGTATTCTAAGGCGCTTGAGAGAACTCAGGAGAAGGAACTCGGCAAATTGATACCGTAACTTCGGGAGAAGGTATGCCCCAAGTAGGTGAACTCGTACAGAGGGAGCCCAAAGGGGTTGCAAAAAATCGGTGGCTGCGACTGTTTAATAAAAACACAGCACTCTGCAAACACGAAAGTGGACGTATAGGGTGTGACGCCTGCCCGGTGCTGGAAGATTAAATGATGGGGTGCAAGCTCTTGATTGAAGTCCCAGTAAACGGCGGCCGTAACTATAACGGTCCTAAGGTAGCGAAATTCCTTGTCGGGTAAGTTCCGACCTGCACGAATGGCGTAACGATGGCCACACTGTCTCCTCCTGAGACTCAGCGAAGTTGAAATGTTTGTGATGATGCAATCTCCCCGCGGAAAGACGGAAAGACCCCATGAACCTTTACTGTAGCTTTGTATTGGACTTTGAACAGATCTGTGTAGGATAGGTGGGAGGCTTTGAAGTGAGGACGCTAGTTCTCATGGAGCCAACGTTGAAATACCACCCTGGTGTGTTTGAGGTTCTAACCTAGGTCCATTATCTGGATCGGGGACAGTGCATGGTAGGCAGTTTGACTGGGGCGGTCTCCTCCCAAAGCGTAACGGAGGAGTTCGAAGGTACGCTAGTTACGGTCGGACATCGTGACGATAGTGCAATGGCATAAGCGTGCTTAACTGCGAGACTGACAAGTCGAGCAGATGCGAAAGCAGGACATAGTGATCCGGTGGTTCTGTATGGAAGGGCCATCGCTCAACGGATAAAAGGTACTCTGGGGATAACAGGCTGATACCGCCCAAGAGTTCATATCGACGGCGGTGTTTGGCACCTCGATGTCGGCTCATCTCATCCTGGGGCTGTAGCCGGTCCCAAGGGTATGGCTGTTCGCCATTTAAAGAGGTACGTGAGCTGGGTTTAAAACGTCGTGAGACAGTTTGGTCCCTATCTTCCGTGGGCGCTGCAGATTTGAGGAAGCCTGCTCCTAGTACGAGAGGACCGGAGTGGACACACCTCTGGTGTATCGGTTGTCACGCCAGTGGCATTGCCGAGTAGCTAAGTGTGGAAGAGATAACCGCTGAAAGCATCTAAGCGGGAAACTCGTTTCAAGATGAGATCTGCCGGGGCCTTGAGCCCCCTAAAGAGTCGTTCAAGACCAGGACGTTGATAGGTCAGGTGTGGAAGCGCAGTAATGCGTTAAGCTAACTGATACTAATTGCTCGTGAGGCTTGACCCTATAACTTTGATAGCCAACGCTCAAGCAGTCATGCTTGTGTGAAAAGCTCAAAGATTGTTATGCCAAGTTGACGCAGTCAAAACACATAAAATCTGATTCCAAACTCTATGAATTCGCCAGGCTGTTCCACGAACAGCCCAGCACCAAGTTATGCCTGATGACCATAGCAAGTTGGTACCACTCCTTCCCATCCCGAACAGGACAGTGAAACGACTTTGCGCCGATGATAGTGCGGGTTCCCGTGTGAAAGTAGGTCATCGTCAGGCTCTTATAGCCCCAATACCCCCCAGTCCCAACGGATTGGGGGGTTTTGCGTTTTGTACTCAGATATTTTCTAGCCATTTGCTATTTATCTAAATGACTGCTCCAAATTATTCGGATGAGTTTTGGATGAATATGGCGCTGCAGGAGGCAGAGTTAGCCGCCAGGGATGGAGAGATTCCCGTAGGTGCAGTTGTGGTCAAAGATGGTCAACTTATTGCGAAAGGGCGCAATGCTCCTGTAGCGCTAGGTGATCCAACAGCGCATGCCGAAGTGCTTGCATTGCGGGCTGCTGCACAAATTTTGGGCAACTACCGTCTTGAGGGATGTACTTTGTATGTGACGCTTGAGCCGTGTGTCATGTGCTCTGGCGCTATTTTCAACGGACGTATCAGTAGAGTCGTTTTTGGTGCCACGGAGCCGAAAACGGGCGCTGCGGGCTCTGTGATTAATCTCTTTTCGCTGCCTGCTCTGAATCACCAAACCAAAATCTGTGGGGGTGTTCTGGCGGATCGCTGCAGCGCACTGCTTGTTGATTTTTTCACTAAGCGACGCCAGCAGGCTCGCGCAAAAGAGTCTCAGCGCCCCGTTTTGCGAGACGATGCCCTCCGAACTCCGGATTCTGCATTTGCAGGGTTTGCCTCCTATCCCCCGCACGCCTCTGCTTATCTAAGCGATTTGCCCAGCTTATCTGGTTTACGTATGCACTACGTTGACCAAGGGCCATCGGACGCCCCAATCACGTGGCTTTGTTTGCATTCCTCTCTGCGCTGGAGCTATGTTTTCAATGGATTGCTGTCCGCGTTATCGTCCTCGGTCCGCGTTGTTGCCCCCGATTTGATCGGATTTGGGCGCAGTGACAAGCCTAAAAAAGAATCGTTCCATCAGATTGAGCGCCACCAGCAGGTGTTGCTAGACTTCGTGGAACGATTACAGCTAAAGCGTTTGGTCCTTGTTTTAGACGGTTGGGATGAGGGAGTAGGACTCTTGCTCTGTGCAAAAATTGTCTCTTATGTTGAAGGCATCCTTGTTTTTACTGACGGAATTGAGTACGGTCGCTCTCCTGAGTCGATGCTTATAAACGATGCCCCATTTCCTGATAGAGGGCATCGGGTTGCTCCTCGCGTATTTTTTAAGATACAGAAGGAAATTGAGAGTGAGCCATTTTTTAAGTCATCAAGGCCTCATTTTTTTAATGTAAAAAAAATTTTTTGCATTGGCGATAATTCTAACCTGAGTTTAAATTTTTTTCAAAAAAATATTTATTTTGAATCGTTCGAAAAAATAGATGAAGCTAGTTTTGGTAAATTTTTAATTAAGACGAAAAATTATTTCATTTCGCTTTAAATTTAATAATTCGGTATTTTAAAATAAACGGAGTAGATCTTTTGATCTAAATTTTGTGAAGCAAAATAGCCATAATCAACTGTGTTGTCATCATGATCATGGGCCGAAGCATATTTATATCTACTCCCCCGCTGGAGCCATTCGTGACAAGTTGGCTTTTAAGAGGGGGGTCGCTCGTCTGGAAGCTTTTGGTCACGAGGTAGAGATTGATCAAGATGCGCGTGCTGTGTACACCCGCTTTGCTGGAGATGACCAGACGCGCTTGGCTGCGATTCATAGGGCTGCAGCCAGTGGCGCAGACGTAGCCCTGATTACCCGTGGCGCTTATGGGCTGACTCGTTTGCTTTCAGAGATTGACTACAAGGCAGTGGGTAAAGCTATCGGCGCAGGCACAAAATTTGTCGGTCTCAGTGATTTCACCGCCTTTCAGTCGGCGGTGCTTGCGAAAACAGGTGATGTGACGTGGGCTGGACCGTCTTTGATCACCGATTTCGGTGTGGAAGGAACTCCAGATGACATCATGGAGGCTTGCTTTGATGATCTGTTGACTGGCCATGGCGAGGGGGCAGGGTGGCGTCTTCCTCGTGGAAAATCTTTGGCTGAAGTTGAATCAAGCGATTTTTATATCAAAAAAGCTACCCTTTGGGGTGGGAACTTGGCGGTGCTGACTGGATTGATTGGAACGCCTTATTTCCCATCCATAAAGGGAGGGATCCTTTTCGTGGAAGATATTGGAGAGCATCCTTATCGGATTGAGCGTATGTTGACCCAGTTGCTGCATTCAGGCGTGCTTGCAAAGCAAAAGGCACTGGTGTTGGGGCAGTTCAATGGATACAAGCTTGCCCCTCATGACAAAGGCTTTAAATTTCAATCGGTAGTCGACTGGCTACGTACCAAAGTTTCTGTGCCTGTACTGACTAATTTGCCATTTGGTCATGTGCCAACCAAAGTGCTTTTACCTGTTGGTGCTAATGTTTCCTTGTCCGTTGAAGGGCGTGACGCCCTTTTGTATTGGGGCCACACCCACTAGTTAAGGATGACCGTTGCTTTGCAATTGTTTGCAATCTCATCTTCGCTTGCAAAGATCTCTCGCTTTGTTTTGGGCCCCGGGCCCTTGGGCTTTTTCTGAAGTACGCTTAGCCGTTTTGTGGTTTTCTAATCCCTGACTTTGCCGTTTCTAGCGGATGCGACCACTTCAGCCGACGGTCCATGTACTAAACTGGGCTGCATGACGATTTGTGTGAACCTGCGGCCATGACCGTTTTGACAACGGTTGTGTTTGCCGATATCTCCGGCAGTGTGGCGCTGTACGAGACACTGGGTAACGAGCGCGCTGCCGCTGCGGTTGCCCAGTTGACTCAGTGGATCAGTGTTTCGATTCAATCCCATTCCGGCAGGGTGGTGAAAAAGCTGGGGGATGGTGTTCTGGGGGTATTCGGGGATGCGGCAGGCGCTGTTGCCGCGACTGCAGACATGCTCCAAGCCCACGAACAAAGGCTTGCACGTTGGCCTTACCCACTGCGGATGGATATTCGTGTCGGGGTGGCTACGGGTGAGATCGTCGAGGTCGACGGCGACTGTTATGGTGATGCGGTCAATGTGGCTGCCAGATTGTGCGAGCGCTCTGGACCAGGGGAGATTTGGGCAACAGAAATGGCAGTGTTGCTGGCTGGCGCCGCACCTGCCGTTTGGTTTCGCAAACTCGGCATGATGGACATTCGCGGCAAAGCGGAACCCGCCATGCTTTACCAAGTCGAGTGGCGCCAAGACCAGGAGCCAGACTCGCTGACCATGCAGGCTGGGCTGGTCAGTCAGCTGTCCCCGGTGGATTCCATTTTGGGGTCCATACAGTTCAGCTGGCATGGTTTGGATGCCACTTTCGCTTCAAATGAAGCCCCTGTGCATATCGGTCGAGCCACCCATGCACAGTTGTGCATCAATGATTTGCGGGTTTCAAGGTTGCATGCACGCATTGACTGGCGCAACAGCGGCTTTTTGTTGACTGATTTGAGCAGCTTTGGTACCTGGGTGCGGTTTGATGGCAGTGACTCGCATGTGCGACTTCGCCGTGATGCTTGCATCTTGCACGGCACGGGCGAAATATCCCTCGGCGTTTCATTTGCAGACCCCAAGGCCCCGACGGTGGCTTTCCACGTGGCTGGTAGCCGCATGCACCTGGGTTAGGGCTGGCCCTGTTGCATGCCGCAACCCTGCTTCTCGTCGTGCCGTTTTATCTCCAAATCAGGTTTTTATGAGCATCCACACTATTCTCAAAATGGGAGACCCGCGACTTCTGAAGATCGCAAGCCCTGTGTCCCAATTCGATACCGATGGGCTTCACCTGCTGGTACGTGATTTGTGGGAGACGATGCGTTCCGTGAATGGAGCTGGGTTGGCTGCGCCTCAAATTGGTGTGGATCTTCAGGTCGTTGTTTTTGGCTCCGAGCAACGCAATCCCCGTTATCCAGACAGGCCATTGGTTCCCCTCACCGTACTGGTGAATCCGGTGATCACGCCTGTTGGGGACGCCGAGGAAGAAGACTGGGAAGGCTGCCTATCGGTGCCTGGTTTGCGGGGCAAGGTTCCGCGTTGGCAGCGCGTACGCTACACAGGCTTTGATCCCTATGGTGATCCGATTGATCGAGAGGTGGAGGGATTTCACGCCAGGGTGGTGCAGCACGAGTGCGATCACTTGTGGGGCAAGCTTTACCCGATGCGGGTGCGGGATTTCACCCAGTTTGGCTACACCGAAGTACTTTTTCCCGAACTGGGCGCAGCAGACGCTGACGACTGAGGCATAGCACAGCCATCGCAAATGCGCGCTTCCATCACTCGGACAGTGCTTGCAGCAACTCCGTCTCAATCTGGATTTGCCGTGCATTGTTTTGCAGCTCAGAGCCTTGTAGCAAGAAGGTGTCTTCCACCCGCTCGCCCAATGTGCTGACCTTGGCCAGTTGTACGCTGAGATGGTGTTGCGCCAGGATCCGGGCCACTAAGTAGAGCAAGCCAGCGCGGTCACTGGCAGAGATGCCCAAAAGCCAACGTTGGGCCTTCTCGTCAGGCTGCAGGGTGACACGTGGGGCGATTGGAAAGCTCTTGACCCTGCGGGACACCCGTTTGCGCGCGGGCTCAGGCAGTGGGCCTCCAGCCTCAATCGTGCGCACGAGGTCACTCTCCACCATGTGCGTTAGCTCGCGGTAATGCCCGGCCTGCGACGACGCCACGACCTGAAACGAGTCCAGCGCGTACTGGTTGTTGGCTGTGTGCACCCTCGCATCCAGGATGCTGAAGCCTGCGCGGTCAAAGTAGCCGCAAATCCGGGCAAACAAGTCGGCTTGATCAGGCGCATAGACCAGCACCTGCAAGCCCTCGCCCGCCAGCGATTGGCGGGCCCGAACAACAGGCTTGGTTGTGCCAACGTGGCGGGACAGGTGGCGGGTGTGCCACGCAATGTCTGCGGCTTCGTGGCGCATGAAGTAGCTCACGTCCAGCGTGGCCCACAGTGCCTTGTGCGCTTCAAACGGCTGCGCGCTCAGGGCCAGTTGCACCAGCGCTTCCCGCTTGCGTGCCTCGATTTCTGCAGCCGCATCGGGCGCACGACCCCCCAGTGTCCTCAGAGTGGCGCGGTACAAATCCTCCAGCAACTTGCCCTTCCACGCATTCCAGACCTTGGGGCTGGTGCCCCGGATGTCGGCCACGGTCAACAAGTACATTGCCGTCAGATAGCGCTCGTTGTGCACCCGTTTAGCAAAGGCAGCAATCACATCGGGGTCGCTCAGGTCCTGCTTTTGAGCGATGCGGCTCATCGTCAAATGCTCACTGACCAGAAACTCGATCAAGCGCGCATCTTCTTGCTCTACGCCGTGCTGTCGGCAAAAGCGCCGGACCTCCTGCGCACCAATCTGGGAATGGTCGCCACCGCGTCCCTTGCCGATGTCGTGGAAGAGCGCGGCCACATAAAGAATCCACGGTTTGTCCCAGCCGCCCGCCAGCTGCGAGCAAAAGGGGTACTCATGGGCATGCTCAGCCATGAAGAAGCGGCGCATGTTGCGCAGCACCATCAGGATGTGCTGGTCCACGGTGTAGACATGGAACAGGTCATGCTGCATTTGCCCGACGATGCCGCGAAATGCCCAGAGGTAGCGTCCTAGCACCGAAGTCTGGTTCATCAGGCGCATGGCATGCGTGATGCCTGCAGGTTGCTGCAGGATGCGCATGAAGGCCTGGCGGTTGGCCGGGTCGCACCTGAACGCGGCGTCCATCACGCCGCGTGCGTTATAGAGCGCCCGCAGGGTGCGTGCAGACAGATTCTTCAGCCCCACCGTGGTTTGGTAGAGCAGAAAGGTCTCCAGGATCGCATGGGGGTCGCGCTGGTAGAGATCGTCGCTGGCCACTTCAATCAGCCCAGCTTTTTCAAAAAAGCGGTCGTTGATGGGGCGGGGTTCATGCGCCGTAGGGTTCAGTCGCTCTTCAATGTTGAGCAGCAAAATCTGGCACAACTGGGAGACCGCCTTGGCCGCCCAGTAATAGCGGCGCATCAGGGTTTCGCTGGCGCGCATGGGCAGGCGTGACCCATCGGGGGCTTGCGAGCGGTAGCCAAACGACTCGGCCACAGCGGTCTGCAAATCGAAGACCAACCGGTCTTCATGCCGCCCTGAGGCCGCGTGCAGGCGGGCCCGAATCAGGCACAGCACGGCTTCGTTGCGCTCGATCTGACGCACCTCGAAGGCTGTGGCCATGCCGCTTTTGGCCAGTTCCTTCCAACTGCCCCCCAGACCTGCGGCCTTGGCCACCCACAAAATCAATTGCAGGTCACGCAGCCCCCCTGGGGACTCTTTGCAGTTTGGCTCCAGGGAGTAGGGCGTGTTTTCGTACTTGGTGTGGCGCTGGCGCATCTCCAGGGTTTTGGCCACCAAAAACGCCTGTGGGTCCATCTGTGCTTGGTACTGTTGCTGAAACTGGGCAAACAGGACCCGGTCTCCGCAAATCAGGCGAGACTCCAGCAAAGAGGTTTGCACCGTGACATCGGCGGCGCTTTCTGCCAGGCACTCGGCAATGGTGCGAACGCTCGATCCGATCTCCAGGCCTGCGTCCCAGCAACTGCCGATGAACCCTTCAATGCGGGCGCTCAGCGGGCTGTCGGCTTGTGGGGTAGCGCCCTCCGGCAGCAGCAGCAAAACATCGACGTCGGAATAGGGAAACAGCTGTGCTCGCCCGTAGCCCCCCACCGCAACGAGGGCACAGCCTGCAGGAAAATCCGCACGCAGCCAGAGCGACTGCAGCAGATCATCCGTGAACGAAGATAGCTTGCGCAGTGCCGCATGGATGCCTCGTGTGGAGGCTACGGTAGCCGCCATGGCGTCAAGGACGCTGGCTTTGTTGCTGCGGTAGTTGGCACGCAGGGCCTGAATGTCGGTCATGAAAATTGGAAGGGGGTGGCAGTAGAGTCTAGTGCGCCACCCTAAGAACCTGTTCAAAGTCTTTTTGGAGATTGCATTGGAGTGCAATCGGGATGAGTGGATGCCTCGGATGCGCCGCATGGGCTCGTGCCCATGCAAGCAGCCGGGGCGTCCAATCGCCCGATTTCACTCCAACCCTTCGGGCAAGTGGCTTGCCGGGCGGTCTGCGTTGTTGCAACGCTTGCCAATAGCACGGGCTATTGGCGGCGCGCTGCGCCTAGCAGCCCATCCCGGCCAGACACTTGTGCAACTCCAAAAAGACTTTGAACAGGTTCTAACGAGGGGTTGCGCAACTTGAGCCATTTTCAGGCACCCACCCCAAGCAAGAGTCATGCAGGCCCGGCTGGGCCGGGTGCTCAGGTGCGGGTTGCCGTCACAAACGCGGGCAGGGTGGGTGAGCCTGCCGACAGCGTCATGACTTCATAACCAGTTTCGGTGACCAGCACCGTGTGCTCCCACTGGGCCGACAGGCTGTGGTCTTTCGTCACAATGGTCCAGCCGTCGTTGCCATGGTTTTTAACGTCGCGCTTGCCCGCGTTGATCATGGGCTCAATCGTGAAGACCATGCCGGGCTGCAGTTCTTCCAATGTGCCGGGTTTTCCGTAGTGCAGCACCTGGGGTTCTTCGTGGAACTTCTGGCCAATGCCGTGGCCGCAGAACTCGCGGACGATCGAGAAGCCCTGGCCTTCGGCAAATTTCTGGATGGCATGCCCAATGTCGCCCAAACGTGCGCCGGGCTTGACTTGCAAAATGCCGTGCCACATGGCGTCAAAGGTGATGGCCGACAGACGCTTGGCTGCAATGGAGCAGTCGCCAATCAGGTACATGCGGCTGTTGTCGCCGTACCAGCCGTCTTTGGTGATCACGGTCACGTCCACATTCACGATGTCGCCTTTTTTCAGTGGCTTGTCGTTAGGAATGCCGTGGCACACCACGTGGTTGACCGAGGTGCACAGCGAAGCGGGGTAGGGTGGGTAGCCAGGGGGCTGGTAGCCCACAGTGGCCGAGATGGTGCCCTGCTGGGCCATGCATTCGGCGCCCAGGCGGTCGATCTCTTTGGTGGTGATGCCGGGCTTGATGTGGGGGGCGATGTAGTCCAGCACTTCCGAAGCCAGGCGGCAAGCCAGCCGCATGCCCTCAATGTCTTCGGCGCTTTTGATGGTGATGCTCATGGGGCAATTATCCCATTGGGGCCCGCGTGGCGCAGGGTGGGGGCACATGCCCGGTAAAATGGCGGGCTTCACGGCTGCTGCACCCGGCAGGCCCGTGATCCATTTGACCCCCCTCACACCCCAACAGGCCGCTACCGTGACCTTGCACATGACCACGCTGGCGGGCGGCAACGCCCTCAGCAACTTCCGCGCTCAGCAACTTCAGCCCGCCCTCGAGGCCATCCACCCCAAGATCAGTGGCATTGCCGCACGGTTTGTGCACTTGGTTGCCACCGATGCGGCTCCCACGGCCTCAGAGCAAGAGCGCCTGGCCGCATTGCTGGCGTATGGCGACCCTTACACGGGGCCGCAAGAAGGCGCGGCATTGGTCGTCACGCCGCGCCTGGGCACGTTGTCGCCCTGGGCCTCCAAGGCCACCGACATTGCCCGCAACTGCGGCATTGCCATCCGCCGGGTAGAGCGCATCACCGAGTACCGCGTCAGCCTCAAATCGGGCTTGCTGGGCAAGACGCCCGAGCTGACCGCCGAGCAACTTGGCCAGGTGGCCGCCTTGCTGCACGACCGCATGACCGAATCGGTGGTGGCCGACCGCAGCGCCGCTGCCGCCTTGTTCACCGAACTGCAGCCCGCGCCCATGGAGCATGTGGACGTGCTGGCCGGTGGCCGTGCTGCCCTGGAGGCCGCCAACACCCGCTTCGGCCTGGCCCTGGCCGACGATGAAATCGACTACCTCGTGACCGCCTTCATGGGCCTTGCGCGCAACCCCACTGATGTGGAACTGATGATGTTCGCGCAGGCCAACAGCGAACACTGCCGCCACAAGATCTTTAACGCCGAGTTCACCATTGACGGCGTGGCGCAGGACAAGAGCCTGTTCGGCATGATCCGCAACACGCACCAGCTGGCGCCCCAGCACACGGTGATCGCGTATTCGGACAACGCCTCGGTCATGGAAGGCCACCAGGTTGAGCGGTTTGTAGCAAAAATGGCCTCTAGCGCTGATTTATCAAGCGCTAGCAGCTATCAAAAAAGTAGCGTCACCCAGCATGTGCTGATGAAGGTGGAGACCCACAACCACCCCACAGCGATCTCGCCATTCCCAGGTGCGTCCACCGGCGCGGGCGGCGAGATCCGCGACGAGGGCGCCACTGGCCGCGGCTCCAAGCCCAAGGCGGGCCTGACGGGCTTTACGGTGTCCAAGCTCTGGGGCAGCACGGTCGGCAAGCCCGAGCACATCGCCAGCCCGCTGCAGATCATGGTCGAAGGCCCCTTGGGCGGCGCGGCGTTCAACAACGAATTTGGCCGGCCCAACCTGAATGGCTACTTCCGCGAATACGAACAGGAAGTCGGCGGTGTGCAGCGTGGCTACCACAAGCCCATCATGATTGCGGGCGGCGTGGGGGTGATCGATTCCGAACTGACGAAGAAGATCGAATTCCCCGCCGGTTCGCTGCTGATCCAACTGGGCGGCCCCGGCATGCGCATCGGCATGGGCGGCAGCGCCGCCAGCTCGATGGCCACGGGCACCAACGCGGCCGAGCTGGACTTTGACTCGGTGCAGCGTGGCAACCCCGAGATCGAGCGCCGTGCGCAAGAGGTCATCAACCATTGCTGGGCGCAGGGCAGCGACAACCCCATCCTGGCGATCCACGACGTGGGTGCAGGCGGCTTGTCCAACGCCTTCCCCGAGCTGACCAATGACGCAGGCCGTGGCGCACGTTTTGACCTGCGCGCCGTGCAGCTCGAAGAGTCGGGCATGGCGCCCAAGGAAATCTGGAGCAACGAGTCGCAAGAGCGCTATGTGCTGGCCATTGCGCCCGAGTCGCTGCCCCTGTTCCAGGCTTTCTGCGAGCGCGAGCGCTGCCCGTTTGCCGTGATCGGCACGGCCACCGAAGAGCGCCAACTGGTGCTGCACGACCCTGCTGCGACGGCCGAGGACCAGAAGCTGCCCGTGGACATGCCTATGAACGTGCTGCTGGGCAAGCCGCCCAAGATGCACCGCGACGTGAAGACCGTGGTGCGCGAATTCGCACCGATGGACTTGACCGGCGTGCCGCTGCAAAAGGCCGTGATCGACGTGCTGGCCCACCCCACGGTGGCGTCCAAGCGCTTCCTCATCACCATTGGCGACCGCACCGTGGGTGGCCTGAGCCACCGCGACCAGATGGTGGGCCCCTGGCAAGTGCCTGTGGCCGATTGCGCCGTGACCCTGGCCGATTACAAGGGCTTCGCTGGCGAGGCGATGAGCATGGGCGAGCGCACCCCGCTGGCCGCCATCAACGCGCCTGCCTCGGGCCGCATGGCCGTGGCCGAGGCGCTGACCAATCTGCTGGCTGCGCCCATTGAGCTGCCCCGCGTGAAGCTGTCGGCCAACTGGATGGCCGCCTGCGGCGAGCCTGGCGAAGACGCTGCGCTGTACGAAACCGTGAAGGCCGTGGGCATGGAGCTGTGTCCTGCTTTGGGTATCAGCATCCCTGTCGGCAAAGACAGCTTGTCGATGCGCACCCAGTGGAGCGAAGGCGCGGACAAGAAGAAGGTCACGTCTCCCGTCAGCCTGATCGTGAGCGCCTTCGCATCGCTGTCCGACGTGCGCGGCACGCTCACGCCCCAGCTCAACGCTACCGAGGCCGACACCACGCTGGTGTTGATCGACTTGGGGCATGGAAAGAACCGCATGGGCGGCAGCATCCTGGGCCAGACGCTGGAGCAAAGCGGTGATGTGGTGCCTGATGTGGACGATCCTAAGGATTTGGTCAACCTCGTCAACGCTGTGAACGCACTGCGCGCCAAGGGCCAGATCCTGGCCTACCACGACCGCAGCGATGGTGGCTTGCTGGCCGCCGCCGCCGAAATGGCGTTTGCAGGCCATGTGGGCGTGTCACTGAACGTGGACATGCTGGTGACCGAAGGCGACGGCGTGAGCGACAGCCGCATGGACACGGGCGATGCCAAGAACTGGACCACCCAGATCGGTGCCCGCCGTGATGAACTGACCCTCAAGGCCTTGTTCAACGAAGAGTTGGGTGTGGTGCTGCAGGTGCGCACCGCAGAGCGCAACGAGGTGATGCAGACCCTGCGTGCGCATGGACTCTCGGCCTTCAGCCACTTTGTGGGCAAGACGCGGCCAGCGTCGTCGGAGATCGACGCTGGCAAGGGTGAGCTGCAGGTCTGGCGCGATGCCAAGGCCGTGTTCAGCGCCCCGTTGGCCGACCTGCACCAGGTGTGGGATGCAGTGAGCTGGAAGATTTGCCAGCAGCGCGACAACCCCGCCAACGCCGACGCCGAGCACGCGGCAGCGGGCGAGCCGACCGACCCGGGCATGCACGTGCACCTCACGTTCGACGCGGCAGACAACGTGGCTGCGCCGTTCCTCAACCTCGCCAAACCCAAGGTCGCCATCCTGCGCGAGCAGGGTGTGAACTCGCACATCGAAATGGCCTATGCCTTCACCGAGGCTGGTTTCGAGGCCTATGACGTGCACATGACCGACCTGCAAACCGGCCGCGTCAAGCTCGAAGACTTCAAGGGCGTGGTCGCCTGCGGCGGCTTCAGCTACGGCGACACGCTGGGCGCGGGCATTGGCTGGGCGCGTTCCATTACCTTCAACCCCGTGCTGGCGGCGCAGTTCCAGGGCTTCTTCGGCCGCACGGACACGTTTGGCCTGGGCGTGTGCAATGGCTGCCAGATGTTTGCCGAGCTGGCCGACATCATCCCCGGCGCGCAAGACTGGCCACGCTTCACCACCAACCAGAGCGAGCGCTTCGAGGCCCGCCTGTCGCTGGTGGAAGTGCTGGAATCGCCCAGCCTGTTCCTGCAAGGCATGGCAGGCAGCCGCCTGCCGATTGCGGTGGCGCACGGCGAGGGCTATGCCAACTTCAAGTACCGGGGCAACGCTGACAAAGCCATTGCCGCGATGCGCTACGTGGACAACCATGGCCGCGCCACGGATCAGTACCCCTTCAACCCCAATGGCAGTGCCGGTGGTCTGACGGCGGTGACTACGGCGGACGGCCGCTTCACGGCCATGATGCCGCACCCCGAGCGTGTGTTCCGCAACGTGCAGATGAGCTGGACGAGCGAAGACAAGGCGGAGTACAGCGCCTGGATGCGCATCTGGCGCAACGCGCGCAAGTGGGTGGGTTGAGGCCCTGACCTTGGCTCCCTGGGATGGATGACAGGCAAACCGCTGTGTTTGCCTGTGCAAAAAAGGCCGGACGCGCAAGCGCCCGGCCTTTTTTAATGGGGCTCAGACCATGCGGGTGGGTGTCTGAGTCTTGGCCTTTGTATGGCCTGGGGCTCTCAAGTGGGCTCCACCAGGGCGTGGGTGCGGGGTCTTTCATATACCAGCAGGCGGCCTTTGTAGGCTGGCGCGCTCTCCAGTGCCGGGCAGTCCAGGCGCTCCTCCACCACCTCAAATCGGTGCACTGCCATCTGTTTGTGGAATGCCGCCCGATTCCCCCGGTTGGGATCGACTATCCAAATCTGAGCGCCCTGGTCTGCATGGGCATCCAGAAAATGGGCCAAAGTGGCGCGTGCATCGCGTTCGTACAGCACATCGCTGCCGATGATGAGATCGAACTGGCCCTGCACATCACCCATGCCCTGGGGGTTGTCTGTGCCCCATTGGCCTGTGCGGTACTTCATGGGGGCTAGCGCGTTAAGGCGCAGGTTCTCCTCCAGAAACTGCCTTGCCAGCGGGTGGCAATCGCTGGCCGTGACATCCATGCCGCGCCGATGGCACACCAGGCTTGCCAGCCCCAGTCCGCAGCCAATCTCCAAGATCCGCTCCCCGGTGCGCAAAGGGCGCGAGGCCATGCGGGCTGCCAGTTGCGCGCCTGAAGGCCACAACAGCCCAAACAAGGGCCAGGCCGCAGAAGAGATGCCCAGTTGCTCGGCAGCGCCCAGGGGGTCGGAAAATTGCTGTTTGTCCAGCAGCGAGCGAATGAACAGATTAGCGACCCCTGGGACGGGGATGCTCTCTTGCTTGGTGAGGTAGCCTGGCATGCAATGGGCCTGAAGCCCGTTGTCAAGGGACCCCGATAGAGTGGGTGAGGGCCTGGAGTATGCGCTATACCGAAAACAGTCCTCAGAACCTGTTCTCAGGGCTTTTGGATGCATCTGCAGGGATGGTCTGGATGGGGGTGTTGCAGGTGAGCCCAATGGGCTGTGGGCGAGGGCGGCTTTTGGGTAAGCCGATGGACCTGGTTGATATAGTCCCGCGGGTTCATTGACTTCGTTGGGGAAACTCCATGGCCGCAGGCAGCCTTTTAGCTTTATTGGATGACATCGCGACCATCCTTGACGACGTCGCGTTGATGACCAAAGTGGCGGCCAAAAAGAGCGTGGCCATGGCCGACGATGTCTCCGTGATGACCAAGGTCGCCGCGCAAAAGACCGCTGGCGTGCTGGGCGATGATTTGGCGCTGAACGCCCAGCAGGTCACGGGCGTACGCGCAGACCGTGAAATCCCGGTGGTATGGGCGGTGGCCAAGGGGTCCTTGATCAACAAGGTCATCCTGGTGCCTGCGGCGCTGCTGATCAGCGCTTTTTCGCCCTGGGCTGTGACGCCACTGTTAATGCTCGGTGGTGCTTTCCTGTGCTTTGAAGGCACAGAAAAGTTGGCCCACAAGTTTTTGCACCCACAAGAAGAAGCCCAGGCAGAGCACGACAGCCTGGTCAAAGCCAATGCCGATCCTGCCGTGGACATGGTGGCTTTTGAGAAGGAGAAGATCCAAGGTGCCGTGCGCACGGACTTCATCTTGTCCGCCGAGATCATTGCGATCACGTTGGGCACGGTGGCAAACGCGCCCTTTGCGCAGCAGGTCATGGTGCTCAGCGGCATTGCATTCATCATGACGTTGGGTGTGTACGGTCTCGTGGCAGGCATCGTCAAGTTGGACGACCTTGGCCTGTGGCTGCATCGCAAAAGCAGCAGTGCTGCCCAGGCCATGGGTCGTGGCATCTTGTGGGCGGCCCCTTGGCTGATGAAGGGCTTGTCGGTGGCTGGCACTGCCGCCATGTTCCTGGTGGGGGCGGTATCTTGGTGCACGGTGTGCCTTGGCTGCACCACGCCGTCGAAGGTTGGGGTACTGTGGCAGCCCAGTGGCCCGTGGGGGCTTGTGGTCGGTTTTGGTTCCCAATGGGGTGAATGCGTTGATTGGGCTGCTCGCTGGGGTGGTGGTGCTTGTGGCCGTAACGGCGGTGCAACGTTTGCGCGGCAGTCCTGCCACCCAAGGTTGAAGGGGGCGGCACCTGGCCCGTCGATTGAATGGGCGCCGACCGAATCGCCTCGGGTAAACACGGGGTTGTTTGACCTGTGGCAAGGTTGACCATTTCGCTAACAGGCCCAATACAAACACGGGGGTCGTCCCCGTTCAACTGCATTGAGTTCTGTATGAAGAAAAACCTGCTGACCGTGGCCGTTCTGTGCGCAATGATGACTTCGGGCGCTGCGTTTGCGCAGCAAGCCGAAGGCCCTTGGCTGGTGCGTGCCCGTGCCGTGAACCTCGATAGCGCCAACAAAGACAGCACCGGCCTCGGTCTGTCGATCAACGACAAGGTCATTCCTGAAGTCGACGTGTCGTACTTCTTCACCCCCAACATTGCTGCTGAACTGGTGTTGACCGTGCCCCAAAAGCACAACCTGAGCTCCAGCACCTTGGGCGGCAAGATTGGCACGCTCAAGCACCTGCCTCCTTCGCTGCTGGTGCAATACCACATGCCCATGGGCAGCTTCAAGCCTTACGTGGGCGCTGGTATCAACTACACACGCTTTTCCAGCGTGAAGTTGCCCGCTGGCGTAGACATTGACCGCAACAGCTTTGGTGCAGCCCTGCAAGTGGGCGTGGACATTCCGCTGCAAAAGAACCTGTATCTGAACCTGGACGTCAAGAAGGTCTTCATCAAGACCGACGTGAGCTTGGCAGGCGCCAAGATTGGCACGTTCAAGGTGGACCCTGTTCTGGTGGGTGTGGGCCTCGGCTGGCGCTTCTGATGCGCCTTGCGCAGCGGCAACGCTGCGCACATTCTGGTGGGGAAAGCCAGCGCATCTGCGCTGGCTTTTTTTATGGCTTCACGGGGGCCGGGTGTGTTGGCACGAAACGAATCAACCCCCGGTCATTTCGCGTGGATGAGAACCTGGGTTAGCCCGCTGTCGGCTCCGTGCAAGGCAAGGACAGTGTGAACCGCGCCCCTTCGCCGGGTGTGGAGGTGACGGTCAGTTCGCCATGCATCAACTCCGCCAGCGCCCTGGACAGGGCCAGGCCCAAGCCTGTGCCTCCATGCTCACTGCTCACCTGGGCGCTGCCTTGGCGAAATTTCTCAAAAATCAGATCATGCAAGTGCTGTGGAATGCCGGGGCCCGAGTCCACGACATGAAACTGCAGCCGTGTTCCTTCTGCCCCTGTTTCCACTTCCAGCCGCACGCCGCCTTGTGCGGTGAACTTGAGGGCATTGGAGAGCAGGTTGTTCAGAATTTGCTTGAGCCTGAGCCCGTCGCACACCAGCAATTGCGGGGTGTCTGGTGATACCGACACTTGCAGCGTCAGGCCCTTTTGGGCCGCTGAAATAGCGAAGAAGTCGGCCGTGTTTTGCACCAGTTCGCGCACGGGGTGGGGCGCCAGCACAATGGGCATGGCCCCGGCCTCGACCTTGGCCAAGTCCAGAATTTCGGTGAGCAATGTGTTGAGGTGGTCTGCAGCCTGCCGGATCAAGGTGGCTGCCTCCCTGAACGAAGGCTGCTGCAAGCGCAACTCCATCAGTTCCGCAAAGCCCCGGATGCTGGTGAGCGGCGTGCGCAGCTCGTGCGACACCGCCGCCAGAAACTCACTTTTGGCCTGGCTGGCAGATTGGGCCTGCGCCTCGCTGATGGCCAGCGCTGCATGGGACTCTTCCAGCCGGCGCACGCCGCGCAAAAAACCCACGCCGCTGGCCACGATGGCTGCGCCCAGCACCAACGCCACGGTCAGCGTCACGTTGCGCATGTCTCGCCACTCTTCCAGCGCTGCCTCCGTGGTGTTGGATACCACCACGTTCAGGGGGTACCCCGGCACCCGCCTGAAGGCTGTGATGCGCTCCGTCTTGTCCACCTCACTGACCCGAACGTAGACGCCTTCTGGCTTGTTGAGATCAGCCAAAGGGTGGCCATTGGGCAGCGTGACGGACTTGCCCATGCCTGTGGCTTTCCCACCTGCCACCCGAGCGCGCAGTGTGTTGTCGTCGCCCAGCAACGACACAGCGCCTCCGGCCCCTAATTCAACGTCGCCATACACCGTTTCAAAGTAGTCGGGGTCGACCGATGCCACCACGACCCCATGCAGGTAGCCGCTGGGTGACACGATGGGGCGCGAGAGTTGCAGCGTCCACTGGCCAGACACCTTGCCCAGCACCGGTTTGCCTACAAACAGACCGTTGCGTGTGATTTGCGTGCGAGCATCCAGGTGGCGCGTTGGCTCCAGATGCACCTGGATGTGCTCGCGTTCCGAGAGATCAAGCGGCCCGGTTTTCTGTCCGTCGGGGTCCAGATTGCTGGCCACAAACCGCCCATCCGCCCCCACGACAGAGAGCTGGGTCAAGATATCCGGGACGAGGCCCGTCTCATTGGCCAGCCGTGTGTAGTCTGAGGGCTGAAAGCTGCCTTTGGCGACGGCGTCGCGCATGCGCAGCGTGGCTTGGTCGATGGGAGCTAGCACGCGCAGCGTTTGTTCTTGCAGCACCCGTGCCAAGTTGGCGTTTTGCCGCTCCTGGGCGTCTATCGCGTCTTGCCATTTGGTGTAGAGCGCCAACGCCACCAGTGCTGCCGTCACCACCAGCGCCAGGGCCACAAAGCCAATCACCTTGGCCTGCAAGTCTTTGGCATGCAGCGGGTTCAAGGCCGCAGCGACTGGGGGGCTTGGCAGCGGCTGCACGGCAGGGGGTGATTTTTCCAACATGGTTCCCATGGTTCAGAGCATGCCACTTTCCCGCCGCTTTGCGCAGAGGGCTGTTGCTGGATCCGCGAGCCGACTCTGCGGCCGCATGGCCAAGTGGGTTCTGCGGGCTATCCGGCCAGAATCGGCGTGCACAACTCGACCAAGGTGCCGTCTGGGCATCGCAGGTAAGACACCGTTTGGCCCCACGGCTTGGTGCTGGGGGGGCCAGCTCGGTGGCTCCGCTGCCCAGCGCCTGTTGGTGGGCGGTGGGGACATCGGGTGTGACCAGAGCGATCTCCATGCCCAGGGGCTGTGCGCTGGCATGGGCAGCGACATGGCCGCCTGCAAAGTTGGCGTGGCCTAGCGAGTGGTCTGCAAAAGCCAGCGTGGTGGCGCCGGTCTCCAGCTCGCCGTAGGTGCCTGACTCATGCAAAAAACGCCTTGTCATGCCAAAGGCCTGCTCGAAAAAGGCCAGCGAGGCCGCTACGTCCGGAACGTAAATGATGGTGTAGCCGAATTGCATGGAGAAAGCCCAGTGGGTGGTGACTGTGTTCGGTCATTCTGCACCACCGGGCACGCGGCGGGGCGCCTGTTTATGCAAGCGTTGCCACTGCGACAACTGCGAACCCCAGAGCGAGGTTGATGCCCACCCACGTCCGGATTTGGGCCAGCACTTTGCCCGCCTCCGGCCAGTGAGCGCTTTGGTGGGCGCGGCTGAGCCGGGGGAAAAGCGACAGGCGGATGTACCCAAAGATGACGGCCATGACCGCGCCCAGGGCCGCCATCACAGTCCAGCCCAAGGGCATGGCAAAACTGCCCCCCGCTTGCACTGTGTGCTTGGCGACGTGGCCCACCATCCACAGGCCTGATGCGAGCAGGGCCACCACGGCTGCCACCACGGTCGCAAAAAAGCGGCGCAAAACGCCTTGCATCAGGCCAACGCGCAGCGCAGGCTCCAGCGTTTGTGCGGCAGGGCGCAAAAAGAAATGGGCGAAGAACATGCCCCCCAGCCAGACGATGGCCGCGAGCAAGTGAACCAGTTTGAGGGTTGCGTACAGCATGGTGGTGTGGGCCTTTCTTTCCCGGAGAAGATCGTACATAGGGTCTAAGAACCTGTTCAAAGTCTTTTTTGGAGTTGCACAAGCGGCTTGCCGGGATGGGCTGCTAGGCGCAGCGCGCAGCCAATAGCCCGTGCTATTGGCAAGCGGTGCAACAACGCAGACTGCCCGGCAAGCCACTTGCCCGAAGGGTTGGAGTGAAATCGGGCGATTGAACGCCCCGGCTGCTTGCATGGGCACGAGCCCATGCTGCGCATCCGAAGCATCCACTCATCCCGATTGCACTCCAATGCAATCTCCAAAAAGACTTTGAACAGGTTCTCAGAGTGGCTCACAAAACTCAGCGAAGCGGCCCTGGCCAGGCGTTTCGCCACAAGCATTACAAGCCTTGCGAAAAGGCGAAACAACGACCCCAGGGGCGTTTTGTGATCCCTCTAAGCCGAGCCAGACAGCCCCTGGCGCGTCGCTGCGCCACGCGGGTGAACAATGAACTGATTGCCGCCGTTGCGCTTGGCCTGGTACATGGCCTCATCGGCGTGGCTGAGCAGCATGCTTTCATGGGTGCCGTGCTCTGGAAATACCGCCATACCAATGCTGGGCTGGATGCTCAGTGCCAGTCCATTCAGATCAAATGGCTGAGCGAACGCTGTGAGAATTTTCTGGGCCACAGGCTGGGGCAGCTCGCCTGCATGAATGCCTTCGAGCAGCACCACAAACTCGTCTCCCCCCAGCCTGGCCACGGTGTCCGAGCCACGTACGCAGGCTTGCAGGCGCTGCGCTACGCCCTGCAGCAGCAAATCGCCCATCGCGTGACCGAGGGTGTCGTTGACCTCTTTGAAACGGTCCAAGTCAATGAACAGCAAAGACAGCAGGGTTTGCTCCCGGTGTGCGCGCGCCATGGCAATCCTCAGCCGGTCATTGAAGAGCGCGCGGTTCGGCAGGGCGGTCAACTGGTCGTACTGCGCCATGTGCTGCAGCCGCTCGTGCATCTGGGTGCGCTCAATGGCCAAAGCCACCTGGGTGGAGACAAACTGCAGCAATTCCTTGTCGGCCTCGCTGTAGGTGTCTCCCTCGGCAGGGCCTTGCAACAACAGGGCGCCCATCGCGCCGTCCTGGGCGGGCAGTGGCACCCCGAGCCAGTGGCAGGTTTGTGGCCCTTCGCAAGTCGACAGCCGCAAGGGCCTGTCCTCCTGGATCACCCGGGTGCACAGCTGGATTTGCCCGGCTCCGGGTGTGCTGTGTGGGTTTTGCTCCAGCGCAGGGGCCAGATAGGGAAAGCTCAAAGCACCACGCGCGCGGTCATGCAGTGCCACTGTGAACTGGGCGACCGCCATCAGCCCACCAATGATGCGGTGAATGCGTTCAAAAAGGGTGGGCAGGTTGGGGGCGGCATGCGCGGCTTCCGAGATGGCATAGATCGCCGCGTGCATCGACTCGGTGTGCTTGCGCTTGGTGATGTCATGGGCCACAGCCAGGCGCAAGCGGCGCTCGGGCAGCCACTGGGCGGTCCACAGAATGTGCGCGACGGCTCCGTCTTTGCGCACGTAGCGGTTCTCAAACTGCAATTGGGGGCTTCCGCCCATGACCCGCTGGGCTTGCTGCTCCGTGGCTTGGAGGTCTTCGGGGTGGACCAGGTCCAACATCCGCAGCCCGACCGCTTCTTGCGGGGTGTAGCCAAAAATACGCTCGAACGCGGGGCTCACAAAAACAATGCGGCTGTCCTCGTCCACGATGCAGACGGCATCCAGCAAGAGATCAATGACATTCAGTGACGAGATGCTTTGCATTGCGTGCCAGTTTGAAGCCAATGGAGCCCTGTGTTGCCGTCAAGCTTGCTTAACCGGTGGTTACACAAGGGTTTTGGCAGAGAGCGCAAGGGCGGGGCCGCCCATCGGACAGCGGATCCCATTGTGCAGCCGGAATGCGGGTGAGGAAATGACGGGGTTGCAGCCGCAAAACAACAGCATTCCCCCGCTTGTCTGGGAGGTTGAACTTATGCTATGCATTTCATAGCTGCTAGCGCTTGTATTTGTTGCGTAAAACGCAAATTTGGCTTGAAGCATGTGCGGTAACCAGATGTTGCCAAATGTGGCGCAAAATGCGGGCATATTTGCCGTCGCTCAAAGCGCCTGGGTCTTTGCTGAGAACCACCTGCTGCGCAGGAGGTTCGAGCCAGGCAGGCTTGGTGGTGTCTGGCTTTTAACCCCTTTTTATGACACTGTCCTTCCTCTCTCTCGGTCGCTATCGCCACTGGCTGTCAGGCTGTGCTGTGGCATTGGTGGGGTTGGTCACGACCTACTGGCTGGTGCAGCAGCAATGGCAGTCGGTGGCCATGGTGGAGCAGACACGGTTCACGCAGGAGGCCCGCGCCTTCACCGATGCCCTGAGCCAGCGCGTAGCCGCCAATACTGAAATTGTGTACGGCCTGCACAACCTGTTTGCGCTGAACCCGCAGCTGGGGCGCGCCGAATTCGAGCGGGTTGTGTCGGAGTTGGATGCTGTGCAGCGCTATCCCGGGGTGCGCAACTTGGCATTTACCAAGAGCGTGTCCCACAGTGAGCGAGCCGGCTACGAGGCCAGCATTCGCGCCGAGCTGTCGCGCGATGCGCCAGGTGCGCCTGTTTTCACGGTGCACCCGCCTGGTGATCGGGACGAGTATTTTGTGGTGCACTACATATGGCCGCTTGAGGGCAATGCTCACATGCTGGGGATGGACATCAGTGCACAGCCGACCAACTTGGCGTCCATGCATTACAGCCGCGACAGCGGCAGGCCCGTGGCCTCTGCGCCGTTTGATTTGCTGCAGGAGCAAACCCACCGGCCGGCATTTGTCATCCGCATTCCGGTGTTTGACAGGAGCGGGGGGCACAGCAGTGGGCCACCGCCTTTTCTGGGCGCTGTGGCCGCCACCATCCGGGTGTATGACATGGTGCGAGCGCTGGAAGCCCAGGGCTACCTGCAAGGTGTGGCTGTGGCGATGGAGGATGCGGGCTCGGTGCGCGAACAGGTCGCAGACAAGACTGCACGCCCTTTGCTGGAGCCCACAGGCCAGGCCCTGCCTGGTGCGCCCACGCTGGTCAAAGGCTTGCAGGTGCATGACCGGCGCTGGCGCCTGACCTTCCAGCCCACACGCTCGCTGTTGTCGCCCACGGAGCAGCGCTTGCCCTGGATTGCCGGTGGGGCAGGGGCCCTTGTGTCGGGCTTGCTGGGGGTGCTGGTGACGCTGCTGGTGCGCCAGCGCACCAGCGCGTTGGTGCAGGCACAGGCATCGGATGAAGCCCGGCGCGAGAGCGAGGAACGCTTTCGCGCCCTGTTCAACCAGGCCGCTGTCGGCGTCGCGCAGATCAACTCGCAAAACGGGCTGATCGTTCGCATCAACCAGCGCTACTGCGACATCATTGGCTACACCGCCGCAGAGCTGCAGGGCCGCAGCCTGCGCGAGATCAGCCATCCGGCCGATCAGCCTGCGGGGTTTGCCCAGATGGACCGCCTCAAAGCGGGCGATATTCCTGAGTTCCGCATCGAAAAACGCTACTTTCACAAAAATGGCGCGGAAGTCTGGGTGGACCTGACCGTGACCCCTATGTGGACCCTGGGTGCCACGCCAGACTTTCACATTGCCATGGTGCAAGACATCACCTCGCGCAAGCAAATGGAAGAGACACTGCGCGGCAACGAGCAGCGCCTGCGCGGCATTTTGCAGCGTTTGCCCGTGGGGGTGTGCCTGGTGCAGCACGATGGGCGCATGAGCTTTCGCAACGAACGCTTTGTGCAAATTTGCGGTTACACCGAGCAGGACATCCCCACCGCTGAGCAGTGGTGGCAGCAGGTGTACCCCGACGCCGAAACCCGCGCACGGCACCGTGCCGCCTGGGGCCGGGCGCTGGAGCATGCCCATGCCTTCGATGGCAGCATTGAGCCCGCCGAGTATGTGATCCATTGTCACGACGGCCAGCAGCGCAGCGTTGAAATTGCCGGGGTGCTGGTGGGCAAGGACCACCTCATCACCATGGTGGACCTGAGCCAGCGCAAGGCCGCGGAGGAAGAGATCCGCTACCTGGCCTTCTACGACCCCTTGACCCGGCTGCCCAACCGGCGCCTGTTGCTGGACCGCTTGCAGCAGGCCCTGGCCACGAGCGCCCGCCACCAGCGCAGCGGGGCCCTGCTGCTGCTGGACCTGGACAACTTCAAAACCCTGAACGAAACCCAGGGACACGACCGTGGCGACACGCTGCTGCTGCAGGTGTCGCACCGCCTGCGCGCCTGCGTGCATGAAGACGACACGGTGGCCCGCCAAGGGGGGGATGAGTTTGTGGTGGTGCTCGAAGACCTGGGTGACACCCCGGAAGACGCTGCTGCACGCGCGGAAGACGCTGCGCAAAAAATCCTCCAGGCCCTGCGCGAGCCCTACACGCTGGACGGTGAGGCCCACCACAGTTCCCTGAGCATGGGGATCACCGTCTTCAGCGGTATGCGTGAGACGGTGGATGAACTGCTCAAGCGTGCCGACCTGGCCATGTACCAGGCCAAGTCTGCGGGGCGGGACACTTTGCGCTTTTACGACCCGCAAATGCAGGCCGCCGTCAGTGCCCGTGCGGCGCTGGAGGCCGATATGCGCGCAGGCCTGGCCCAGGAGCAGTTCGAGCTGTACTACCAGCCCCAGGTGGACAACGGCCGCATCACCGGGGCCGAGGCACTGCTGCGCTGGCGCCATCCGCGCGATGGTTTTGTCTCGCCTGCGCAATTTATTCCACTGGCGGAAGAGTCCGGCCTCATCCTGCCGCTGGGCGAGTGGGTGCTCAACGCCGCCTGCGAGCGCCTGGCGCAGTGGGCGCAGCAGCCTTTGCTTGCGGGGCTCAGCCTGGCCGTCAACGTGAGCCCGCGGCAGTTTCACCAAAGCAGCTTTGTGCCGCAGGTGCTGGCGGCTTTGGCCCGCTCGGGGGCCGAGGGCGCGCGCCTCAAACTTGAAATGACAGAAGGTCTGCTGTTGGCCGATGTGGAAGACACCATCGCCAAGATGGCCAAGCTCAAGAGCTATGGCGTGGGCTTTTCGCTCGACGATTTCGGCACTGGGTATTCATCGCTGGCCTACCTCAAGCGCCTGCCGCTGAACCAGCTCAAAATCGACCAGAGCTTTGTGCGCGATGTGCTCACCGACCCCAACGATGCGGCCATTGCCCGCACCGTGGTGGCCCTGGCCACCAGCCTGGGGCTGAGCGTGATTGCTGAAGGGGTGGAGACCGAGGAGCAGCGGGCGTTTTTGGCACGCAACCACTGCCACAGCTGGCAAGGGTATCTGCTGAGCAAGCCCATTCCTGTGGCCGATTTTGAGCGGCTGGTGGCCGAGTACAACGGCCAGCAGGGGCCTGCTTAAGGCCTGCTGGGCGGTGGCGACAAAGCCCCGGAATGTTGTGAGAACCCGTGTGCGCTTCCGTCAGCTTGCCGCAAGCACGTTATGAATAATTATGAATTCAAAACCTAGGCCAAGCGCGCTGCCCCTCGCGTGCGCCGGCGAACACCTCCTCCTGCCGCAGGTGCCTGCGGCGGAGTAGCGTGTTGGGCTGCCATCATCGGTGGCCGTGCCTGCTGCAATGGCCCAGGTCCAGATCGAGATGCAAGGAGACATAACCCATGAGCGCCACGACCCCCACGGCCAGCTACGCTGACTTCTACCGCCATTCCATCGACCACCGCGATGCCTTTTGGGGCGAGCAGGCGGCGCTCATCGACTGGCACACGCCGCCCCAGCAGGTGTGCGACTACAGCAACCCTCCCTTTGCCAAATGGTTTGTGGGCGGCACCACCAACCTGTGCCACAACGCGGTAGACCGCCACCTGCAAGCCCGTGCCGACCAGCCCGCGCTGGTGGCGATTTCCACCGAGACCGATACCGAGCGCAGCTACAGCTTTGCCGAGCTGCATGCCGAAGTGCAGCGCATGGCCGCCACGCTGCAAGGCCTGGGGGTCAAGAAGGGCGACCGCGTTCTCATCTACATGCCCATGATTGCCGAAGCCGCCTTTGCCATGCTGGCCTGCGTGCGCATCGGTGCTTTGCACTCGGTGGTGTTTGGCGGCTTTGCGGCGGGCTCGTTGGCCTCGCGCATCGAAGACGCCGAGCCCGTGGCCGTGGTCAGTGCCGATGCAGGATCGCGTGGCGGCAAGGTGGTGCCTTACAAGCCCTTGCTGGACGAAGCCATCAGCCTGTCGGCCCACAAACCTGCGGCCGTGCTCATGGTCAACCGGGGCCTGGTCCCCATGGCTTTGCAAGCGGGGCGCGACCACGACTGGGCATCGCTGCGCGAGCAGCACCTGCATGCCGTGGTGCCGTGTGAATGGGTCGAATCCACCCACCCCAGCTACACCCTGTACACCAGCGGCACCACCGGCAAGCCCAAGGGCGTGCAGCGCGACACCGGCGGCTACACCGTGGCCCTGGCGGCCAGCATGAAGCACATCTTTGATGCCAAGGAGCAGGTTTTCACCGCCGGGCCGCCCCAAGGTGAAAACGCGGCCCCCTCGGGGGCAGCGACCCGCGTGAGCGGCGGAGCGTGGGGGTCTTTTTCGCCACCAGCGACATCGGCTGGGTGGTGGGACACAGCTACATCATCTATGGCCCGCTGATTGCGGGCATGACCACCATCATGTACGAAGGCCTGCCCACCCGGCCCGATGCGGGCGTGTGGTGGAGCATCGTGGAAAAGTACAAGGTCACGCACATGTTCTCGGCCCCCACGGCCGTGCGCGTGCTCAAGAAGCAAGACCCCAGCTGGCTCAAAAAATATGACGTCTCCAGCCTCAAGGCCTTGTGGCTGGCGGGCGAGCCGCTGGACGAGCCCACGGCGCAATGGATCAGCGACGCGCTGGCCGTGCCCATCATCGATAACTACTGGCAGACTGAAACCGGCTGGCCTATCTTGACCCTGGCCAATGGGGTAGAGCAGCAAACCACCCGCTTTGGCAGCCCTGGCAAAGCCACGTATGGCTACGCCGTGAAGATCATCGACGAGTCCACCGGCGAAGAGCTGACAGGGGCCAACCAAAAAGGCGTGGTCGCCATCGAAGGCCCGCTGCCCCCGGGCTGCATGCAAACCGTGTGGCGCGACGACGCCCGGTTTGTGAACACCTACTGGAAGAGCATTCCTGGCCGCCTCATCTACAGCACCTTTGACTGGGGCATTCGCGATGCCGATGGCTACCACTTCATCCTGGGCCGCACGGACGACGTGATCAACGTGGCGGGCCACCGCCTGGGCACCCGTGAGATCGAGGAGAGCATCGCCTCGCACCCCAACATCGCCGAGGTGGCCGTGGTGGGCGTGGCCGACCAGCTCAAGGGCCAGGTGGCCATGGCGTTTGCCGTGGCGCGCGATGCGTCGGGGCTCGACTCGGATGCGGGCCGCCTCAAGCTGGAAGGCGAAGTCATGAAGCAGGTGGACCACCAACTGGGCGCCGTGGCCCGGCCTTCGCGCGTGTACTTTGTGAATGTGTTGCCCAAGACACGCAGTGGCAAGCTGCTGCGCCGCGCCCTGCAGGCCGTGGCCGAGCGCCGCGATCCTGGCGACTTGACCACCATGGACGACCCCGCTGCGCTGCAGCAGGTGCGTGATCTGGTCGGTTGAATTCAGCCACTCCGGGGGCCTGGGCAGGCGTTGGGGTGGCGCAGGTCGCCCTGGCGCGGGCCGCTGGATGGACCGCGCTGGGCTGTGCCGGTGAACGCTTATTTCAGGTACGAGCGCAGCGTGGTTGCCAGGGCCGCCATGTCTTTTTCGCGCTGAGTGGGTTCGATGTCGGGCTGGCCCAGGTGCTCTCGGATATGCCCCTCCAGCACCTCCGCCATCAAACCATTCACAGCGCCGCGAATGGCCGCGATCTGCTGCAAGATGGCCTGGCACTCTCCCTCATCCGACAGCGCACGCTCCAAGGCCTCGGTTTGCCCCTTGATGCGGCGCACGCGCGACAGCAAACGCTTTTTTCCGGTGATGGTGTGGCTCATGGGCGGTGATCTTAGGGCCTGTTGACGCCTTGCCACGGTTGTGCCTTTGCCTGTGCGGTCCATGGGGGGCGTGGCTGCTTGTGCGGCGCGAAGTACCGGCGCTTCCCCACCTGTTTCCGCTTGATTCTTGCGGCAGGTCTGATTCCCATTGAAAACCTTGGCAAAAGCAGGGCCAGGCTGTTTATGAAAATACTGGTGGGGGGTATATTTAGCGATCAACTTTTGAGCCCTGCGTTCATGCAAACCTCCATCGCAGCCCACGGGTGGCAGCACCCGCACCATTTCAACGAAGGCAATCCTTTGGCAGAGCGCAACACCACCTGGGCGGTGGTGCTGACGGCCAGCATGATGGTGGTCGAGATCGTGGGGGGCTGGGTCTATAACTCCATGGCCCTGGTCTCTGACGGGTGGCACATGAGCTCGCACGCCCTGGCGCTGGGCCTGTCGGTGCTGGCCTATGTCTGGGCCCGGCGGCTGGCGGGCAGCCAGCAGTTTGCCTTTGGCACCTGGAAGATCGAAGTCCTGGGCGGCTTTACCAGCGCTGTGTTGCTGACCCTGGTGGCTGCGTTGATGCTGTACCAGTCGGTGGACCGGCTGTTCACCCCCAGCCCGATCCATTACGACGAGGCCATCGTGATCGGGGTGGTGGGGCTCCTGGTCAATCTGGTGTGCGCCTGGCTGCTGCGCGGCGGGCACCATCACCACGGTCATGACCATGGACACGGACACCATCATGGTCATGACCACCCGGTGCACCACCAGGACCTGAACCTGCGGGCCGCCTACGTGCATGTGGTGGCCGATGCCGCCACCTCGGTGCTGGCCATCGTGGCCCTGTTTGGGGGCAAGCTCTGGGGCGCCGCCTGGTTGGACCCAGCGATGGGCATCGTGGGCTCAGGCCTGGTGGCGTTGTGGGCCTTGGGTCTGCTGCGCGACTCTGCCACGGCCTTGCTCGATGCAGAGATGGACGCCCCTGTGGTGGCTGAGATCCGCGAGGTCATCGAACAAAGCCCGGTGCCTGCCACGCTGTGCGACCTGCATGTTTGGCGAGTGGGCACCGACAAATATGCCTGCGTGGTGGCCCTGGCCACGGCGGCGGATGTGACGCCTGACTATTTCAAACAGCAGCTGCGCATCCACGAGGAACTGGTGCACATCACGGTGGAAGTGAACCATCTTCCGGCCAGCGGCGCGTTGGCGCAGTGACGTAAGTCCATAGCTATAAAGTACTTCAAAAATGATAGCTGCTAGCGCCTGCTAGTTAAGCGCTAGAGTCTGTTTTTATTGAAATCTCTGTTCATGCGTGTCTTTCTTGTTGCTGGCGCCATGGTGGTCGTGGGCGTTCTCATCGGTACATCGCTGCCTGTGTGGGCAGCCAAGCCCTTGCCGCCTGGGGCCACGGCGGTGGTCCAGGCCGTGCACGCGGCGGCGGGGCAGCAACGCCACGCGGCGTTGCAACGGCTGATGGCGCCAGAGTTTGTATGGAGCTTTGGTGGCGATGCGGATGCACAGCAGGCGATTGCTGCCTGGAAGGCAGATCCCAAGGCCTTGAAGTCTTTACGCCGCGTAACGGGCGCGCCCTGCGCAGCGTTGCCCGACGGCAGTGTGGAGTGCCCCCGACAAGCGGGCCGCGCCGCCCGTGCCCGCTTTGAGCCCACCGCCCAGGGCTGGCGCATGGTGTCTTTTGTGGCGGGGGATTGATCGCTGGTGGGGCGGGAGGGATGCCCCTGTTTTACAGGAGGCGCAGCCGGGTCCACTGCGTGGGCGCTTGCCAGGTGTCCATCCACTGCGCGAAAGCGTCCTGGGGCATGGGGCGGGCGATGCAGTAGCCCTGGGCTTGTGGGCAGCCCAGCTGCAGCAGCATCTGCCCCTGTTCGACGCTTTCCACACCCTCGGCGATGACGCGGTAGCCAAACGAGCGCGCCAGCCCGATCACGCCCTGCACGATGGCCAGGTCGCCCGGATCGCTCATCATGCCGTGCACAAAGCTCTGGTCGATCTTGAGGGTGTCCATGGGCAGGCGGCGCAGGTAGGTCAGCGACGAGTAGCCGGTGCCAAAGTCGTCCAGCGAGATGCTCACCCCCAGTGCGCGCAACGATTGCAGCGTGTGGGTGACGGCCTGCAGGTCATACAGCGCGGCGCTCTCGGTGATTTCAATCTCGACCAAATGACCTGGCACTGTGGGGTGGCGGGCCAGGCATTGCTCCAGCCAGTGGGCAAAGCCGTCTTGCTGCAAATGCTGCGCACTGACGTTGATGCTCAGTGGCATGGGCATGTTGTGGGCTTGCAGCCACTCCAGCTGGAGCAGGGCTGCCTCGATCACCCATTGGCCGAACACGATGTCGAGTTCCGTGCCCTCAATCATCGGCAGGAATTCGCCAGGGGTCAGCACGCCGCGCTCGGGGTGCAGCCAGCGCACCAGGGCCTCTGCACCCACCACGCTGCCCGATCGCATGTCCACCTTGGGCTGCAGGTACAGCGTGAACTGGGCCTCGTTCAGCGCGTTGCGCAGGTGCTTGGCCTGCTCGCGCAGCAGCTGCACGGCACGGTCCTGCGCTGCGTCAAACAGGTGGAAACGGTTGCGCCCGGCCTGCTTGGCGGCGTACATGGCCTGGTCTGCGTGGCGCAGCAAGGTGTCGGCATCGGCATCGTCTGAAGGGAATAGCGTGTAGCCGATGCTGGCGGTGACGACCACGCGCTCGGCGTCCAGTGGGTAGGGGGCGGCCACGCTGTCCATGACGCGGGTCAGCCGGGCTTCGCAGTCGCAGCCCGATGCCAGGTGGGGCAGCAGGATGACGAATTCGTCGCCGCCCAGGCGGGCCACGCAGTCTTCGGGTCGCAGTGCGCGTGTCAGCCGTCCCGCCACGGCCACCAGCAGGCGGTCTCCGGCCCCGTGCCCAAAGCGGTCGTTCACGGGCTTGAAGCCGTCCAGGTCCAGGTAGGCCACGCCCAGCAAGCTGCCCTGCGCGCGGGCGCTGGCCATGGCCTCTTGTAGTTTGCGCGCCAGCAGCACGCGGTTGGGCAGACCCGTCAGGGCATCAAAGTGGGCCAGTTTTTGCAGCAACACCTCTTGCTCGCGCTGCGGCGTCACGTCAATGGCCACGCCCAGCATGCGCTGTGGCGTGCCCCGGGCGTCAAAGCTCACGATCTTGCCCAGGTTGCGCACCCAGCGGGGCTGGTCGCTGCCCGTGCCGTGCAGGCGCCAGGTGGCATCAAACGGCGTGGCGTGGTGCTTGGCGTGGCGTGATATTTCTGCGGCGATGCGCTCCACGTCGTCCGGGGCCACCAGGTGGGTCCAATCGGTGGGCTCGGCTCCGGCCTCTTGCCCATGGGCGCTGCGCAGGGCGCGCCAGCGGCTGTCGCCCGTCACGGTGCCTGCCTGCAAATCCCAGTCCCACAGGCCCAGCGATGCGGCCGAGATGGTGAGCGAGAGCAGCTCTTCGCGCTCGCGCACCTTTTCTTCCGAGCGTTTGCGGTCGGTGATGTCCTGCACCGAGAACATCCAGCACGGCTCGCCATCAAAGTCCGTCATGCGCATGGATTGCAGCACTGTGCGCGGCGGGCCGTTGCGCGGCTGGATGGTGACTTCGTAGCTGTTGAGCTGGCCGGTGGGCTCGGCGGCCCGGATCAGGTTGGCGCGGTCGGTGGGGTCAAAAATGCCCATCTCGATGGAGTTGCGCCCCAGGGCTTCGCTGCGCGGGATGCCGATCATCTCCTCCCAGGCCGGGTTGATTTCGACGTACTGCCCATCGCTGCAGCGCGACAGCCCCATCGGGAAGGGCATGAGCTGGAAGATCCGGGAAAAGCGTTCCTCCGACTGGTTCAGCCGCAAGCGCGCGCGCCGGGCTTCGTCGATGTCTTGCGTCACGCCCCGCAGCCGGGCAACCCGGCCATGCTCCAGCACGGCCTCGCAGCGCGCCCGTATCCAGAGCCTGCGGCCATCCGCACGCAGGATCTCCAGGTCCATGCTCCACTCTTTCCGGTGGTCGATGCAGTCGCGGAACTTCTGGCGCAGCTCGGCCTGGTACTCGGGGGGCACGTACCGATCGATGTAGTTGTCCGGCAGGGGACTGCCTGGGGGCAGACCGTGGATCTCAAAGCACATGTCTGACCAGTACAGCAGCCCTCCCTTGGCCAGGTCGTGCTCCCAGGCGCCCAGCCGGGCCAGGCGGCCCGCCTGCTGCAGCAGGCCGTTGCGGGTTTTCAGCTCTTCGCTGGTGCGCTCGGCCTCGGTCATGTCGTGGAAGACAAACACAAAGCCCTCTTGCCCGTTGATGTGCACGGGCCGGGCTGAGGTGAGTCCCGACACGGTGGAGCCATCGGGGCGCTGCGCACGCATGGGCAACTGGTGCGCCTGCCCGTTGCGCAGCACGGCGTGCAGCAGCCGCGTGTGTTCGTGCTGGCTGGCCCACAGGTTCAGCTGCTGTGAAGTGCGGCCCAGCACCTGCTCGCGCGGCAGGCCCAGCAGGGTGCACAGGGCGGGGTTGGCCTCCAGCAGGCGCCCGTCGTTCATGCTGGCAATGCCAGCGGGGTCGGGCAGGGTCAGGTAGATGGTGCTGGACTTGGCCTCAGAGGCGCGCAGTGCGTCCTGCACCTCGTGGTGGGCGGTGATGTCCACATCCATGCCCGCCAGGCGAACGGGGCGCCCCTGGGCATCGCGTTCGGCCACCGTACCGCGCGACATGATCCAGCGCCACTGGCCAGCCGTGTTCTTCACACGGAACTCCGCTTCGTAGGCTTCCTCCTGCCCGTTTTGCGATCTCGCCAGGTAGTCCGCAGCACGCTCGGCGTCTGCTGGGTGGCGCCGTTCGTACCAGCGCTGCCACAGGTCAGGGACCTGGGTGTCCTCGATGCCAAAAGCGGCGTAAAAGTGGCCTTCGCATCGGAACTGGCGGGTGGCCACATCCCACTCCCAGCGCCCTCCGTTAAGGGAGTCCAGTGCCAGGCGCAGTTGTTCCTCGCGCTGCGCCAGCGCCTGGTGGGCCTGCTGCAGCGCCTGCGTGGCCTGTGCGCGGGCCGCCAGCAATTGGCGGCCGGTGCCCAGCAGCAGCACCCCCGCACCGTGGTGCCAGGGCATGAGTGCCAGGGCTTCCAGCACCGAGGTGGGGCTGGGCACCCCCCCGCTGATCCACAGGCCCGCGTAGGTGACCGCTGGCAGCAGCCCGGCCACGGCCAGCATGCTGATCCACAGGCGGGCATCGCCATTGCCTTGCCAGGCATACCTGCGGGCCAAAAGGCCCAGCACCCAGGCCCCCGCCAGCACGCAGCCCACGCTGGCCCAGGGGGCGTTTGGAATCCACCACTGCGCCCCCAGCGCCACACCCGCCGAGACAAGGGCCGCCACCGGTCCAAAGTACAAGCCCAGAAATGCGGTGGCCGTGGGGTGCACCACCACCCCCAGGTTCAGTGCGCTGTAGCGCAGGGTCATGAGCAGCAGCGCCGACACCAACCCCCCACCAAGCCCGCCACCACCTGGCTGCGCATGGAAGGGCGCAGCACCTCGGCGGGCTCCAGCCACACCAGGGTCAGCACAATGAGGGCGAGCAGGCCACCGGCCAGCAGCATGATGACGCTCATGGGACCGGTGGGCAGGCAGGAGGGGGGCGGTACCGGCCAGCAGAGGCGCCGAGCCACTGGCTTGAAAAGCCAGCGCGGCGGGGGGCTAAGGGGCGTTCGGGCACCATGCCCCGAGTTTAGGCGGGTTCAGCCCCTAGCTTCGGGGCCACAGCCTTGTGACAAGCCCGGTTGACAGCAACGTGCCGCTGACGATGACGGCCGCGCAGCCCAGCATCCACAGCGTCACGGCCTCGTGCAGGAACAGGCCGCCGTACAGCACGGCAAACAGCGGGGTGATGAAGGTCACTGCCAGGGCGCGGCTGGGGCCTGCGTGCTCGATCAGGCGAAAGTACAGGATGTACGCCACGGCGGTACACAGCAGGGCAATCGCCACAATGGCCGCCCAGGCGCGCAGCCCCGGCATCTGGGCGGGCCAGAACCACAGGGTGGGCAGCGCCAGGGCCAGGGCCGCACCGAGCTGGCTGCCTGTGGCGGTGGCAATGGGTGGCACACCCATGAGCTTGCGGCGTGCATAGCTGGCCGCAATGCCATAGCAGCACGATGCCGCCAGGCAGGCCGCAATCGCCCAGCCCGCCTGGTCAGACTTGACGCCCACCCCGGCTGGGGCGCGCCAGGCCAGCAGGGCCACGCCCACAAAGCCCAAGGCCAGGCCCAGCCAGCGCAGGCGGTTGATGCGGTCGCCCAGCCACAGCCAGGCCACTAGGGCCCCAAACAGCGGCACCGTGGCGTTCAAGATGGACGTCAGCCCGGTCGCGATGTGCATCACGGCCCAGGCATACAGCGCAAAAGGAATGGCCGAGTTGACCACCCCGGCCAGCAAGATGGGCCGCCAGTGCTGGCGCAGCGCAGGCCATTGCCCCTGGCGCAGCAGAATGGGCCACAGCAGCACCGTGGCCAGCGCCACCCGCAGGCCCGCGGTGACGATGGGTCCAAACTCGGCCGCCCCCAGGCGCATGAAGAGAAAGGACGCACCCCACAGGGCGGCCAGCAGCACGAATTCGCCCAGCCAGGAAGACATGGGCGCGGGGGAGGGACTGTTCACTCGGGGGCTTTCTGGGGTGGGGCTGGAAATTGTCACGGTTTCTGCTGGGCCCTGCTGGCGCGGGTTTGTCGGGGCACCGGCGTGCTGCGTGGGCTGTGTGCGCTATGCAGGCATTTCTTCCAGCGCCAGCAAGGCGGCTTTGCGCGGCAGGCCTCCGGCGTAGCCGGTGAGGCTGCCATCCGCCCCCAGCACGCGGTGGCAGGGCACCACCACGCTCAAGGGGTTGCGGCCCACGGCGGCAGCCACGGCACGCACGGCACTGGGGCGGGCGATGGACTGGCTCAGCGCGCCATAGCTGGTGGTGTGGCCGCAGGGCAGGGCCAGCAAGGCACGCCACACGGTTTGCTGAAAGGCCGTGCCCACCGACAAATCCAGCGGCAGATCAAACACCTTGCGCTGGCCTTGCAGGTATTGCTGCAACTGGGCTGCAGCTTGCAGCAGGGTGGGGTGCTGCGGTGCAGGCGTCCAGGCGGGTGTGTCCTGCAATGCTGGCGGAAAGTGCTTTTGCCCGTCAAACCACAGCCCGGCCAGCCCCTGCGCGGTGGCGGCCAGCCAGACGGGGCCCTGGTCGGTAGCGATGCGGGTGTACACGGTGTTGGTGGGGTAGTGCATGGTGTTTTATTGAAAATGGCCTCTAGCGCTTGATAGATAAGCGCTAGCAGCTATGGATTTGATAGTGAATTTGCGACGGGCGGTGTGGGGGCTGCCGGCTCGGCACTGGCCTCCAGGCTGGCCCAGGCGCGCACCACGGCGTAGCTGCGCCAGGGCTGCCAGGCGGCAGAGGCCTCGGTGGCCGCCCGGGCGGGTTGCTTTTGGCCCTGCACGCCCAGCGCTTTGTGCAGCGCCACATCGCCCGCCACAAACGCATCGGGCCAGCGCAGCACGCGCATGGCGATGTACTGCGCCGTCCAGTCGCCAATGCCGGGCAGGGCGCACAGGGCGCGGGTGGTGGCGGGCACATCGGCGGTGCTGTCCAGTGTGATCTGCCCGGCATCCACCGCCCGCGCCAGCGCCACGATGGCCGCCTGCCGCTGGCGCACGATGCCCAGCTGCCCCAGTGCTTCACCCTCGGCCCGGGCCAGCACATCGGCGGTGGGGAACAGGCGGCTGAGCTGCGGCCAGGGGGTGGTGATGGGCTCGCCAAAGCGCTCGACCAGCCGCTGCCCCAGCGTGCGCGCCGCCGCCACGGTGATTTGCTGGCCCAGCACGGCACGCACGGCCAGCTCCAGCCCATCCCACGCGCCTGGCACCCGCAGGCCGTCGCCCTGCGGAAAGTCGGCGTGCAGCACCGCGTTGATGGGCGCGGGGTCGGCATCCAGGTCCAGCAGGGCGCGCACGCGCCGCAGCACGGCGGGCAGCACGGGGTACAGGCTGTCGCTGGTTTGCAGCAGCACCTGGTGGCGGGCGGTATCAAACTGCGCCTGTACCCAGCCGGTGATGGGCTGTGCCCCTGTGCTGGGCCGCAGGCGCACGGTGCGCCGCAGGCTGGGTGCGGCACCCTCGGGCTGCGCCCACTCCACGCCATGGAACTGGCGCTTGGCAAAAAACGCCAGCAGTGCCGGGGCGTCCAGCGGCGGGCGGTAGGCCAGACGCAGCGTGCCCGTAGCCCCTTCGCCCGCCACCGCGCCGCTGCGCCGCAGGGCGGTGGGGCTCAGGCCGTAGTGCTGGGCAAACGCGGCGTTGAAGCGGCGCACGCTGCCAAAGCCACTGGCCAGCGCCACCTGGGTCACGGGCAAGGGGGTGTCGGTCAGCAGCTGCTTGGCCGTCAGCAGCCGCCGGGTCTGCAGGTACTGCAGGGGCGACAAGCCCAGTTGCGCCTCAAACAGGCGGCGCAGGTGCCGGTCGCTCACGCCCAGGCGCTCGGCCAAGGCCTGGGCGCTGTGGGGGTCGCTTTGCAAGGCGTCGGGTGCGTCCAGCAGGCGCAGCGCGTGGTGCACCAGCAGGTGGCTGGCGTCCTGGGTGGACCACACCATCGAGGCGGGCGACACCTCGGGGCGGCAACGCAGGCAGGGCCGAAAGCCTGCCCGCTCGGCCTGGGCCGCTAGGTCAAAAAAGCGGCAGTTCTCGCGCTTGGGCGTGCGCACCGAGCACACCGGGCGGCAGTAGATGCCGGTAGAGGTCACGCCCGTGAAAAACCGCCCGTCAAAGCGCGCATCCCGGGTGCGCAGCGCCATGTAGCGCCCATCGTCCGCGTCTTGCGGCGGGTGCGGCAGTGGTGTTGGGGGCTCGGTGCTGGGGGGCGTGGGCTGGGAGGGCATGGCTTGGCATGATAGGCCGATGCCTTTGGAAGACTGGCCGTTTTCGGACCTGTGCCTGCTGGGACCGACTGCGGGGCGGTTCGCCCCCCTGAGGCACCTACAATGCGGCGGTTATCTGCCGTGCCTCCTTGGCCCCCTGGCTGGAGCAGCCAACGTGGCGCCCCCCGGCCCTTGCCGCAAAGGCAGGCGCGCCACCTGACTGCGGTCAGGTTTTTCACGGCATTCATCCCTCTCGGAAAGGCCCTTTACGTGCAACTCTCGCCCGCCATCTTCAAAGCCTATGACATTCGCGGCATCGTGCCTTCGACCCTGAACGAGTCCGTGGCCCTGGGCCTGGGCCGGGCGTTTGGCACGGCCGCTCGGGCGCAGGGGCAGACCGTGGTGGCCGTGGGGCGCGATGGGCGCCTATCGGGCCCCGCGCTGGCGGGCGCGCTGATCCAGGGGCTGGTCGAGGCGGGCATCGAGGTGATTGACGTGGGCATGGTCACCACGCCCATCCTGTACTTTGCGGCCCATACGCTGTGCGCCAGCGGCATCCAAGTCACCGGCAGCCACAACCCCAAGGACTACAACGGCTTCAAGATGGTGTTGGGTGGCCGCGCCATTTACGGCGAAGAAATCCAGGCCCTGCGCCGCACGATGGAGGCCGATGCCTGGCAACTGGTGCCCGGCGGCAGTGTGCGCCAGGCCGATGTGCTGAGTGCCTACCGCGAACGCATCGTGGGCGATGTGAAGCTGGCCCGCCCCATGAAGGTGGTGGTGGACAGCGGCAACGGCATTGCGGGGGCTTCGGCGCCTGCCATCTTCCGCGCCCTGGGCTGCGAGGTGATTGAGCTGTTTTCTGAGGTGGACGGCAACTTCCCCAACCACCACCCCGACCCGAGCAAGCCCGAGAACCTGCGCGACCTGATCGCTGCGCTGCACAGCAGCGACGCCGAGCTGGGCCTGGCCTTTGACGGCGACGGCGACCGTCTGGGCATCGTCACCAAGGACGGTACCAACATTTTCCCGGACCGGCAGATGATGCTGTTTGCGCGAGACGTGCTCTCGCGCGTGCCCGGTGGCGAGATCGTTTTTGACGTGAAGTGCACCCAGCGCCTGGCCCCGGCCATTGCCGAGGCGGGCGGTGTGCCGGTGATGTTCAAGACCGGGCATTCGCTCATCAAGGCGCGCATGAAGGAAACCAACTCGCCCCTGGGTGGCGAGATGAGCGGGCACATCTTCTTCAAGGAGCGCTGGTTTGGCTTTGACGACGGCACCTATGCGGGCTGCCGCCTGCTGGAGATTGTGAGCCGCAGCAGCGACCCCAGTGCGGTGCTCAATGCGCTGCCCACCAGCCACTCCACCCCCGAGCTGAATGTGGCCTGCGCCGAGGGCGAGCCGCACCGTCTCACGGCCGAGCTCCAGGCCCTGGCTGCCAGCGCCTTTGCCGCCCCCGCACAGATCAACACCATCGACGGCCTGCGCGTGGACTGGCCCGATGGCTTTGGCCTGATCCGCGCCAGCAACACCACGCCCGTGCTGGTGCTCCGGTTCGAGGGGCACACCCCCGAGGCGCTGCACCGCATCGAGGCTGCCATGCTGGCCTTGCTCGAAAAGGTCAAGCCCGGCGCCGCCGTGGGCAGCGCTGCCCACTGACGGGCTGAGCCTTTGCCGCCTTGCCCACCCAGCCCCCGCGTTTTCCTCTCAGGCGATCGATTCCATGACCTCTTTCTCGGTGCCCGCCGGGCTCACGGTGGCTGCAGCGCAAACCCTGGTGTGGCCCGGTGACGTGGCTGCCAACGTGCAGCAGCATGTGTTGTTTGTGCAAGCCGCTGCCAGCGCGGGCGTGCAGTTGCTGGTGTTTCCAGAGCTGTCGCTCATGGGCTATGAGCCCACACTGATGGCCCGCAACGTGCTGGCGCCCGATGCCCCGCAGCTGGCGCCGCTGTGCGATGCCGCAGCCCAGCACGGCATGGTGCTGGTGGTGGGCACGGCAGTGGCGGCCGAGGCTGGTCAGGCCAATCCCGGCATTGGCTCGGTGGTGCTGCACCCCGATGGCCGCACCGAGCTGTACCGCAAGCACCATTTGCACGACGGTGAGCAGCAGTTTGCCAGCCCGGGCGCTGCGCCTGCCCACGTGACCGAGCTGGGCGGTGAGCCCGTGGGCTTGGCCGTGTGCGCCGACATCACCCACCCAGAACACGCCCAGGCCGCGCGCGCTGGCGGCGCTGCGCTGTATGCCTGCAGCATGGTGCTTTCGCCCGGCGGCTACCCCGCAGAGAGCGCGCTGCTGCAAGGCTATGCCCGCACCCACGGCATGGCCGTGCTGATGGCCAACTATGGCGCGCCCACCGGCGGCTACCTGTGCGTGGGGCGCAGTGCGCTGTGGGCGCCGGGGGGCGACCTGGTGGTGGCCGCCCCTGGCGTGGGCGCTTGCCTGGTGGTGGGACGGCGCAGCGAAGGCGGCGGGGCAGGAGCCGTGGCAGGTGCCTGGACGGGGGCTGTGCTGCCCGTGCCGGGGCTGGCGCCATGAGCTTCGCCCGCGCCCTCTACACCGCCGTCACCTGGTGCGCCCAGCCGCTGCTCAAGCGCAAGCTGCGCCGCCGCGCGCGGGCCGAGCCGGGTTATGCCGTGGCCGTGCCTGAGCGGTTTGGCCGCTATGCCCAGCCCATGGACAGCCTGGTGGCCCACAGCAGCATGGACTTGATGGGGCGTTTCGTCTGGATCCATTCCGTGTCGCTGGGCGAGACCCGGGCCGCCGCCATCTTGCTGCGCGAGTTGCGCGCGCAGCTGCCCGGCATGCGCCTGCTGCTGACCCACGGCACCGCCACGGGCAGGGCCGAGGGCGAGAAGCTGCTGCAGCCCGGTGATGTACAGGTCTGGCTGCCGTGGGACACCCCTGGCGCCGTGGCCCGCTTTCTGCGCCAGTTTCGCCCAGCCATCGGGGTGCTGATGGAAACCGAGGTCTGGCCCAACCTGATTGCTGGCTGCCAGCAGCGCGGCGTGCCCTTGGTGCTGGCCAATGCGCGCCTGAACCTCAAATCCTGGCGCGGCGCGCTCCGCCTGGGGGCCTTGGCGCGCCCGGCCTACCAGGGGCTCACCGCCGTGTGGGCGCAGTCCAAAGCCGACGCGCAGCGCCTGGAAGACCTGGGCGCGCCCGTGCGTGGGGTGCTGGGCAACCTTAAGTTTGATGTGGTGCCCGATGCCGCCCAGATGGAGCGTGGCCGCAGCTGGCGCCTGCTGACGGGGCGCCCCGTGGTCATGCTGGCCAGCAGCCGTGAAGGGGAGGAAACCCAGTGGCTGGAATTTATTCGATCAAAACAGCTTGCAGCGCAAGCAGATAAAGCGCGAGAAGCTCCTGAAAATATAGCAAAAGCCACGCCCCATTCCCCGGGGCAACAGTCAGTGCAATGGTTGATCGTGCCGCGCCACCCGCACCGCTTTGATGAGGTGCAGCAATTGCTGCAGGGTGCGGGGTTGACCGTGTCGCGGCGCAGTGCCTGGGCGGGGGACGCCCCGGTGCCCGCCGATGTGTGGCTGGGCGACTCGGTGGGTGAAATGGCTGCTTATTACGCCATGGCCGACGTGGTGCTGCTGGGGGGCAGTTTTGCCCCGCTGGGAGGGCAAAACCTGATCGAAGCGGCTGCCTGTGGCTGCCCTGTGGTGGTGGGGCCGCACACCTTCAATTTTGCCGAAGCCACCGAGCTGGCCTGCGAAGCCGGTGCTGCCTGGCGCACCCCGGGGATGCCCGCCGCAGCGCAAATGGCCTGCACCCTGGTGCAAGACCCTGAGCGTTTGAAAGCCGCCCGCGCAGCAGCGCAGTCGTTCGCCCGGGCCCACCGGGGGGCGGCGCGTGCCACGGCCCGGCAGGTGGCCAATTTGCTGGGCATTTCGCCGTCGTCGCTGGCGGTGTATGCCGAGGGAGACACCCGGCCCGCCTGACCTGTTGCGCCGGGGGCAGCGGTTTTTCGGCGGCGCATTTAGAACAGTTTCTCAGGACGGCTGCGATGCGCCGTCCCCTTCACCCAGCGCGCTTTGCACCTTTTGCAACGCCATGCGCAGCAGCAGCCGGGTGCGGGCCAAGTTGGTGCCCTCGCGGTGCATCCACAGCCACAGCACCTGCGTGGGCCAATGGGGCAGCACCAGGGTGAACTGGTAGTGCCAGCCATAGGTGGTGATCAGCTCTTCGGTGGTCCACTCGCCATCGGCCTCTGCGGCGCGGTGCAGGCGCAGCAGCACCTCATCGCACGCGGCGGAATGGGCGGCTGCGGCAGCCGCTTCGGCCTCGGGTACCGCCCCCGAAGTGCTCAACCACCGGCCTTGCTCCACGTCCAGCCAGCCGCCCCAGGCCCCTTCGGGCAGGATGGCCACGGCGTCTTCGAGGGCCTGCTGCAACACCTGGTGGTCTTTGGAGCGAGGGGGCGCGCCAGTGGTCTGCGTGGCAGCCAAGTCCGCTGGCGCCATCGCAGGTGCGATGGCCTGGAGCAAGGGGGCCGGGGCCGTCACTGCAACGTCCGCGGGCTGGGGCAATGCGGCTTGGGGAGTCTGTTGCCAGGACACGGCGGGGGCTGCCGAGTCGGCCGGGTCGTGGGCCTGCTCGAGCAGGGGCTCGGGCGGAAACTCCAGCATGCGTGCGATGGCCGTCCAGATGGGCTCACCCGACAGCACCGAGGCCACGAGATCGGTGGTGGGCAGGTGGGCCTGCGTCGCCATTTCAGAAAACGACTGCGACAGATCGGCATCGCGCCCCGATGTGACGAACAGCACCTGAGGGCGCGAATGCAGCATGGCCGGGTGGCGCAGGGCCTGCTCCACCAATTGCACATCTTTGCCTGTAGCGTTGTTGCGGGTCAAAAAGACGGCGATCTCCACCTTGCTGAGCAGCGGTTGCGACAGGGTGGAGCCGAGCAGATCCAGGCTGATGCCCACCATGCGCACGGCACCCAGCGGGCCCGCCAGCACGTCCACGTAGTCGATGGGGAAGGTGTCCGCGTCCAGCCCCGTGCTGGAGGCCTTGAGCGTGTGGGGGTAGCCGCGAAAGCGCGTGGCCACGTGGCTGAAGATGGGGTTGAACCACAGCAGCGAGCTGCTGAACACCGCCACTTGCCGCACCCTGCCGCGCGGCTGGTCGGGCGGTGCCAGGGGCGGTGGCGCCGTGGGGGTGCTGGGCATGAGGAAATACCGAAACAGGTCCGGGATGGCCGCCATGGAGTCTTGCGCGCTGAATTTGCGCATGTGGGCCAGGCGCAGGTCCATGTTGGTCACTTTGGCGGGGCGCTCGACCAGGTTGGCGCTCCACTGGGCAAAGCGCTGCTTGGTCACGGCCAGCGACAGCAGCACCGTGGGGGGCGTGTTGCCCCAAAAGCCATTGATGCGGTGCACCAGCCCTTGCACCGCCTCGCGTTCGCCTTCCACCAGGTGCAGGTAGTACCCATCGGCCACGGCCAGCAGCCCGGTGAGGTGGTTGCGCCGGGCAAATTCTGCCGACGTGGCGATCAGGCTGCTCAGGGAACTTGAGCGGTCTGAGGGGCCCTGCGTCTGGCCGTAGTAGCACACCAGATAAAGCGGGTTCTTCTTCATGGCGTCACGAGGGGGCGGGAGGTGGCGGTGGGGGCCATCAGCCCAGTGCGCTGCTTGAACCCATGCAAGGCCCCCGCGTCCCTGCCGCAGGGGCAGGCGACTGGGGGCGGGGAGGGGCGTTGCGCTTCGGTCGATGGGGTAAACACCGAATCATTGTCACCGTAAATTTGTGACTCTTGTACGAAGGAATGCGCTAGCCATCGTGCGCGCGGGCCGTGCCCAGGGCTGGGGTGTTGCGGCTACGCAAGGGCGCCGCCGCGGCCCGCAGGACGGAGAGGCCGCAGGGCCTCTGTGTTTTGTTACAAATGCACGGCGCCGGGTGCTGCTTTCACGCGACAGCCAATGCAGGCGCAATCCCCAAAAGCCCGATGCGGAGGACGGCCCATGTGGGCCGCCCGCAGATCGCTGCGTCAGGGCTGCTTGGTGCCCGTGCCTGTTGCGCCTGTTGCCGGCGATGGGGCCAGCAAGCTGTTGATCCGGGCCACGTCTTCTTGGGTGAGCGTGCCAGCAGCCTGGCGCAGCTTCAGCGTGCCCAGCAGCACGTTGTAGCGGGCCTGGGCCAGGTCGCGCTTGGTTTGGTAGAGCTGGCTTTGGGCGTTGAGCACGTCGATGTTGATGCGCACGCCCACTTGGTAGCCCAGCTTGTTGGCGTCCAGGGCGCTTTGGCTGGAGGCCTCGGCCGCTTCCAGTGCCTGCACCTGCCCTTGGCCCGACTGCACACCAAAGAAGGCCGCACGGGTGGCTTGCGCCACGTTGCGGCGGGCGGTTTCCAGGTCGGCCTCGGCCTTGGTTTCCAGGGCCAGGGTTTCCTTGACGCGGTTTTGCACCGAAAAGCCTGCAAACAACGGCAGGTTGAAGGCCACGCCCACGCTGGCCACGTTGGTGCGGCTGTTCACGCCGGGGGTGGTAACGGTACCCGTGGGGTTGCGGGTGATGTTGTAGCCCGCCTGCAAGTCCAGGGTGGGGCGGTGGCCGGTTTCGGCTTTCTTGGTTTCCAGCCGGGCAATGTCCAGCGCCATGGCGGCCTGGCGCACGCCGGGCTGCTGGTCGCGGGCCAGGTCCACCCAGTGGTTGACGTTGGCGGGCTCCACATTGGGCAATTGCACCGGTTGGGCCAGCGGCACGGGCTGGGCGTTGGTCACGCCCACCAGTTGGTCGAGTGCCAGCTTCTTCACGCGCAGGTCGTTTTCAGCGGCAATTTCCTGGGCGATCACCAGGTCGTAGCGGGCCTGGGCTTCGCGCGAATCGGTGACGGTGGAGGTGCCCACTTCAAAGTTGCGCTTGGCAGACGCCAGTTGCTCAGACACGGCCGTCTTTTGCGCCTGCACAAAGGCCAGGGTGTCTTGCGCTGCCAGCACGTCGAAATAGGCCTGGCTCACGCGCACCAGCAGGTCTTGCGTGGCCGCGTCCAGTTGGGCTTGGGCCACATCCACGCCGCGCTGGCCTTGCTCCAGCGCAATGCGGTTGGCGGGGCGGTACAGCGGCTGCGAGGCGTTCACGCCCAGGGTCTGGGTGCTGGCCGTGCGTTCAATGTCGGGGCGGCTCACATCGGTCTGTGCCCGGGTCACCCCCGACGTGAGGGCGGCGCTGGGCAGCAGGCCTGCCTGAGCCTGGTCGGCGCGGCGTGCGGCGGCGTCCAGCTGTGCACGTGCTGCCTGCCAGGTGGTGTCGTAGGTGCGGGCTGATTCCACCAGCTCCGTCAGGCTCTGGGCATGCACCGGGGCGCACAGGGCTGCACTCAAAGCGGCGCCAAGCGCCAGTGTCAGGGAGGTGGGCCGAAAAGCTGTCATGAAAGTCCTCAGAGTGTCTGCACAAAAGGGATGGAAACGGCTTGCCGCAGGGCGGAATCAGTAGCGGGGCACAGCGGGGTCGACTTCATGCGACCAGGCGTCAATGCCCCCTGAAATATTGGCCAGGTGTTCAAACCCGTGCTGCTCTAAAAATGCAGCCACATTCATGCTGCGCATGCCGTGGTGGCACAGGCAGGCAATGGGCTGGTCTTTGGGCAGCTCGCTCAGGCGCCCGGGGATTTCGCCCATCGGGATGGCCCGCAGCTCGAACCCCTCGGCCCGCACACTGGCGGTTTGCAGCTCCCAGGGCTCGCGCACGTCCAGCACCAAGGGCTGGGTGCCCGCTGGGTTGGCGGCAAACCATTGCGCCAGTTGGGCAGGGCGAACGCGAGTGATCATGCAGAACTCCGAAGACGAGGGGGTTAGAACGAGAAGCTGGAAGGCTCAGGGAAGTTGACCAGGCGGGGGGCCGTGGTGTCCCAGGGGGAGGTGGTCACAAACCGGTCACCTTCGCGGCGAACCAGGGTGAACCGCATCACGGGGTCGGTGCCCACCACGGCGCCCAGGCGGCCGCCGTCGCGCAGCAGGGCCAACAGGTTTTGTGGGACCTGGGCCACCGAGCCGCTGAGCAAAATCACATCAAAAGGGCCGTCCGGCACTGCGTCACGGGCACCGTCACCCTGGCGCACGTCGGCGTTGTGCACACCAGCGTTGCGCAGGTTATCTTGCGCCATGTTGACCAGGGCGGGGTTGATTTCCAGGGACACGACGCGCTCTGCGCGGTGGGCCAGCAGGGCGGCCATGTAGCCCGAGCCCGCGCCAATCTCCAGCACGCGGTCGGTAGGCTGGATGCGCAGGTCTTGCAGAATGCGTGCTTCCAGGCGGGGTTGCAGCATGCTGTGGCCCTGGCGCACGGCTGCTTCGGCGTCGTCGCCCAGCAGGGGCACTTCAATGTCCATGAAAGCCAGGCTGCGGTGGGCTGCCGGCACAAAGTCTTCACGGCGCACGGCAGACAGCAGTTCCAGCACGTCGGCATCCAGCACGTTCCAGGGCCGGATCTGTTGCTCGATCATGTTGTAGCGGGCCTGGGCGACGGGGTCGCTGATGTTGGCGGACGTGTTCAGTGGCAAATTCATCGAAGGTCTCCAGTGGGAGTGCGGGTCAGGACAAACCCTGAATTTTAGATGGCCCGGAGGCCGTTTGGCCGCGTCCCATCTTGCCAAGGGCCCAACGGGCCAGATCGTCCATATAGCAATACACCACAGGCACCACCACCAGCGTCAAAAGCGACGAGGTAATCACCCCGCCAATCACCGCCTGCCCCATGGGCGCACGCTGTTCTGCGCCCTCGGACAACGCAAACGCCAGCGGCACCATGCCGAAGATCATGGCCAGCGTGGTCATGAGGATGGGGCGCAGCCGCACACGGGCTGCCAGCAGCAGGGCTTCGGCACGGGGCAGGCCGGGCACGGTTTCGCCTGCGTCGTTCACATGTTCCTCGCGGGCGCGTATGGCGAAGTCCACCAGCAAGATGGCGTTCTTGGTGACCAGCCCCATGAGCATGACCACGCCGATGATGGAGAACATGGACAGCGTGGAGCGGAACATCAAGAGCGCCAGCACCACGCCAATGAGCGTGAGCGGCAGCGAGGTCATGAGCGCCAGTGGCTGCAAGAAACTCTTGAACTGGCTCGCCAGGATCATGTAAATGAAGATGATGGCCATGGCCAGCGCCGAGATGGCATAGCCAAACGACTCGGCCATGTTCTTGGTGGAGCCGCCGAACTGGTAGCGGTAGCCGGGTGGGAAGGCCATGGTGTCCAGCACCTTCTTGATGTCGTTCGACACCTCGCCCGCCGAGCGCTGGGCCACGTTGGCGTTGATGGCCACCTCGCGCGTCAGATCGCGCCGGTTGATCTGGTTGGCGCCGGTGGATTCGGTCACCCGGGCCACTTGGTTGAGCCGCACGATGCGGGTGGTGCCGTCGGCCGCTGTCAGCGCAAAGGGCAGTCGTTCCAGGTCTTGCGGGGTGGTGCGGGCCTCGGGGGCCAGGCGCACGTTCACGTCGTAGGTCTGGTCATCGGGGGCACGCCAGTTGCCCACCGTGGTGCCCGCCACCAGCGTGCGCAGCGAGGCGGCCATGGGCGCCACAGACAGGCCTAGGTCAGACGCCGCATCGCGCTTGACCTCCAGCGCCACCACGGGCTTGTCGGGCTTGGCGCTGCTGTCCAGGTCCACCAGGCCGGGAATGCCCTGGATTTTGGCCGTCACCACCTGGGTCAGCCGCTCCAGCTCTTTGAGGTCGGGGCCTTGCAGTGAAAACTCCACCTGCTTGTTGCCACCCACTGCATCCAGCAAACCCACGTGCGTGACGGTGATGCCGGGCACCTTGGCCAGTTGCTCGCGCAGCACGTCGGACATCTGGTCCACGCTGCGGCTGCGGTCTTTGCGGTCCACCAGACGCACATAGAGGCTGGCGTACATCTTGCCCTGTGCGTTGCCGGTATTGATTGTTGCCAGGGTGTAGCGCACCTCGGGCATCTGGCGCAGGATGCCTTCCACCTGGCGCGCCTTGGCCTCGGTGGCCTCCAGCGACGAGCCCACGGGCGTGTAGAAGTTGACGGTGGTTTCCGAAAAATCGGCCTTGGGCACAAATTCGGTGCCCAGCAACGGCACCATGAAGATGCTCAGCACAAAGATGCCCAGCGCAATGAACAGCGTGGCCAGCTTGTGCACCAGCGACCAGCGCAGAAGGTGCTGGTAGCCCTCGGCCAGCGCGTCGGTGGCCCGGTCAAACCAGCCTGTGACGCGGCCAATGGTCTTGTCGTAGAGCGTGACAGGTGCGCCGTGCTGGCCGTGGGCATGGATGCTCGGGTCGTGCCAGATGCTCGACAGCATCGGGTCGAGCGTGAAGCTCACGAACATCGAAATCATCACCGCCGCGACGATGGTGATACCGAACTCGTGGAAGAACTTGCCGATGATGCCGCCCATGAACCCGATGGGCATGAACACCGCCACGATGGACAGCGTGGTGGCCAGCACGGCCAGGCCAATTTCTTGTGTGCCGTCCATGGCTGCGGCATACGCGCCTTTGCCCATCTGCACATGGCGCACGATGTTCTCGCGCACCACGATGGCGTCGTCGATCAGCAGGCCCACGCACAGAGAGAGCGCCATCAGTGTGATCATGTTGATGGTGAAGCCAAACATGTTCATGAACAGGAACGTGCCGATCAACGCGATGGGCAAGGTCAGCCCCGTGATGACGGTGGAGCGCCACGAGTTCAGGAACAAAAATACGATGAGCACCGTGAGTGCGGCGCCTTCGATCAGCGTCTGGCGCACGTTGTTCACCGCCACGCGGATGGGGCGTGCGCTGTCGCCAATCACCTCCAGGCGCACGCCAGGGGGCAACTGCTTGCGGATGTCCAGCACCGCCGCGTTGAGGCCATCGACCACCTCGATGGTGTTGTCGCCCTGCGCCTTTTGCACCGACAGCAGCAGGGTGCGCTGGCCGTTGTACAGGGCCAGGCTCTCCACTTCTTGTGCGCCATCGTTCACCCGGGCGACCTGGTCGAGCCGGATGGGCGCGCCTGCGCTGGCCTGGCCCGTGGCTGGCGCGCCTTTGCGGGCCACGATGATGCGGCCGAAGTCTTCGGGGCGCTGCATGCGCGCGTCAATTTGCACCACGCGCTCTTGGGCAAGCGAGCGGATGGCGCCCACAGGCAAGTCCTGGTTTTCGTTGCGCACGGCGGCAACCACCTGGTCGGGCGTCACGCCGAACGTTTCCAGCGCTTGCGGGTTCAGGTAGATGTTGATTTCGCGCTTGGTGGCGCCCACCAGGTTCACGGCTCCCACGCCGCGCACGTTTTCCAGGCGCTTTTTCAGCACTTGCTCGGCCCAGGTGGTCAGCTCTACGGCAGAGGGCGCGGCGGCACCGGCCGTGGCCCCGGCTGTGTCGTCGGGCAGCACGGCCAGCGACCACACGGCGCGGCTGGCCGGGTCAAAGCGCAGCACGCGGGGCTCTTTCACTTCGGTGCGCAGATTGGGGCGCACGGTAGCCACTTTCTCGCGCACGTCTTCGGCGGCCTTGCGCCCGTCAATGTGCAGCTGGAACTCGATGATCACTACCGCCGTGCCCTCGTAGCTGCGGGAGGTGAGGGCGTTGATGCCCGCAATCGAGTTAACGCCTTCTTCGATCTTCTTGGTGACCTCGCTCTCCACAATCTCGGGCGAGGCGCCGGGGTAGTCCACCGTCACCACCACCACCGGGAAGTCGATGTTGGGAAACTGGTCCACCTTCAGGCGCTGGTAAGAGAACAGGCCCAGCACCACGATGGCTAGCATCACCATGGTGGCGAACACGGGGTTTTTGAGGCTGACTTTGGTGAACCACATGGCGATGGACCTGCGGGTTACCGGACCGTGGTCGATGCCGCGCTGGCTGGCGCTGCCGCCACTGGGGCTGCGCTGGCTGCCGCGCCTGGAGCGGTGGCGACCGCCGTGCCTTCACGCAGTGGCCCAATGCGCCCGGCAACCACCGAGGTGCCTGCAGGCACGCCTTCAATCGCCACCAGGGTTTGGCCCTGCACCACGGCACGCAGGCCGGGCGTGACGGGGCGGTGCACCACGCGCCTGTTTTCCACGGCCTGGACATAAGGGCGGGGCTTGTCGGTGCGCACGGCGTCCAGCTCCACCGCCAGCACCTGGGCCTGGCCGGTGGTCAGCAGCCCTTGCACAAACAGGCCCTGGCGCAGGGCTGTGGCTGCATTGCCGGGTGCGCCGGACGTGGGTGTGTTGTTGGCATCCACCCGCAGGTACACCGGCACCGTGCGGTTGCCTGCTTGTGCGCTGGGGTTGATACGCACCACGGTGGCCGTGACGCCTTGCTTAGAGCCTTCCAGCTCCAGCTGGGCTTTTTGGCCCACGCGCACGGCCAGAGAGTCTGCGGGGCTGAGCAGGGCTTCAAGCTCCAGGCGGCTGGAATCCACCACCTCCAGCACCCGCCCGTCCAGCGCCATACGCTCGCCCGGCTGGGCCAGGCGCTGGGCCACCTGCCCGGCAATGGGGCTGCGCAGCACCGTGTCGTCCAGCGCCTTGCGGGCCACATCGGCCGCGGCACGGGCGGCTTCGTAGGTGGCTTGGGCTGACTGCAGGCTGGCTTGCGAGTTGACCAGCGCAGTGGAGGAGATGAAACCCTGATCCACCAGGGCCTTGTTGTTGTCGAGCTGGCGCCGGTTGATGTCCACCTGGGCCTTGGCGGCGTCGGCCTGTTGCTGGGCCTGGCGCAGGCGGGCTTGCGATTCGGTCGGGTCAATGCGCGCCACCACCTGGCCTGCGCGCACGCTGTCGCCCTCGCGCAGGGTCAGCCCTTGCAGCTCGCCCGCCACGCGGGCCTTGATCATGGCCGAGTCCACCGCCCGCAGCGCGCCCGATACGGGCACCCCCAGCGCCAGGCTGTGGGCTTGCACGGTGATCACCTCGCTTGCCGCCAGTTGCAGCGGTGCCGCTTCACGCTGGCTGCTGGCTTCGGCCAGTGCTTTTTGCTGGGCCTGCCGCGCCGCCATGGCACGCCACACGCCCAGGCCCAGCAGCACAACAACCAGGCCAGCGGCCGTCCAGGTGATCCAGCGTTTCATGGGGGTCAGGTGTGGGTGGGGGAAGGGCCTGGGGCAGGGCGCACGCACAGGCCATGCAGGATGTTGTCAATCTGCGTGCGGATGTACTGCTCGGGCTTGAAGTTCTCGTCGGGCAAAGAGCACGGGCCCATAGAGTTGTTCCACAGCATCAGGAACATCATGGGCGCCAGCACGATGTAGGTGCCGTAGTCCAGGTCCATCTCGCGGAACTCGCCGCGCTCCATGCCGCGCTGCAAAATGCGCCGGATGAGCGCACGGCCGGGCAAAATCACCTCTTGCTGGTAGAACTGCGCGATCTCCGGGAAGTTCTGGGCCTCGCTGAACATCAGCTTGGTGATGCCCGACGCTTTGGTGGCGCCAATGCGCTCCCACCAGACCTGGTAGCAGTAAGTCAGTACCTCGCTGGTAGTGCCGACAAAGGTTTGCAGGTCGGTGTTCCATTCGGCAAAGCGGCCCACAATGTTCTCGCGCACCACGGCTTTGAACAGTTCTTCCTTGCTGGGAAAGTACAAAAACAGCGTGCCCTTGGACACCCCGGCGCGGGCGGCCACCTCGTCCACCCGCGTGGCGGCAAAGCCTTTTTCGACAAACAAATCCAGCGCCGCCTCCAGCAATTCGCCAGGGCGCGCTTCTTTGCGTCGGCTGCGTTTGGGGGCAGCTTCGCTGGCGGTGGGGTCGTTCAAAGGATTACGGGGCATTTTTTACTGACTGACTGGTTAGTAATGTAGCAATCGCCCCTGGTGCCGTCAATCTGGTTTCTTGGAGGGAGATCGTTGCTGGCCTCAGGGGTTATCGAGAGCGATAAATAATGGGCCCGACTACCGAGGAAACAAGCCATGACCTTGCAAACTATCACCCTGGGCGGGGGCTGCTTTTGGTGCACCGAAGCCGTGTTTGACCGTGTGCGCGGCATCACCGATGTGGAAAGCGGCTACACCAACGGCCACACCGTGAAACCCAGCTACGAGCAAATTTGCGAAGGCGACACCGGCCACGCCGAGGTGGTGCGCCTGACCTTCGATGCCGATGAGATCAGCCTGGAAGAGATTCTGGAAATCTTCTTTCACACCCACGACCCGACCACGTTGAACCGCCAGGGCAACGATGTGGGCACGCAGTACCGCAGCGGCATCTATTACGAGAGCCCGGCGCACGCAGAGATTGCCAACACCATGCTTCGCCAGATGACCCAGGACAAGGTGTTTGCCGCCCCCATCACCACCGAGGTGAAGCCGTTGGACAACTACAGCACGGCTGAGGCCTACCACCAGGACTACTTTGCCAACCACCCCAACGCGGGCTACTGCGCCTTTGTGGTGGGTCCCAAGGTGGAGAAGTTTCGCAAGACGTTTGTGCGCTATCTGAAGGGGTGATTGCCAAGGGGCAATGGCCACGGGAGTGATTTCTCCCGTTCAGGCCTGGGCTTTTGTGGCAGCTGTGTCGGTGCATAATGCAACCCAATTGCGTTAATGGGGTGCTGCATTGGCCCCAACCTTGTCCCCCATGCCCGTCTCCTCGTCCCCATTGCTGGCTCAGCCCACGGCCTGGGCTCTTCCTCCTGGCATGCGCGCCACCCGCGCGACGCGGGCCTTGGCACTGCTGTATGCGGACCAGCCCCATGCGGCGTGGTCTGAAGCCGAGGTGGAGGCGGCACTGGCTGCAGCGGGTGCCCCGGTGAACCGGGTCACCGTCTACCGCATGCTCGACCGCTTTGCCGCTGCTGGCTTGCTGCTCAAGCAGGTGGATGCCGCCCGCGTGACGCGCTATGCGCTCGCGCCGCAGGGCGAAGAGGGCGCTGCCCCCCGTTTTGAATGTGACGATTGCCACCGCCAGTTCCGCCTGTCGCAAGGCGCGGCCCCGGTGCAGTCGGCCTTGCAAGAGGTGTTGCAGGCGCTGGCGTCTGCCGGGCACGAGGGGCTGGCGGTGGACATTGCCGTGCGCGGGCGCTGCGCGGGCTGCGCGCACCCAGGCGCTGGGGCCGCCGCATGATCCGCACCCGGGGCTTGGCCTACCGCTATGGCGCGGGGCCGCAGTTGCAGTTTGCCGATGTGGACCTGCCGCAGGGCGGCACCTTGCTGCTGCAGGGGCGGTCGGGCGCGGGCAAATCCACCTGGCTGGCCCTGGTGGCTGGGTTGCGGGGGGCCACGGGCGGTGATTTGTTTGTGGCGGGGATCCAGCTGGGCACGCAGCGCGGGGCCGAGCTGGACGCTTGGCGCGCGCGCAGCATTGGCTTTTTGCCGCAAAAGCTGCACTTGAGCAGTGCCCTCACCGTGGCCGACAACCTGGCCCTGGCCTACTTTGCGGCGGGCCTCCCACGCGATGATGCGGCCATAGCCCAGGTGCTGGCCCAAGTAGGTGTGGCCGATCTGGCGGGGCGCAAGCCGCACCAGCTCTCGGGCGGGCAGGCGCAGCGCGTGGCCCTGGCCCGCGCCGTGCTGCTGCAGCCCGAGCTGCTGCTGGCCGACGAGCCCACCGCCAGCCTGGACGACGAAGCCGCCGCCGATGCCCTGGCCCTGCTGCAAAGCAGCGCCGCCACCTGCGGCGCCAGCCTGGTGATTGCCACCCACGACCAGCGTGTGGTGCAGGCCCTGGCCGGTGTGCCGCGCCTGCAGCGGCTGGACCTGAATGCTGGCACCGCCGCGGCCCCACAGGGCCAGGGTTTGAATGAAATGGGCACCCAGCGCACGCTGGATAAGCGGTAAAAGCTATGAAAAATATAGCAAAAACAGCCGCTTTGGCCTGGCGCTACCTGTGGTCGCGGCCGCTGGCTGCGGCGCTCAACCTGCTGCTGCTCACCCTGGGCTTGGCCGCCATCACGCTGGTGCTGCTGGTGTCCACCCAGCTCGACCAGGCCTTTGAGCGCGACCTGGACGGCATTGACCTGGTGGTGGGCGCCAAGGGCAGCCCGCTGCAGCTCATCCTGGCGGGGGTGTTCCACATCGACGTGCCCACGGGCAACATCCCTTTGCAAGAGGTGCAAGACCTGCAGAGCAACCCGCTGGTGTCCCAGGTGATACCGCTGAGCCTGGGCGACAGCTACCAGGGCTTTCGCATCGTGGGCACCACGCCCGACTACCCCGCCCACTACCGCGCCGAGCTGGCCCAGGGCGCCCTGTGGCAACAGCCCATGGACGCTGTGCTGGGCGCCACGGTGGCGCGCAGCGTGGTGCAGCCGGGGCACGAAGGCGAGCCACTGGTGGGCGCCACATTTGTTGGTACCCATGGCCTGGGCGCTGGGGGGCATGCCCATGGCGACCACCCCTACCGTGTCAGCGGCGTGCTGGCGCCGTGCGGCTGTGTGCTCGATCGGCTCATCCTCACCAGCACCGAATCGGTGTGGCTGGTGCACGAAACCGCCACCGCCGATGACCCTGAAGACCTGGAAATCCTGAAGCAAGAGCGCGAAGTGACCGTGGCCCTGGTGCGCTACCGCACGCCGCTGGCCGCCGTGTCGCTGTCGCGCGCCATCAACGCCAACACCTCCATGCAGGCTGCGGCACCGGCCATTGAAGTGACCCGCCTGCTGCGCCTGCTGGGCGTGGGGGCCGATGTGCTGCGCGCCTTTGGTGGCGTGCTGCTGGCCGTGGCGGCGCTCAGCGTGTTCATTGCGCTGTGGAACGCCGTGCGCGAGCGCCGCTTTGACCTGGCCATGCTGCGCATGCTGGGCGCCCCCCCGGGCCGCGTGGCCGGGCTGGTGCTGTGCGAGGCGCTTTGGTTGGCGGCCCTGGCCTGCGCCTTGGGCCTGCTGCTGGGCCACGGCCTGGCGCACGCGCTGGGCTGGGCGCTGCAGGCGCAGGGGCTGTTGCCGGTCACCGGGGCCCTGTGGCTGCCCGAAGAGGCCGGGGTGCCCCTGCTGGCGGGCCTGGTGGCCGCGCTGGCGGCCCTGTTGCCAGCCATGCAGGCTTACCGCACCGATGTGGCCGACCTGCTGGTGCAGCCTTGATCGTTATGTGTTTTGTTGTCCGTCGATCTCACCTGAAAGGAATCACCATGAAAAAACTGTGGACGGCTTTGTGCCTGGCCCCCTTGCTGCTGGCCAGCGCTGCAGCCTTGGCCCAGGGCCACTCTGACAAGGAAACCAAGGAAGACATCGAGCGCCACCGCGCCATGGCCGTTGCGCACGAGGCCGCTGCCAAATGCCTGGAGGCTGGCAAAGGCGAAGCCCAGTGCATGAAAGACCTGCAAGCGGCGTGTAAAAACCTGGCCATCGGAAAATACTGCGGTATGAAGCACGCGCATTGATGGCTTGGGATGTCCTGCATAACGCCCTGCGGTCTGTGATAGCGCGGCCTCGGGCAGTCCGCTGCGTTGCTTTTCTTGCCAATAGCCCTGCTATTGGCTGCGAAAAGACGCCTTGCGGCCTATCCCGATCCGCACTACCACCGACTCGCGAGGGTTATGCAGGACATCCCTAGCCGCCCGATGTGCCTCGCACCGTTTTGGTTTTGCGTTGATTGAAAGAGCCCGGCCCATGGTCTGCCGAACTTCCTACACGTCCCGCACTGGGATCCCCACGGGCGCCCTCAACCGCCTGGATGCGCATAGCCCTGTTTGGGCGCTGGCCTGGCTGGCGGCGGCGGGTGTGCTGCTGGGCGGGGTGTTGCCGGGGGCGGCGCAGGCGCAAGCCCCCGGTGCAGCGGGCGCGTCCGTGCTCAGCTCGCCTTTGCCCGCAGGCACCCACGGGCAGCCTGCGGTGGCGGGCTCGGGGCCGGGCTACCACAGCCCCAACAGCCCGATTGCCCCGCTGCCCGTGCGGGGCGACGTGGTGCCCTGGTCCGTGTTGAGTGACCTGAAGAAAAACACCACCAAGACCGCCGTGCTGCCCGTCTTCAACGCCCAGCAGCAGGCCATGCACCAGACGGTGCAGCGCATCCAGGGCTTCATGGTGCCCATGGACGCCAAGCCCACGCAAAAGCACTTTTTGCTCACCTCTGTGCCGCTGACTTGCTCGTTCTGCATCCCGGGCGGGCCTGAAAGCATGGTTGAAGTCAAGGCCAAGACGCCTGTGCGATATTCGCTGGAGCCCGTGGTGGTGGAGGGCAAATTCAATGTGCTGCCCAACGACCCCTATGGGCTGTTCTACCGCATGGTGGAGGCCGAGCCCGTGAAGTGAGGGCAGGGGGCTCGCCCAGGCGCTGCCTTGGCCCACACTGTTTTGATGCTGTTTGTTTTTTGAGTTTGCCGACTTAGGAGGCTGTCGGACTTGGAGCGTTGATCGCGAAAACCGAAGGTTTCACCAAAATTGGCCCCGCTGCGGTCCATTTGCAGCCGACGATTTCCAATTCCGATAGTCTCCCCAACCCGCTGCCTATTTCGCCCTTGCCCTTGCCCATGTCCAAGCCCCTGTTGCACCACCGCCCACCTGCGCGCACCGCACTGCGCACGCGGGCTGGGGTGCGCGCCTGGAACGCGGCCTGGCTGGCTTGGTTGCTGCTGGCCCTGGTGCTGGTGCCCACCCTGGGTCGGGTGCACCAGGCCTTGCACTCCACCGTCCACCTCACCACCCAGCTCCCTTTGCAGGTGGGTGGGGTGGCGCCAGCGGTTGGCACCGCCCCCCCGGCACACGCCCACACCAGCGCACAGGGCCTGCCCGCGCCCGTGGCATCCAAGGCCTTGGCGGCCCTGGTGCCCACCCACGCCAGCGGGGCAGACTGCCTGTTGCTGGACCAACTGGCCCTGGCCGATGTGCTGCTCGCCCCCGCATTGGGCGTGCCAGCCAGCCATGGCATCCATGCCGCCCCGGTGGGCTGGACGCAGCATGCGTTCGCACTGCACCGGGCGCTGTTCCAGGCCCGCGCACCGCCTGCAGCCCTGCGGGCTTGACATACGCAGGCCCCAGTTGCGGGCCCGAGCCGCTGACCGTTGCGATCTGACCCGGTGGCCTTGGGCTGCCAGGGCAGCGGGTGGCTTCTGCTGCGCCCGTTCGCTCCGCGCATTCCCTCTGGCCTATTGCTTCCCATCCCGTGCTGTGCCCTGCGTGGCGGCTTCGCTTTGGGTTGATTGCTCCTGTTTTGATAGCTGCTTGCGCTTGATTGATAAGCGCTGGCGTGCATTTTTGTTCTATATCCCGCAGAGTGGGCTGGCCTGTGCCTGTCTGCCATGGCGCGCTGTGTGTTGCGTGTGTTGCGCTGTGCGTGCTGCGGGGTGGTTGCGTTCGATTTTTCTGATTCCCAAGGTTTCCTCATGATTCACTCCACACTTGCCCCCCATCGCCTGGCCCTGCGCCCTGTGGCCCTGGCCGTTGCCCTGTTGGCCGTGGCTGGCACCGGGCTGGCCCAGGCTCAGGCCGTGGCGCCCGCTGCTGCAGCCGAAGCCAGCCTGCCTGCCGTCACCGTCTCTGCCAGCGGCCTGCAACTGGGCGCCAATGACATGACCACGCCGGTGACGGTGCTCGAAGGTGACGAGCTGGTGCGCCGCCGCGAGGCCACGCTGGGCGAGACGCTCAACAGCGAGCCCGGCATCACCAGCAGCCACTTTGGCGCTGGGGCCAGCCGCCCCATCATTCGCGGCATGGATGGCCCGCGTGTGCGCGTGCTCAGCGACGGTGCCGAGCTGCACGATGCCTCCACCATCAGCCCCGACCACGCCGTGGCGTCCGAGCCCATGCTGGCCACGCAGATCGAAGTGCTGCGTGGTCCGTCGGCCCTGGTGTATGGCAACGGTGCGGTGGGTGGCGTGGTCAATGTGCTCGATGGCAAGGTGCCCACGGCCATTCCGCAAAAGGGGTACGAAGGCAGCGCCGAGCTGCGTGCCAACACGGGCGCCCGTGAGGGGGCCGGCGCTTTCTCGCTCACGGGCGGTGCGGGCAACCTGGCGGTGCATGTGGAGGGCGTGGCGCGCGATGCGGGCGACTACCGCGTGGGCAAGGGCTGGGCGCCCGAGGGCGAGGCCACCCGCAAGGTGCCGGGCAGCTTCAACCGCACCGACACGGGCAGCGTGGGCTTGTCGTGGGTGGGCGAGCAGGGCTACCTGGGCGCGGCCTACACGCGCCAGACGGCCAAGTACGGACTGCCGGGGCACAACCACAGTTTTGAAGGCTGTGGCGTGAATGGAAACCGGCTCGACTGCCCTGCACCCACTGGGCCCGCCGAAGTGCACGACCCGGCCGATGTGCCCGTGGTGGACCTGCGCAGCGAACGCTTTGACGTGCGCGGCGAACTGCGCAACCCGTTCGCAGGCTTCTCGGCCCTGCGCCTGCGCGCGGGCGTGACCGACTATGTGCACGACGAGGTCGAAGACGGCGCCATCAGCACCACCTTCAAGAACAAGGCCTACGACACCCGCGTGGAGCTGCAGCACGAGCCCATTGCCGGGTTCAAGGGCGTGGTGGGCCTGCAGACCTCGCAGCGCAAGTTCAGCGCCGAAGGTGAAGAGGCTTACGTTGAGCCCACCGTCACCCGCAAGGTGGGCCTGTTTATGTTGGAGGAATACCGCCTGGGCGACTGGCGCTTTGAAGGAGCACTGCGCCACGACCGCCAGACGGCCGAGGCGCAGACCACGGGCATCGAGCGCAGCCACAACGGCACCTCGGCATCGCTGGGCGCGGTGTGGCGCTTCACGCCCGGCTACCAGGTGGGCACCTCGTTCACCCGCGCCAGCCGTGCGCCGTCGGCTGAAGAGCTGTACGCCCGGGGCCTGCACATGGCCACCAGCACGTACGAGCGGGGCAACGCCGATCTGCGCTCGGAGACTTCGCAAAACATCGACGTGAGCCTGAAAAAGACCAGTGGCGACACCACCTTTGGCGTGAGCGTGTTCCACAACAAGATCAACAACTACATCTACGGCCGCACGCTCGATGCGCTGGATGGCCTGCAACTGCTGCAGTACAGCCAGGCCGACGCCACCTTCACCGGCATTGAAGGCCAGGTGCGCCAGGCCCTCACGCGCAACTTGGGGCTTACGCTGTTTGGCGACACCGTGCGCGCCAAGCTCGACGGCGGTGGCAACCTGCCCCGTATCCCGGCCACCCGTGCTGGTTTGCGGCTGGACGCCAATTGGGCGGCGTGGGAAGGCCAGGTGGAATGGGTGCAAGTGGCCCGCCAAAGCCGCGTGGCCGAGTTTGAAACCGCGACCCCCGGCTACGGCATGCTGAACCTGGGCGCCGCCTACAACGGCAAGCTGGCCAACGGCTCGCCCTGGCAGCTGTACGTCAAGGGCAACAACCTGACCGACCGCCTGGCCTATGCGCACACCTCGTTCATCAAGACCGCTGCGCCGCTGATGGGGCGCAGTGTGACGGTGGGGGTGAAGGTGGCCTTCTGAGGCTGTGCGGAGGCTTTTTAGCCAGATAGTCTGACACCTACCCCAGCCGTTCGGGCTGAGCTTGTCGAAGCCAGGGCACTCCTTTGAACGGCCCTTCGACAGGCTCAGGGCGAACGGGGCGGGTCTCAGGCATCTGCAAAACTCATGCCAAATAGCCTGCTAGCGCTTATTTAATAAGCGCTAGCAGCTATAAAAAACGTAGCAAATGGCTCGGTGTCAGGCAGCACATAGGCCACGCCGGGCACTTGCCCCAGGTAGGGGGCGATGTGCTGGCTGTAGAACGCATCGGGTGCGTTGATGCAGCCATAGCTGATGCGCCGGTCGCGCGCACGCGGGCTGGCCAGGCGCTGCAGGCGCCGCTCGATGGCCGTGGCGCTGCGCACGCGGTGCAGCGATACCGCCGCGTCGTAGTCGATCCACACAATGTCTTCGCCTTGCAGGTTCTGGCCGGGCTCGGTCACAAACCGGCCTGCGGGCGTGGTGCGCTCGTGCGGGCGCACCTGGGCCACGGGGCGCTGCCCAATGCCGGGAACGCTGCGGTCACCCGGCGCCAGCCCCAGCAGCACGGGCGCGCTGCCCAGCCACTGGGCGCGGCCTGAGAACACATGCACGCAGGCCTCGGGCTTGTCGATCACCACAAAGGGCATGCCCGCGTTGTCTGCCGTGCCCGCCACCCAGCGCAGCAGTTGCCTTGCGGTGGCCGAGGCCTGCCACTCGCCATCGTCCGTGCCCTGCGCCGCACTGGCCCAGGCGCCAGGGGCGGCCAAGGCCAGGGCACCCGTGGCCCAGCGGCTCCATTGGCGGCGGGTGAGGGCGGTGGCGTGCTGTGCGTTGGGTGGGTGGCGAGCGGTGGTCACGTGGGGTGGGACAAAAGCGGTGCGTTGATTTTGCCGCGCCACAGGCAACAGCCCTCCACAAAAAAGCCCATGGCCTTGGAGGGCCATGGGCTGGTGCGGTGGGTTGCGGGGTGGCGGGTTGTCCCGCGCTTGGCCTCAGCCTCTCAGGCGCCGCGTGTGATGGGCACGCCCGCATCGCGGCCGTAGCTGCCGTACTTGCCCAGCTCCCACTTGGCAATGGCGTTGCGGTGCACTTCGTCCGGACCGTCGGCAAAGCGCAGGGTGCGCGCACCGGCGTAGGCATAGGCCAGGGGGAAGTCGTCGCTCATGCCGCCGCCGCCGTGGGCCTGCATGGCCCAGTCGATCACCTGGCAGGCCATGCTGGGGGCCACCACCTTGATCATGGCGATCTCGGTCTTGGCCACCTTGTTGCCTGCCACGTCCATCAGCCAGGCGGCCTTCAGGGTCAGCAGGCGGGCCATGTCAATCTTGCAGCGGGCTTCGGCAATGCGCTCTTGCGTCACGGTTTGCTGCGCCACGGTCTTGCCAAAGGCCACGCGGTTGCTGGCGCGCTTGCACATCAGCTCCAGCGCACGCTCGGCCAGGCCAATGAGGCGCATGCAGTGGTGGATGCGCCCGGGGCCCAGGCGGCCTTGGGCGATCTCGAAACCACGGCCTTCGCCCAGCAGGATGTTGGAGACGGGCACGCGCACGTTTTCAAACGTCATCTCCACGTGGCCGTGGGGTGCGTCGTCGTAGCCAAACACATTGAGCGGGCGAATGACCGTAATGCCCTTGGCGTCAGCGGGCACCAGCACCATGCTTTGCTGTGAGTGCCGGGGCGCCTCGGGGTCGGTCTTGCCCATGGTGATGTAGACGGCGCAGCGCGGATCGGCTGCGCCCGAAATCCACCATTTGCGGCCATTGATGACGTATTCATCACCCTGGCGCTCGATGCGCGTCTCGATGTTGGTGGCGTCGCTCGATGCCACGTCGGGCTCGGTCATTGCGAAGGCCGAGCGGATCTTGCCTTCGAGCAGCGGCTTGAGCCAGCGCGCCTTGTTGGCTTCGTCGCCATAGCGGGCGATGGTTTCCATGTTGCCGGTGTCGGGCGCCGAGCAGTTGAACACCTCGCTGGCCCATGGCACGCGGCCCATGATTTCGGCCAGGGGCGCGTATTCCTGGTTGGTGAGGCCTGCCCCTGCGTAGCCCGAGGCCGCGGCGCTGTCCACTGGCAAAAACAGGTTCCACAGGCCAGCGGCCTGGGCCTTGGGCTTGAGGTTTTCGATGGTGTTCAGGGCCGACCAGCGCTTGCCTGCGGCGGTGTTGGCCAGCAGCTCGGCCTTGTAGGCTGCCTCGGCGGGGTAGATGTGCTCGTCCATGAACTGGAGCAGTTTGGCCTGCAGTTCCTTGGTCTTGGGGGAGTAGTCAAAGTCCATGGGGTTCTCCGTGAAAAATCGGTGGGTGTTGTTCTGTGCGGCGTGTTCAGCCGCGTTGGGCAAACGACCAGGCCAGCTGCGCCATGGGGCGGGCCGTGTCGCCCGATGCCTTGGCCTGCGCGCTGGAGGCGGTGCCTGCCTCGACCCGCTTGGCAATGCCTTGCAAGATGGCCGCGATGCGGAACATGTTGTAGGCCATGTAGAAGTTCCAGTCGGCTCTGAGCGCGTCGGGCGTGGCAATGCCGGTGCGCTCGCAGTAGCTGCGGATGTAGCTGTCTTCATCCGGAATGCCCAGGGCGGCCAGGTCTTGCCCCGCAATGCCGCGCCCCAGCGCTGCAGGGATGTGCCAGCTCATGCAGTGGTAGCTGAAGTCGGCCAGCGGGTGGCCCAGGGTGGAAAGTTCCCAGTCCAGCACGGCCACCACGCGGGGCTCGGTGGGGTGGAACATGAGGTTGTCCAGCCGGAAGTCGCCATGCACGATGGAGACTTGGCTCTCATCCCGTGCGCTGGCAGGCATGTGCGCGGGCAGCCATTCCATCAGCCGGTCCATCTCTTCGATGGGCTGGGTGATGGAGGCGACGTATTGCTTGCTCCAGCGGCCAATCTGGCGGTCGAAGTAGTTGCCAGGCTTGCCGTAGCTGGCCAGGCCCCGGTCGGCAAACTTCACGGTGTGCAGCGCGGCAATCACGCGGTTCATCTCGTTGTAGATGGCGCCGCGCTCGGCGGGCGCCATGCCGGGCAAGGACTGGTCCCACAGCACGCGGCCCTGCATGCACTCCATCACGTAGAAGGCGCGGCCAATCACCGATTCGTCTTCGCACAGCACATGCATGCGGGGCACGGGCACATCGGTGCCTTGCAGGCCGCTCATCACCGCAAATTCGCGCTCCACGGCGTGGGCCGAAGGCAGCAGCTTGGCCACGGGCCCGGGTTTGGCACGCATTACATAGCTGGCACCGGGGGTGATGAGCTTGTAGGTGGGGTTGGATTGCCCGCCCTTGAACATCTCCACCGTGAGCGGCCCCGCAAAACCCGGCATGTGGCGGCCGAGCCAGTCGGTGAGCGCTGCTGTGTCAAAGGCGTGCTGGTCAGACACGGGGCGTGTGCCCACGAAATGGTCAAAGTTGCTCATGGGGGATGAGGGATGGAATGGGTTTGGGCATGGCTGCGCCTGCGCAGGGCTGTGCTTGCTGCGCGCTGGGGCGGCTGTTGCCGGGGTGTGTGTGGGTGGCTGCGTGCGCCGATGTGGCGCACGGCCCAGGAACTGCAGCCCAGGCATTGCGGGGGCTGCGTGCAAGAGGAGTGGTGGGGCTCAGGTGTCGGTTTCCGCAATGCGCATCAGCGCCTCGCGGTTGCGTACCACCAGGCCACCGGGCTCGATGCGAATGGCGTCCTCGCGCTCCATGGACTTGAGCTCCTGGTTCACGCGCTGGCGCGATGCGCCCAGCAACTGTGCCAATTCTTCCTGCGCCAATTGCAGGCCAATGCGCATCTCGCTGCCATCTGAAAGGCTGGGAGTGCCATAGCTGCGCACCAGATGCAGCAGCTGCTTGGCCAGCCGCGCACGCAGGGGCAGGGTGTTGAGGTCTTCCACCAGGCCGTACAGCTGGCGTATGCGGCGCGCATGCAGGCGCAGCATGGCTTCGTAGAACTCGGTGTGCGCTGCCAGGATTTTTTTGAAGTCGGCCTTGGCCACGCACAGCACGGTGGTGTCGCCGTGTGCATAGGCATCGTGCGTGCGCCGGTCCCCATCGAAAATCGCCACGTCGCCAAACCAGATGCCGGGCTCCACATAGGTCAGCGTGATCTGCTTGCCCGAGATGGACGTGGAGCTGACCCGCACCGCCCCGCGCGCGCAGGCAATCCACTCCTCGGGCGGATCGCCCCGGGCGGCTATGAGGCCGCCGTCCTTGAAGCGTTTGACATAGGCGCATCGGAGGATGTCGTGTCGCAGTGAGGGTGAAAGGGATGAGAACCAGCGACCGGAATTGATCGCTTCACGTTCTTCGATAGTAAGAATCGGGTCGTCCATGGTCTGTCTTTTGGGTGACTGGTAACAGCTTCATTGTCGCGTGAGGGACCCGGGCCTTTGCCTGGGGTTGTCACCTGTGCGTCTGTGCCTGCGGGCACGGGTGTTGGGCTTGGGTCCTGGTGGAAACAAAAATGCCCTGGTCCGCAAGGACGCAGGGCATGAATGGTGTCACGGTGGGTGCTGCAGTAGCGGTGGGGCGCTCAGTCGTAGCGCGGGCTGCGTTTTTCAAGAAAGGCCGCAATGCCTTCACCCGCGTTGGCATGGTGCAGGTTTTTGACAAAGTGGTCGCGTTCGCTGTCTAGGTGCGTGCTCAGCGGCTGGTGGGGCGCATCGCTGACCAGCTCCTTGATGCTGGCAAGCACATTGGGCGCCCGTTGGTTCAGCCGCTCGGCCAGCTGCAAGGCGGCGCCCAGGGCATCGCCGGGGTTGCTCAGGCGGTTGACCAGGCCCAGCGCGTGCAGCCGCTCGGCCGCGATCTTTTCGCCGCACATCAGCAGCTCGGTCGCCAGGGCGCGGGGCAGGGCGTGGGCCAGGCTCCAGCTGGCGCCACCGTCGGGCGACAGGGCCACGTTGCTGTAGGCCATCAAAAACACCGCGTCGCGTGCGGCCACCACCATGTCGCAGGCCAGGGCCAGCGAAAAGCCCGCGCCGGCCGCCGCGCCTTCCACGGCCGCAATGATGGGCTTGGGGTAGGTGCGGATGGTCTCAATCCACTGGTGCAGGCCTTCAATGCTCTGGGCTTGCACCTCGGGGGGCTGCTGGCGGTTGGCTTGCAGGCGCTGCAGGTTGCCACCCGAGCAGAACATGCCGCCCGCGCCGGTGATCACCACGCTGCGCACATCGGGGCTGCGCTCGGCCACATTCAGGGCCTCGATGCCCGCGGCATACATGGCGGGCTCAATGGCGTTGCGCAGCTCGGGGTTGCTCAGGGTCAGGACCAGTGTCTGGCCTTCGCTGGTGCTCAGCAGTTGGGCGGGCATGGACTCAGCTTTCTTCGACGTGGGTCAGGCTCAGGCCAATGGCGCCCCGGCGGCGCAGCCAGGGGCTGGGGCGGTAGCGGGTGTCGCCATACACGGTCTGCATATTGAACAGCACCTCCAGGATATTGGTGGGGCCCCAGCGGTCGCCCATGGCCAATGGCCCCAGCGGGTAGCCCAGGCCCAGGGTCACGGCGGTTTCCAGGTCCTTGGGCGAGCAAATGCCTTGCTGGCAAATATCTGCCGCGATGTTGACGATGGTGGCCACGACGCGCTGGGTGACAAAACCGCCGCTGTCGCGGATCACGCTCACGGGCTTGCCGTCACGGGCAAACAATGCGTGTGCGGCGTTGCGGATGTCCACGCGCGTGGCTGGGTTGGTGGCCAGCACGCGCCGCTTGGTGGCGGCTTCCTCCACCAGCATGTCGATGCCAATGGTGCGTGCCGGGTCCAGCCGCTCGACTACTGCCACCGTGGTTACATCAAACCCCAGCGGGGCGACCAGGGTGATGGCATGGGGCGAAGGTGATGCGCCGGTCTCGATGGTGGCACCCAGGTCCTTGAGCAACTGGTACAGCTCCATGCGCCGTGAAGCCCGGGGCGATACCCACACCGGTGGAATGTCTTGCACCACCGGCACAGGGGGCTCTGCGGGCACCTGGGCCGCGCCATCTACATAGCGGTAAAAACCATCGCCCACCTTCTTGCCCAGCACGCCGCCCGCCAGCCGCTGCGCGGTGATGACGCTGGGGCGAAAGCGCGGCTCTTCGTAATACTGGTGGTAGATGGATTCCATGACGGGGTGCGACACGTCCAGCGCCGTCAGGTCCATCAGCTCAAAAGGCCCGAGCTTGAAGCCCACCTGGTCGCGCAGGATGCGGTCGATGGTGGCGAAGTCGGCCACGCCCTCGCTGACGATGCGCAGTGCCTCGGTGCCAAAGCCGCGCCCGGCGTGGTTGACGATGAAGCCCGGCGTGTCTTGGGCCTGCACGGGGGTGTGCCCCATTTCACGGGCGTAGGCCGTGAGGGCCTGGCAAAGCGCGGGGGCGGTCTTGAGCCCAGCCACCACTTCCACCACTTTCATCAGTGGTACGGGGTTGAAGAAGTGAAAACCGGCCAGCCGCTCAGGCTGCTTCAGGCCAGCGGCAATGGCCGTGACCGACAGGGACGATGTATTGGTGGCCCACACGGCGTGCGCGGGCAGTGTGCGTTCCAGCTCTGCGAACAGGGCTTGCTTGACGTCAAGGCGTTCCACCACGGCTTCGATGACCAGCTCACAGGCGGTCAAATCGGCCACTGTGTTGGCTATTTGCAACTGGTTGCCCCAGGCCTGGGCTTGCTCTGGCGTGATGCGGTCCTTGGCCACCAGCTTGCCCCATTGTTCTTGCAGTGCTTGCCTGGCTTTTTCGGCGGCGCCGGTTTGCGTGTCGAGCAACCAGACCTGGCTGCCGGCCTGGGCGGCGATTTGTGCAATGCCCCGGCCCATGGCCCCCGTGCCCACAATGGCGATGGTGGAAAAATGAATTTTCATAGCGCCATTATGGCTGTGGCCCTAGGCGCGCACTTATGTGCAAGAATGGGCTGCACCAAAAACAGAAATTATTGTGAAAATCCGTAACACCATTTTTGGAGCCGGTCTGTGGGTGGTTGCCGCCGGCGCCTCCGCGCTTTCGCTGGGCGCGAGCAGGGGCACTGTGGTGCTGGGTAATACGTTGGATTTGGCCTTTGATGTCAAGCCGGATGAGGGCTCAGACATCGCCACCTCGTGTGTGGTGGTCAGCGTCAAATCCGGTGACTCGCTGGTCAGCGAGTCCAAAGTGTTGGTGAGTCCCCTGGCATCCGGTGTGCGGGTGCAGGCGTTCACCGCCATCGATGAACCTGTGGTTCAGGTCACGCTGACGGCTGGCTGCACAGGCCGCACCACGCGCACCTATACGTTTTTGGCCGACCCGCCCAAAGCGGCGCAACGCATCATGGCTGCACCGGCGGCCGCGGCTGCTGCTACCGCCCCATTGCGGGATCGCACCCTATCTCCGCAAGACGCAGCCGTGATGGCTGCACGCGCCCCGGAAGTGGGTGGCTTGGAGCAAGGTGTTGCAGGTGGCCCGGCCGCTGCTTCCGCTGTGGTGCCGCGTACTTCGCAACGCACCGCGCAGGCCGTGCGCAAAGAGCCTCGCACAACCCCTGCGGCAACCGCTCCTGCCAAGCCTGCGGCAGCTGCCGCCAAAGAAGCCGCTCGCTCCCGTCTAGTCATGGAGCCGCTTGATATCTGGCTCGATTCGCCCGTGACCTTGCGTTCTACGCCTGAGTTGCCTCAGGCCCCAGCGTCCGAGGCCACACCGCAAAGAGAGCAGGCCGCAGCGCTGTGGCGCAGTTTGAACCCAGACCCGCAAAGCCAGGAGCAAGGCCAGGCCTCACAGCGCCAGCTGGAGTCGGAGCTGACTCAGCTGCGCGCCAAGGCCACGCGCGACCAGGCCGCTTCGGCCGAGTTGCAGCGCCAGTTGCAAGAACTGGAGTCAGATCGTTTTCCTGCCTGGGTGGTGTATGCCCTGGGGGCTGCCTTGGCGGCTGCGTTGGGCTTGGGTGGCTGGTTGTGGCGCCGCTCCGACCGCACCGCGACCAAGGCCGCGCGCTCGTGGCGCGAATCGGTGGCCGTCAGCAACCGCAAATCGGACACCCATGAAGTGGTGGACCTGGACCCGCTGGAGCGGGTGCAGGAGCATCCTGCAGACCGCTGGGGACGGCCCATTTCTGGTGCCGCAGGCATGGCAGCGCCTGCCCCGGCTGCGGTCGATATCTTGCTGGAGCCTGAAGAAATTTCCGCGGAAGCCGCAGGGTTTGCCCCCAAACCTGTCGTTGCGGCCCCGGCTTCCTCAGAGCCCGTCCTACAGCACATCATCAACCCGGAAGAGCTGTTCGACATCCAGCAACAGGCCGAGTTCTTTGTGTCTGTGGGCGAGCACGACCAGGCGGTGGAAGTGCTGCGCCAGCACATTGCCGAGCATGAAAAAACCTCTCCGGTGGCCTACCTGGAGTTGCTGCGCCTGTACCGAACGCTGAGCCGGGCGGCAGACTTCAATGTGCTGCGCCAGAAGTTCATGCAGCACTTCAATGCGCAGGTGCCAGAGTTCGCCGCGTTTGACCGGGCTGGAAAATCACTGGAGCAGTACCACGAGGCGTTGGCCGAAGTGGAAGCCGAGTGGAGTTCAGCCGCGGTGCTGGGTGTGCTGGAAAAGCACATGTTCTACAAGTCTGGCGACAAGCGCAAAGCGCCGTTTGATTTGGCCGCTTTTGACGATTTGCTCTTGCTGCTGGCCATTGCGCAGACCACGCCCCCCAGCGTGCGGGGTGCACCGCCGCCGCGCAAGCGCACCACGCCCAAGGCGCAGTCTTTTGAGGCGGCCGCAGCCCATGCGTTGAGTGCCCTGACGCCACTGAGCCCGCTGGACACAACGCCCGATTTCCCCCTGGATTCTTTGGCCGCCGCGTTGGAGTTTGGTTTTGAGCCGCCGACACAGCCTGCGGCAGCGGGCGCCGAGATGCCTGATGGTCCGGCCACGGTGCCGACGCGAACGCAGGGTTTGGTCGATGAATTTGTGGACAGCGTGCCTGTGCCAGCCCCCGCCGCCAGCCGGGCGGCGGCCACCCCACCGGCATCGACGTTCACGTTGGACATTGACCTGTCCGAGCCGGTGCCCATCACCATCAGTGATTTGCCCCCGGTGCCTGTGACTCCGCCACCCCCTCCAGGTCAGCCGATTGGCTTTGGCTCTTCCAACGACCTGATGGAGTTGAGTCTGGAACTGGAACCGCTGAATCCACCTGGCAAGAAATAAGCAAACCCCGGCGTGCCATGGGCCGCCGGGTTGCAGAGGGCAAAGGCTTTACAGCCTCGCCTTCATTGCACGCGCAGTGCCGCCATCAGCGCGGTGGCCGCTTCTTCAGGCTGCGCAGCATTCACCAGCGCACGCACCACCGCGATAGAGCCCACGCCCGTGGCGCGCACGGCCCCAAACTGCTCCTGGCCAATGCCCCCAATGGCAACCTGCGGGTAATGCCGCAGCAGCTGGGCATAGGCTTGCAACCGCCCCAGGCCCTGCGGTGCGGTGGCCATTTTCTTCAGCGTGGTAGGGAACACAGCGCCCATGGCGATGTAGCTGGGCCCCACGGCATCGGCGCGCACCATCTCGGCGTAGCCGTGGGTGCTGACACCCAGGCGCACGCCTGAATCGCGCAGGGTGCGCAGCTCTTGCGGGGTCAGTGCGTCCAGGTCTTCCTGGCCCAGGTGCACGCCATAGGCGCCTGCGGCAATGGCTTCTTGCCAATGGTCGTTGATGAACAGCAGCGCCTGGGTGCCCGCCACGGCAGCGACGGCGTTGCGCACCTCGCGGGCAATGGCGTGGGCATCTTCAGATTTGAAGCGCAGTTGCACGGTGGGTACGCCTGCGCGGGCCATGCGGCCCACCCACTCTGCATCGGGCAGCACGGCGTACAAACCCAGCGCTTGCGGGCAGGCGGCAAAGGCCTGGGCGCGCGGCAGGGGCTGCAAGCCAAAGTCCAGCGGCTCGCAGGGCCAGCTGGTGGCGTCAAACTGGCCTGTGCGCTCAGTTTGGGCCTGCCAGGCGCGGGCCAGGCATTCGGCGTCGTGGGCGATGAAGCCCAGTTGGCTGCAGGCCTGCAGCGCTGCCAGGTAGGCCGGTGCGGTGCTGGTGGGGGCAGGGGGCTGCAATGGCTCGAAGCCCGCAAAGGTGGCGGCGTGGTGGCTGGCGATGGCCTGTGCCATGCCCATGGTGTGGGGCTCAAGCATGGGTTGCGTGGTGCCAGAAGGGCGTGCCCAGCACAGGGGTGCTGGGCTGGGCAGAGTCTTGCGCGGTCATCGCGCCTGCGCGGTGGGCTGTGCGGCCTGCCTGCACGGCATCGGCAAAAGCACCGGCCATGGCCACAGGGTCTTGCGCCAGGGCCACGGCTGTGTTCAGCAGCACGCCGTCGTAGCCCCATTCCATGACCTGGCAAGCGTGCGAGGGCAGGCCCAGGCCCGCGTCCACCAGCAGCGGCACGCTCAGCCGCTCGCGCAGCGTTTGCAGAGCGTAGGGGTTCACCGGCCCCCGGCCGGTGCCAATGGGCGCGGCCCAGGGCATGACGGCCTGGCAGCCGACATCGACCAGGCGCTGGCACAGCACCAGGTCTTCGGTGCAGTAGGGCAGCACCTGAAAGCCTTCCTTGATCAGGTGCTCTGCCGTGCTCACCAGGTTCAGCGTGTCGGGCTGCAGGGTGTAGTCGTCGCCGATCAGCTCCAGCTTGATCCAGGGGGTGTTGAACACCTCGCGGGCCATCTGTGCGGTGGTGATGGCTTCTTGGGCGCTGTGGCAGCCTGCGGTGTTGGGCAGCACGGGCACGCCCAGCTTGCGCAGCAGCTCCCAGAAGCTGGCGCCACTCTCGGCCGGGTTGCTGCCTTGGCGGCGCAGCGAGGCCGTGACCATGGCGGGCTGGGCGCGCTCGACGGCTGCCTCCAGCACCGCAGGCGAGGGGTAGCGCGATGTGCCCAGCAGCAGGCGGCTGGTGAAGGTGTGGCCGTACAGAACCAGAGGGTCTTGGGAGGTGAGAGCTGTCATGGCTTGGTGGGGCGTCAGCCGCCCGTCACTGGGGAGATGATTTCCACGCGGTCGCCCGGTTGCAGTGGGTGGGCGGCGTAGCGTGTGTTGGGGACGAAGGTGGTGTTGACTGCGACCGCAAATGGCGGGCGGGCCGCGATGGCGGCCACCGCGTCGGCCACGGTGGCGCCGTCGGGCAGTTCATGCGGGTGGTTGTTGATGCAAATCTTCATGCCAATGCGCTGGCAGCCTGATCGGCCGGGGCAGACGTCCCCAGCAGTTCAAGCCGCAGATCAAAACGTTTTGAAAGCGCTGATTGTCCTGTGTTCAGGATCTCCATGGTCACATCCAGCATGGCGGGCGAGATCATGAACCCGTGGCGGTACATGCCGTTGACCTCCAGCACGCGGGGCTGGGGCTGGCGGATGGCGGGCAGGTTGTCGGGCAGGGTGGGGCGGCACTGGGTGCACAGCTCCAGCACGCGGGCCTCGGCAAAGCCCGGATGCACGGCGTAGGCGGCACTCAGCAGCTCCAGGGTGGAGCGCACGCTGGCGGGGGAGAGATCGTCCGATTCGATCTCAGTCGCGCCGATCACAAAGATGTGGTCTTGCTTGGGCGCCAGGTAAATCGGGTAGCGTGGGTGCACCAGGCGGGTGGGGCGCTGCAGAGTGACATCGGGCGCATACAGGCGCACCACCTCGCCGCGCACGCCGCGCAGGGCCTTCCAGTCCTGGCGGGCGCCCAGGCCTCGGCAGTCCAGCAGCCAGTCGGGCTGGCCTGGGGTGCCGGGGGCAAAGGCCTCTGGCGCGCGGGGTGCGTTCCAGTGCATGGTCACGCCCAGGCGTGTCATTTCGGTGAGCAGGGCGGCCAGCAGTTGCCGGTTGTCGAGCTGCCCTTCGCCCGGCAGGTACAGGCCTTGGGCAAAGCGATCGGCCAGGGTGGGCTCAGATTGCGCCAGAGCCGCACTGTCGAGCTTTTGCATGGCGGGCAACTCGGGGGTGGTGCGCTGGTTGGTCTCTAGCACGCGCGTCAGGCGCTGGGCTTCGGCGGCGTCTTGCCGGTGCCAGACGATCAGCGTGCCTGCTTGTTGAAAGAATACGGGCTCGGGCAGCGAGGCAATCAACTGCTGCCAGCGCGGCAGCGCGTAGTGGCCCATGCGCACCACGCCGGGCTCGGTGATGGCGGACTCGGCCAGCGGGGCCAGCATGGCGGCGGCGACGTTGGCGGCCGATTGCTCTGCCAGTGGGCTGCCTGCGTCGTAGATGTCCACCCGATGGCCCTGGCGTGCCAGCTCCACGGCGAGCAAGCGGCCCATGAGGCCTGCGCCCAGAATTGCAAAGGATGAGGGGGAAAGTGACATAGGGGTCCGTCTGGCGTCCGTCTGTAGAAAGGCAACAGTGGACAAAACGGAGGGCGCAGCGCCGTTGGTGGAAACTCCCCACGCCAGCATGACCTGGATCGGGTAGCGGGGCGCGGTGCAGCGTGGCTGCGGGCCCCAGGGTATTTCTCAGTCACACACCGCGCATGGCAGCGGGACACCCCTGTTTCGTCCGGAAAAAACAATTACAGCACATCCTCTTTTGCCGCAGCTTGACCTGGCGCATAGGCCATAATTTTTGCCATGACTTCCTCTTCTTCAGGGCTCCACGCGGGCCGTCCACACGCACGCGTGTTGTCCCGTTATGCGCGCGTGTTGTCCATTGCCGGCTCAGACAGCGGCGGCGGCGCAGGCATCCAGGCCGATCTCAAAACCTTCAGCGCCCTGGGCTGCTACGGCATGACGGCCATCACTGCCATCACGGCACAAAACACCTGCGGCGTCACGGGCATCCATGGCGTGCCGCCCGACATGCTCAAGGCCCAGATCGATGCCGTGGTGCAGGACATTGGCGTGGACGCGGTGAAGATCGGCATGCTGCATTCGCCCGACGTGGTGCGTGTGGTGGCCGATGCCATTCGCACCTACCAGTTGCCCCATGTGGTGCTGGACCCTGTGATGGTGGCCACCAGTGGCGACCGTCTGATTGCACAGGAAACCGTGGGCGTGCTGGTGCAAGAGCTGTTCCCGCTGGCCGAGGTTGTGACCCCCAATTTGGACGAAGCGGGCTGGCTGCTGGGCCGCAGCTTGCAAGACGCCGATGCGCTGGAAGCCGCAGCGCAAGACCTGCGTGCATTGGGCGCGCAGGCGGTGCTGCTCAAAGGCGGGCACTTGCCGGGCGATTGGGTGGTGGATGTGCTGTCGATGCCCGGTGCACCGCGGGTGCACAAACTGCAGTCGCAGCGCATTGCCACGCACAACGGGCATGGCACCGGGTGTACGCTGTCGTCGGCCATTGCGGCCCACCTGGCGCTGGGGCTGCCACTGCAGCAAGCGGTGGAACAGGCCCGGGCCTACATCCTGGGTGCGATTGCTGCAGGCGCCGACGTGACCACGGGGCGCGGCCACGGCCCGCTGAACCATGGCTACGCGCCGGTGGCGCAGCGGGTGTTTGAGGGTTCTTAGTGATTTTGGCCGCTAGCGCTTATTAATCAAGCGCTGGCAGCTCATAATTTGATAGCGATCAGCGCACCTTGGGCCGGGTGGCCCAGGCCAGTGCAAAGCTGAATGCCAGGGCGGGCAAGGCCGAGCCTGCACCTGGCAACACCTTGGGCGCCAGGTGGTACACCGCAATGCCTGCCAACCACAGGGCCACGGGCAAGGCGTTCACCACCCGGGCCTGCGCCAGCAGCGTGGGGGCATGGGTGCCAAACGCCAAGCGCCCCAGGATGACGCCGAACAGCGGTACGAACACCGAGCTGAGCAGCAGCAAGAACGGCTCCAGGCTGTGCATGGGCAGCACCAGGGCCAGGCCCGTGCACATAGCTGCCACGGCCAGGCCCCAGCGGCGCACGCTCCAGCGTGGCAACAGGCTGTGGGCCGACACGGCACCCGAGTACGCATCGCCATAGGCGTTGTCCACCTCGTCGATCAGGATCAGCGACAGCGCAATGAGCCCGCCCTGTGCCAGTAGCAGCGCTTGCACCAGGTCGGTGGACGGGAGCGTCAACGCCACCAGCACGCCCAGGCTGTAGCACCACATGTTGGCCAGCGCGTAGCCCAGCCACGTGCCACGCAGGGCCGCGCTGCCGCTCTTGCCATGGCGGGCGTAGTCGGCCACCAGCGGCAGCCACGAAATGGGCATGGCGATGACCAAATCCAGCGCGGGTAGCACGCCCATGCCGCCTTCGCCCTGGCGATTCCACAGCGCGCTAAAGCCCTGGGCTTGCGCCAGCGACACAAACTGCCAGCTCAGCCACAGCAGCGACAGCACCACCAGGGGCAACGCCACCCGGGCAATCACCTTGCGCACCAGTTGCACCATCGATCCGCTGATGAGCAGCATCACCACACCGCCCCACAGCAGCGTGGCCAGCACAGGCCACAGGGTTCCAGCCATGGTGCCAGCCATGGTGCCAGCCAGGCCACCCGCCTGCTGCCCAATGGCCACGGTGGCGTCGCGCATCACCACCAGCTCAAAGGTGCCCCAGCCCACCAGTTGCACGATGTTCAGCACGATGGGCAGGCTGGCAAAGCCCCGGCCATACACCGCGTGCATCAGCCCCGCGCTGGCCAGGCCACTGTCGCAGCCCAGCTTGGCCACCCAGCCCAGCAGGCCCGCGCCCAGCAAAGAGCCCGCCACAATCGCCCACAAGGCCTCCTGGGTGCCCAGCGCAGGCATCAGGTAGGCGCCGACCTGCATTACCAGCAGGCCCACGCCCAGGCTGAACCACAGTGAGGCATGGTCGTGCCACTGGAAGACGCGGCGCTCGGCAGGCACGGGTACCAGGGCCTCGTTGACTGCCGATGAAGTGGGGGCAGGGTGGTGGGATGACGTCATGCAAAAGCTCCGCAGCGGTCTGTTCGGTCGGGTAACTACAGCGCAGGGGGCAACGCCCGCCCTGGCGCTGCCCGGTGCGGGGCATGGCTGCGGCGTAACGGCTTCCCTGCGCGAGGATGATCTCGGGCCCAAGTCTGTGGACTGGGCGCAGTCAGGTTCAAAGGGACTCTCTCAGCCTGCAGCTTGCGTTGCAGACACCCCTAGCAGGCATTGGCGGCCGGGTGGCATCCAATGCGGGTTGGATTGTAGGTCTATGCCGCCACTGGCGTGGTGGCGGCGTCGGCCACCGGCCACTGCAGGCGCAGCCGGGTTTCAAAGCGGCGCTCCTGCCCGGTCAAGGGGTCGGCAAAACGCAGCGACCGGGCTAGCAACTGCAAGGGGCGCGAGTAGTCGCCTTCGGGCGGGTCGTTCACCTCGGGGTAGAACGGGTCGTTGCGCAGCGGCAGGCCCAGCGCGGCCATGTGCACGCGCAACTGGTGGCGTTTGCCGCTGATGGGCTCCAGCCGGTACAGCGCCCAGGGGCCTTGCACGGCTTGCACGGCCATGTGCGTGTGGCTGTTGGGCTCGCCGGGCACTTCCTGCATGCGGAAAAATTGAGGAGATTCCTCCATGCGGCTGCGGTGTTCACGCGGAAACGTGAGGTGGGCGTCCCAGGGAGCTACAGCGTCGTAAGCCTTGGCCATGCTGCGCTCTCTGAACAAGGCCTGGTACGCGCCCCGCGTGCGCTGCTGCACCGAGAACAGCACCAGCCCCGCCGTGTCACGGTCAATGCGGTGCAGGGGCGATAGGTCGGCCAGGCCCAGTTGCCGCTTCAGGCGCACCAGCAGCGACTGCTGCACATAGCGCCCCGTGGGTGTGACGGGCATGAAATGCGGCTTGTCGGCCACCAGCAGGTGCTCGTCCTGGTACAGCACTTGGTGTTCAAAGGGCAGCTCGGGCTCGCCCGGCAGGTGGCGGTAATAGAACAGGCGCACGCTGCCTTTCACCGCTTGCTCAGGGCGCGCAGGCTGGCCCTGGGCGTCCACCACATCTCCGGCAAGCATGCGCGCACGCCATTCATCGTGGCCCACCCCGGGCAAGTGGGCGGCCAGCCGCTCGAGCAGGCTGCCGCGGCCTTGCTGGGGCAGCACCACGCAGCTGGGGCTCACGCCATCGCGCATGGGCAGGGGGCTTTCAGGGATGTGGGGGTGGTTCAAGGCTTCAGAGGGCAGGGACTTGCCAGGCTGGATGGGGCTCGAAAAGCATAGCACCGTGACTTGCGCGCTGTGGGGCGTTGCCCCGCCGGGGGGCGGCCGCTTTTCTTTCTTGGTTCAAGGGTTAACACCAATGGCGCCTGTTGTAAAAAATCTCCTTTTACAAAAAATTGATATGGATCAACGCTATTGTTGTAACTAAGATGTAAGCAATTCTTGCTAAATGATGAATTAAATAATAAATTTGATAAAAGCAAGAAATTCTTCAAGGACTTCCATGCCCACTTCCGCCCAGCGTTCCGTCGCTTTCAAGCTCTCATTGGCTGCTCTGGTGAGCTTATTGCTGGTCTTGTTCAGCACCATGACCTTGGTGAGTCTGTTCATCTGGCAGGACTTTGGCGGCGTGTCGCGCAACGATGCGCGCCAGTACGCGACCCAGATGCGCACGCTGGTGCAGAGCTTTGATGAAACGGCCCAGGACCAGGCCAAGCGCGACTTCGTGTTGTTCAAGTCCCGCTTCACGGGCGACTTCAGCGTGGAGGAGCAGCCCGGCGCGGATGGCAAGAAGGAGGCGGTTCTGAGCTTTCAAGGTGCGCCGCTGAACGGCAACTTTGAGGGAGTGGACCGCTTTACCAAAGACAGCGCGGGCGCCATTGCCACCATTTTTGCCCGCACGGGGGACGACTTCATGCGCGTGACCACGTCCCTCAAAAAGCAGGATGGCGAGCGCGCCTACAAAACCCTGTTGGATCGCAACCACCCCGCTTACCCCCTCATGCAAGAGGGCAAAACCTACATTGGCCGCGCCAGCCTGTTTGGCAAGGAATACATGACGGTGTACGAGCCCATCCGTGAGGGCAACCGCACGATTGGCATTCTGTTCATCGGCACGGACATGGGGGTCATCCTGGGCAAGCTGGCGCAGGTCATGGGCTCGCAAAAGCTGTTTGAAAGCGGCGCGGTGTACGCGGTGAACGTGTCCTCGGGCCCCGCGCGTGGCCGCACATCGGGCTTGGCCGATGCCCCGGTGGTGGATGAAAAGACCGAAGATGGCAAAGCCTGGCTGGCCCGTTTGACCGAGAAAGACCAGACCAGCGATTTCGAGACGCTGTGGTCGCCCCGCCTGGGTGCGGGCAAGCAGCAGCGCCAGTTTGTGGCCGCAGAGCGCTACAAGCCCTGGAACTGGGTCATCGTGGCCGAAGCCCCCTTGTCCGAGATGATGGAAGATGCCCGTGCGGTGCTGATCTGGCTGTGGGTGGGCGTTTTGGCGGCACTGGCCATCCTGACGGTGGTGCTGGTCTATGCCACGCGCCGGCTGGTGGGTCAGCCGGTGCAGCAGCTCAGCACAGCGCTGGTGCACTTGTCGCAAGGCGATTTGACGCACGCCGTGGACATCCGATCGAACGACGAGATTGGCGCGCTGGGCCAGGCCATGGAAGGCTTTCGCCAGCGCCTGGTGCAAAGCCTGGGCACGGTGCGCCGCAGCGCCGAAAGCGTGTCGTCCGCCAGCAGCGAGATCGCGCAGGGCAACCACGACCTGTCGGCACGCACCGAGACGCAGGCCAGCTCGCTGGAAGAAACCGCCGCCAGCATGGAAGAGCTGGGCTCCACCATCCGCCACAACGCAGACAACGCCTCGCAAGCCAGCCGCCTGGCGGCCAGCGCCAGCCAGGTGGCCACACAGGGCGGGCAGGTGGTGGCGCAGGTGGTCAGCACCATGCACAACATCAATGGCAGCAGCCAGAAGATTGCCGACATCATTGGCGTGATTGACGGCATTGCCTTCCAGACCAATATCCTGGCGCTGAACGCCGCCGTGGAAGCCGCCCGTGCAGGCGAGCAAGGCCGGGGCTTTGCCGTGGTGGCCAGCGAGGTGCGCAACCTGGCGCAGCGCACAGCGGCCGAGGCCAAGGCCATCAAGGAGCTGATCGGCGCCAGTAGCGCCATGGTGCAAGAAGGCTCGGTGCTGGCCGACAAGGCGGGCACCACCATGGGCGAGGTGGTCAGCTCCATCCAGCGGGTGGCGGACATCGTCTCTGAAATCAGCGCGGCCACGGGCGAGCAAAGCGCCGGGGTGGGGCAGGTGGGCCAGGCGGTGACGCAGCTCGATCAGGCCACCCAGCAAAACGCGGCGCTGGTCGAAGAAATGGCCGCCGCCGCCAGCAGCCTGCGCACCCAGGCCGAGCAGATGGTCGAGGCCGTGGCCCAGTTCAAGCTGGGGCAGGAGCCTGGGCAGTATCGGCAACTGGGGCGCTGAGGGATCGATTCTTTTGCTATTGAATCAATAGCTGCTAGCGCTTAGGAATCAAGCGCTAGAGCCCAAAAAGTCTCTCAATCAGAGATTGGTGGGACGGTCTCGGCGGCGGGTTTTTGCAACGCCCGCACCTGCTCGGCCAGCCGCTGCACGGTCAAGGGCGCGCACCCCTCGGCATGGTTGCTGATGGTGACGTAGGCGTTTTGCCCCGCCGCCGTGATGCCTGCAATCACCTTGGCCAGCGCCGCGTGGGTGTCCGGGTCCAGGTCGTGCAACCGGTCGTAAGGTGCGTATCGCCGCTCGGCGTCTTCATAGCCGTAGGGGCCGTGCAATGCGTTCAGGTTCCAGCGGCACACCAGGGGCGTGGGCCACAGGGCGCGCAGCAAGGGCAACTGCTGCGCCAGCGGCGGCAGCTTGGGGTGCAGGCCCAGGCAATAGGTGGCGCCCGCACCGCGCAGCACAGCGGCAAATTCAGGGGTCAGCCACTCTGGGTCTCGCACCTCCACGGCAATGACGCCGTCGCTTGCCTGGGGCTTGAGCGACGGCAGCGCGTGCAGCAAATCCCGCAGCTTGCCCAGCAGCAGGGGCATGCGGTCCAGCCATGCCATGGGCAGGGGGCTGAGCTGGAACACCAGCGCGCCTAGCTTGTCGCCCAGCCCCGCCAAGGCAGGTTCTACAAACTCGGTGCAGGCCAGGGCGGGGTCCAGAAACGCCGGGTTGGGCTCGCGCCCCCGGCCATCTTCGGTGCGCACCAGTGCGTCGGTGACCAGGCTGGGCGCCTTCACGACAAAGCGAAAGTCTGCCGGTACCTGCTCGGCATAGCGCTGGTACTGGCTGATGGTGAGGGGGCGGTAAAAGTTGCGGTCCAGGCTCACGGCGCGCAGCAGCGGGTGAGCGGCATAGGCGGCCAGGCCTTGTTTGGACAGCTGCGTTTCGGCGTGCTCCGCATCCCACACGAGCCCGGCCCAGGCGGGGTAGGTCCATGACGAGGTGCCCAAGCGCAGCCGCTGGGGCAGGGCATCTGCCAGTGTGTGCAAGGCTTCGTCCACGGTGACCGGGCGCACGCCCAGCCCCTTGCTCCGTGGTGTCGCCGGTGGTGCGGAGAGGGGGGCGGCTTTGCCAGGCTGCCCATCGGTGGCCTGGCGGTTGGGGGGCGTGGGCACGGCGGGTGTGCCAAACAGGTCTTCTTGCATCCGCTGGAGGGCTAGGGTAGTTGTAACAACCGGGGTCGGATAGCGATGTTAGCCCGCAGTGCGCTGTGGCAAACTCGCGCGCTTCGCGTTTCGTTTGTTTGACGTGGCTTACGCAAACCGGTTCTCATGCAAGCGTTCGCCCCCGGGCGAGGCTGGCATGGCAAGCCGATGGCGTAAGTCCCATTTGAGTCTCAGAGAGTTTGCCCACACATGCAGCAGATCATTCGGCAACTGGCCGCAGAAATCAAAGTAGGGGAGCAGCAGGTACGCGCCGCCGTCGAGCTGCTGGACGGCGGGGCCACGGTGCCCTTCATCGCGCGCTACCGCAAGGAAGTCACCGGTGGGCTGGACGATATCCAGCTGCGCGAGCTGGAAGCCCGCCTGTCTTACCTGCGCGAGCTGGACGACCGCCGCGCTGCGGTGCTCAAGAGCATTGACGAACAAGGCAAGCTGACCGACGCGTTGCGCGCAGCCATTGCCGCAGCGCCCACTAAGCAAGAGCTGGAGGACATCTACCTGCCCTTCAAGCAAAAGCGCCGCACCAAGGGCCAGATGGCCCGCGAATTTGGCATTGAGCCCCTGGCCGACAAGCTGTTTGCCGACCCCACCCTCGACCCCGCTGTGGAGGCTGCTGCCTTCACCAAGCCGCCTGAAGTGCTGGACGACGGCAAGACGGGCGCCGATTTTTCGACCGTGCCTGCCGTGCTTGATGGTGTGCGCGATATCTTGAGCGAGCGCTGGGCCGAGGATGCCGTGCTGGTGCAAAGCCTGCGCGAATGGCTGTGGGCCGAGGGCCTGCTGCGCAGCAAAAAGGTCGAAGGCAAGAACGAGAACGACCCCGAGGTCTCCAAGTTCCGCGACTACTTTGAATACGACGAGCCCATTGGCCGCGTGCCATCGCACCGTGCGCTGGCCGTGTTCCGGGGCCGTGGGCTGGAGATTCTGGAAGCCAAGCTGGTGTTGCCAGTCGAACCAGAGCCGGGCAAGCCCAGCATGGCCGAAGGCAAGATCGCCCTGCACTTGGGCTGGAGCCATGCGGGTCGCAAGGCGGATGACCTGATTCGCAAATGTGTGGCCTGGACTTGGCGCGTGAAGCTGAGCCTTTCGACCGAGCGCGACCTGTTCGCCCGCCTGCGCGACGACGCCGAGAAGGTGGCCATCAAGGTGTTTGCCGACAACCTGCGCGACCTGCTGCTGGCCGCGCCTGCGGGCCCGCGCGTGGTGATGGGGCTGGACCCGGGCATCCGCACCGGCGTGAAGGTGGCTGTGGTGGACGCCACCGGCAAGTTGGTGGAAACCGCCACGGTGTACCCGCACGAGCCGCGCCGCGATTGGGACGGCTCGCTGCATACCCTGGCCAAGCTGGCCGAGAAGCACGGCGTGAACCTGATTGCCATCGGCAACGGGACGGCCAGCCGCGAGACCGACAAGCTGGCGGCCGACCTCATCAAACTGGCCGCCAAGGCCGAGCGCGCCATCGAGAAGGTGGTGGTGAGCGAAGCCGGTGCGTCCGTCTATTCCGCCAGCGAATACGCCTCGCAAGAGATGCCCGATGTGGACGTGAGCCTGCGGGGTGCCGCCTCCATCGCCCGCCGCTTGCAAGACCCGCTGGCCGAGCTGGTGAAGATCGACCCCAAGAGCATCGGCGTGGGCCAGTACCAGCACGATGTGAACCAGAGCGAGCTGGCACGCACCCTGGGTACGGTGGTGGAAGACTGCGTGAACTCGGTCGGCGTGGACCTGAACACGGCCAGCGTGCCTCTGCTCTCCCGCGTGTCCGGGCTGTCGGGCAGCGTGGCCAAGGCCGTGGTGCGCTGGCGCGAGGCCAATGGCGCGTTCAAGAGCCGCAAGCAGCTCATGGACGTGGCGGGCCTGGGCGCCAAGACCTTTGAGCAGAGCGCGGGTTTCTTGCGCATTCGCGGTGGCGAAAACCCGCTGGACATGACCGGCGTGCACCCCGAAACCTACCCGGTGGTCGAGCAGATCATGGAAAAGACGGGCAAGCCGGTGGCCGAGATCATGGGCCGCTCTGACATGCTCAAGACCCTCAAGCCCGAGCTGTTCGCCAACGAGAAGTTTGGTGTCATCACCGTCAAGGACATCCTGGCCGAGCTGGAAAAGCCCGGCCGCGACCCGCGCCCCGACTTCAAGGTGGCGCGCTTCAACGACGGCGTGGAAGACATCAAGGACCTCAAGGAGGGCATGATCCTCGAAGGCACGGTGAGCAATGTGGCCCAGTTTGGCGCCTTCATCGACCTGGGCGTGCACCAGGACGGCCTGGTGCATGTGAGCCAGCTGGCGCACAAGTTCGTAAACGACGCCCGCGAAGTGGTCAAGACCGGTGACATCGTCAAGGTCAAGGTCATGGAAGTGGATGTGGAGCGCAAGCGCATAGGCCTGTCGATGAAGCTGGACGCCGCACCGCGCCAGCAGGGTGACCGGGGTGCACCGCAGGGCAACCGCTTTGAGGGGGCAGGGCGCGGCTACGCGCAGCCGCAGCGCCGCGCGCCCGAGCCTGCGCAACAGTCGGCCATGGCGTCGGCGTTTGCCAAATTGCAACAGGCTAAGGGGCGTTAAAAGCGCACAGGGGCGTTTCGGCCATTGAATGCGGGTGGCAGGGCCATAATCGCCGCAACCACCACCGAGGCGCCCCCGAACCCATGGAGCTCAATGCCCTGCTAGCCCAACCCGTGGCGTTGCCGAGCCTGCCGCGCACGGTGGCGCTGCTGATGAACGAGTTGGCGCACCCCCAACCCAGCCTGCGCCGGATCAATCTGCTGTTTGGCTCTGATCCGGCCCTGGCTGCGCGCTTGCTGGAGCTGGCCAATTCGCCCGCGCTGCAAATGCCCCGCCAAGTGGCGGGTATCTCTGAAGCCCTGGCGCTGCTGGGCAACGCCCAGGTGCGTGCACTGGTGGCTGCGTCGACCTTGGGGACGGCGGCCCGTTCGGTGCCGGGCATCAATTTGCAGCAGTTTTGGCGCTACAGCCTGCACACCGCCAAGCTGGCCCGGTCGCTGGCGGGGGTGGTGTTTCAGCACCCCACGGCGGCCTACACCGCGGGCTTGCTGCATGGGCTGGGCGAGCTGGTGATCCATCTGGCCAGCCCCGACCGCGCGCAGTCCATCAACACCCTGGTGTCGCCGCTGGACATGCGCCGTGGCAAGGTGGAGCAGCGGATCTTCGGGTTTTGCTACAGCCAGGTATCGGCCGCTCTGGCCCGCCGCTGGTTGCTGCCGCAGGTCGTGGTCGATGCCCTGCAGTACCAGTCCGCCCCCTTTGAAAACACGGCCTACGAGCCGCTGGCAGGTGTGATCCACCTGGCCGCCTGGCGCGTGCGTGCCCGCGAGGCGCAGTACTCCGAGCGCGAGCTGGCAGTGTCCTTCCCCGGCGAGGTGGGGCTGGTGCTGGGGCTGGACATCGACATGGTGCTGCAGCAAGACCCTATTGACTGGACGGTGCGCCCGGACGCTGCGGACTACATGGTTTAGAGCGGCTGGCTAAACGCATCTCGCCAGACCCGCTTCACTGGGTTTTTCGGTTGCTCCTGGCCCGCAGTCAGCGCGGCGTGCGCTGCGACAATCAGCGCCATGAAAGCATTGAGCATCCACGCCGGGCCGCGCGCCCTGGAGCACCTGACCCAGCAGGGCCTGCAGCCACGCGACGTGGGCGTGGTGCCTGCCGCAGCGGGTGGCCCCAAGGGGCTGATTCTGGGACCGCTGGACCGTTTTATCTTTGGCCATTGGCTGGCCCAGTCGCAGCAGCCGGTGCATCTGGTGGGTGCCTCGATTGGCGCGTGGCGCATGGCCACGGCCTGCCTGAACGACCCCGTGGCCGCCTTGCTGCAATTGGAGGACGCCTATGTGCACCAGCACTACCAAGTGCCCCCTGGCAAAAAGCGCCCACCGGCAGCACATGTCAGCGAGCGCTTTGGCCAGAGCCTGCAAGCCTTTTACGCCGGGCGTGTGGACGAGGTGCTGCAGCACCCCCGCTACCGCCTGCACCTGATCGCCGCGCGCGGGCGCCACCTGCTGCGGCGCGAGCACCCGGTGGCCACGCCGCTGGGCTATCTGGGTGCCTTCATGAGCAATGCTGTGCACCGCAAGGCCCTGGGCGCCTGGCTGGAACGGGTGGTGTTCTCGTCCCCGCCAGGTGGGGCGCCTGGCGGGGACGCCATGTCAGCGCTGCCTTTTGGCACGGCAGACTTTCGCACCCGGCAGGTGCGGCTGACGCATGCCAACTTCATGGATGCCTTGCAGGCCAGCTGCTCCATTCCGTTTGTGCTGCAGGCGGTGCACCACATCGCGGGCGCCCCGCCCGGGGCTTACTGGGATGGCGGCTTGACCGATTACCACATGCACCTGGCCTACAACACGCACCAAGGCAGTGGTTCGAATGCTATTGAAAAGATAGCTGCTAGCGCTTATTCAGAAAGCGCTAGCGGCCAATTCCATTCAAAGAAGGGTGTGGCGGCGTCAGATCAAGGGGCGGGCCTGGTGCTGTACCCGCACTTTCAGCACCAGGTGGTGCCGGGCTGGCTGGACAAGGGCCTGCGCTGGCGCCACCGCAGCACCGCCGCCCTGGACACCATGGTGGTGCTGTCGCCCCACCCAGAGTGGGTGAAGACCTTGCCCAACGCCAAGCTGCCGGACCGCCAGGACTTTATGCACTACGGCCACGATACGGCGGCCCGCGCCAAAGCCTGGTTGACCGCCACGGCGGCTGCGCAACAACTGGCCGATGAGCTGGCCCAATGGCTGGAACGGCCTGATCTGGGGGCAGTGCAGCCGTTGTGACGTTGTGAGGGCGCTGGTGAAAGTGCTGATGTAAGTTCTGGTGCGCGGTGGGCTCAGAAACCGTTCAAGGTCTTTTCAGGGCAGCACCAGCGTTGAGGCCACGCTGCGCCGGTAGCTGCGCGCCCAGTCGGCCACCTCGCCACCGGGCATGGGGTGGGCGATGGCGTAGCCTTGCACCACCTGGCAGCCCAGCTCGCGCAGCCGGGTGCAGTGGGCGGGGGATTCTGCCCCTTCGGCCACCAGGGTGTGGCCCAGGGCCTGGGCCATGGCCACAGCGGTGCTCACCACCGCGGCATCCTCGGTGCTGTGCAGCACCGCGCCGGCAATCGACCGGTCAATCTTCAGCGTGTCTGCGGGCACCTGGGCCACCCAGGCCAGGGTGGCTTTGCCAATGCCAAAGTCGTCAACAGCCCAGCGCACTCCCAGCGTCTGGTGGCAGTGCTGCATCAGGGCTTGCAGGGCCTGCGGCTCGTGCAGCCCTGCGCTCTCTTGCACCTCCAGCTGCAGCAGGTGGGCTGGCAGTGGGGCAAACAGGGCCAGCAGGTCTTGCAGCCGCGCGGCAAAGTTGCTGCGCAGCAGGTGCTGCGTGGCCACGTTCACCCCCACGGTCCAGTCCAGCCCTTGCGCGTGCCACAGCCGCAGCTGGGCCAGGGCATCGGTCAGCACCCATTCGCCCAGTTCGGCCGCCAGGTCGGCGTCGTCGATCAGCGGAAGAATCTGCTCTGGCCCTTGCAGGCCGCGCTCAGGGTGTTGCCAGCGCAGCAAGGCCTCCACCGCCACGATCTGGCCATTGGCCAGGTTGACCTGGGGCTGGTAGTGCAGGCGCATTTCTCCGGTGCGCAGCGCTTGGGCGATGCGGGTTTGCTGCGTGTGGGGGTTTGCAGCGCGGCATCGCTTTGTGCGTCAAAAAAGCGCACTTGCTTGCGGCCTGCCTGCTTGGCCTGGCACATGGCCTGGTCGGCCTGGCGCAGCAGTGTGGTGGGGCAGGCCTGCAGCTGCGGGTACACGGCCACGCCCATGCTGGCGGTGATGTGCAGTTGCAGCGCATCGATGGCATAGGGTTGCCCCAGTTGCTCCAGCAGTTGGGCGGTGCGCGCCTCGATGGCTTGCAGGTGGGGCTGGTGGCCCAGCAGCAGCACAAATTCGTCTCCGGCCATGCGGGCCACGGCGTCGTGCGGGCCGGCAAAGGCGCGCAGGCGCAAGGCCACTTCGCGCAGGGCGCGGTCGCCGGTGGCGCTGCCGTGCTGCTGGTTCAGGCGCTGGAAGTGGTCCAGGTCGATCATGCACACGGCCAGCAGGGTGCCTTGCTGTTGCGCGGTGAAGAGGGCATGCGTGAGGCTCTCGGCCAATGCGGCCCGGTTGTGCAGGCCGGTCAGTGCATCGTGGTGCGACTGCCAGGACACCTGGTGGCGAAAGTGCCGGCTCTCGGACACATCGTGGAACACCAGCACGCAGCCCACGGCCACGCCGTTGCTTTTGCGGATGGTGGAGGCGGTGTATTCAATGGCGTAGCGCTCGCCCGAGCGGTGGATCAGGATCGGGTGTGCGCGCGGTGGGCTGTCTGCAAGGGCGGTGATTTCTGTCTCTTGCGCCTCTGCATTCAGCGGCGGGTGCAGTGCATCGGCCAGCCTAAAGACCTCTTCCAGGGGGCGCCCCATGGCCTGGTGGACCTTGCAGCCAGTGAGGAACTGGGCCGTCTCATTGATGGTTTCGATGGTGCCGTGCAGGTCGGTGGTGATGATGCCATCGCCCCCTGGCAAATGGGGCGCAGCGGCATGGGCCTGCTGCGCCTGGCTCAGCGCCTGCCGGGTGCGCTGCCGGTCGCTGGCCGTGACCAGGGTGCCTATGGTTCCGGGGATAGGGGCTGCGGGTGGCTTGGCGGGTGTGGGCTGTGCGTCGGGTGTTGGTGGGGTCTGCGCTTGCAGTGCGAGAGGGGGTTGTGGAAGGGCCGCGGGCTGAGCTTCATCTGTGGCCATGGGCAGGGGGCTTTGAAACAGGCGCTGCCATTCTTCGCGCACGTCCAGGCACACGCCGTCGCTGCGGCGCACGGTCACGGGCATGGGGGCGGCTTCAATCAGCAACTGTGCCAGCTCCAGTTGCTGTGCGTGCCGTTGCAGACTGTCTTTCTGGCCCTGCACCTGGGTCTGCAATTGCAGCGCCGTGGCGTTGAAGCTGTGCGCCACGGCGCGCTCTGAGGGCGATCCCCGCTCCTGCATCCTGGCTGTGAAGTGGCCGCGTTGCAATTGGCGGTGTGCGTGCAGCAGCCGCCGCATCAGGCCCACATGCTGGTGCACCAGCCAGGCCAGCAGGGTCAGCACAAACACCACGTTGAACAGCGATATGCCGGTCTGCACCTGCAGGTTGTCCCAGATCTGGTCCACCAGCACATGGCTTTGCAGCGCAATCTTCAGGCGGGCCACCGTGCCGTCGGGCAGGGTTTCGCTCAGCTCCAGGGTGGGGGGCTGCACTTGGACCCATTTGGCAAACCAGGCGGGCGCGTCAGGCGTGCCTGGGGGCTTTTGGGCCGAGACACCCGTGCGGCCCTGCACTTGCCATTGCACGGTGTACAGCGAGGAAGCAAAGTACACCGTGCTGTCTTGCAGCGCGCGCTGTGCTTGTTCGGGCTGGTCTGGCGGCAGGCGCTTGAGGGCCGTTAGCAAGGCGCTGCCGATGCGCGTGGCCTCTGCCTGGGCGCGTTCGTGGGCAGCGGTCACCTCGGACTCGACCATGTAGTGGTAGCGCACTGCGCTGACCGCCAGGATCACCAAAAGCAGCGGGACAAAAACGCGCAGGTAGACGCTGCGGGCTTGCCACGGCGTCTTGGGCGTTTCTTCGGAGAGGGGCATGGGGTCGGTCACGGGCGACGTTCTGCGGGCTGGGCCCAGCGGTCAAAACGGTCCGTGAGTGTAAAGGCGCAGGGTGCCCCCGGCGATGGCCTGCGCTCAAGAGAAGGTGCCGGGGGCGCCTTTTGCAGGCGACTACAGGCTCTGGGCCAGCATCTCGCGGTATTCCTCGGGCGTGGCAATGCGCGGATTGGTCTTGTGGCAATGGTCGGCCAGGGCGCCTTTGATCACATCGTCAAACACCTCGGGCGTGACCCCCATGGCCGCCAGGCCCGTGGGCAGGCCCAGGCGGGCGTTCATGTCTTGAATGGCGGGGGCCACGTCGCCCGCAGAGGCCAGGCCCATGGCGTGTGCCATGCGTTCAAGCCGACGCTCTGCCTGCACCGATGCGCAGGTGGCGTTGAAGCGAATCACAGCGGGCAAAAACATGGCGTTGAGCGTGCCGTGGTGCAGGCGCGGGTTCACGCCGCCCAGGCTGTGGCTCAGGCTGTGCACGCAGCCCAGGCCTTTTTGGAACGCCATGGCGCCTTGCATGCTGGCGCTCATCATGTTCAGGCGCGCTTGCCGGTCTGCGCCGTTGCGGGTGGCCTGCTCAATGCTGGCCCAGCCGCGCTGCAGGCCATCGAGCGCAATGCCGTCGGCAGGCGGATTGAAGGCGGCCGACATAAAGGTTTCCATGCAGTGCGCAATCGCATCCATGCCGGTGGCGGCCGTGAGCATGGGGGGCAGGCCCAGGGTCAGCTCCGGGTCGCAAATGGCGGCCTTGGGGACCAGGTTCCACGAGTGAAAACCGAGCTTGCGGTGGTCGTCCACGATGATGATGGCGCCGCGCGCCACCTCGCTGCCGGTGCCACTGGTGGTGGGCACGGCAATGACGGGGGCTGTGCGCTCGCTGATGCGGGGCGAGCCACCCTCGATCGTGGCGTAGTGGGTCAGGGGGCCTTCATGGGTGGCGGCAATGGCAATGCCCTTGGCGCAGTCGATGGCCGAACCGCCGCCCACGGCAATCAGGCCATCGCAGCCCTGGGCCTGGTAGACCTGCACGGCCGCACGCACGGCGGCCTCGGTGGGGTTGGCGGGTGTTTGGTCAAACACTGCAACAGGCTGCTCATGCAAGTCGCGCAGGGCGTCTAGCGCCTTTTGCAGCACGCCAGCGGCTTTCACGCCGGGGTCGGTCACGATCAAGGGGCGGGTGATGCCCACGCGCAGGCACTCCTGGTGCAGCAGCTTCACTGCGCCAAACTCGAATTGGATCTGGGTCACGTAGTTGATGAAGGCCATGGTGTGTGAGCGTGTGTGAATAAGGACGCCAGCGATTACGATAGCCCGCCGACGCGTTGAACAGGTTCTCAGGACAGGTTCCAAAACCCCACTTTAAAAGCAGGAGACGCAGATGAACACGAAGCAAACCCTGATGGCGGCCCTGGTGGCCGTCGCCTGCGCGACAAGCGCCCAAGCCCAATGCCTGAGCGATGCACAGGCCGCCGAGCTGGTCGCCAGCTATGTGGCCAAAACACCGGCCGCCAATGTGGAGGGCTTGTCGGACGCAGACGGCGCCTGCACCCGTGCCAAGGTCAATGCGCTGCTGGCCCAGCGCCTGGGCAAGGTGGTGGGCTACAAGGCGGGGCTGACCAACCCGGCGGTGCAAAAGCGCTTTAACACCGACAAGCCGGTGTGGGGCAAGCTGTACGAAGGCATGGTGCTGGCCAATGGCGCAGCCGTAGATGCGGCCTTTGGCGCCCGCCCGTTGTTTGAGGCCGACATGCTGGTGCGCGTGAAAAGTGCCGACATCAACCATGCCAAAACCCCCATGCAGGTGCTGGAGGCCATCGACCAGGTGATTCCGTTCATCGAACTGCCCGACCTGCTGGTGCAGGCGCCGCCCAAGCTCAACGGTGCGGGTGTCAGCGCCATCAATGTGGGCGCGCGCCTGGGCGTGGCGGGTGCGCCGCTGCCGGTGCCGGTGTACCGTGCCGAGCGTTATGCGCTGCTGCAAGCCTTGGCCGACATGCAGGTCAGCCTGACCGATGCCACAGGTGCCCGGCTGGGCGGTGGCAAAGGCAGCGATATTTTGGAACACCCCCTCAACGCCGTTGTCTGGCTGGCGGGCTCTTTGGCGCAAGAGGGGCTGGCGATGCAGCCGGGTGATCTGATCAGCCTGGGCTCGTTCTCGCCGCTGTTGCCGCCCAAGGCGGGCCTGTCGGTGACGGCCACGTTTGAGGGCCTGCCGGGCGCAGCGCCTGTGCGAGTGATCTTCAAATAAGTCCGAGGCTACACCCAGCCCTCATCCCAGATATTGCCGACAGGAGCTTTGCGTTTTGACCGATTTGCACATTCACCACACCCGCCTGACCCCGCAGATGCGCGGCGTGCTACAGGGCATGGCCCGCGCGGGCCATCCTCCGCTGCACACCCGCACGCCCGAGGATGCGCGCAAGGCCTACGAGGCGGGCGCGGGCGTGCTGGAGGTGGCCAAGGCAGTGCTACCCCGCGTGGAAGACTTTCATATTCCCGCGCGCGACGGCCACCGCCTGCCTGCGCGTCTGTATGCGCCGGTAGCGGCTGGGGGCAGTGCGCTGCTGCCTGTGCTGCTGTACACCCACGGTGGTGGCTTCACCATCGGCAGCATTGCCACGCACGATGTACTGTGCCGTGAGCTGGCCCGCCTGTCCGGGGCCATGGTGGTGTCGCTGGACTATCGGCTGGCACCGGAGCACCGTTTTCCCACGGCGTCCAACGATGCCTGGGACGCATTGGCCTGGCTGGCCCAGCATGCGGCCACACTGGGCGCTGACCCGGCGCGACTGGCGGTGGGCGGCGACAGCGCAGGCGGCACGCTGGCCGCCGTCAATGCCATTTGCGCCCGCGATGCTGGCTTGCCGCTGGCACTGCAGCTGCTGTTTTACCCTGGCTGCGCGGCGCACCAGGACACGCCATCCCATGCCACGTTTGCCAGGGGCCTGGTGCTGGAGGAGCCCGCCATCAGCTGGTTTTTTGGCCACTATGTGCAAACCCGCGCTGAGCGCGAGGACTGGCGCTTTGCCCCCTTGCATGCACCCGATGTGGAAGGCGTGGCGCCGGCATGGATCGGGCTGGCCGAGTGCGACCCGCTGGTGGACGAGGGCGTGGACTACGCCGACAAGCTGCGCGCCAGCGGTGTGCCGGTGGACCTGGAAATCTACCGGGGTGTGACGCACGAATTCATCAAGATGGGGCGGGCTGTGCCAGAGGCACTGAAAGCCCACGCCGATGCAGCCTTGGCGCTGCGACAAGCCTTTGCCATGGAGTGAGCCTGATGCAACGCCAGAACTTCCGTTGTGTGCACCGCCTGCGAGTGCGCTGGGCCGAGGTGGACATGCAGAAAATCGTGTTCAACGCCCACTACCTCATGTACATCGACACCGCCATGTCGGACTATTGGCGTGCCTTGGCGCTGCCTTATGAGGCCAGCATGCAGACGCTGGGCGGCGAGATGTATGTGAAAAAAGCCATGCTGGAGTACCACGCCTCGGCCAAGTTGGACGACACCCTGGAGGTGGGCCTGCGCTGAGCCCGCATCGGCAACTCGTCCAGCCTGTTTGAAGCGGGCATCTTCAGTGGCGACAAGCTGCTGGTGAGTGGCGAGCTGGTGTATGTGTTTGCCGACCCCTCGACGCAGACGTCCACCCCGGTGCCCCCTGCGCTGCGGGCCATGCTCGAAGGTTTTGAAGCAGGCGCAGACATGGTGGAGGCGCGCACGGGCGACTGGAACGCCCTGGGCCGCGATGCAGGCCGCCTGCGCACAGCGGTGTTTGTGAGAGAACAAGGCATTGCCGCCGATGTGGAAGCCGATGCGCTGGACGCCAGCGCACGCCATGCTGTGCTGTACAACCGCCTCGGCCAGCCGGTTGCCACCGGGCGGCTATTGCAGCAAGCTCCGGGCGTGGGGCGCATTGGCCGCATGGCGGTGGATCGATCCGTGCGTGGCGCCCAATGGGGCCGTGTGTTGCTCAACACCTTGATGGATGCCGCCCGCGCGCGTGGCGACCAACAGGTGCAGCTGCATGCACAGTGCAGTGCCCAGGGGTTTTATCAGCGTGCAGGGTTTGCTGTGGCGGGCGAGCCCTACCAGAAGGCTGGCATTGCCCATGTGCTGATGGCGCGGGATTTTTAGGTTGGAGCGAGTGCTGCTGGGCAGTGTGCGCGCCCGCAGCCTGACGGCCTGACTGCCCCGGGTTCTCGCTCAAATGTCGTCGAGCAACGGGTAAGGCAGGGGCAGCAGTTGCAGCGCAATGCCATCGGCCGCGCCTGCAGGCACAACGCTCAAGGCGTGCTCGGTGGCCGCAATTTGCAGGGACACCAGGGCATCCACCCCGCTGCCCTCGGGGCTGGGCGCCACCTGCACCACGGTGCCGCAGGGCTGCTCTGGGTCGTTGGCGGCAAACACCTCGCTGCCCACCGCAAAGCCGTTGTCGGCATGGGCCAGGTAGGTGCGGCGCTTGAGCGTGCCACGGAACTGGCTGCGGGCCACCACCTCCTGGCCGGGGTAGCAGCCCTTTTTGAAGTTCACCCCGCCAATGGACTCGTAGTTGAGCATCTGCGGCACAAAGGCATCGACCAGTGGTGCGGTCAGCGTGGCCACGCCACTTTGCACTTCGCTCCACAGCCAGACGGAGGCATCCAGCAAGGGGCCTTGCGGGGCGGCGCTGCCCTGGGGCGCGATCCACAACGCGCGTGGCTGGCCCGCTGCGGGGTAGAGGTGAACGAGGGTGTTTTGATCGAAATCGGCCTTGGACCAAGCAGGATAAGCGCTGCCAGCTATCGAATTAATAGTATCTCCAGCCAGGCCATACAGCGCAAAGTCGGCAGAGGCGTTGCTGAGCTTGGCCTTGGCGCGCAGCACAAACATCGACAGGCGCTTGAGCGTGGGGGCCAGCAGGTCTTGGCTGCAAATCAGCAGCACTTCGGTGTCGCTGCGCTTGAAGCCAATGAAGCTGGCCTGCATGCGGCCCTTGGCCGAGAGAAAGGCGGCCAGCCGGGCGTGCTGCATGTCCAGTAGCGCAAAGTCTTGTGTGAGCTGGCCTTGGAGAAATTTGGTGGCGTCTTCGCCTGCTACGCGAATCACGCCAAGGTGGGACAGGGGGGCAATACCGTTCAAAAGCTGCGTCATGGCTGAATTATGATGCCCCCTCCTTTTCACACAGGCAGCAGGGTTGTGCGACGTTTACTGGCATGGGTGTTTGTTTTATTGATCGCCAGCGGCGCCGCTGCCGCATGGTGGTTGCACGAGCCCCTGGCTACCGGCGCAGAGCCGCTGGAGCTGGCCATTGAGCCCGGAACCACTCCGCGCGGCGTGGCCCGCGATGTGGTGGCTGCAGGCGCCCAAGCCAATGCGCAATTGCTGTACGCCTGGTTCCGGCTGTCGGGGCAAGACCGCTTGATCAAGGCGGGCAACTATGAAATTCCGGCGGGCACCACGCCGCGCAGCTTGCTGCGCATGCTGGTGCGGGGTGAAGAGGCCTTGCGCACGCTGACCTTGGTGGAGGGCTGGTCCTTCAAACAAGTGCGCCAGGCGCTGGCCAAGGAAGAGTTGATCAAGCAAGACACTGCGCAGCTGAGCGCCGAGCAGATCATGGAGCAGCTGGGCCGCCCTGGGGTGCCTGCGGAGGGGCGGTTCTTCCCCGATACCTATTCCTACGCCAAGGGCTCCAGCGACCTGGCCCTGCTGCGGCGCGCCTTGCATGCGATGGACCGCAAGCTCGAAGCTGCCTGGGCCTTGCGCTCGCCCGACCTGCCGCTCAAGACCCCTGCCGAAGCCTTGGTGCTGGCCAGCATCGTGGAAAAAGAAACCGGCCGCGCCAGTGACCGGCCGCAGATCGCTGGGGTGTTTGCCAACCGCCTGCGCACCGGCATGCTGCTACAGACCGACCCCACGGTCATCTACGGCATGGGCGACAAGTTTGATGGCAACCTGCGCCGTCGCGACCTGCAGACCGACACGCCCTGGAATACTTACACCCGTCCTGGCCTGCCACCCACACCCATAGCCATGCCGGGCAAGGCGGCGCTGCTGGCGGCGGTGCAGCCTGCGCCCACCCGCGCGCTTTACTTTGTGGCCAAGGGCGATGGCAGCAGCCATTTCAGCGCCAGCCTGGACGAGCACAATCGGGCCGTGAACCGCTACCAGCGCGGGCAATCCCAATAAAGACGGCCGTCCACCATTGAAGGGTTTCATGTCACGTACTGGCTTGTTCATCTCGTTTGAAGGCATCGACGGTGCGGGCAAGTCCTCGCACATCGACGGCCTGGCCCAGGCATTTCGCGCCCAGGGGCGCACCGTCACGCTCAGCCGCGAGCCCGGTGGCACGCCGCTGGCCGAGAAGCTGCGGGACCTGGTCCTCAACGACCCCATGGACGCGTTGACCGAGGCCCTGTTGATTTTTGCGGCCCGGCGCGACCATTTGCGCCAGGTGATTGAGCCCGCCCTGGCCCGGGGCGATGTGGTGTTGTGCGACCGCTTCACCGATGCCACCTTTGCCTACCAAGGTGCCGGGCGCGGCTTTGACCTTGAGCTGCTAACTATTTTGGAGCGCATGGCGCAGACAGGGCTTGCGCCAGAGCCTGGTTTGATGCGAGAACCTGATTTGACTGTGTGGTTTGACCTGGCCCCTGAGATTGCCGCGCAGCGGCTGGTGGGCGCGCGCGTACCCGACCGCTTTGAGTCGCAACCCGTGGCCTTTTTTGAGCGCGTAGCCCAGGGCTATGCCGACCGTGCTGCAGGGGCCCCGCAGCGCTTCGCACGCATCGACGCTGCCCAAGATCGCCACCGCGTGTGGCAGCAGCTCACCAGCGTTTTTGTGCGCAAGGGTTGGTTGTCCATCATGGTGCCCACACCTGGGTTGGCCCCATGAGCGAGCATTCCAGCCCCGACACCCAGCCTCTGGCGCCCTGGATTGCTGCGCAGCGTGCCACGCTGCTGGCCCAGCGCGGCCATGCCTGGCTGCTGCAAGGCCCTTCGGGCATGGGGCAATATGCCTTGGCGCTGGAGCTGGTGCGCGCGTGGATGTGCGATGCCCCCACGGCCCATGGCGCTTGCGGCCAGTGCGCCAGTTGCCACGCCATTGACGTGCGCACCCATGCCGATGTGTGCGTGCTGATGCCTGAGGTGCAGATGCTGGCGCTGGGCTGGCCCCTGTCCGAAAAGGCCCAGGCTGAAATTGACGACAAGAAGCGTAAACCCAGCCGCGAGATCCGTGTGGAGGCCATGCGCGATGCGGTGGAGTTCTCGCAGCGCACCTCGGCGCGGGGGCGCGGCAAGGCGGTGCTGGTGTACCCGGCCGAGCAAATGAACCATGTCACGGCCAACGCGTTGCTCAAAACCCTGGAGGAGCCACCCGGCGATGTGCGGTTTGTGTTGGCCAGTGAGGCTGCGCACCAGCTGCTGCCCACCATTCGCAGCCGTTGCCTGGGCCACACCATGGTGTGGCCCAGCCAGGCGGAAATGTTGCCTTGGCTGCAATCGCAAGGCATTGCTGCCGATGCGGCCACGGCATTTTTGCGTGCCGCAGGCGGGCGGCCAGACGATGCCTTGGCCGTGGCTCGCTCGGGGCGCAGTCCGCAGGCTTGGGGCTCGTTGCCGCAGGCCATGGCGCGGGGCGATGTGACGGCTTTGGGCGATTGGGCTCCGGCCCAGGCCATCGATGCCTTGCAGAAGCTGTGTCACGATTTGCTGTCGGTGGGGGTGGGCGCGGCTCCGCGCTACTTTGCTGTAGCCGACCTGCCCAAGCCACCGCCGTTGGCGGCCTTGACGCGCTGGTCCAAGGCCCTGGCCAAAGAAGCGCGCACGGCAGACCATCCGTTCAACGCAGGCCTGATGCTGGAGGCGCTTGTCGCCCAGGCGCGAAACACCCTACACTCCAGACAACCAACGCATTGATCACCATGAGCAGTCCATCCACCGCACCCCGTCCCAGCGTCATGCAGCTGGCCATCAAGGAAAAGGGCGCCTTGTATGCCGCGTATATCCCGTTTTTTGTAGAGGGTGGCATCTTTGTGCCCACCCAGCGGGATTACAAGCTGGGTGACGATGTGTATGTGCTGCTGACACTGCCTGACGATACGCAGCGTTACCCCGTGGCAGGCCGCGTGGCCTGGGTGACCCCCGCACGGGCTGCTGGCAATCGCACCCAAGGCGTGGGCATTCAGTTTCCAAAAGATGACAAGTCGCGCCTGCTCAAGCTCAAGATCGAAGAAATTCTGGGAACTGCGCTCGGCTCCGAACGTCCTACCCAAACCATTTGATGGCGCCTTCGCGCCCTGTGCCGACCCGCGCTGGCGGGTCGGCTTTTTCATTTTGAGTCCGCATGTTTACCGATTCGCACTGCCACCTTTCGTTTCCTGACCTTGTGAGCCAATTGCCAGCCATTCGCCAGGCCATGGCCGATGCGCAGGTGGAGCGGGCCCTGTGTATTTGCACCACCATGGAAGAGTTTGGTGACGTGCATGCGCTGGCCCTGGGCTACGACAACTTCTGGAGTACCGTGGGGGTGCACCCTGACAACGAGGGCGTGCAGGAGCCCAGCTTGCAGGATTTGCTGGACAAAGCAGCGTTGCCGCGTGTGGTGGCCATTGGTGAAACGGGGCTGGACTACTACGGCATGGAAGACCGCAAAGGCGGTCGCAGCATTGCCGATCTGGAGTGGCAGCGCGACCGTTTTCGCACCCACATCCGCGCAGCGCGCGCCTGCTCCAAACCTTTGATCATCCACACCCGCAGCGCCTCGGACGACACCCTGGCCATCTTGCGGGAAGAGGGCGAGGACGGTGCGGGTAATGTGGCTGGGGGCGTGTTCCACTGCTTCACCGAATCCATGCAGGTCGCCCGCGCCGCGCTGGACCTGGGCTACTACCTGTCGTTCTCCGGCATCATCACTTTCAAGAATGCGCAGGATCTGCGCGACGTGGTGGCCTTTGCGCCGCTGGACCGGATCCTCATCGAAACCGACAGCCCTTATCTGGCGCCGGTGCCTTACCGGGGCAAGACGAACAACCCTTCGTATGTGCCGTATGTGGCGCAGCAGGTGGCCCAGTGCAAGGGCCTATCTGTGCAAGAGGTGGCGCAGGCCACCAGTCGCAATTTTGATACCTTGTTCACGGGGGTTGTGGCAGGAGGCGTGACATGCTGACGCGCCGTGCCGCCTTGCTGGGTGCCGCCCTGGCCGGAGCCGCAACATGGGCTGTGGCTGGCTCGTACGACGATTTCTTCACGGCCATTTTGCGGGACGACCCGGACACCATCACAGCCCTGTTGCGCAGGGGTTTTGATCCCAACACGCGGGATGCCAAGGGGCAGGTGGGTTTGGTCATTGCGCTCAAGGAAGAGTCGCACAAAGCCTTTGAGGCACTGATGGCGGCGCGCAACACCCAGGTCGAGGCGCGCAACGCCCAGGACGAAAGCCCGCTCATGATGGCGGCCATCAAGGGCAATGAAGACGCCGTCAAACAGCTGATTGCGCGCGATGCCGACGTCAACAAAACCGGCTGGACGCCCCTGCACTACGCGGCATCGGGTGGCACGGAGCAGCACCTGCGCATTGCTGCGCTGCTGCTGGAAAACCATGCGTACATCGATGCGGCCTCGCCCAACGGAACCACTCCGTTGATGATGGCAGCGCAATACGGCTCGTCCGATATCGTCAAGTTGCTGTTGGCTGAGGGGGCTGACCCTACGCTGAAAAACCGGTTGGGGCTGACGGCCGTGAACTTTGCCCAGCGTGTCAGCCGCGCTGAGGCGGCTGCGCAAATCGCTGCGGCCATTCGCAAGCGGCAGCCCAACGCCGGGGCCTGGTGAGCTAACCGCTGCCGATTGAGGCCGACTGTGGCGTCCGTGCCCTGGCCCCGTGGCACGGGGCCGTGGTTGCTCTGTCCGCGTTCGTCAGTGGGCGCCTGTTGCTCCTGGCCGGCTTTGCAGCCGCGCATACAGACCGCCAGCGGCCATCAACTGCGTGTGGCTGCCTTGCTCCACGATTTTTCCGCGCTCCATGACCACCACACGGTCTGCGTGCTCGATGGTGGAGAGCCTGTGGGCAATCACCAGCGTCGTGCGGCCCTGCATCAGGCGCTGCAGCGCGTCTTGCACCAGCCGTTCTGATTCGGTGTCGAGGGCCGAGGTGGCCTCGTCCAGGATGAGGATGGGCGCATTTTTGTACAGTGCGCGGGCAATCGCCAGGCGCTGCCGTTGGCCGCCTGAGAGCTGGGCCGCGTTGTGCCCTGCCACGGTGTGAATGCCTTGGGGCAGGGCGGCAATGTGCTCTGCCAGGTTGGCGGCAGCCAGGCATTCATGCACGCGCTGCTCATCCATGGCACTGCCTAGTGCCACGTTGGCGGCAATGGTGTCGTTGAACATCACGACGTCCTGGCTCACCATGGCGAACTGGCCGCGCAGCGATGCCAGGTTCCAGGTGGTCAGCTCTTGCCCGTCCAGCGTGATCTGCCCCTGGCTGCTGTTGATGAAGCGTGGCAACAGATTGACCAGTGTGGTCTTGCCTGCACCCGATGGGCCCACCAGCGCCACCACTTCGCCGGGGGCAACCCGCAGGCTGATGTCGTCAAGCGCCGGGGCCTGGTCAGTGCCAAATTGCACGCTCACATGGCTCAGCACGATTTCGCCGCGCACCCTGTCTGCGGTGTGGGTGCCCTGGGCTTCAGCGCCTGTGTCTCCAAGCAATGACAAGCCCCGCTCCAGCGCTGCTGCGCCGCGGGTGATGGGGTTGGCCACATCGGCCAGTCTGCGGATGGGGGCAATCAGCATCAGCATGGCGGTGATGAAGGAGACAAAGCCGCCCACCGTCACATCTTTGGCGTCCACAGCGCCTCGGCTTTGCCAAAGTGCAATGCAAATCACCACCGAGAGGGCTGCGGCCGCCAGCAACTGGGTCAGCGGGGTCATCGCGGCCGATGCGATGGTGGACTTGATGGCCAACCTGCGCAGGCTCTGGCTGAGTGCGGCAAAACGCCCGGCTTGCCCCTGCTGCGCGCCGTGCAGGCGCACCATGCGGTGGGCGAGCACGTTTTCTTCTACCACATAGGCCAGTTCGTCCGTGGCTTGCTGACTCACCTTGGTAAGGTGGTACAGCCTGCGCGACAGCGTCTTCATGATCCAGGCGACCCCGGGAACGACCACTGCCACAATCAGTGTGAGCTGCCAATTCAAATAAAGCAGATACCCCAGCAGTGCCACCAGGGTGAACCCGTCACGCGACAGCCCCAGCAGGGCCTGCACCAGCAGGTTCGAGCCGTTTTGCACCTCATACACCACGGTGTTGGACAGCGCACTGGCCGACTGGCGGCCAAACAAGCCCATTTCTGCCGAAAGCACGCGGTCAAACAGCGCCTTGCGCAGCAGCAGCATGCCTTCGTTGGCAATTTTTGCCAGAGCGTACTGCCCCACAAACTGTGCGAAACCGCGCACCAAAAACACCCCCATGATGGCCAGGGGGACAGTCCACAGTTGCAGGGTTCCTTGGGTGAAGCCTTTGTCCAGCAGGGGTTGCAACAGCGCTGGAATCATGGGCTCTGTCACTGCACCCACCAGCGTAGCGGCAATGGCGAGGCCCCAGGCAAGGCGCTGGTGTCCAAAATAAACGGCCAGCCTAGCCAATCGGGTCATCAATGGGAGGCTGGGAGTTTGGGCCTGTGCGGCTCTGGTTTCTTGTGCTTGCATGTGCGGGGGATTCTACGTTTTGCTACGAGCTGTAGCCCAGGGGCTGCTGCCGGATGCTCACAGAGGGCTCGCCCTGCACAAGTTCGTGGAACTTCAGGCTGAAAGTGTCAACAAACCTGCGCGGCTGCAAACGGCGCGCGTCCGCAGTGCCAAAATTGCAGCCTTTGGAAAATGCGCTTGTGTTGAAGAACCATGCTCCATCACAGGTTTGTCGCCCGTAAAAATGTCTTCACCCCACAAGGGCTGCACAGTTTGTCACAGGGGGGCGTCGCCTGTGTGTAACATTCGGGCCTGTCTTACGCCATGCGGCGATTGTTCGGCTACTGCTGGATGCCAATGACCATCGAACAAAATTCACTCCAAACTTTCCTTGCGGCTGTGCCGCATCCCCATCGCCGCCATCTGTTGGCGGCCGCTGCAGCCACTTCGGCAATGCCCGCCTTGGCGCAGTTTCGCGTTGAAGTTGTTGGCGTGGGGTTGAACCAGCTGCCCATTGCCATTGCACCGTTTCGGGGTGATGCGCAATCTCCCCAAAAAATCGCAGCCATCGTGCAGGCCGACTTGGAGCGCAGCGGGCAGTTCCGGTCCGTCGATGCCTCGGGTGCCGCATTGGACGAGTCTTCTCGCCCGGATGTCGCCCTGTGGCGGCAAAAGAGTGCGGATTCCTTGGCGACGGGCAGTGTCACTCGCATGGCCGATGGGCGCTACGATGTTCGTTTTCGCCTCTGGGACGTGGTGCGTGGGCAGGACTTGGGCGGCCAAAGCTTTGTCGTCACGCAGGGCGATCTGCGTCTGGTCGCCCACCGCATTGCAGATTTCATTTACGAAAAGCTCACAGGCGAGCGCGGGGTGTTTTCCACCCGCATCACCTACGTGACCAAAACAGGCCCACGCTACAGCCTGTGGGTGGCCGACGCAGACGGCGAAAACGCCCAGTCTGCTTTGTCCAGCCCTGAACCCATTATTTCGCCCGCATGGTCCCCGAGCGGCGGGCAGATCGCCTATGTGTCGTTCGAGTCGCGCAAGCCTGTGGTCTACGTCCATGACGTAGCATCGGGCCGACGCCGTTTGATTGCGAATTTCCGTGGCTCCAACAGCGCGCCCGCCTGGGCGCCGGACGGCCGTACGCTGGCTGTGACACTCAGCCGTGACGGCGGCTCGCAGCTCTATACCATTGATGCCAATGGTGGTGAGCCACGGCGCCTGATGCAAAGCTCTGGTATCGATACCGAGCCGGTTTTCTCGGGTGACGGGCGCAGCATTTACTTTGTCAGCGACCGTGGAGGTGCCCCGCAGATTTACCGTGTGCCCGTGGGCGGCGGCAATGCAGAGCGGGTCACGTTCTCTGGCACCTACAACATTTCGCCCAGCATCAGCCCCGATGGGAAATGGCTGGCCTACATCTCGCGGGTGGGCGGTGCGTTCAAGCTGCACGTCATGGATTTGGCAACGGGTATGGCCAATGCCATCACCGACACCACGGCGGATGAAAATCCCAGCTTCGCCCCCAACAGTCGCTTGCTGGTCTACGCAACCCAGCAACAGGGCCGCGAGGCGCTGATGACCACCACGTTGGATGGGAAAATCAAGGCTCGCTTGGCCGGACAAGCGGGAGACATCCGTGAACCCGATTGGGGCGCGTTTCAAAAACAATGAATTTTTGAGTTTTCTTAGCAATCTGTATTTTTGGAGATTTTTGGATGATCAAACAAGCAACCCTGGCACTTTCCCTCGTCGCATTGATGGCCGCTGGCTGCAGCTCTGGCGTCAAGCTTGACGATGTGCCTGTGGAAGACAAAACAGCCTCGTCCACGACTGGCAACGGTGCCAACTCGGGCGGCACCAGCCAAAGCGGCGTGGCCGGTGTGGATCTGAACCAATCGGCCCGCGATGGCGCTGGCCCCGTGGGTGTGAGCCGCATTGTGTATTTTGACTACGACAGCTATGTCATCAAGCCAGAGTTCCAGGCTGTGATCGAAGCGCATGCCCGTTTCATCAAGGCTGGCGGTAACCGCAAGCTGATGGTGGAAGGCCACACCGATGAGCGCGGTGGCCGTGAATACAATCTGGCCCTGGGCCAAAAGCGTGCGGAGGCTGTGCGCCGCGCACTGGCCCTGCTGGGCGTGCAAGACGCTCAAGTCGAAGCCGTGAGCTTTGGTAAGGAAAAGCCTGCAGCCCAGGGCGGTACCGAAGAAGTCCACGCCAAGAACCGCCGCGCTGAACTGTCGTACCGCTGATGCAATCGCCACTGATCGTTAAGCCGGTCAAAACCCTGCTGGCAGCCTTGCTGGCAGGGCTTTTTGCCACGGCCAGCCAAGCCGCCATCTTCGAAGATGGTGAAGCACGCAGGGCTATTTTGGAGCTGCGCCAGCGCGTGGACTCCATGCAAGCGACCCAGCAACGATCGGCTGAGGAGTTGCGCCAGGACAGTGAACAGCTTCGCCGCAACCTCCTCGATCTGCAGAACCAGATCGAGTTGCTGCGCTCTGAGCAAGCCAAATTGCGTGGCCAGAATGAGCAGCTTTTGCGCGACGTGGCCGACCTGCAGCGTCGCCAGAAAGACATTGCCCAGGGGGTGGATGAACGCCTGAGCAAGTTTGAACCGGTGAAGGTGACTCTGGATGGCCAGGAGTTCCAGGCCGACCCCAGTGAAAAGCGGGATTTTGAAGCCGCGCTGGCGATCTTCCGCTCTGGCAAGTTCGCAGAAGCCAGCACCGCCTTTGCGTCGTTCGTGCGCCAGAACCCGCGCAGTGGCTATGTGCCTTCGTCGCGTTTTTGGCTGGGCAATGCCCAGTATGCGCAGCGTGACTACAAGGAAGCCATTGGCAACTTCAAGCAGTTGTTGACGGATGCTCCGACCCATGCTCGTGCCCCTGAAGCTGCGCTGTCGATTGCCAACTGCCAGTTGGAGTTGAAGGACAACCGGGCTTCCCGCAAGACGCTGGAAGATTTGGTTCGCGCGTACCCGCAGTCTGAGGCAGCCGCAGCGGCGAAAGAGCGACTTGCCCGGCTCAAGTGATCCCTTTGCGCCCGTTGACCTGAGTGGTTCTGGTGCCGTGCCTGGCTCAGTGGCCCCTGACGAGGTCACGCAACGCCGGTTTGGCGGACTGGAGCGGCTCTACGGCGTAGCGGGTGCGCAGCGCATTCGCGGCGCGCATGTGGTCGTTGTGGGTGTGGGTGGTGTGGGCTCCTGGGCTGCTGAGGCCTTGGCCCGCAGCGGCGTGGGGCACCTGACACTCATCGATATGGACCATGTTGCAGAGTCCAACATCAATCGCCAGATCCATGCGCTCTCGGGCACCTTGGGCCAAGCCAAGGTGCTGGCCATGCGCGACCGCATTGCCCAGATCAACCCCATTTGCAGGGTGGATTGCATTGACGACTTTGTGGATGCCGACAACTGGCCGGGTTTGCTGGCGGGCGTTGCTGTGGATGCTGTGATCGACGCGTGCGATCAGGTGAAGGCAAAGACCGCCATGGCGGCCTGGGCGCTTTCTGGCAAACATCGCCTGATCTCGGTGGGGGCGGCAGGGGGGAAACGCCTGGCCCACAAAGTGGACATCGACGATCTGTCTGCTACAACCCACGACCCCTTGCTGGCGCAGCTGCGCTACCGTTTGCGCAAGCACCATCGGGCTGCGCGCGATGGGAAAAAAATGGGCGTGGTGTGCGTCTTCAGCCGTGAAGCGGTTGCGCCACCCGATGCGTCTTGCATGCTGGCTGGCGAAGGGGATGGCTCGCTCAACTGCCATGGCTATGGCTCGGTGGTTGCGGTGACGGCCACCTTTGGTCAGTGTGCCGCCGGATGGGTGATCGACAAAATAGCAGAGACTTCTTTGAAGTCCTGAAATTCAAGCTATAATTTGAGTCTTTACAGAAATGTAAAAGCCCAGGTTGGGACGTTAGCTCAGTTGGTAGAGCAGCGGACTTTTAATCCGTTGGTCACTGGTTCGAATCCAGTACGTCCTACCACCCAATTCGGCATTTGCCGCAAAACCCGCTCTTGAAAAAGTAGCGGGTTTTTGTTTTTGGTCGATGGGTTGCTGGGTGCTGTGGTGCCCCCTGGAAAGGGGGCTAGGGCGAACCTGCCGCCAAAGCAGGTTGGCCCTGAGTATTTATCGTTGTGTGCCAGCCTTGTTGGTGTGTGGCTTTGCGGTCCTTCGGTGGCTGCTGGGCTTGGCCTTGTTGCGATGGGTGGGCTTGGCGTGAGCGCTTTTCTGCACAGAATGTCCTTTCGTGCTGTGGTTGACGCTCTTGGCCATGATGACCGGTGACATTGCGAGCGCGAGCGCGAGGACAAGGATTTTTTTCATGTTGTGATTACTCCTGGTTGCCGAAATTGGCGCAGCGATGTTGCGTGAAGTCGGGCCGCTTTGCAACTGATAGCAGAGTAATTCATCGGTTTGTCGTTTGTATGTTCCATGCCTGCATGACGGCATGACGGCACTGAGGACTGACGTGGGACAAGTGAGGTCGTAAACAGGTTCTAAGACCTGCTGGATGGGGCTGCACGCGGTGGTGGTGCGCTCGCATCAAGGAAAATACAGCAATGCGTGTAGTCTGGGCTTGCAAGAGCGGCCCTGCGCACCGATCTATCAACCAACCAGCGCCGTCGCGCGCTACAACACCTAGAAAGAGAACCGCCATGGGCGCACAGTGGAAAGCAAAAGGCAAGGCCCTTGTGGCCGACGCCAAAGGGAAGCTGTTTGGCAAGCTGGTCAAGGAAATCACCGTGGCTGCCCGTGGTGGCGCCGACCCCGCCAGCAATTCCCGCCTGCGTTTGGTGGTCGAGCAGGCTCGCAAGGCGTCCATGCCCAAAGACACTCTGGAGCGCGCCATCAAAAAGGGCTCTGGCACAGGTGCTGATGCGGTCAACTACGAGCGCGTCATTTATGAAGGTTTTGCGCCCCATCAGGTTGCAGTGATGGTTGAATGCCTGACGGACAATGTGAACCGGACGGCCCCTGAAATGCGGGTGTTGTTCCGCAAGGGGCAATTGGGCACTTCTGGCTCGGTGGCGTGGGATTTCAACCACGTGGGCATGATTGAAGCGGAACCCGCCAAGCCTGACGCAGACCCTGAACTGGCTGCCATTGAGGCGGGCGCCCAGGACTTTGAAGCCGGGGATGAAGAGGGCACGACCACGTTCTGGACAGACCCAACGGACCTTGACTTGGTTAGCCGTGCACTGCCCGCGCAAGGCTTTACCGTGTTGTCTGCCAAGCTGGGCTACAAGCCCAAGAATCCTGTCAATCCCGCCAACCTGACGGCCGAGCAGCTGGAAGAAGTGGAAAATTTCTTGGCTGCGATTGATGGCAACGACGATGTGCAAAATGTTTTTGTGAGCTTGGCAGGCTGAGCGTTTGCGCTGGCATGGGCTGCCTTCGTCTTGCATGGCGGCCACCAGCGCTGGCGCATTGCCGCCGCTGGGCTCTGGCTGACGCCTGCACCCATGCATGCACGGATGCACTGCCTTCAGTGCCCGTGCTGTTCAACTGGATAGACACCCGATGACCGACCATTACGCAGCCTTGGGGCTAGCGGCCAACGCCTCGCTGGCCGATATCAAAAAGGCTTTTCGGCAAAAGGCTTCGTTCTATCACCCTGACAAGAACGATGCCCCCGATGCAGCCCAGCGCTTTGCCTCCGTGCAAAAAGCCTATGAGGTGCTGTCCGACGACGAGGCGCGCCAAGCCTATGACGACAACCGCCGCCGTAACCTGCTGGACGATCCGCTGCAGACCGCCCAGGAAATCTGGCAAACCTACACCCACAACATCCTTGCCCCGTGAAAATCTCTCCTTACTTCCATGACCTGCGATCTGCTTACCAAGCCGAGATCGATGACCTGACCGAAGACTCCGAAGGCAAAGACGTTCTGCGCAAGCGGCTTGCCCAAAAGCGGTCTGAAATCGGCTTTTTGGTGAAGATGATGGAACTCGCCCCTGAGATGGTGGCGGTGGTGTTTCACCAGGGATTTCGGTTTGGCCGAGCCAGTGCGTTGGAGCAGGTGCTGGCCTGTGGTCAGGACGAGCTGCCACAGTGGTCCGCGCTGGACAGCGTTGTCACCCTGGAGCCCTGGGCGGCCGCCCTGGCCAAAACCGTGCTGAGTGAGCCGGGTGGAGAGCGCTTCATGGTGGTGGCTGCGGGGCTGGAGTATTTGCTGCAGCACGCGCGCTTTGCCGCCGCAGCCCAGGGCGACGATGAGGGCCAGTCCGATGAGGACGATGCCGATGCTGCGGAGCACGACGATGGCTACGATGCGCTGAGCGCGGACGATGCGGCCGACCCGCACAACAGCCGCAGCCGCGAAGAAGCCAGTTCCAACTGGCTGGCCGATGTGGGCTTTGAGCGCAAAGACTGAACTGCACACCAACCATCCACGTACCGATTTTTATGAGCAACCACCTGACACTTATCACCAAGACCACCAGCCTTATTGCAGCCGGCGATATCGTGGGTGCCGAGTCGGCACTGGCTGAGTTGGCAGACACCGATGGCGACAACGCTCTGATGGTCGTGCTGGACCAACTGGCGCCCAAAGATATTCTGGCGGTGATGCGCGAGTACGACGACTCGAAGGCGTCTGTGGTCAATATGTTGGTCACGCCCGAGCAATTTGCCCGGGCCATGGTGCTGGAGAAACAGTACAAGGACCTGACCCACACGCACCTGCGCAGCATGGTCAACGCGGTGGTGTTCCGCGACGATGCCGACCCTATCGAATTCTTGACGGCCATTGGCGACCTGGACGGTGGCGCCGAAGCCCTGGCCAACTACTTTGCGGAAAAGTGGAGTCGCGTGGAGTCCTTTGCGCGCACTGGCACCTTCGATGCCACCGAAGACTATGGACTGATGCTGAGCGACGATGAGCTGCTGGCCTCAGGCTATGTGCAACCGCGCGTGGACTTGGACGAAGTGGCCGACCGCGACTGGATGCAGATGGCTTGGCTGCTGCGCTATGAGTGCCGCGATCTGTTCATTGAAACCTTGCTGGTGCTGCGGGCCAAGGCCAGGGCTTTTGATTTGGGCCTGGACGAAACCGATGAGCCTGCAGAGGAAGACGACGGCAAGTTTGAAACCAGCGAAACAGACCGGGGCAAGGCCACGCCTGCCGCCCGGGTGTCAGACGAAGAGTCTGCCATTTAAAGACTGCCAGTCCCTGAGGCCTTTTGCGCCTTTCTCCCTCCTTGGAGCGGCTGAGCCACTGCTGAGGGGACTCGCCAGTGCGGCCGGGCTGTCCCTGCGCGGCGGGGCCTGGTGGGGGCTGCGCGAGCTGCATGGCCCGTGAACAATACATAGCGCGATGGATACCAACATGACCCTGCCTGATACGCCTTCCTCCGATGTCCATCCGGTGGGAGCCGCTCACGCCCTGCAGCTGCACGATGCCCGTCCGTTCTTTGACAAGGTACTGGCCCATGGCGTGCAGCACGGCATCATTGATGCGCAGCGGCTGGCTGCCATCCACACCGACGCGCCCAAAGGCATTGTGCAGATTGCCCGGTACTTTGGCAGCGAGTTCCTGCGCCCCGAGCTGGAGAAGGCCCGTGACCGCATGGTCAACCTCATCAGCTTGTACCTGCTGGATACGACGGGGGGAGATTTGACCAAAGCAGCCGTCTCGCTGCGCGACAACTCCTTGCTGTCGCGCTCCAAAGGCGGCTCGGACATGCTCAAGCGCCTGATTGCCATGCCTGAGAGCAGCAACTTCGGCATGGCGGGCTACGACGATGCGCAAACGCCGCTGTTGGCCGTGTGGTCGCTACGCAGCCATGCCGAATACCAAGCAGAACTGGCCCGGCGCAGCCACATCGGCCAAGCCATCGCTGCGGCCCAATGGCTGGCTGAGCAGTACGACCTGGACGTGGACGAGCTGGAGGCGGCGGGGGCAGATGCCGAGGCGGTGATTCGCACCGGGTTGCTGATGCAAGCACTGGCCCCGCAGGCCCTGGCGATGGGCGAATGGCCCCACACGGTGGCATTTGAAAAACTGGTGACCACGCTGCGCAAAAAGAAGCAACCTGTGCCTGCCGCATTGCGCCTGCCCACGGGCTTGCCTGCGGCCTTGCGCGATGCTTTGCAGGCGCAATGCCAAGCCGTGCTGGCCGATATGCCCAAGCTGCTGGACGGCGCGGTGCCACTGCGCACCCTGTTGCGCCCCACCGGCGTGTTCCGGGCCCGGTACTTTTTGCTGGACGACCCCTTGGCCGAGGTGGACAGCTACCACCGAAGCCTCGATGCGCTGCAAGAGGGGGATGAGCCTCCTTTGCCCGCCAGCAAGCTGTGGCTTAAAACCACCCAGGGCAATGAGGACGAACACTCCTTGCTCACGCTGTTCGCGTGCCTGGCTGTAGGGGCGCCGAAAAAGACCCTGTTGACTGAAAAAACGGCCACCAGCCTGGTGCGCAAAATCCGCAAGAGCGGCTGGCAGCCGGAGCTGGCGGCCCAGTTCATTCGCGACAACGCCCCTGGCGTGTACCAGAACGATTACCTGGCGCTGTGGGCCGGCTTTGTGCAAGACGCGGCCAAGACCCTGACCAGCGACATGGACTACCAGATGCATGACGCGCTGGCGCTGCTGCGGCGCGAGTGCAGTGTGGTTGGCTGACTCAAGGAGTTTCACGCCCCCGATTATGCAGCACGGCGTGCTGCGCATCCTGCTGCAGACACAGGCCAACCCGCACCGGCTGAAGCTGGAGTTGACCGAGAGCGTCCTGGCCGAAGACGTAGATGCCGTGGTTTGCAAGATGCAGGTGCTCAAAGCCGTGGGCATCAGCTTTTCGCTGGACGACTTTGGCACGGGGTATTCTTCCCTGAGCTACCTCAAACGCCTGCCGCTGGACCAGCTCAAGATCGACCAGTCCTTTGTGCGCGACGTGACCACCCATGCCAGCGACGCCTCCATTGTGCGGGCCGTCATTGCGTTGGGGCAGGGGCAGGGGCAGGGGCAGGGGCAGGGGCAGGGGCTGAACGTGATGGTCGAAGGCGTTGAAACGGTCGAGCAGCAACGCCTGTTGCGGGCCTACGGCTGCGACAGCTACCAGGGGTATCTGTTTGGCCGCCCTGCGACCATAGAAGAGTTCGAGGCCGCCATGGGGCATGGCTTGGCCTCTTTGAACCTGTGGCGGGGCGCAAGCCCGCTGGGCGCCTTTACTGCGTTCCCTGGCAAATACCTTGCATCGAAGTCATCTAGCGCTCTATCGCAGCCCCCTTGGGTTAACATTTGATACATATTCCTGTTCTGAGGCTCTGGTTCGCACGACGCAGTGGTGCGGCGCAGGGCTGAAACGCTCGCTCGTCGGCTGCCCCTTTTCCTTCATCCTGTGCACAGCCCCACGATCATCGTTCTGGCCGCCATCCTTGCGGCACTGGTCACCACGGTGCTGTATGTCGTCTGGTACTTCAACAAAAGCATCCCCGGCTTGCGCTGGTGGACGCTGTCGTTCCTGTGCGCTTCGGTGTTTTGCACCCACTTGCTGGTGCGTGAGCGCCTGCCGGAAGTGGCGTCGGTGGTGCTCACGCAAACCGTCATCGCCCTGGCCGCCTATTTCTGCTTTCTGGGCAGCCGCCTGTATGTGGGCCGCTCACTGCCGTTCCATGGCTACGCGGTGGCAGCCATTGCTGCGGTGGTTGGGGTGTCGGTTTATTTCACGTTGGAGCATTCACACACTGGCATTCGGTTTGCATTGAGTGGGCTGGTGGCGGGCGTTTATTTCATCGGGACCGCGACCACGCTGGCCCACGGCGGGGTTCGCAAGGTGCCCGCTCGGTACCTGTTTTCGGTGCTGGTGGGGGCGCATGGCTTGTTTGTACTGCTGCGCCCGCTGGCGTTTCGGCTGGCCACGGCCGACTCCAACGGCCTTGGCGTCCCGAACGCCCGGTTGATCGATCTGCTGTCGCAGTACGTGGTGCTGGAGTCCACCGTCGCGCTGGTGATGATGGCCTTTGGCATTTTGATGCTGACCAACGAACACATCACCACCGAACTGCGCCACCTGGCCGAGGTGGACCCGCTGACCAGCGTGTTCAACCGCCGCGCGTTTCTCACCCTGCTGGAAAAAGCCATCAGCCAGGCCGAGCGCACGCGCCAGAGCCTGCCCGTGCTGGTGCTGGACTTGGACCATTTCAAAAAAATCAACGACACCTGGGGCCACGGCGGCGGAGACGACGTGCTGCGCCAGTTTGTGCTGCTGGCCAACCGCTGCCTGCGCAAGGAAGATGTGATGGGGCGGCTGGGGGGCGAGGAGTTCGCGATTTTTCTGCCCAATGCCGATGGCCCCGGCGCCCAAGCGGTGGCAGAGCGCCTGCGCATTTTGGTGCAGGCGCAACCCGTGCAATCTGGCCCGCAGTCCATCGCGCTGACGGTGAGCATTGGCGTGGCGCTGTGCGTGCGTGCCGACTCTGCCGACGCTGTGCTCAAGCGGGCCGACACCGCGATGTACCTTGCCAAACAAAACGGCCGTAACCGGGTGGAAGTGGCCGAGACACCGCTGTTTGTGTAGCCACCTGTTTGGGGCCACCGCTGGCTTGCTGCATGCCACGGCAGCGCCGTGCAGCGGCCATGCTGTGCTTGTGTCGGCTGCCTGACGCACGGCGTCTCCGCCCCGCAGCACTGGGCCTTGCAGCCCCCGCAGAATGCATTTTTTGCTTCTGCAGACGCCCACGCATGCCCAAGACAACGCTCTCCGCCCGCCAAGGGCAAACTCCCTCGCGGCGGCGCTGGATCAAGCTGGGGGCGTGGGCTGCGGGGGCCACGGCAGCTGCGGGTGTGGCAGGCACAGGCGTGTGGATGTACCAGCCGGACAACGACCGGCAGCTGGTGTTTGCCACCCTCGAGCAGGCCATGCAAGAGGTTGACCGTTTGAGCGCAGCAGGCGCGCAGGCACTGGAGCCCACCACAGCCTGGAGCTGGTCGCAAACCCTGGAGCACTGCGCGCAGAGCATCGAGTTTTCTCTGCGCGGTTTTCCTGCGCCCAAGGCGGCGCTGTTTCAGCACACGGCAGGCGCTGCGGCCTTTGCGGCGTTTGCAGCACTGGGCCGCATGCGCCACAGCCTGGCCGAGCCCATTCCGGGGGCGCCAGCGCTGGCCGCTGCGGCGCCCGATGCGTCGGCCGCCCTGGCCCGGCTGCGCCAGGCGGTGCAAGACTTTGTGGCGCACCCCGGCCCGCTGCAGCCCCACTTTGCCTACGGCCCCCTGGGCCGCACCCAGTACGAGCAGGCCCACGCCATGCACCTGGCCAACCACCTCTCGGCCTTTGATGTGCGCCCTGGGTGAGATGGTTTGCTATTAAAAATATAGCTACTAGCGCTTTTAAATAAAGCGCTAGAGGCATTTTTTGCATTGAATGCGCTGAGGGCCTGCCCAACGGGCGCTCCATGGCGCTCCCTGGTGCTCCCTTGTGTTCCATGGCCTGGTGCAGGGCCCTCGCCGCAAGCGCATGGGTGTGCCCTCCGTGCGCCCGCATCGTTGATGCAGGTCAAGTGATGCTTGCGCTGCGTCCCTGTGCGCCATGGCCTTGGTCTAGCATGTCGGCAAGGCCACGAAGGCGCTTGGGTGGCGCCCACAAGGAAGAACCATGAGCAAGAAGCTGAAGACCTTTGCCGCCACTGCGGTGCTGTTGGCAGGGGTGGGGGGAGGGCTGTTGTACTGGCAGCCATGGAAGACCCAAGGCCCCGGTGAAGGCTTCGTCAGCGGCAACGGCCGCATCGAGGCGACCGAAGTGTCGGTGGCCACCAAACTGGCGGGCCGGGTGCTGGAGATATCGGCCAGCGAGGGCGATTTTGTGACCGCTGGGCAAACCGTGGCCCGCATGCAGATCGACAGCCTGCAAGCCCAGCGCGACGAGGCCGTGGCCCGGCTGCAGCAAGCCCGGCTGGCCGTGAGCAGCGCCCAGGTGCAAGTGGCCCAGCGCGAGAGCGACTACCAATCTGCCCTGGCCGTGGTGGCCCAGCGCGACAGCGACCTGGACACCGCCAAACGGCGCCTGCCGCGCTCTGAGCAACTGGCGCGCGACGGGTTCTTTTCGACCCAACTGCTGGACGATGACCGCGCCAAGGTGCGCAGCCTGCAGGCGGCCCTCACGGCGGCCCAGGCCCAGTCCAAGGCAGCGCAGGCGGGCATTGGTGCTGCCCGCACGCAGGTGACCAGTGCCGAGGCCAATGTGCGCGCCCTGGAGGCCACGCTGGCCCGCATTGACGTGGAGCTGGCCGACAGCGACCTGAAGGCCCCGCGCGACGGGCGTGTGCAGTTCCGCGTGGTGCAGCCCGGCGAAGTGGTGGGCGCGGGGGCCCGCGTGCTGCAGCTGGCCGATTTGACCGATGTGTACATGACCTTCTTCTTGCCCGAAGCCGTGGCGGGCCGCGTCGCCATGGGCAGCGAGGTGCGCATCGTGCTCGACGCCGCCCCCGGCTTTGTCATCCCGGCCAGCGTGTCGTTTGTGGCCAGCACCGCACAGTTCACCCCCAAGACGGTGGAGACCGCCAGCGAGCGGCAAAAGCTCATGTTCCGTGTGCGGGCGCAAATCCCCAAAGAGCTGCTGCTGCGCCACCGCGAACAGGTCAAGACGGGCCTGCCCGGTGTGGCCTGGTTGCGCATTGACTCGAACGCCCCATGGCCGCAGCAGCTGGCGGTCAAAGAAAGCATGCAGGCGGCAGCCCCCAAGGCCGCGCAGTGACCGCACCCGTCGTCACCCTCGCAGGCGTCGGTCAGCGCTACGGCGCCACGGTGGCGCTGGCGGGCATCGACCTGCAGGTGCCCGCCGCCTGCATGGTGGGGCTGATCGGGCCGGACGGCGTGGGAAAATCCAGCTTGCTGGCCCTGGTGGCTGGGGCGCGTGCCGTGCAGCAAGGACAGGTGATGGTGTTGGGGGGCGACATGGCCGATGGCCGCCACCGCGACGCCGTGTGCCCGCGCATTGCCTACATGCCGCAGGGCCTGGGCAAGAACCTGTACCCCACGCTGTCGGTGGAAGAGAACCTGCAGTTCTTTGGCCGCCTGTTTGGCCACGACACAGCCGAGCGCCGTCGCCGCATTGACGACCTGACCCGCAGCACCGGGCTGCACCCGTTTCTGGCGCGGCCCGCGGGCAAGCTCTCAGGCGGTATGAAGCAAAAGCTGGCCCTGTGCTGCGCCCTCATCCACGACCCGGACCTGCTCATCCTGGACGAGCCCACCACGGGCGTAGACCCGCTGGCCCGCGCCCAGTTCTGGGATCTGATCGCCCGCATCCGCGCAGGCCGCCCCGGCATGAGCGTGCTGGTGGCCACCGCCTACATGGAAGAAGCCCAGCGCTTTGACTGGCTGGTGGCCATGGACGAGGGCCGCATCCTGGCCACAGGCACGCCCGCCGAGCTGATGCAGCGCACCGGCCACGCCAGCCTGGAGGCCGCCTTTGTGGCCCTGCTGCCCGAGGCCAAGCGGCGCGGGCACCAGCCAGTGGTCATCACCCCTTTGCTGGCCGACGCGGCGGCAGAGATCGCCATCGAGGCCCAGGGCCTGACCATGCAGTTTGGCGACTTTGTGGCGGTGGACCATGTGAGCTTTCGCATCCAGCGCGGCGAGATTTTTGGCTTTCTGGGCAGCAATGGCTGTGGCAAGTCCACCACCATGAAAATGCTCACCGGCCTGCTGCCCGCCACCGACGGGCAGGCCTGGCTGTTTGGCCAGCCGGTGGACCCGAAAGACATGGCCACGCGCCGCCGCGTGGGCTACATGTCGCAGGCGTTCTCGCTGTACAGCGAGCTGTCGGTGGAGCAAAACCTGGTGCTGCACGCCCGGCTGTTCCATGTGCCCGAGGCTGAGGTGCCCCAGCGCGTGCAGACCATGCTGGAGCGTTTTGACCTGCAGGCCGCACGCAGCACGCTGCCCATGCAGCTGCCGCTGGGCATGCGCCAGCGCCTGTCGCTGGCCGTGGCCATGGTGCACCAGCCCGAGCTGCTGATCCTGGACGAGCCCACCTCGGGCGTGGACCCGATTGCGCGGGATAACTTCTGGCGGCTGATGGTGGAGCTGGCCCGGCGCGACAAGGTCACCATCTTCATCTCTACCCACTTCATGAACGAGGCCGAGCGGTGCGACCGCATCTCGCTCATGCACGCGGGCCAGGTGCTGACCAGTGCCGCACCGGCCGATATCGTGGCCCAGCGCGGCGCCGCCACGCTGGAGGAAGCCTTCATCGGCTACCTGCAAGAGGCCGCAGGCACCCCGGCAGAGCAGGGGGACGATGCCCTGGCCTCTGCGGCCGCTCCGGCGGTGCCGGTGTCGCACGCAGCACCTGCACGCCCCGGCTGGGCCGCACGCCTGCGCCAAAGCCTGGCCCGCATCCACAGCACGCAGTGGCGCGAGTCGCTGGAGTTGCGGCGCGACCCGGTGCGCAGCGCTCTGGCGCTGCTGGGCTCGCTGCTGCTGATGTTTGTGATGGGCTACGGCATCAGCATGGACGTGGAGAGCCTGCGCTTTGCGGTGCTGGACCGCGACCAGTCGGCCACCAGCCGTGCCTATGTGCTCAACCTCTCGGGCTCGCGCTACTTTGTGGAGCGCGCCCCTTTGAGCGAATACACCGAGCTGGACGCGCGCATGCGCTCGGGCGAGCTGTCGCTGGCCATCGAGATTCCGCCCGGCTTTGGCCGCGATGTGGAGCGGGGCAAGGCGGTGCAGATTGCGGCGTGGGTGGACGGCGCCATGCCCCAGCGCGCGCAGACCGTGTTGGGCTATGTGCAGGGCATGCACCAGCAGTGGCTGGTCGATGCGGTGCGCAGCCGCACCGGCGTGGCCCCCATCGGCCTGCTGGAGGTGGAAACCCGCTACCGCTACAACCCCGATGTGCGCAGCCTGCCCGCCATGGTGCCCGCCGTCATCCCGCTGCTGCTGCTCATGCTGCCCGCCATGCTGACTGCGCTGGCCGTGGTGCGCGAAAAAGAGATGGGCTCCATCATCAACCTGTACGTCACGCCCACCACGCGCACCGAATTCATGCTGGGCAAGCAGCTGCCCTATGTGGCGCTGGCCATGCTCAACTTTGGGCTCATGGTGTTGGCGGCCGTCACGGTGTTTGGCGTGCCCATCACCGGCAGCCTGGCCACCCTCACGGGGGCGGCGCTGCTGTTCAGCCTGTGCTCCACCGGCATGGGCCTGCTGGCGTCCACCGTCACGCGCAGCCAGATTGCGGCCATGTTCTTTGCCATGGTGGGCACGCTGATCCCGGCGGTGCAGTTTGCGGGGCTCATCAACCCGGTGTCGTCCCTGGTGGGCGTGGCCCGCTGGATTGGCGAGGTCTACCCCGCCAGCCACATGTTCACCATCAGCCGGGGCGTGTTCAGCAAGGCGCTGTCGCTGCACGACCTGCAGCCCGAGTTTTGGGCCCTGGGCATGTCGGCCCCGGTCATCATCGGCGTGGCGATTGCGCTGCTGCGCAAACAAGAAAGCTGACATGCCAGCAGCCCCATCTTCCTCACCCAGTTCATCCAGTTCGCCTGTGCACACCCCCCGCCGATGGGCGGCCCTGCGGGGGCGTTGCGCCACCATCTTTCGCCTGGGCATCAAAGAGCTGTGGAGCCTGTGGCGCGACCCGATGATGCTGGTGCTCATCGTCTACACCACCACGCTGGCGGTGTACAGCGCGGGCAAGGCCCAGCCCGAGACGCTCTCGCACGTGCCCATTGCCATCGTCGATGAAGACGTGTCCACGCTCTCGCAGCGCATTGCCACCGCGTTTTTTGCGCCGCAGTTTGTGGGGCCCGATCTGATCACCCCGCAGGACGTGGACCCCGGCCTGGACGCGGGCCGCTACACGCTGGTGCTGCACATACCGCCCAACTTCCAGCGCGATGTGCTGGCAGGCAAGGTGCCGCGCGTGCAGCTCAACATGGACGCTACGCGCATGATGCAGGCCTTTAGCTCCAACGGCGCGGTGCAGCAGATTGTGCAGCTGGAGGTGGCCGAGTTTGTGCAGCGCTACCGGGCCGTGTCCACGCCCGCCATCGATTTGTCGGTGCGCGCCCGGTTCAACCCGGCGCTCACCCCCGCGTGGTTTGGCTCGGTGATGGAGTTGATCAACATCGTCACCATGCTCTCCATCATCCTCACCGGCGCTGCGCTGATCCGCGAGCGAGAGCACGGCACGGTGGAGCACCTGCTCGTCATGCCCGTCACCCCGGCCGAGATCATGCTGGCCAAGGTGTGGGCCATGGCGCTGGTGGTGCTGGTGGCCACCTGGGTGTCGCTCACGGTGGTGATTCGGTGGGCGATTGGCGTGCCCATCGAAGGCTCGGTACCGCTGTTTTTGTTGGGCACCGTGCTGCACCTGTTTGCCACCACCTCCATGGGCATCTACATGGCCACGCTGGCGCGCAGCATGCCGCAGTTTGGCCTGCTGATGGTGTTGACCATGATGCCGCTGGAGATGCTGTCGGGCGGCGTCACCCCGCGCGAGAGCATGCCGCTGTGGGTGCAGTACGTGATGGCGCTGGCCCCCACCACGCATTTCACCGAGCTGTCCCAGGCCATCCTGTACCGGGGCGCGGGGCTGTCGGTGGTGTGGTCGTCACTGGTGTGGCTGCTGGCGATTGGGGTGGCGCTGTTTGCGCTGGCGCTGGCACGGTTTCGCAAGACCATCGCCCGGATGGCTTGATTGTCATTGCTATCTTTTGTGTAGCTGCCCGCGCTTATTAGATGAGCGCTAGAGCCCGATTCTTTCAATAGCCGTAGGTTGTAGGTCGGGTTAGCGCAGCGTAACCCGACCTACGGGCTTTTTACATAAAGCCCACGGTGCCGGGTCGCCCGGGCAGGTTCAAGGTTGCCGTGGGGGCGGGCTGGCTTGCCACGCGCTGGCCGCGCCGCCACACCCCCAGGCGCGCCGCCCGCAGGCGGATGGCTTCTGCCGGGTTGCGCGCATGCAGCAGCACAAAGTCCGCATGTGAGCCGGGGGCGATGCCGTAGCCCTCCAGCCCCAGCAGGCGCGCGGGGTTCACCGTTATCGCGTCAAAGCACTGGCGCATGCCCGTCTGGCTAGTCATCTGGCCCACATGCAGGCCCATGTGCGCGGCCTCCAGCATGTCGCCGCTGCCGCCGCTGTACCAGGGGTCGAGCACGCAGTCGTGGCCAAAGGCCACGGTCAGGCCTGCGGCCATCAGCTCGGGCACACGGGTCATGCCCCGGCGCTTGGGGTAGGTGTCGTGGCGGCCTTGCAGGGTGATGTTGATGAGCGGATTGGCCACCACGCCCAGGTCGGCCTCGCGCATCAGGGCGATGAGCTTGCTCACGTAGTAGTTGTCCATGCTGTGCATGGAAGTCAGGTGCGAGCCCGTCACGCGGCCGTGCAGGCCCAGGCGCTGGGTTTCATACGCCAGGGTCTCCACATGGCGCGAGTGCGGGTCGTCGCTCTCGTCGCAGTGCATGTCCACGCGTTTGCCGCGCTCGGCGGCCAGCTCGCACAGCAGCCGCACGCTCTCGGTGCCATCGGCGTAGGTGCGCTCAAAGTGCGGAATGCCGCCCACCACGTCCACCCCCAGGTCGAGTGCGCGCCGGATGTTCTCCAGCCCGCCGGGGCGGCGCAGCACACCGTCTTGCGGAAAGGCCACCAGCTGCAAGTCCAGGTAGGGCGCCACGCGCTGCTTCACATCCAGCAGCGCCTGCACCGGCAGCGAGCTGGGGTCGCTGGTGTCCACATGGCTGCGGATGGCCAGCAGCCCGCGTGCCACGGCCCAGTCGCAATACTGCAGCGCGCGCTGCACGATGGCATCGTGCGTGAGCTGGGGTTTGAGCTCGCCCCACAGCGCAATGCCTTCGAGCAGTGTGCCGCTCTCGTTCACGCGCGGCTGGCCGTAGCTCAGGGTCGAATCCATGTGGAAATGTGCGTCCACAAACGGCGGGCTCACCAGCAGGCCGCCCGCATCCACCGTTTCGTGCGCGGGGGCTTGCAGACCTTCTGTCACTTCGGTGATGCGGCCGCCTTGCACGGCGATCGACATGTTCTGGCGCCCATCGGGCAGGGTGGCGTGGGTGAGGAGCAAATCCAGCATGGGCATGGGGTGAGGCTGTGAGCGAGTGAGCGAGCGGGTGGCGTGCGTGCAGGGATGGGGCGGAGTTACGGCGTCTTGGGGGCGGTGAGACGTTGGCTGCCGCCCGGCCTGCTGGGCGGTGGCGACACGGTGGTGCGCCGTGCAGGCGTGCGGCGGTAACGTAGGTCACCAGGGCGGTGGCCTGCCTCCAGGGTCACGTCAAAGGTGCCTTCCTCGTGGCCAGACTCGGCCTTGGCGGTGATCCGAATGCCCTGGGCCGTGGCTTGGCAGCGCAAGCGGCTCAGCTGCCATTCGGCGTGGTCGTTGTTGATCTCTGGCACGCCCACCGTGGCAACTTCGATCGCGCTGTCGCTGCGGTCACGCTGCAGCCACTGCACATAGATGAAAGATTGCGCGTACTGGCTGGCGTGCACGACGCGGTAGGTGCCGCCACCGGGGCTCTCATCGCGTGGCGCGGGCCATTCGCCGCACACCTGGACCCAGTCCACATTGGGCGGCGTGGCGTGCGCGGAGTAGGGCGCCTCAATGCCCAGAGCCCATGCGGGTTGGCACATGGCGGTCAGGGCCGCACAGGCCCAGGCCAGCGAAACAATGGCGGTGCGACGGATCAACGTTCCCCCTTGCGGTATGGCTTCATCAGGGCTTGAGGATAAGCCGCCTTGCGCGCCACCAGCACCAGCGCCAGGATGGACAGCAGGTACGGCAGCATCAAATACACCTGGTACGGCAGCCACGCATCGCCCGCCTGTTGCAGGCGCAACTGCAGCGCATCAAAAAACGCAAACAGCAGCGCACCCAGCAGCGCCTTGCCGGGCCGCCACGACGCAAACACCACCAGCGCCACGCAGATCCAGCCGCGCCCGTTGATCATGTTGAAGAAAAACGCGTTGAACGCCGACAGCGTGAGGAACGACCCCGCCACCCCCATCAGCGCCGACCCGAGCGCAATGGCGCCTGTGCGTGTGGCCGCCACCGAAATGCCCTGGCCCTCTGCCGCCTGCGGGTTCTCGCCCACCATGCGCACCGCCAAGCCCAGCGGCGTGCGCATCAGCACCCAGGCCAATAGCGGCACCAGCAGCAGCGCCAGCAGCGTGAGCGGTGTTTGAGCCGAAAGGATGGGAACGCCCAGCCACTCCATCGGCGCAAGCGGCTCGATGGTGGGCGGCGTATTGACCTTGGGGAAGCTCACGCGGTAGCCGTAGTAGCTGAGTGCGGTGGCCAGCAGCGTGATGCCCAGGCCGGACACATGTTGCGATAGCGCCAGCCCCACGGTGAGCCAGGCGTGCAATAGCCCGAAGACAGCGCCGGTAAGCGCCGCCACCAGCACCCCGGTCCACAGGCCGTAGCCTGCATACACCGTGAGCCAGCCGGTGAAGGCGCCCGCCACCATGATGCCTTCAATGCCCAGGTTGAGCACCCCAGCGCGTTCGCACAGCAGCACGCCCAGCGTGCCCAGGATGAGGGGGGTGGCGACCCGCAGGGTGGCGATCCAGAACGCGGGGTTGGCGAGGATGTCAAGCAGCTCGGTCATGTGCCCGCCTCGGTGCTGCTTACTTCATTTTTGATAGCTGCCAGCGCTTTTTGGATAAGCGCTAGAGGCTGATTTGGCTTGAAACTCAGATGCACTGGCTTGTTCATGGCGTGCTCACTTCCAGCGCACCCGGTATTGGGTGAGTAGCCCAGCCACCAGCACCGCAATCAGCGAAGTCGCCACGATCACATCCGCAATGTAGGTCGGCACGCCCACCGCGCGGCTCATGCTGTCCGCCCCCACCAGCACGCCCGCCACAAAGGTGCCCGCCGCGATCACGCCCAGCGGGTGCAGCCCCGCCAGCATGGCGATCACGATGCCGCTGTAGCCATAGCCAGGCGACATGTCGAGCGTCACATAACTCGTGCGACCCGCCACCTCGATGGCGCCCGCCAGCCCGGCCAGCCCGCCCGAGAGCAGGGCGACCAGCACCACGGTGCGGGTGATAGGCACGCCCGCAAAGGCAGCAGCGCGTGCATTGGCCCCTGCAGCACGAATGTCAAACCCCGGCACCGTGCGCGCCAGCAGCGCCCACAGCATCACCGCCAGCGATACGGCCCACAGCAGCCCCGTGTGCAGCCGCGTCTGCGGCACCAGCTTGGCAAGTTCCAGGTCGCCCTGCAGCGCCACGCTCTGCGGCCAGCCCATGGAGAGCGGGTCTTTCATCGGCCCATCGAGCAGGGCCGACACCAGCAGCAGCATGATGAAGTTGAGCAGCAGCGTGGTCACCACCTCGTCCACCCCCAACCGCGCCTTCATCAGTGCCGGGCCCAGCAGCAGCGCGGCGCCCGCCAGTGCAGCCGCCAGCATCATCAGGGGAAAGAGCACATAGGGCGACCACTCCAGCCCCGTGCCGCCATGCATGCCGCCCACGGCCACGGCGGCCAGCGCCCCGGCATAAAGCTGCCCCTCGGCCCCAATGTTGAACAGCCGCGCGCGGAAGGCCACGGCGGCGGCTAGCCCGGTCAGGATCAGCGGCGTGGCGCGGGTGAGGGTTTCGGTCAGCGCAAACACCGATCCGAAGGCGCCTTGCAGCAGCAATGCATACGTGCGGCCGACCGGCGCTCCGGCCCACAGCACCAGCAGGCCGCTGATGAGCAGCGTGAACACCACGGCACCCACCGGCGCCAGAACGTAGGCGGCGGGGGATGTGTGGTTGCGTTTTTCGAGTCTCATGCTGGGTTGTTCTTGTTGTTGTCGCTCAATGGGCAGCGCCCGCCATGGCCAGGCCGATGGCTTCGCGTGTCCAGTCTTCGGCGCGTCGCGCCTCGCTCAGTTGTCCGTCGTGCATGACGGCCACACGGTCACCCAGCGCCAGCACTTCGTCCAGATCGTCCGAGATCAGCAGCACGGCCGCTCCCGCATCGCGCGCGTTGATGAGCTGCTGCTGCACAAACATCACCGCACCAATATCCAGCCCCCAAGTGGGCTGGTGGGCCACGATGAGCTGGGGTGCAGGCGCGGTGTAGCCCGCTGCGTCCTTCGGCGGCATCAGCGCCCGGCCCAGGATGAGCTTTTGCATGTTGCCGCCGGACAGCGACCGGGCGGGGGTGTCCGGCCCGCCGCCGCGCACGTCAAAGGTCTCGGCCACGCGCTGCGCATGCTGGCGCGCAGCGCGGCGTTTGACCCAGAAGGCGCGGAACCACGGGTGCGCAAACCAGGGGCCGCGCAGGCGTTCGGCCACCGCGTTCTCCCACACGGGCAGGTCGCCCACCACGCCCACGGCGTGGCGGTCTTCGGGGATGCGGGCCACGCCCTGGCTGACCAGCCACGCGGGCCGGGCTTGCAGCGGAGCGTCACGCAGCGTGACTTGGCCGGTGGAGGCGCTGCGCACTCCGCACAGCAGGTCGGCCAGTGCCACCTGGCCGTTGCCGCTCACGCCCGCAATCGCCACGATCTCGCCGGCGCGCAAGGTGAGGGACACATTGTTCAACCGATCGCGCCCCGTGTGCGCGGTGCTCACGTTGTTGAGGGTGCAGATGGGATCGCCCACGCTCCGCGCGGGGCGGCGCTCTGCCGCCTCAATCGCATGGCCCACCATCCATTGCGCCAATTGCCCCTGGGTGGTGCCCTGCGCAGGCGCCTCAGCCACCAGCTTGCCCTGGCGCAGCACGGCCACGCGGTGCGATACGCGCAGCACCTCGCCCAGCTTGTGGCTGATGAAGATGATGGACAGGCCCTGCGCCACCATCTGCGCCAGGGTGTCAAACAGCGCCTCGCTCTCTTGCGGGGTGAGCACGGCGGTGGGTTCGTCCAGGATGAGGATGCGGGCGCCCCGGTACAGGGCCTTCAAGATTTCAACCCGCTGGCGCTCGCCCACCGAGAGGCTGCCCACCTTTGCATCGGGGCTCACTGGCAGGCCAAACTGCTGCGACACGGCCAGCAGCTTGGTGCGCGCCTCGCTGCGGCGCGAGAAGGGCTGCCACAGCGGCTCGCTGCCCAGCAGCACGTTGTCCAGCACCGTGAGGTTGTCGGCCAGCGTGAAGTGCTGGTGCACCATGCCAATGCCAGCCGCCAGCGCTGCACGCGGCTGGCCGGGCGGCAGGGGCTGGCCAAAGACTTCGATACTGCCTTCGTCGGCCACGTAGTGCCCGAACAGGATGGACATCAGTGTGGACTTGCCTGCGCCGTTTTCGCCCAGCAGGGCCAGCACTTCGCCGCGTGCCAGGGTCAGGCTGATGGCGTCGTTGGCGACGAGCTTGCCAAAACGCTTGGTGATGCCCGACAGTTTCAGGACGGGGGCGTTGGTGGAGGCCATCTACTTCCACGCCGCCAGAAACGCCCGCAACACCTTGGCCGAATTGGCGGCCGCCAGGCCCATGAAGGTGCCCATTTCGTTCTCGCCGTCACCGCCACCGGCGAGATCGCTCAGCGACCGGAAGGCGATGTAGGGCACGCCGTTGCTGTGCGCGACCATGGCGGTGGCGGCGGTTTCCATGTCGAGCACGTTGGCCTCGAAGGTCTTGAAGGCGTATTCGCGGAAGGCCTTGTTGTCCACAAACGCCTGGCCTGATACGCCGTTGCCGCCCACTACGAGTTGCGGGCGTTGTTTGAGGCAGGTGGCAGCTAGGCAGTGCTCCAGGGCCACGTTCTGCAGGCTGCGTGCCGTGGCCAGCATCTTGGGGTCGGCTTCAAACCAGAATTTCTTGCTGAGTTGGGGGTTTGCAGCCGATCGCACTTCCACCGGGCGCGGGTGCATCATGCCGAAGGCGGGCAGGGTCAGCTCGCTTTTCATCCAGGCGGGGGCGCTGTACTGGCTAGGCCGATTTTCGCGCGCCATCAGCCACTCCATGTACTGGCCCCACTGCGCAGGCACTGTCACGTCGCCAATGTGCAGGCCGGGGTTCACGCCGCCCGCAATACCGCTGAACACCACATGGCTCACGTTGAAGCGGTCGAGCACCAGCTGCGTGTTCATGGCCGCGTTGGTCATGCTGATGCCGGAGAGGAACACCACCACGGGCTTGCCTTCGAGCGTGCCGGTGGTGAACTCCACGCCGTTGATGCTGTGCTGGGTGGGCTGCTGCACCTGGGGCAGCAGCACGGTCAGCTCGGGCGCAAAGGCGGAGATGACGGCGATGCGGGGTGTGTCGTCCAGCCGGACCGCCGTCTTGCCTGTCGGGCCGGATGCACAACCAGCAAGTGCGCCAGCCAGTGCCAGTGACCACAGCAGGCGGGTGAAACGAGAGGCGACGGAGTGGCCCAAGGGGATGGACAAAGAGGTGGTCATGGACATACCAGGCAGGGACAGAGACGTACGGAAAACGACAACAAAAAAGGGCCACCTTGATGAGTGGTGGCCCAGGTGTTCACCCGCTTTGTCTCGCATTGGTGATTTGGAGTGGCTGACAAAGCTCAGCGCAGCGGTTCTGGCTAGGCGCTGTGTCGCAGGCAGTACTGCAAGTACGACAAGACACAGCAACAACGCCAGAAGAGTTTTGTCATCCACTCCCCTTATTTGGCCGTGGACTTGGGCTGGCTGTCGTCTACCTTCACGGTGAACTTGCCCGCGAGAATGTCGGCTTCTTTGGCCTTAACTTTGGCGACGATGTCGGCCGGCACTTTCTTCTCGAACGTGCCCAGGGGTGCGAGTTCGGAGCCTTTGTTCTTCATCATCGAATACGGGCCGTAGTCCTCGGCGGTGAACTTGCCGTCCTTGACCAGTTTGAGCGCGCGCTCAATGCTGGGCTCCATGTGCCACAGGGCCGACGCCACCACGGTGTCGGGGTACTGCGGCTGGGTGTCGATCACGTTGCCGATGGCGAGCTTGCCTTTTTCCTTGGCCGCATCGCTCACGCCAAAGCGCTCGGCGTAGAGCACATCGGCGCCCTTGTCGATCATGGCGAAGGTGGCTTCCTTGGCCTTGGGGGGGTCAAACCAGCTGTTGATGAAGGTGATGGTGAACTCGACCTTGGGGTTGGTCTCTTTGGCGCCCGCCATGAAGGCGTGCATCAGGCGGTTGACTTCGGGGATGGGGAAGCCGCCCACCATGCCGATCTTGTTGGTCTTGGTCATGCCGCCCGCGATAATGCCGCTGAGGTAGGCGGGCTCCTGGATGTAGTTGTCGAACACGCTGAAGTTGGGCGCCTGCGGCTTGCCCGACGAGCCGAGCAGGAACGAAGTCTTGGGAAAGTCCTTGGCCACCTTGCGGGCGGCGGCTTCCACCGCAAAGGCTTCGCCCACGATGAGCTGGTTGCCGCCGGTGGCGTACTCGCGCATCACGCGCTCGTAGTCGGCGTTGCTGACGTTTTCACTGGCCTTGTATTCGATCTCGCCGCGCGCTTCGGCGGCCTTCAGCGCCTTGTGGATGCGGCTGACCCACTGCTGCTCAAAGGGCACGGTGTAGATCGCAGCGACCTTGAGCTTGGACTGCGCTGCAGCCAGTGAGGGCGCCATCGCCATGGCGGCCGAGAGGGCCATGGAGGTGCAGAGCAGGCGTCCGGTGAAGATGCGGCGAGTGGTCATGGTGCGGTTCCTTGGGTGGGACTGGCGAAGGAGAGGCCGTGCACGGCCTCCAGAACACAATGAAACTAGCAATTTGCACGCCAGCGATGGCCCGCACATGCAGCTGTGCGGCGGGCGTTCCATGGCGGGATTGCGCTGCACAGTCTGCCAGAAGTGCGTGGTGGGCTGCCTTCCAGGCCGGTCGTGACGTGATCAAGGATTTCCCTCTAGGCAGCCGTTGGATGTTGGTTTAATGGTGCATGTTGAATGAATCATTTGACAGGTATCAAAGCGGCTGTGGGGAGGCTGGCGAAAAATGGCTGCGAGCCTGCTGAAACCCAGTCGTCGCAGCCCGCAGCAGGCCAGTTGGAGGGATGGAATGAGCCATCTTGGGCCGCGACATACAAGGAGTCCCCATGACAACCCGAAAGCTGGCGCGCCTTGCGGCACTGGCAATGTCCACTCTGGCCCTTACGGCGTATGCCGATGACAAGAAGAGCGTGACACCCGCCGAGATGAACTACCAGGCAGGCTCGTCCCCTTTGGCCAATCAGCCGATGTACCAAAGCACAAACCCTGCCGCGCCCAAAATGACGCAGGCCGAGTTTGACCGTGCTCGCCAAACTTACTTTGAGCGTTGCGCTGGCTGCCATGGCGTGCTGCGCAAGGGCGCCACCGGCAAGCCCCTGACGCCCGATGTGACGCTGCCCAAGGGCACGGATTACCTCAAGGTGTTCATCGCCTATGGCTCGCCCGCTGGCATGCCCAACTGGCAGACTTCGGGTGAGATGAGCGAGTCCGATGTGGACATGATGGCCCGCTACATCCAGCAAGACCCCCCTATGCCTCCCGAGTGGAGCATGGCGGACATGAAGAAGACCTGGAAGGTGCTGGTGCCGCCGAAGGACCGCCCAACCAAGAAGATGAACGACTACAACATCGCCAACATCTTCTCGACCACGCTGCGTGACGCGGGCGAAGTGGCGCTGATCGATGGCGACACCAAGCAGATCATCAACATCATCAAGACCGGCTACGCGGTGCACATCTCGCGCACCTCGGCATCGGGCCGCTACCTGTTCGTGATCGGCCGCGATGGCCGCGTGAACATGATCGATTTGTGGATGGCCAAGCCTGACAACGTCGCTGAAATCCGCATTGGCCTGGAAGCCCGTTCGGTGGACACCTCCAAGTACAAGGGCAAGGAGGGCGACTTCACCGACAAGCTGGCCATTGCTGGCGCCTACTGGCCCCCTCAGTTCGTCATCATGAATGGCGACACGCTGGAGCCCATGAAGATCGTCTCGACCCGTGGCATGACCGTGGACACGCAGGAATACCACCCCGAGCCCCGCGTGGCTTCGATCGTGGCCTCGCACTTCAAGCCTGAGTTCATCGTGAACGTTAAGGAAACCGGCAAGACCCTGATGGTGGACTACAAGGATGTGGACGCCCTCAAGATCACCGAACTGGGCTCTGCCCGTTACCTGCACGACGGTGGCTGGGACTCGAGCAAGCGCTACTTCATGGTGGCTGCCAACAACAGCAACAAGATTGGCGTGGTAGATGCCAAGGAAGGCAAGCTGCAGGCGCTGGTGGATGTGGGCAAGACACCGCACCCCGGCCGTGGCGCCAACTTTGTGCACCCCAAGTTCGGTCCTGTGTGGTCCACAGGTCACTTGGGTGACGAGACCATCTCGCTGATCGGCACCGACCCCAAGAAGCATGCCCAGTATGCGTTCAAGGAAGTGGCCAAGATCAAGGGCCCAGGCGGCGGTGCGCTGTTCATCAAGAGCCACCCCAAGTCGCAGCACTTGTACTCGGACGCTCCACTCAATCCTGATCCAAAGATCTCGCAGTCGGTGGTGGTGTACGACATCAAGAACCTGGACAAGGGCTACACCGTGCTGCCGATCGCCGAGTGGGCGGGTCTGCCAGACGATGGCGGCGCCAAGCGCGTGGTGCAGCCGGAGTTCAACAAGGCGGGCGACGAGGTGTGGTTTGCTGTCTGGTCTGCCAAGGACAAGCAATCGGCCCTGGTGGTGGTGGACGACAAGACCCTCAAGCTCAAGGCTGTGATCAAGGACCCACGCCTGATCACCCCTACGGGTCACTTCAACATCAACAACACGCAGCACGACGTGTATTGATGGCCCAAGCCACTGTGCGGCTTGCCCGCACGGTGTGCAGAAGTATCAGGGCCCTGGCGTGAAAGCCAGGGCACAAAAAAACACCGCAGGGTATCAAGCCCTGCGGTGTTTTTTTATGGGACAGGGCCAGGTCTTCTACGCCTGCAGTGCAGGCGCAGGGCCTTACTTGGTGCCGAAGATGCGGTCGCCCGCGTCACCCAGGCCCGGCAAGATGTAGCCGTGGTCGTTGAGTTCGCGGTCGATAGCGGCGGTGAAGATCGGCACATCGGGGTGTGCCTTTTGCAGCGTGGCCACGCCCTCAGGGGCGGCCAGCAGGCACACGAACTTGATGGAGCGGGGCTTGAGCTGCTTGAGCCGGTCCACGCAGGCGGCGGCCGAATTGCCGGTGGCCAGCATGGGGTCGACCACGATGATGTCGCGCTCTTCCATCTCGGAGGGCATCTTGAAGTAGTACTCGACCGGCTGCAGCGTCTTGGGGTCGCGGTACAGGCCGATGTGGCCCACGCGGGCACCGGGCACCACGTTGAGCATGCCGTCCAAAAAGCCGTTGCCTGCGCGCAGGATGGAGACGAGCACCAGCTTCTTGCCGTCGATCATCTTGCCCGTCATGGTCTCCAGTGGTGTTTCGATCTGCACATCTTGCAGCGGCATGTCGCGGGTCACCTCGTAGGCCATCAGCGTGGACAGCTCGCCCAGCAGGCGCCGGAAGCTGTTGGTGCTGGCGTCTTTCTTGCGCATGAGCGTGAGCTTGTGCTGGACGAGGGGGTGGGTGATGACGGTGACGTTGCTCATGAGAAAACTTGTATTAGCGTGAAAAGGGCACAAAGGTGCAGCCCGTATTTTCTACCATTGGGTAAAACCCGCGGCTTTGACTTGCGGCACGGATCGGGGTGGGGTCAATCGGCCAGAAAGCGGGCGTAGCGGGCCAGGTCCACATTGCCGCCGCTGATGAGCACGCCCACACGCTTGCCGCGCACATCCACACTGCCGTTGCACACCCCAGCAAAGGCGAGGGCGCCCGTGGGCTCCACCACCATCTTCATGCGCTCTGCAAAAAAGCGCAGGGCCTGCACCAGTTGCTCGTCGGTGGCGGTGACCATGTCTTCCACACCCTTGGCAATGATGGGGAAGGTGAGCTGTCCCAGGGCCTGTGTTTGCGCGCCGTCGGCAATGGTGTGGGGTGTGGCAATCTGCACGATGTGTCCGGCTTTGAACGACTGCTGCCCGTCGTTGCCCGCCTCGGGCTCCACGCCCACCAAGCGGCATTGCGGGGCCACGGCCTGCGCGGCCAGCGTGCTGCCAGCCAGCAGGCCGCCACCGCCCACGCAGACGAACAGGTAGTCCAGGTCGGGCACCTCGTGCAGCAGTTCCAGGGCGGCAGTGCCTTGCCCGGCGATGACGTGGGGGTGGTCAAACGGTGGCACCAGGGTCATGCCGCGCTCTTGCGCCAGGCGCTGGCTGATGGCTTCGCGGTCTTCGGTGTAGCGGTTGTAGGTCACCACCTGCGCGCCGTATTCGCGGGTGGCGGCCATTTTGGCGGCGGGTGCGTCTTCGGGCATGACGATGACGGCAGGCATGTCCAGCAGCCGGGCCGAAAGGGCGATGGCCTGGGCGTGGTTGCCTGCAGAAAACGCCAGCACGCCGCGCTCGCGCTGCTCGGGCGTGAACTGCTGCAGCGTGTTGTACGCCCCGCGAAACTTGAAGGCGCCGGTGCGCTGCAGGTTCTCGCACTTGAAGAAAATATGTGCCCCGGTGCTCTCGTCCGCACTGGTAGAGCGCAGCACTGGCGTGCGGTGGGCAATGCCCTGCAGCCGCTGGGCGGCTGCGGTGATGTCATCAAAGGTGGGCACAGGCAAGCGGGTCATGGTCATGAAAGGGGGCCTCCGCGCGAGCGGCTGGCCCGCGCACGACAAAACGCTGCAAACACTGTGCATCATAGGCATTGCACCAACTGCGTGCAAAAAATGGGTTCTGGCGCCCGCAAACAGGGCGCAAGCAGCTATGAAATTTGAAGTCCTTCAAAGGACTGCTGGTTATACTGCAGACCTCCTTTTCCCCCCATGGGTCCTATTCTTATGCAACAGTCTCGACGCATCTTTGCCCTGGGCTTTGGCCTGGTCGCCTCGCTTGGTTTTACCGTGGGGGCTTTGGCCCAAGGCACCCCGGCGCGGGAACTTACTGTCGCTTCCAGCGCCACTTACGCGCCCTTTGCGTTCGAAAACAAAGACAAGCAGATCGTCGGTTTCGACATCGACATCATCAACGCCATTGCCAAGCAGCAAGGGCTCAAGATCAAGGTCATCAACACCCCCTGGAGCGGCATTTTTGCGGCCCTGAACAATGGCGATGTGGACCTGGTGATCTCCGGCGTCACCATCAACGACAAGCGCCGCCAAAGCTACGACTTTTCCAACCCGTACTTCGCGGCGCACCAGCTGATTGCCGTGCCCAAGAGCAGCACGGTGGCCACCCTCAAGGACCTGAACGGCAAGAAAATTGCCGTGGTGAATGCCTCGACGGCCGACGATGTGGCCTCGCGCGAGTTCGGCAAGACCAGCCCCAACATCCGCCGCTTTGAAAGCACCCCGCTCATCATCTCCGAGCTGGCAGGTGGCGGCGTGGATGCCGCCATTGGCGACAACGGCGTGATTGCCTACCGCGTGAGCCAGAACCCCGCCCTCAAGACGGTGGAAGACCCCAGCTTTCCCGAAGAGGGCTTTGGCATTGTGGTGAAGAAGGGCGACAAGCCCCTGCAAGACAAGCTCAATGCCGGTCTGGCCGCCATCCGTGCCGATGGCAGCTATGGCGAAATCTACAAGAAGTGGTTTGCCAAGGAATACAAGGCCCGCTGATCGCTGCCTATGGGTTTGCCATGCACTGCGGCCGCGTTTGCGGCCGTTTTTGCTGGGGGCCTGAGGGAGCTCCTGGTGGGGCGCAACGCTATTTGCTACTGCTATTGATTGGGAGGGGTGATGGAACCTGAACTGTGGTTTGGCTGGTTCCGGCCGGACATTCTGGTGGAGTACCGTGAGCTGTTTTGGCGCGGCGCGCTGATGACGCTGGGCATGACGGTGGTGTGTGTGCTGCTGGGCGGTACCTGGGGCCTGTTGCTGGCGCTGGCCCGGCTGGCCCAGGCACGTCATGCGCCGTGGAACTGGGTGTGCCGCTTCTTGCTGCGCTGGCCCTCGACGGTGTATGTGAGCTTTTTCCGGGGCACGCCGCTGTTTGTGCAAATTTTGCTGATGCACTTTGCGGTGATGCCGCTGTTCATCCACCCCGTGTCAGGGCTGCTGATTGATGGCGAGCTGGCGCGCACGCTCAAGCAAGAGCATGGGGCGCTGATCTCGGGCATTGCAGCGCTCACGCTCAACTCGGCCGCCTACATCTCAGAGGTGTTCCGCGCGGGCATTCAGTCCATCTCCAAGGGGCAGTTTGATGCCGGGCGCTCGCTGGGCTTCACGCCCATGCAGGTGATGCGCTATGTGGTGCTGCCGCAAGCCTTTAGGCGCATGCTGCCGCCGCTGGGCAACAACATGATTGCGCTGCTCAAGGATACGTCGCTGGTGTCAGCCATCGGCCTGGCCGAAATGGCCTACGCCGCACGCACGGTGGCGGGGGCTTATGCGCGGTATTGGGAGCCGTACCTGGCCATTTCATTGGCCTACTGGCTCATGACGCTGGCGCTGACCACCGCCTTGCGGCGGCTGGAATACCACCTGGCGCGCAGCGATCGCAGCTAGTTTGACTTATTAACCCGCCGAATCGCTGAACCGCTGCAGTGGCGTGAGCGCAGGGAAGTTGCCCGCGCGCTTTTGCTTCATGGCGGTAACGGATTCGCGCACATGCTGGTTGCTCCAGATCGCGCCCTGCAGCCAGCCCATCTGGCGCAGGCTGTCTTCCACCGAATGGTCGCGGGCGTAGTGGATGGCCTGCTTGGTGCCCCAGATGGCCACGGGTGGCTTGCTGGCAATCTCTTGCGCGCACTGAAGGGCTGCGGCCACCATGGCCTCTTGCGTGTCAAACACTTCGTTGACCAGGCCATACCCCTGGGCCTTGGCCGCACCCAGGCGGCGGCCGGTGTAGGCCAGCTCTTTCGCCACGCCCAGCGGGATGAGTTTGGGCAGGCGTTGCAGCGTGCCCACGTCGGCCACCATGCCGATGTTGATCTCCTGGATGCAGAAGAACGCATCCTGCGTGGCGTAGCGGATGCAGGCGGCTGTCACCATGTCCACCGCGCCGCCGATGCAGCCGCCGTGGATTGCCGCAATGACGGGAATGCGCAGGTTCTCCAGCCGCGTGAAGGTGGCCTGCATGTCGGTCAGCAGGTCAAAAATGGCGGCGCGGCCCTCGGGGCTTTGGTCGTCCATGGTGATGGCGCCGCCAAAGGTTTCGAGCGCCATGCCCGCACTGAAGTGTTTGCCCGTGCTGCTGATGACCAGCGCCCGTGCCTCGCCCGCCTGGTGCAGGTGGGCCAGCACCGCGTCCAGCTCGCGCCAGAAGGTGGGGTGCATGGTGTTCAGGGCCTCTGGCTTGTTCAAAACCAAGTGAGCCACCTGCGCGGTGGTGCTGAGGGTAAAGCAGGTGAGGGCGGTGATGTCGGTGTTCATGGCCTGACACTCTAGGGCGCCCGCCCGTTGCTGTTCGTCGCCTGGGCGACTTTGGGTTAAATTGGCCTCTAGCGCTTGAAATGAAAGCGCTGGAAGCTATTGTTTTAATAGCGATTTGCGATTTGCGATTTGCGATTTGCGATTTGCGATTTGCGATTTGCGATTGGTGCTGGGCTGTCACGGGTGCCCGCTAGGGATGTCCTGCATAACCCTCGCGAGGCGGTGGTAGTGCGGGTCGGGATGGGCCACAAGGCATCTTTTTGCAGCCAATAGCGTGCTATTGGCAAGAAAAGCAACGCAGTGGATCGCCCGAAGCCGTGCTATCACAGTCCGCAGGGAGTTATGCAGGACATCCCTAGGGCTTACCCGGCGTGGACTCAATCGCCGCCCCCGCCGCAGCCACCTCCACAGCCACCCCCGTCGCCGCCGCCATCGCCTCCTCCACCCCCTGCGCCGTCCGAGCTGTCGGCCCCGCCAAAGTCGCCCGAGCTACCGCTGTAGCTGCCGTCCGAAAAATCGGTGCCGCAGTAGGGGGAGCCGCCGCAGCCGCTGTTCGAGCTGGCCGCTGTGGTGCTCGGCGCGCCCGTCAGGCGGCAGTCGGGTACATAGTGGAACCCGTTGGGGATGGCGAACTTGGCATCCAGGGCAAACAGCAGGGGCAGGCGGCTGGGGGCCTTGGGGTCGATGGATTCTTCCTTGCAGGCCCAGAACCAGGCGCGCCGCAGGCCGTCGTTGTGCATGCCCCTGCGGCCCAGGGCTTCGGCTGGGGTGTGGTGCAAAAAGCGGCCCAGCGCATGGGTACACCACAGCTTGTAGGCCTGCGTGTGCAAGATGAATTCATGCCACAGCACATCGACCGCCTGTGAGGGCATGGCCACAAACTGGCGGCTGCGCAGGCAGGCGAGAAAGAACTGCCGCAGGCCCCGTTCGACCAGCTCGCCATCCTTGGCGCTCAACTGCGGGTAGGCCTCGCGCAGTTTGCGCTGCAAAAAGCGGGGCAAGGGGGCTTCGCGGATGTAGCGCTCACGCGCTGCTGTGGTTCGCTGGATGCACAGCGCGGTTATCGCCACGGTGGCAATGAAATACAAGACCCAGTACCAGTGAGGGCGCCACAGGCCTGCGGCCACCCCGACAAAGCCCAGTATCCAGCCCACGATGGCGGCGAACATGGGCAGCTGGCCCCAGCGCAGCAGTGCGATTTCGGTTTTTGTCATCGATCCTCCTTTGTTGTTGTTTTTGTTGGGATCGATTCAACGCCTGTTTTGTGACGAATTGGTGACTGTCATATGGAAGTCACAGGTCTCCTGGTGGTGCGCTGCCCAAAGATTGGGTGGGCTGTAGCGCTGGGGATACACCGGGCAGCGCCTGCGCTGGCAACCGCCCGGGTTTTGCTGTGCACCGGCTTTGAGCGAAATCAGCGCCGCTTGCCACTGCCGCCAAAAATGCTGCCCAGCACGCCGCGCAAAATCTCCTTGCCCAGCGTGGTGCCCATGGTGCGCACGGCAGACTTGGCCATGGTCTGGGCCAGGCCATCGCGTTTGCCACCGCGTGGGCCGGTGGTGCCAAACAGCACGTCGTTGAGCCCGCCCAGCAGCCCTCCGCCCGCATCGGCTGGTGCTGCTGGGGTGCCAGGGCTGGATGTGCCATTGGTGCCGTTGGTGCCCGTTGCAGGCGCCTGCGTTGTGGCTTCGTCGGTGCGGCCTTTGAGCTTTTCGTAGGCCGATTCACGGTCGATGGCCTTTTCATACACGCCTGCCACCAGGGATTGCGCCAAGAGCGCCTGGCGCTGCGGTGGGGTGATGGGGCCCAACTGGCTGGCCGGGGGAAGCACAAACACACGCTCGGTCACGCTGGGGCGGCCCTTGGCGTCCAGAAAGCTCACCAGCGCCTCGCCCACGGCCAGCTCGGTGATGGCGGTTTCAATGTCCAGCCCGGGTTTTTGCCGCATGGTGGTGGCCGTGGCCTTCACGGCCTTTTGGTCGCGGGGGGTGAAGGCGCGCAGCGCGTGCTGCACGCGGTTGCCCAGCTGCGCCAGCACGCTGTCGGGGATATCGAGCGGGTTCTGCGTGACGAAATACACGCCCACGCCCTTGGAGCGCACCAGGCGCACCACCAGCTCAATGCGCTCAATGAGCACTTTGGGCGCTTCGTTGAACAGCAAGTGGGCTTCGTCGAAGAAGAACACCAGTTTGGGCTGCTCGGGGTCGCCGATTTCGGGCAATTGCTCAAACAACTCAGACAGCATCCACAACAAAAACGTGGCATACAGGCGCGGCGCATTCATGAGCTTGTCGGCCGCCAGGATGTTGATGACGCCATGCCCATCCACGGTCTGCATGAAATCCTGGATGTTGAGCATGGGCTCGCCAAAGAACTGCGTGCCGCCTTGCTGCTCGATCTGCAGCAGCCCGCGCTGGATGGCCCCCACGCTGGCGGAGCTGACGTTGCCATACTCGGTGGTGAAGTCCTTGGCGTTGTCGCCCACATACTGCAGCATGGCCCGCAAGTCCTTGAGGTCCAGCAGCAGCAGGCCGTTGTCGTCGGCAATCTTGAACACCAGGTTGAGCACGCCCAACTGGGTTTCGTTCAGGTTGAGCATGCGGCCCAGCAGCAGCGGACCCATGTCGGAGATGGTGGCGCGCACCGGGTGGCCTTGCTCGCCAAACACATCCCACAGCGTGGTTGGGCAGGCCTGGGGCGCTGGCAAGTCCAGCCCGCGCTCTTTGAGCACGCCTGCCAGCTTGTCGCCGATCTTGCCGGGCTGGCTGGCACCGGTGAGGTCGCCTTTCACGTCGGCCATGAACACCGGCACGCCGATGCGGGAAAAATTCTCGGCCAGGGTTTGCAGGGTCACCGTCTTGCCGGTGCCCGTGGCGCCGGTGATGAGCCCGTGGCGGTTGGCCAGCCCTGGCAGCAGGTGGCATTCGGTGTCGGCGTGCTTGGCAATCAGCATGGGGTCGGCCATTTGGGGTTTCCTCGGGGTACGGTCTAGGAGCCTGTCGGACTTGGAAATCGTCGGCTGTAAATCGACCGCAGCGGTCCATTTTTCACCGTCTTTTTGCCCCATAGCTGGGCTATGAGGCTGCAAATCCGGCAAAAACTGTCCTCGCTGGGGCCGATTTTCGCTTTCGACGCTCCAAGTCCGGCAGGCTCCTCGCAAAAAGTAAAATCAGCAGGCTAGATTAAATCAATACAAAAGGATCTCTCGTGGCAGGACACAGTAAATGGGCGAATATCCAGCACCGTAAGGGGCGCCAGGATGAAAAACGCGGCAAGATCTGGACCCGCATCATTCGTGAAATCACTGTGGCGGCCCGTGCCGGTGGCGGCGATCTGTCTGCCAACCCCCGCCTGCGCCTGGCGGTGGACAAGGCCAAGGCGGCCAACATGCCCGCCGACCGCATCAAATACAACATCGACAAGGCCACGGGCAACGCCGAAGGCCTGACCTACGAAGAAATCCGCTACGAAGGCTATGGCATTGGTGGCGCCGCCATCATGATCGACACCATGACCGACAACCGTGTGCGCACCGTGGCTGAAGTGCGCCACGCGTTCAGCAAGCACGGTGGCAATATGGGCACCGAGGGCTCGGTGGTGTTCCAGTTCAAGCACTGTGGTCAGCTGATTTTTGCCCCCGGCACCAGCGAAGACAAGGTGATGGAAGTGGCCCTGGAGGCGGGCGCGGAGGACGTGGTGACCGATGACGACGGCGCGGTAGAAGTGCTGACGGCCCCAGCCGACTTCGAAGCGGTGAAGAACGCCCTGGAGGCCGCAGGCCTGACGCCTGAGGTGGCCAGTGTGACCATGCGGCCTGAGAACACGATTGAGCTGACGGGCGACGATGCCGCCAAGATGCAAAAGCTGCTGGACGTGCTGGAAGACCTGGACGATACGCAAGAGGTTTATCACAACGCGGCTCTGTGAAGCTCCCCCTGAGGCGCTTCGCGCCTTCCCCCTCTCTCGCTGCGCTTCGCTTGCGGGAGGGGACGCCACCAGCGCACGGAGCGTTAGCGACACGGGAGTGTCTTGGCGGCCCTTGCGCGGTGGCACTGGCCTTGGCCGCGTCAGTTGCATCCTCCTGTTTGCGATGCGCGGTTCAGTGAATATCTGAGATTAATCCGGAATTTTGGCGGTCGGCAATAGTGCGTTGCAGCGCCAGGATTTCACTAAAGGTTCCTATGAAAGTACTTGTGATTGGTGGCGGCGGCCGTGAACACGCAATGGCCTGGAAACTGAGCCAGTCGCCCAAGGTGACGAAGGTGTACGTGGCCCCGGGTAATGGCGGCACGGCTTTGAACCCCAAGCTCGAAAACGTGGCCCTGACAGATGTGCGCGAGCTGCGCCAGTGGGCCCAGGCCGAGAAGATCGCCCTGACGGTGGTGGGCCCCGAGGCACCGCTGGCCGCTGGTGTGGTGGACGAGTTCCGCGCCAATGGCATGCGTATTTTTGGCCCCACCAAGGCGGCGGCGCAACTGGAAAGCTCCAAGGCTTTCTCTAAGGCGTTCATGCGCCGCCACGGCATTCCTACGGCCGACTACGACACCTTTACCGACCCGGCCGAAGCCCACGCCTTTGTGGACCGCCTGGGCGCGCCCATCGTCATCAAGGCCGATGGCCTGGCCGCTGGCAAGGGCGTGGTGGTGGCCATGACGCTGCAAGAAGCCCACGACGCCGTGGACTTCATGCTGGTGGACAACAAGTACGGCGTGGCGCACAACGAGGGCGGTGCGCGCGTGGTGATTGAAGCGTTTTTGGAAGGCGAAGAAGCCTCCTTCATCGTGCTGTGCGATGGAAAGAACGTGGTGGCCCTGGCCACCAGCCAGGATCACAAGCGCCTCAAGGACGGCGACGAAGGCCCCAACACCGGCGGCATGGGTGCGTATTCGCCCGCGCCCGTGGTCACGGCCGATGTGCACGCCCGCGCCATGCGCGAAATCATCCTGCCCACCATCCGGGGCATGGAAAAAGACGGCATTCCCTACACCGGCTTCCTGTACGCAGGCTTGATGATCGATGCCAAGGGCCAGCCCAAGACGCTCGAATTCAACTGCCGCATGGGCGACCCAGAGACTCAGCCCATTCTGATGCGCCTGAAAAGCGACTTCAGCGATGTGATGGCCGCCGCCGCCGATGGCAAGCTTGACCAGCTGGAGCTGCAGTGGGACCGCCGCACCGCCTTGGGCGTGGTGATGGCGGCGCACGGCTATCCAGACAGCCCACGCAAGGGCGACGTGATCACCGGCGTGCCGCTGTTCAACGAGTCGGACACGGCTTTGGACCATGCCGTGGTGTTCCACGCAGGCTCCACTTTGGAAGATGGCCAGTTGAAGGTGTCTGGCGGCCGCGTGCTGTGCGTGACTGCGCTGGCCGACACGGTCAAGCAAGCGCAGCAAAAGGTGTACGAAGTGGCCAAGAACATCCAGTTCGACGGCGCGCAGTACCGCACCGACATTGGCTACCGCGCTGTGAAGTGATGCCTCTTTTGCCGCTACGGCGTCCCCCGCTCAAGGGGCGCCGCGGCGGCAGGGCTGTTTTTGCTCGGCGCCTTTGAATAGGTTCTTGTGCCTGCGCCGCGCCAGTTTGCGGGTGTGCCTGGCACCCCGCGCAACGGACCACCAAAATGCAACAACCCGGATTGAACCCCGCCACTACCGTGGCCACCGTGCGCAGCTACTTGCTGGGCCTGCAAGCGCGCATCACCGAGGCTCTGGAGGCTGTGGAAGGCGAGGGCGGGGTGCGCTTTTTGGCCGATGCCTGGAGCAAGCCACCGGGCGAGCCGCTGCAGGGCGACGGCGTCACCAAGATCATGGAAGGCGGCCGGGTGTTCGAGCGCGCAGGCTGCGGCTTCAGCCATGTGCGTGGCCCGCAACTGCCGCCCTCGGCCACGCAGCACCGGCCCGAGCTGGCGGGCGCGCCGTTCGAGGCTATGGGCGTGTCGCTGGTGTTCCATCCACGCAATCCCTATGTGCCCACGGTGCACATGAATGTGCGCATGATTGCGGCCGGCCACCCTGGCCAGGCACCGACCTGCTGGTTTGGCGGTGGTATGGACCTCACGCCGTACTACGGATTTGAGGAAGACGCCGTGCACTTTCACCGCACCTGCCGCGATGCGCTCAGCGCCTTTGGTGACGACAAGTACCCGCGCTTCAAGCAGTGGTGCGACGAATACTTCTACCTCAAGCACCGCAGCGAGCAGCGCGGTGTGGGCGGCGTGTTCTATGACGACTTTTCGGAGCTGGGCTTTGACCAGAGTCTGGCGATGACGCAGTCGGTGGGCGATGCCTTCCTCAAGGCCTACCTGCCCATCGTGGAAAAGCGCCAGGACACGCTCTATGGCGAGCGCGAGCGCGACTTCCAGCTCTATCGCCGGGGCCGTTATGTCGAGTTCAACCTGGTGTGGGACCGGGGCACGCACTTTGGCCTGCAGTCGGGCGGGCGCACCGAGTCGATCCTGCTGTCCATGCCGCCATTGGTGGCCTGGTCGTACCAGCGCCAAGCCGAGCCGGGCTCGCCCGAAGCGGCCTTGATGCAACAGTTTTTGGTGCGGCGCGACTGGCTGTAGCCAGTGCACTGCCGTGTTTTAGGGCCTGCCAATCAGGGGTCTTGAACCCCGCCACGGCCCAAAAGCTATAATTTCAATAGCTGGCAGCGCTTGATCTATAAGCGCAAGAGGCCAAAAACACCTATTAACGCCTCTGCGCCCGTGCGCAACACCCAAGGCGTAGCCCCTCTGGCTGTGCGCTGCGTTGCGCGCTATATTGATTCCACCCTTTCTACTTCTCTGCCTGATGACCACCTCCACCAAATCGGAAACCGCTGCCAAAAAAGACGTGACCAAGCTCCAGCGTGCCATCGTTGATGGCCTGGAAGACGTCAAGGCGCAAGACATCCAGGTCTTCAACACCGAGCACTTGTCGCCGCTGTTTGAGCGGGTGATCGTGGCATCGGGCACCTCCAACCGCCAGACCAAGGCGCTGGCCGCCAGCGTGCGCGACGCCGTGAAGGAAGCGGGTTTTTCCAAGCCCCGCATCGAGGGTGAAGACAACGGCGAATGGATCATCGTGGACTGCGGCTCGGCCGTGGCGCACATCATGCAGCCCACCATCCGCCAGTACTACCGCCTGGAAGAGCTGTGGGGCGAAGTGCCCGTGCGCCTGAAGCTGGGAGCGGCCAAGCCGTCTTCCACGGCTGCCGCCGATCTGGCCGATAAGAAGTCGGCCCAGAAGGCTGCCAAGTCGGATGCGAAGACTGCAGCCAAGAAGGCCCCCGCCAAAAAGGCAGCCGCTGCGCCCACCGCGCCCGCGCGCTCTGGCAAGGCCACGGTGAAGGCTGTGGCCAAGACGGCCGCTAAAACAGCAGCAAAAGCGGCACCGGCCAAAACCGCTGCCGCCAAGCCCACGGCCAAAGCCTCTTCCAAGACCACCGCTGCCAAACCTGCCAACAAGGCAGCAGGCACAACAGCCGCCAAGAAGCCCGCAGCCACCAAGGCACCGGTCAAGACCGTGGTCGTCAAACCTGTGGGCGCCAAGAAGCCTGCGGCCAAGAAGTCGCCCGCCGCTAAGGCCCCCGCACGCGCAGCGGCCAAGCCTGCAGCAAAAACCGCAGCCAAGGCCGCCCCGAAAGCTGCCGCCAAGCCCGCTGCAAAGCCCGCCGCCAAAAAGGCCCCGGCCCGCAAGGGTTGATGGGCCTGCACGCTGCGCACCCAGCGTGTCTGGGCGCGTAGCGCGCTGTCTTTTTCACGCATCCAGGTTGATCCATGAAGCTGCTGATTGTTGCCGTCGGGCAGCGGGTGCCCGATTGGGCACAAACCGCCTACGACGACTACGCCAAACGCTTTCCGCCCGAGCTCAAGGTCGAGCTCAAGGCCGTTAAAACCGAGCCACGCGGCTCCAAGACGCTGGAGACGCTGTACGCCGCAGAGCGTGAGCGCATCGAAGCCGCCATCCCACGCGGCACCCGCGTGGTGGCACTGGACGAGCGCGGTACCAACCTCACCACCAAGGCCCTGGCCGATCGGCTCAAGGGCTGGCAGCTGGGTGGCGACGACGTGGCGCTGGTCATTGGCGGGCCCGACGGGCTGGACCCAGCCTTTCGCCAGGCGGCACACGAACGCATCCGCCTGTCGGATTTGACGCTGCCCCATGCCATGGTGCGTGTGCTGCTGATTGAGCAGCTGTACCGGGCCTGGTCTGTGAACGCTGGGCACCCCTACCACCGCGAGTGAGGCGTGCGTGCTTTGCGTTGGCTCACAGATTGCTCTTGTTTTTATAGCTGCTTGCGCATGGTGAGAAAGCGCTAGAGCTGATTTTTACCTGATTAGCGACTTGCCTCAGATACCACTGCATCCGTTCGGGCTGAGCCCGTCGAAGCCAGGGCTTGCCGCGTGCGTGCAAGGCTTCGACAGGCTCAGCCCGAACGGGTGGGGACGAGAAAGCGTCTGAGGTAGGTCGCCAATCAGGGATTTTTATTCAAAATCTGTTCATGCCCGACTTCATCTACCTTGCCTCCCAAAGTCCACGCCGCCGTCAGTTGCTGGAGCAACTGGGCGTGCGCCATGAGCTGCTGTTGCCCAACGTTCAGGGCGATGTGGCTGAAGACGCCGAGGGCATCGAAGCCGTGTTGCCTGGCGAAAGCCCGGACGACTACGTCATGCGTGTCACCGGTCTCAAGCTTGATGCCGCTGTGGCCCGTTGCACCCGCCGTGGGTTGCCCTCAGCCCCCATCCTGTGCTCCGACACCACCGTGGCGCTGGGCCCCGCCATCTACGGCAAGCCCGACGATGCCGCCCATGCGGCGCGCATGCTGGCCGAGCTGTCGGGCCAGACGCACCGGGTGCTCACTGCGGTGGCCGTGCAGGCGGGGCAGGGCGGGCAAGGCGCAGTGGCCCAGCGGCTGCAGGCGTTGTCGGTGTCTGAGGTGACCTTTGCTCCGCTGACCCCGGCGCAAATCGCCGCCTATGTGGCCACGGGCGAGCCCTTGGGCAAGGCCGGGGCCTATGGCATTCAAGGCGCAGCCGCTGCCTTCATCCCTGTGCTGCATGGCAGCTATTCAGGCATCATGGGCCTGCCTATGTTTGAGACGGCCCAGCTGCTGCGCTCCATCGGTTTTGCTGTCTAAGTCCTCACTGCATTCACACCATGGCCGCCTCCATCCATCAAGACATTCTGATCAACTGGTCACCCCAGGAAACCCGCGTGGCCGTGGTGGAGCATGGCGCAGTGCAAGAGCTGCACCTAGAGCGCACGCTCGAGCGCGGGCTGGTGGGCAACGTCTACCTGGGCAAGGTCTCGCGCGTGCTGCCGGGCATGCAGTCGGCCTTTATCGACATTGGCCTGGAGCGTGCGGCCTTCTTGCATGTGGCCGATGTGTGGCACCGCCAGCCCGATGGCGAACCACCATCGTTTGCCCGAAAGACCGAGCCGCAACTGCCCATTGAAAAGCAAGTGTTCGAGGGGCAGTCGCTCATGGTGCAAGTCATCAAGGACCCCATCGGCACCAAAGGCGCGCGGCTGTCCACACAGATCAGCATCGCGGGCCGCCTGCTGGTGTTTTTGCCGCAGGACGACCATGTGGGCGTGTCGCAAAAGATTCCGCCTGCCGAGCGCGATGCCCTTCGGTCTCGCCTGCAGGCCCTGGTGGGTGACAAGTCCACGGGTGGGGGCGGTGGCTTTATCCTGCGCACCAACGGCGAAGACTCCACGGACGAAGAGTTGGCCGAAGACATTGCCTACCTGCGCAAGACCTGGGCGCGCATCAAGGAAGCCTCGCTCAAGCTGCCTGCGGGCTCGCTCTTGCACCAGGACCTGGATTTGCTGCAGCGCGTGCTGCGCGACCTCGTGGGTGATCACACGCAGACCATCCGTTTGGATTCGATGGAGCAGTTCCACCGCCTGCGTGCGTTCGGGCAAGAGTTCATGCCCGCCGCCGCAGGCAAGCTGCAGCACTACAAGGGCGAGCGGCCGATTTTTGACCTGTACTCCATCGACGAAGAAGTGGCCAAGGCCCTGGGGCGCCGCGTCGATCTGAAATCGGGCGGCTACCTGATCGTGGACCAGACCGAGGCGCTGACCACCATCGACGTGAACACCGGTGGCTACGTGGGCGCACGCAATTTCGACGACACCATCTTCAAGACCAACCTGGAGGCCGCGCAGGCCATTGCCCGCCAGCTGCGCCTGCGCAACCTGGGCGGCATCATCATCGTGGACTTCATCGACATGGTGCGCGAGGACCACCAGCAGGCCGTGCTGTCGGAGTTCAAGAAGCAGCTAGCGCGCGACCGGGTCAAGACCATGTCGTCGGGCACGTTCTCGCAACTGGGCCTGGTGGAGATGACGCGCAAGCGCACCCGCGAGTCGCTCGCCCACATGCTGTGCGAGCCCTGCGAAGCCTGCCAGGGCAAGGGCAGTGTGAAGACTGCGCGCAGCGTGTGCTACGACATCCTGCGCGAGATCTTGCGCGAAGCCCGTCAGTTCAACCCGCGCGAATTCCGCGTGGTCGCCTCGGCGCGGGTGGTGGAGCTGTTTTTGGACGAGGAAAGCCAGCACTTGGCTGGCCTCTCGGATTTCATCAAGAAGCCCATCTCGCTGCAGGCCGAGAGCGCGGTGGGGCAGGAGCAGTACGACATCGTGCTGCTGTAGCAGCCACGTTGTTCGACTGCTTGCCTCAGGCGTCGATCTGCATGGCCGGGCGTGCCTGAACCTGGGCCAGCCAGGTCTGCACATGCGGGTGCGCATTGACGGGTGCCCCCAGGTACACGCTGTAGCCCAGCACCGAGCCCACCACCAAGTCCACCAGCGAATAGTCTGCGCCGAGCATCCAGGGCTGCTTGGCCAGCCGTGCGTCCAGCAGCGCCAGCAGATCGTTCAGCCCCGCAGTGGCTGCCTTCGCATAGGCAGGGCTGCGCAGTGCCTCGTCGCCCTGCGTCGCCACATGCAGGTGCTTGAGGACCGTGCCGTAGGTCACATACGCCCAGGTGCACCATGACAAGGCCTGCAGCGCCTCGGGCGTGCCCGCAGTGGGCCACAGCCCGCGCTCGACGCCGTAGCGGTGGCCCAGCCACAGGTGGATGGCCAGGGCCTCGAACATGGGGGCGCCGTCCACCGTCAGCGTGGGCACCTTGCCGTTGGGGTTGAGGGCCAGGTACTCCGGGCGGTGCTGTGCGCCAGCGCGGATGTCGATCTTCACGCGCTCGTGGGGTACGCCCAGCTCGGCAAGGGCGCAGGCAATAGGGGTGGCACTCGACATGGGGTGCCAGTAAAGGACGATGGACATCGAAAACTCCTTGGGGTGGTGGGTAAAAGGTGGCACCACTGTAGAAGCCATTGCGGACAGTTTCGGTCCGCAATCCACCGTACAGTCGCACCATGCTGACTTCATCGACCCGGCTGCTGCGCCTGCTGTCCCTGTTGCAAACCCGCAGCCACTGGCTGGGGCCCGAACTGGCCGAGCGCCTGGAAGTGCACCCGCGCACCCTGCGGCGCGATGTGGACCGCCTGCGCCAGCTCGGCTATCCGGTGCAGGCCAGCAGTGGCGTGGCGGGCGGCTATGCCTTTCGCGCGGGGCAGGCGCTGCCCCCGTTGCTGCTCGACGACGAAGAAGCCCTGGCTGTATCGATTGCGCTGCGCACCGCCACCGCGGGCGCCGTGGTCGGCATTGAAGAGCCCGCCTTGCGCGCTCTGGTCAAGCTGGAGCAGGCCATGCCCCTGCGGCTGCGCGAACAGGTGGACGCCTTGCGCTCCACCATCCTGCCCCTGGACCGTGTCGGGCCGGTGGTGGAGGCCTCGCTGTTGGCCACGCTGGCATCGGCCTGCCGCGACCAGTTGCGGCTTGGCTTCTCGTACGAAGACGGCAAGGGGCGCGCTACCCAGCGCTCGGTGGAGCCCCAAGGCGTGGTGCACACCGGCATGCGCTGGTATCTGGTGGCGTGGGACTACGACCGTGGCGACTGGCGCACCTTTCGCATCGACCGCATGGTGGCAAAGCCCGAAGTCGGCGCGCATTTCTCGCCGCGCCCCGGGCCGGACGGCGGCGACCTCAAGGCGTACGTGTCGCGCTCCATCACCGCAGCGCCGCACCCCGACCAGGCGCAGGTGGTGCTGCATGCCCCTTATGCAGAAATGGCGCGGCGCATTCCGCAGTCGGCCGGTGTGGTCACAACGCGGGCCGATGGGCAGCAGTGCCAGCTGGCATGCGCCGCCAGCGATGCACTGGTGTTCTGGCTCATGGCGCTGGATGTGGAGTTTGAGGTGCTGGCGCCCGCGTCGCTGCAGGAGCGGCTGCGCGTGGCGGGGGAGCGGGCGTTGCGTTGCACTGGCGCGCGCAGTTCGTGAGTTGGCGTCAGGGTACGAACCGGTACCCGATACCCGCCTCAGTCCGCAAGTGCCGGGGCATGGAGGCGTTGTCCTCCACCTTCTTGCGCAGGTTGGCCATGTGTACGCGCACGTAGTGCGTGTCTTCAGCATGGCCTGGGCCCCATACGGCCTTGAGCAGCTGGGCGTGGGTGATGACGCGGTCAGGCTGGGAGGCCAGATAGGTGAGCAGCTTGTATTCGATGGGCGTGAGGTGCAGGGCCTCGCTGCCATCGCCTTCGCCATTGCTTTGCGTGCGGCGCTCCACCGTACGGCGGGCAAGGTCCACGGTGATGGGGCCGAACTGGATGACGGGTGTGGCTTCGGCGCCGGATGTCCTTTGGCTGCGCCGCAGCTGCGCGCGCACGCGGGCCATCAGCTCGCCGGAGCCAAAGGGTTTGACGAGGTAGTCGTCGGCCCCTGCGTCCAGCGCCGCGATCTTGCTGGCTTCGGCGCTGCGGGCCGAGAGCACGATGATGGGCATGGCCGACCAGGTGCGCAGGTCGCGGATCAAATCGACGCCATCCCCGTCGGGCAGCCCCAGGTCCAGCACCACCAGGTCGGGGCGGCGGGTGCCGGCTTCGATCAGGCCGCGCTGCAGGGTCGCGGCCTCGTGTACGGTGTGGCCTTCGGTCTCCAGCGTCAGGCGCACAAAGCGGCGGATATCGGCTTCGTCTTCAACGATGAGGATGTGCGTGGGCAGGTCGGTCATGGCATGGATGCAAGGGTGTCAGGCGTCGGCGTCGTCGCCCAGGTCGGTGGGCGGTGTGCCGCGTGGCAGCAGCAGCGTAAAGCGCGCCCCGGCAGCCTGGCCTTGGGCGTTCAAGATCGTATCGCCTCGGATGCTGCCACCATGCGCCTGCACGATGGCGCGGCAGATGGCCAGCCCCAGGCCGACGCCGGGCGTCGCGCTCTCGCGGGCGCCGCGCTCGAACTTTTCAAACAGCAACTCTTCGCGCCCTTTGGGCAGGCCAGGACCTTCGTCGGTGAGGGTCAGTGCCACCGCATCGCTTTGGGGCTGCGCGCTGATATGGATGGTGGTGCCTGCGGGGGTGTACTTGGCAGCGTTTTCCAGCAGGTTGACCAGCACGCGCTCCATCAGCACGGCATCGATCTGCAGCAGCGGCAGGTCGTCGGGCAGAGTCACTTCGACCCGGTGCGCAGCGATGGCCGGGGCGCTGGCGGCGAGGGCGCTGCCCACCACTTCTTCCAGCGGCTGCCAGGCCTTGTTGAGTTGTACGGCCCCGGCCTCCAGGCGGGCCATGTCCAGCAGGTTGTTGACCAGTGCGCTCATGCGCTGGGCCGATTGCTGGATGGCCCCGGTCAACTCTTGTTGATGGGCAGGCAGGGGCGGCTGCACCATGGCCAGCGATTCGGCCAGGCCGACCAGTGAGGCCAGCGGGGTGCGCAGGTCGTGCGAGATGGCCGAGAGCAGCGAGTTGCGCAGCCGCTCGGACTCGATCTGCACGGTGCTCTTTTGCGCCACGTCGATGTAGTGGATGCGTTCGAGCGAAATGGCCAGCAGCGAGGCGCAGGTCTGCAGCAGGCGGCGGGGTTCCACGCCCGGCACTTGGCTTTGCGGCATGGCCACTACCAGCACGCCACGGATGCGCATGGGCGCCTTGAGCGGCAGCACCAGCGTGGGGCTGGAGTGCAAGGTGTCCGTGCCCCGGCCAGCGGGCTCGCCGCGCTCAAACGCCCATTGCGCCACGGCCATGTCCACGGGGGCGGTGCCTCCGGGCAGCACCTGCAGGCGGTTGTCATCGTCGGCCACCACCAGCGTGCTGCCTGCGCTGAACTCCCCCGTGATAAAGCGTGCGCCAATCTCGGCCACCTGTTCGGGCAGCAGGGCGGCAGACAGGTCACGCGCCATGTCGTAGAGGCTGCGCACGCGGTGCTCGCGGTCGGTGGCGGCTTCGGCCTGTACCTTGAGCCCGGCGGTGAGCTGGCCCACCACCAGGGCCACCACGAGCATGACGGCGAAGGTGACGATGTACTGCGCGTCGCTCACCGCGAAGTTGAAGCGGGGCGGCACAAAGAAGAAGTCAAAGAACCCCACGCCCAGAAACGCCGCCATGATGGCCGGGCCGCGACCAAAACGCAGCGCCACCCCCACCACCACCAGCAAAAACAGCATGACGATGTTGGTCAGCTCCAGCACATTGGCCAGCGGGGTGGCCACGACGGCGGCAATGCAGCAGGCCAGGGCTGCGGCGATGTAGCCGGGCCAGAAGGGCGGGCGCGTGGCGGACGGGGTGGTGCTAGCGATGGGCTTGGCGTTGTCTGCCGGGGTTGTGCTGCCTGTTCGGCCCACCAGCGTGCCGACCTGCAGCAGGTCGAGGTCGCTCGCCAGTTGGCCGACCTGCTCCGCCAGTGTGGCTTGCCACGGCCAGCGGCGCGCGCTGCGGCCCATCACCACACGCACCAGGTTGTGTTCGCGCGCATAGCGCACCAGGGCCTGGGCGGGCTGGGCAGCAGGCAGCACGGCGCAGGCGGCGGCGCCCAGTTGCTGCGCGATCTTCAGCGTGCGCTCCACCTGCGGGTGCAGGGTGGCCGACTGGCCTTGCTGCTCGGGCGTTTCCACATGCACGGCGTGCCACGGCAGGTCGAGCTGGGCGGCCAGGCGGGCGCAGCTGCGCACCACTTTTTCGGCGTTGTCGCCCGTGCCCACGCAGGCCAGCAGGGCCTCGCGGTTGGGCCATACGGCCTCGGCGGTGGTGGTGCTGGCGCGGCGGTAGGCGCGCATTTCGTCGTCCACCCGGTCGGCGGTGCGGCGCAGGGCCAGCTCACGCAGGGCCAGCAGGTTGCCTTTGCGAAAGAAGTTGGCAGCGGCACGCTCGGCCTGCTGGGGCAGGTAGACCTTGCCAGCTTTGAGGCGCGCCAGCAGCTCGTCGGGCGGCAGGTCTACCACCACCACTTCGTCGGCAGCGTCAAAAAACTGGTCGGGCACCGTCTCCCACACGCGGATGCCGGTGATGCCGCTGACGATGTCGTTCAGGCTCTCCAGGTGCTGCACGTTCATGGTGGACCACACGTCGATGCCTGCGGCCAGCAGTTCTTCGGCGTCTTGCCAGCGTTTGGGGTGGCGCGATCCGGCCACGTTGCTGTGGGCCAGTTCGTCCAGCAGCACCAGGCCCTCAGAGTGCGCGGCGCCCCAGGCCAGGGCGGCGTCCAGGTCGAACTCGGGCAGGGTGCGGTCTTTGTAGGGCATGGCGCGCAGCGGCAGATGGGGCAGGTGGGCGGTCAGCGCCTCGGTGTCGGTGCGGCCATGCGTCTCGACCACGCCAATGGTGACGGGCAGGCCCTGCGCCTGTGCCGCCCGGGCGGCGGACAGCATGGCAAAGGTCTTGCCCACCCCCGCACAGGCGCCAAAAAACACCTTGAGCCGCCCGCGCTGCTGCTGGGCCTGCTCTTGCTGGATGCGCTGCAGCAGCGCGTCGGGGTCGGGGCGATCCTGCATGGGCACAGTGTATCCACCAATCTGATGTCGAATAGGCCTCAAGCGCTAGTATTAATTGCGCTGATAGCTATTTATTTGATAGCGAATCGAGTGCCAGATTCAAGGCCAAAACGTTCACACGCGGTTCACCCAGCAGGCCCAGCCAAGGGGTGTCGGTGTGCCGCTGCACCAGCGTCTCCACTTGCGCCACGGGCAGGCCCCTGGCACGGGCCACGCGTTCGCTCTGGTAGGCGGCGGCTGCCGGGCTGATGTGTGGGTCCAGCCCGCTGGCCGATGTGGTGACCAGGTCCACCGGCACGGGGCGGGTGTTGCCCGGGTCGGCAGAGCGCAGGGCGTCGATGCGGGCCTTGACGGCCTCTGCCAGCGCCGGGTTGGTGGGGCCCAGGTTGGAGCCGCCCGATGCTGCTGCGTTGTACGGCATGGGCGCCGTGGCCGAGGGGCGGCCCCAGAAGTGGCCGGGCTCGGTGAACGACTGACCGATCAGCTCGGAGCCCCGCACCTTGCCGCCCTGGGTGATGAGGCTGCCGTTGGCCTGGTGCGGGAAGGCTTTTTGTGCGACACCGGTCACGGCCAGCGGGTACAGCAGGCCGGTGACGATGGACAGCACAACGAACAGCGTGAAGGCAGGGCGCAGCAGGCCGCCTGGGTTGGTGGGCAAGTCGTCGCGGGGGATACGGATAGGCATACTTTTTCCTTTCAATGACTCTGTGATCTGTGTCTTCGGAGGGGGCTGGGCTCAGGCTAGGCCGACGGCAGCCAGCACCATGTCGATCGCCTTGATGCCGATGAACGGCACCACCACCCCTCCCAGCCCGTAGATAGCCAGGTTGCGGCGCAGCAGCGCGGCGGCACCCACGGCGCGGTAGGCCACGCCCTTCAAGGCCAGCGGGATCAGGAACACGATGACCAGGGCGTTGAAGACCACCGCCGACAAAATGGCCGAGCTGGGGCTGGCCAGCTGCATGAAGTTGAGCGCCGACAGCTGCGGGTAGGTGGTGACGAAGGCCGCCGGGATGATGGCGAAGTACTTGGCGATGTCGTTGGCGATGCTGAAGGTGGTCAGCGAGCCGCGTGTCATCAGCATCTGCTTGCCGGTCTCCACAATCTCGATGAGCTTGGTGGGGTTGCTGTCCAGGTCCACCATGTTGCCGGCCTCCTTGGCGGCCTGGGTGCCCGTATTCATGGCCACGGCCACGTCGGCCTGGGCCAGGGCGGGCGCGTCGTTGGTGCCGTCACCGGTCATGGCCACCAGCTGCCCGGCGGCCTGGTAGCTGCGGATGAGCTGCAGTTTCGCTTCGGGCGTGGCCTCGGCCAGGAAGTCGTCCACACCGGCCTCGGCGGCAATGGCGGCGGCCGTCAGGCGGTTGTCGCCGGTCACCATCACGGTCTTGATGCCCATGCGTCGCAGTTCTGCAAAGCGCTCCTTGATGCCGCCCTTGACCACGTCTTTGAGCTCCACCACACCCAGCACGTGGGCGCCGTCGGCCACCACCAGGGGCGTGCTGCCGCGGCGCGAGACGTCGTCCACCGCGGTCTGCACGGCGGTGGGGAAGCGCCCGCCCAGGGCCTCCACATGCTTGCGGATGGCGTCGGCCGCGCCCTTGCGCAGCAGGCGTGGGCCGGGCAGGTCCACCCCGCTCATGCGGGTCTGGGCGGTGAAGTGCACGAACTGCGCACCCAGGGCTTCGATGTCGCGCTCGCGCAGGTTGAACTTCTGCTTGGCCAGCACCACGATGCTGCGTCCCTCGGGCGTTTCGTCGGCCAGCGAGGCGAGCTGGGCGGCATCGGCCAGGCCCGCATCGGTCACGCCGGGGGCCGAGACGAACTGGCTGGCCTGGCGGTTGCCCAGGGTGATGGTGCCGGTCTTGTCCAGCAGCAGCACGTCCACGTCGCCCGCGGCCTCCACCGCGCGGCCCGAGGTGGCGATCACGTTGGCCTGCATCATGCGGCTCATGCCCGCCACGCCGATGGCGCTGAGCAGACCGGCGATGGTTGTGGGGATCAGGCACACCAGCAGCGCCACCAGCACCACCAGGCCCACGGGCTGGCCCTGGCCGGTGGCCGCCACGCCGAAGATGGAGAACGGCAGCAGCGTGGCCACCACGCCCAGGAACACGATGGTCAGCGCCACCAGCAGGATGGTCAGCGCGATCTCGTTGGGCGTCTTCTGGCGCTTGGCGTTCTCGACCATGGCGATCATGCGGTCGACAAAGGTCTCGCCCGGGTTCACGGCCACGCGCACCACGATCCAGTCGGACAGCACGCGGGTGCCGCCGGTCACGGCGCTGAAGTCGCCGCCCGATTCGCGGATCACCGGGGCGGATTCGCCGGTGATGGCGCTTTCGTCCACCGAGGCCACGCCGTCGATCACCTCGCCGTCGGCCGGCACGGTGTCGCCGGCCTCCACCAGCACGATGTCGCCCTTGCGCAGGTTGTCGGCTTCGAGCGGCAGCCACGTCATGTCGGTGCGCGGGGTGGTGCGGTCGAAGTGGCCCTCAAGCTTCTTGGCCCAGGTCTGCTTCTTCAGGCCGCGCAGCGACGCGGCCTGGGCCTTGCTGCGGCCCTCGGCCATGGCCTCTGCGAAGTTGGCGAACAGCACCGTGACCCACAGCCACAGGGCCACGGCGGCGGTGAAGGCCTGCGGCTGGCTGGCCGCCAGCGCGGTGGTGAAGGCGCTGCCCACATACACCACGAACATCACCGGATTGCGCCATTGCACGCGCGGGTCCAGCTTCTTGAAAGCCTCCAGCAGCGCGGGGCGTACCAGGGCGGGGTCGAACAGGGTCAATGTTGTGCGGCTCATGGCAATTTCCTTTTTTCTTGTTATCCGTTCAGCGAACCCACAGCGCCAGGTGCTCGGCCACGGGCCCCAGCGCCAGCGATGGCACGTAGTTCAAGAGGCCCACCAGCAGCACCACACCGGCCAGCAGCGCCACGAAGAGCGGGCCGTGGGTGGGCAGGGTGCCGTCGGTGGCGGCGGTGCGCTTCTTGGCTGCCAGCGACCCGGCCAGGGCCAGCACCGGCACGATCACGCCAAAGCGCCCGAGCCACATGGCCACGCCCAGCAGCGTGTTGTAGAACGGCGTGTTGGCAGACAGCCCGGCAAACGCGCTGCCGTTGTTGTTGGCGGCGGACGACAGGGCGTACAGCACTTCGGAGAAGCCGTGGGCGCCGGGGTTGGGGATGCCGGCGCGGCCGGCCTCGGTCATCACCGCCACGGCGGTGCCCAGCAGCACCAGCAGCGGGGTGACGAGGATGGCGATGGACACGAGCTTCATCTCGTGCGACTCGATCTTCTTGCCCAGGTATTCGGGTGTGCGGCCGATCATGAGCCCGGCGATGAACACCGCCATGATGGCGAACACCAGCATGCCGTACAGGCCCGAGCCGACACCGCCGAACACCACCTCGCCCATCTGCATCAGCGCCAGCGGCACCATGCCGCCCAGGGGCGTGAAGCTGTCGTGCATGGCGATCACCGCGCCGCAACTGGCCGCCGTGGTGATGACGGCGAACAGCGCCGAGGTGGCGATGCCAAACCGCGTCTCCTTGCCTTCCATGTTGCCGCCCGCCTGCAGACTGCTGGCCGCCTGGTCCACGCCCAGCGACGCCAGCAGCGGGTTGCCCTGCTGCTCGAAGGCGGTGGTGGCCACCACCGCCACGACGAACAGAAGGCTCATGGTGGCCAGGATGGTCCAGCCCTGGCGCTCGTCGCCGACCATGCGGCCGAACACCAGGCACAGCGCCGCGGGGATCAGGAAGATCGCCAGCATCTGCAGCAGGTTGCTCGCGGCCGTGGGGTTCTCAAACGGGTGGGCCGAGTTGGCGTTGAAGAAACCGCCACCGTTGGTACCCAGCATCTTGATCGCCAGCTGCGATGCCACGGGGCCCATGGCCAGCGTCTGCGTGGCCTGGGTGGCGGGCTCCGTCACGGCCGCGCCCTGGGCGTCCAGCACGGGCTGGCCTGCGGCGTCGACCTTCGGCGCCTCGTAGTTCACGGGCTCGATCGTGTGCACCTCGCTATAGGGCGACAGGTTCTGGATCACGCCCTGGCCGGCAAACACGACGGCCAGCACCAGCGACAGGGGCAGCAGCACCCACAGCGTGGCGCGGGTCAGGTCGACCCAGACGTTGCCGATCCCTTGGGCTGAATGCCGCGCGAAGCCGCGCACCAGCGCCACCACCACCGCGATGCCCGTGGCGGCCGACAGGAAGTTCTGCACCGTGAGCGCGAGCATCTGCGTGAGGTAGCTCATGGTGCTCTCGCCGCCGTAGCCCTGCCAGTTGGTGTTGCTGACAAAGCTGATGGCGGTGTTGAAGGCCGAGTCCGGCGTGATCGCGTCCATGCCCTGAGGGTTGAGCGGCAACACGCCCTGCAGGCGCTGCAGCGCATACACCGCCAGCAGGCCCAGGCCGTTGAACAGCAGCAGGCCGAGCGCATAGCGCAGCCAGCCGCTGTCCTGCGCAGGGTTCACGCCTGCCAGCTTGAACAGCGGCGATTCCAACCTGCGCCCGAGCGCGAAGCGGCCGCTCATCACCGCATCGATGGCACGGGCCAGGGGCCATGCCAGTGCGAGCAGCAGTGCCATGAACACTGCCAGTTGAAGCCAGGCACCGGTGCTCATGAAAAGTCCTCCGGGCGCAGCAGCACTGCGACCAGATACACCAGCAGCGCCACGGCCAGCACGGCCGCGAGGATCATCCAGCCGCTCGTCATCATGACCGCCCCCCCTGGCCGCGCGCCTGCAGCCGGGCACAGCCCCGGGCAAGCCCGTAGACCGCGAGCCACAGCAGGCCGCCAGCCACCATAAAAATCCAGTCCATGTCCTTCTCCTTGAAAGCCTTGCGGCATGCCACCGATGCTAGGAATCGGCGCATCAAGATGCCCGCAAGAGTGCAGGGCGGGTTATCAAGAACGTATCAAGACGGAGGGTTCGGCGGCTGGGCGGGGCTACGGGTCGTTGTGAGTGTTTGCTATTAAAAATGTAGCTTCTGGCGCTTGCTGATCAAGCGGTAGGGGCAATTTTTATGCAGAAATGGTGCTCGGCGCGAGAGTGGCTGGCGCCGCAGACCGCACGCTCACCCCGGCTGCGGTTGCTGCACCGCATGCACGGGTCAAATGCACCCGCCCGGATTGTTCAGCGCGGCACCGGAAATTACGCTTGCGGCATGGAACCCAACGACAAGGAAAAACCCATGCCCCCAATGCACCAGAGAGTGCGGATCGATGCCGCCGGCGAGCCGGACGCCCTGCGGCTGGAGGTGGCGGAGCCCGAAGTGCCCGGCCCCGGCCAGGTGTGGCTCGCGCAGGCAGCCATCGGCGTGAACCCGCTGGACGTGAGCCAGCGCAAGGGCGCGGTGCCCATCGCGTTCCCGTCCGGCCTGGGGCTGGAGGGCGCTGGGCACGTGGTGGCCGTGGGGCCGGGGGTGGCGAATGTGGCGGTGGGCGACCGTGTGGGCTACGCCACCGGGCCGGTGGGCGCCTATGCCAGCGCGCGCTTGTTCCCGGCCGAGCGGCTGGTCAGGCTGCCGGATGCGCTGGGGTTGGACGAGGCGGCGGCGGTGCTCTTCAAGGGCATCACGGCGCAGTATCTGCTCAAGACGACGTATCCCGTCGTCCCGGGCTCGAAGGTGCTGATCTACGGGGCAGGCGGCGCGCTGGGCCAGCTGATGTGTGCCTGGGCGCGGCACCTGGGGGCCTTTGTGATGGGCGTCGTATCCAAGCCCGAAAGCGTGGAGCGTGCCCGGGCGGCGGGCTGCGACGCGGTGTTCGTGTTCGACCCCGCCACGCTGGCGGGCCAGGTGCGCGAGGCCACCCACGGCAGCGGGGCCGACGTGGTGTACGACCCCATCGGTCGGGCCACGCTGGAGGCATCGCTCGACAGCTTGCGTCCGCGCGGCCTGCTGGTGTCCTTCGGCGCCACTTCGGGTGTGCCTGCGCCCATCGCGGTGGGCACGCTCAATGCCAAGGGCTCGCTGTTCCTCACGCGCCCCTCGCTGGCCGCGCACACGGCCACGGCGGCGGAGTACCAGCAGCGCGCCCAGGACGTGCTGCGGGCCGTGGCGGCCGGCATCATCACGCCGCGCATCTGGCGCCGCTACGCGCTGGCCGATGTGGCTATGGCACATGCCGACCTGGAGCAGGGGCGCTCGCAAGGTGCGATCATCCTGGCTCCTTAGAACCTGTTCAAGATCTTTTCGGGGACCCTGCAAAGATCTTGAACGGGTTCTTCACCTCTTTGCTTCCCCATGGCGCTTTTGACACCCGATGGACCTGCTCGACAGCCAGCACGCCGATGAACTGGCCACCCTTCTTGCCCTGAGCGACGCGGGTTCGTTTGCGGCGGCGGGCCGCGCGCTGCAGCGTCACCCCTCGGTGCTGTCCAAGCGCCTGAACGCGCTGGAGCGCCGCCTGGGCGTGAGGCTGGTCGAGCGCACCACGCGCCAACTGCACCTGACGGACGCCGGCCAGCGCCTGGTAGAGAAGGTGCGCGAGGCGACGGATTTGATCGCACAGGCCGAGAAGGAAGCGGCCGACGGTGCAGCGCAGGTGCGCGGGCGGCTGCGCGTGTCGGTGCCTGCCGCCATGGGGCGGCGCCTGCTCAGCCCGATGGTGGCCGAATTTGCGCTGGCCCATCCGCAGGTCACGCTGGAGCTGGAGTACGCCGACCGGCTGGTAGACATCGTGGGCGAGCGCTTTGACGCCGCGATCCGCATCGGCCAGCTGGCCGACAGCCGGCTGGTGGCCACGCGGCTGTGCAGCCACCGCCGCATCATGGCGGCGGCGCCGGCCTACTTGGCAAAGCACGGCACCCCGCAGCTGCCCGCAGACCTGGCGCAGCACAATTGCCTGGGCTTCACCGGCCTGCAGTCGTACCCCGAGTGGCAGTTGACGCAGGCAGGCGCGAGCCACAGCGTGGTGGTGCGCGGATCGGTGGTCAGCAACGACAATGAGGCGCTGCTGGCGGCCGCCCTGGTGGGCGTTGGCATCCTGGCGGGTGGCGACTGGCTGATCAACCCCGGCATCGCATCGGGCCAGCTGGTGCATGTGCTGCCGCAGTGGCAGCTCAATGCCGATGCGGGGATCTACCTGGTGCGGCCCTCGGCCCGGTTCAGCACGGCGGCGATGGCGGCTTTTCGCACCTGGGTGGTGGCCTGGTTTGCGGCGCGGGCGGGCAAGGCCCTGGCGCAGGCTGCCGTGGATGCGCCGCGGTGAATGGCGGTGCGGCTTCGCGGCTTGACGGCTGGCTTGGCGTTGCCGACTTTGTTTTCCTGCATGGTGCGCAGACGCCGCCCTGTGCTTTTTCTTTCATTGACATTCCATGACCCAGGCAACGCCCCAGCCCCAGCAGCACCCCACCGCCACGCCGGGCACGCTCGACGCGTTCATGCCCTTGCTCTTCGTCGCGCTGTGGAGCACCGGCTTCATCGGCGCCAAGCTGGGGTTGCCGTATGTGGAGCCGCTCACCTTTCTGGCCATTCGTTTCGCGATCGTCGCCGTGCTGATGCTGGCGGTGGTGACGCTGGTGCGGGCTCCCTGGCCGCCGTCGGGCAGGGCGTGGCTGCACATCGGCGTGTCGGGCCTGCTGGTGCATGGGGTGTACCTGGGCGGCGTCTTCATCGCCATCGGCCACGGGCTGCCGTCGGGCATCACGGCGCTGGTGGTGGGGCTGCAGCCGCTGTTGACCGCGCTGGTGGCGGGCGCCTTGCTGGGCGAGAAGGTGCGGCCCGCGCAGTGGGCGGGCCTGGCTCTGGGGTTTACCGGCGTGGCGCTGGTGGTGGCCGGCAAGGTGGCCACGGTGCCGGGCGGCGCGCTGGTGGGCATGCTGCTGCCGGCCGTGTTGGCGCTGCTGGGAATCACGGCCGGCACGCTGTACCAAAAGCGCTTTTGCCCTGCGTTCGATTTGCGCACCGGCTCGGTCATCCAGTACCTGCCGTGCGTGGTGGCCATGGCCGTGCTGGCGTACGCGACGGAAACCATGGCGGTGCAGTGGAGCGGCGAGTTCCTGTTCGCGCTGGGCTGGCTGGTGCTAGTGCTGTCACTGGGCGCTGTCAGTTTGCTGAATTTGCTGATCCGCCGGGGCGGCGCAGTGAACGTGGCCAGTCTGTTCTACCTGACCCCGCCCATGACCGCGTTGGTGGCCTGGGCGGTGTTTGGCGAGACACTCAGCGGCTGGGCGCTGGCGGGGATGGCGTTGGCGGCCACCGGGGTGTGGATGGCAAGGCAGACCAGCCGGTGATGGGGGCGGAGGTAGGAGCACCTGCGGGGTTGTGCAGATGTTTGCTATCTATTTGGTAGCTGGTAGCGCGCGGTGGGAGCGCGGTACAGCCCTTTTTTATCGAAGATAAGGGGTTTTTAACTGCCCGGATCTACCGCCAGGATGCTCAGCGGCCCGGCGATGGACAGGCCGCTCAGGCCGGTGGAGGCGCTGAGCGCAGACACATGGCCATCCACCGCCCAGACCTCGACGTGCGCGTCTTTGACGCCGAACCGGCACGACACGGTGGCAAGGCGAAACTTCTCCTTGCGGGCAAACAGCACGTCCGCGGGCCACCGGTGCCAGAGCCAGCGTTTGCTGTAGAGCTCGATCTGCTTCCAGTCCGACACGCGGCGGATGTTGTTGATGCAGAGCACCTGCTGCGCCAGCAAGCGGCCGTCCGCCGGGGGCAGTGCGGCAGCCGTGGCATCGAGCAGCGCCTTTTCAAACGGCAACAGCTTGTTGGATGGCGTCGGCGCGACGATGCTCGGAGCCGAGAAATTCAGTGCAGCCACGGTCCGCGTCTCACAACTTGCGCAGCCGCTCCAGCGCGGCGCGCAGCGTGTCGTCCTTCTTGGCGAAACAGAAACGCACCACGCGCTGGTCGAATCCGTCGCCGTAGAACGCCGACAACGGAATCGCCGCCACGCCCACTTCGCGGGTGAGCCACTGGCAGAAGTCCGATTCGTTCAAATTGCTCACGGCCGAGATGTCCACGCACTGGAAGTAGCTGCCGGTGCTGGGCAGCAGCTTCAGGCGCGAGTCCGCCAGGCCCTGGCGGAACAGGTCGCGCTTGGCCTGGTAGAACGCGGGCAGCTGCAGGTAAGGCGCCGGGTCTTGCAGGTAGGCGGCCAGGCCGTGCTGCATGGGCGTGTTCACGGTGAACACGTTGAACTGGTGCACCTTGCGGAATTCGGCCGTCAGCGCTGCAGGGGCCGCCACGGTGCCGACCTTCCAGCCGGTGACGTGGAAGGTCTTGCCAAAGCTCGACACGATGAAAGCACGCGCCGCCAGGCCCGGAAAGCGCGCGGCGCTCTGGTGCTCGGCGCCGTCGAACACCATGTGCTCGTACACCTCGTCGCTGATGAGCAGGATGTCGGTGGGCGCGAGCAGGTCCTCGAGCTGGCGCATCTCCTCGGCCGTCCAGATGGTGGCGCTGGGGTTGTGCGGGCTGTTGATGAGGATGGCGCGGGTGCGCGGCGTGATGGCCGCGCTGATCTTGCCGAAGTCGGGGCGGAAGGTGCCGGGCGTGAGCGGCACGCGCACCGCCTTGCCGCCCGCCAGCTCGATGTTGGGCACGTAGCTGTCGTAGCAGGGGTCGAGCACGATGACTTCGTCGCCCGGGTGCACGACGGCCAGGATGGCGGTGATGATGGCCTGCGTGGCGCCGGCCGTGATGGTGATCTCTGTGTTGGGGTTGTAGGCGCGGCCATGCAGCGCTTCGATCTTGCGGGCCACGGCTTCGCGCAGCACCGGCACCCCGGGCATGGGCGGGTACTGGTTGTGCCCGGCCTGCATGGCCGCCGTGACGGCGTTCACCAGCTCGGGGGCGCATTCAAAGTCGGGAAAGCCCTGGCCCAGGTTGACGGCCTGGTGCTCTGCGGCCAGTGCCGACATCACGGTGAAGATGGTGGTGCCCACGTTGGGCAGCTTGCTGGGGAAGGCGGGTGTGCGGGCGGTGGCTTGGGTCATGGCGCAGCAGCGTGGAAGGCGTGAAAAGCTTGGATTGGGTCAGGGACGTCTCTGGGGTTGGCCCGGAGTCACAGCTCGTAGTCGTTGACATGGCCGGTCATCGCGCGGGCGATGAGTTCGCGGCTCAGGCGGTCGCTGAGCAGCTCGGCAAACTTGTAGACGAAGTTGCGCAGGTAGGCGCCGCGCTTGAAGGCCACGCGCGCCACGCTCTGGCCGAACAGGTGGCCCACGGGGCGAACCACCAGGTCGCCCAGCGGATCGTCGCGCATCGCCATCTCGGCCACGATGCCGATGCCCAGGCCCAGGCGCACATAGGTCTTGATCACGTCCGAGTCGATGGCTTCGAGCACGATGCGCGGCTGCAGCTTGCGGGCGGCAAAGGCGTGGTCGATCTTGCCGCGGCCGGTGAACGAGGGGTGGTAGGTGATCAGGGCTTCATGGGCCAGGTCATCGAGGCCGATGCGCTCCTTTTGCGCCAGCGGGTGGTCGGTGGGCACCACCAGCACGTGCTGCCATTCGTAGCAGGGCAGGGTGACCAGTTCTGGGTAGTCCGCCAGGGACTCGGTGGCCATGCCGATCTCGGCCACCTCGTCGATGATCATGCGGGCCACTTCGTGCGGCGTGGCCTGGTGCAGGCTGATGTTGACCTTGGGGTAGGCCTCGCGCAGGCGGGCCACCGGCACCGGCAGCACGTAGCGGGCCTGGGTGTGGGTGGTGGCGATACTGAGCGTGCCGCTGTCCTGCGCGCTGAACTGCTCGCCGATGCGCTTGAGGTTGCCTACCTCGCGCATGATGACTTCGATGCTCTTGAGCACGTGCTGGCCCGGCTCGGTGATGCGCTTGAGGCGCTTGCCGTGGCGCGCGAAGATGTCCACGCCCAATTCTTCTTCCAGCTCGATGATGGCCTTGGAGACACCGGGCTGGGAGGTGTGCAGGGCCTTGGCGGCTTCGGTCAGATTGAGGTTACGGCGTGCAGCCTCTTGAACGAAGCGGAATTGGTGCAGGTTCATATCTGATGAAGACTAAAGATTTTCATCATTATGCTGCATTCGTCTAAAGAATAGGCTTTGCCACCGTATCAGCCACTTTGCAGAACCCGCCTGGAGTGGTCGGGCGGGCTGGCTTGCTGGTTCAGGTGGCCGGGGTTTCGCATGCAATGTGGGCCATCAGCGCGGTCATGCGGGTGTCTTCGCCGATGGCTTGTTGCACATGAAAGGTGATACCGGGGTGCTGGGTGCGAAGTTCGCCTACCAACAGGGGCAAGTCCTCACGGGCGTGTTTGCCAGTGCCTAAAAACATGGGGACCACGGTGATGGCGGCGGCACCTTTGTCCACCAGGGTTTGCACCACTTGGCCGAGGTTGGGCTCACAAAGCTCCAAGTAGGCGCACGCCACAGGGCGGTGGGGCTGTGCGGCCTGGATGTGGGTAGCAACGGCCTCCAGGGGGGCGCGCCACAGAGGATCGCGAGAGCCGTGTGAGAAAAGCACGACGGCGGATGAGGAGGTTGTCATGGCTGCCAAAGAGATAAGCCGCGCTAACGCCGGAGCACAAGCCACCCAAAAGCGGCCAGTGACAGCAATGAGTAAATGAGGCCGGGCGCCGCAGCAGTGAGCCAGGGCGACCAGTTTTGCAGGTTGCCCGCATAGCCGAACACGTTGTTGAGCAGGAAGAAGCTGATGCCGGCCATCACCCCGCCAAACACGTAACCCGCAATACCGCCGGAGCGAAAGTGCAAATAGGCGAAGGGCAGTGCCAGCACCACCATAACCAGGCAACTGAGGGGGTAAAAAACTTTGCGCCAGAACTCGATCTCGTACCTCTGTGCCGATTGCCCGTTGCTGTCGAGGTGGCGGATGTACTGGAACAGGTCGAACGTGGCCATGCGGTCTGGCTTGAGCAGGGAGGCGGCCACCATGTCTGCGCTGATATGGGTGCTCCATTGCCACTCGGGCAATTTCTGGTGTTCTACACGGGCTTCGGTGTCGCCGCGCTGGAAGAAAACGCTGCGCTGTACATCGCTCAGGTTCCAGGCACCTGACTGGCCCGTGCTGACCTGCCCTGTCGCTGCATGGGTTTGTGAGGCGATGCGGCCTTGTTCGTCGAACTCAAAGATCCGCACATCGACCAAGCCACTGTCTGGGCCAATGGCGCGCACGTTGACGGCGTAGGAGTGGTTGTCCTGCTTTTCCTTGAGCCAGGCCCCTGTGGCGCCAGCGCTGAGCTTGCCCAGGTGGCGTACCTTGATCAGTTGGGCGGCCTTGTCGGTCAGTGGAGCCAGGTAGTCGCCCACGGCAAACGTGACCAGCACAAAAAAACCACCCAAGGTGAGCAGGGTGCGCAGGGCCAGCCAAGGGCCCATGCCGCTGGTGCGCATGATGGTGAACTCCGAGCTTTGCGCTAGGCGCGCCATCACAAAGATGGTGCCAATGAGCACCGTGATGGGCAGCAGTTCGTAGAGATGGCTGGGGATGCTGAGCGTCACAAACAGCAGGGCGTGCGACAGCTGGTAGCCGTTTTCCCCCGTGCGCCCAATCCAGCGCAGTTCGTCCACCAGGTCAAAAAAGAAGAACAGCGCCAAAAAGCCGATGGTCACGAAGGTGACCGCAAAAACAGCTTCGCGGTGAATGAGGCGGCGTAAGGTGTTCACGCAGGGCTCCTTGGTGCCCACAGGCGGCTAGGCGTCCACTGGTTGTGCCGGATGGCCAGCAGCAGCAGGCCTACGGCCAGCGTGCCACCGTGCAGCAGCACCATGAACCCGACCAGCCCCATGCGGCCGGAGCCAATCCAGCTTTGACCCAATGTCATGAGGTTGTAGTAGATGATGAATGCGAAGAGCGCCAGCACCATGCTGGTGCTGCGCGCAGCTCGGGGGTTAGCGCTGGCCAGCGCCAGGCCAAGCACCACAAAATTGAGCGCAGCCAGCGCCAGGCCTGCGCGCCATCCCAGTTCTGCCAAGTTGGCGGGCACCGGCTGGGCTAACAAGGCTGGGGTGGAGCGGGTCTTGACGGAGAACTCTTCCACAGCGCCCGGCGGTGCAGAGCCAATGCGGGTGGAATATTCTTCAAATTCGCTGACTTTGAGGCCCGCCTTGTCTCGCGTGGATTCCAGTCGTTGGCCGTTGATCAAGATGGCGATACGGTCCTCGCCCTTGATTTCCATGCGCGCACTGTGTGCGCTGGTCACGGATTCCTTGTCGCCTACCGACGTAGCGATGAAGATGTTGTTGCCAGCCTGGGTGTCGGGTGCGTCTTTGTCAATGAAGAACACCCTACTACCGTTAGCCGACTCCTGGAATTCGCCGGGGGCAATGCGGTCAATGTCGCTGCGCTGTTCGTAGCGGGTTTTCAGTTCCTGGATCTGGGTGTTGGACCAGGGCCAGACTGCCAGCGATAGCACGGCGATGACGGCCATGACGGGCCAGGCAAAGCGCAGCAGAGGCGGCAGCAGGCTGACCAGCCCACGGCCACTGGCAAACCAGATGACCATCTCGCTCTCACGGTACATTCTGGAGAGTGTGCTGACCACCGCAACAAACAGGCTCAGGCTGAGAATGATGGGCAGTTGACCGAGCACGGTAAACCCCATCACGAGCATGACGTCAGAAGGATTGACGCTGCCACGTGAGGCTTGTCCCAGGGTGCGGATCAGCATCATGGTCATGACCACGGTGACCAGCACCACCAGCGTCGCGCCGAAGCTGCGCGCCAGCTCCTTGCGAATAGATGAATCGAATAACATTGGCTCGAAGGAAAACACCGATTATGAACTTTGATCTGAAGAAACTGGATTTGGATGCCGCCGCAAGCGAAAAATGCGACTTGTTGGCTGTTTTGGTGACTGAGGAGTTCAAGGCTGGCAAGGACCCGCTGTCGGCCTTGGCAGGGCAAGCCATCAAGCAAGGTGACTTCAGTGCCAAGCTGGGCAAAGTGCTGCAGTGCTACAACGCGCCTGCAGCCGTTGCCCGGCGTGTGGTGTTGCTGGGGGCGGGTGATGGGTCTGCGCGTGCTGTTCGCCAAGCGGTGCTGTCGCTGTCTGCCCTGCTCAAGGGGCCGCAGGTCAAGCGCATGGCTGTGGTGTCTTCCGCTGCATTGTCGGGTCCCGCTGTCAGCGCCCTGGTCCAGGCCGTGGCCGAGGCCAGCTATGTTTACACCACCACCAAGTCCAAAGCAGAAGCGCGGGCTTTGGTGCGTTGCGTGGTGGGGGTGTTTGATGTCATCAAGGTCCGGTCAGAGTTTGATGAAGGAGTGGCGTTGGTTGCCGGTGTTGAGTTTGCCCGTGAATGGGGCAACAGGCCTGCGAACCATGCCACGCCGACGATGTTGGCCGAGGCCGCCAAATCGCTGGCCAAGCAGCCTCGCATCCAATGCAAGGTGCATGGTCCTGCCGAAGTGGCAAAGCTGGGCATGGGCGCGTTCATGGCCGTGGCCCAGGGGGCGGAGCAGCCCCTGCGGTTCATTGAATTGCACTACCGTGGTGCAGCCAAAGACACCCCGGCCGTGGTGCTGGTGGGCAAAGGGATCACCTTCGACACCGGCGGCATCTCCATCAAGCCTGCAGGCGAGATGGACGAGATGAAGTTCGATATGTGTGGCGCTGCCAGTGTGCTGGGCGTATTCAAGGCCCTGGCTGAGCTGCAGCCCGCATTGAATGTGGTGGGCTTGATCCCTGCGTGCGAGAACATGCCCGACGGCCGCGCCGTAAAACCGGGCGATGTGGTCACCAGCATGAGCGGCCAGACCATCGAGATCTTGAACACCGACGCCGAAGGGCGCTTGGTGTTGTGTGATGCGCTGACGTACGCGGCGCGCTTTAAGCCCGCGGCGCTGATTGACATTGCCACCCTGACTGGCGCCTGCGTGATTGCCCTGGGTGGCGTCCGCAGCGGCCTGTATGCCAACCGCGATGACTTGGCCCTGGCTTTGCAGCAGGCGGGTGATGTGTCGCTGGACCTGTGCTGGCGCATGCCCCTGGACGATGACTATGCCGATGGACTCAAGAGCAATTTTGCTGACATGGGCAATGTGGCTGGGCGGGCTGGTGGCTCTATTACGGCTGCCAAGTTCTTGCAAAAATTTGTGGGGGACATCCCCTGGGCGCACCTGGACATTGCGGGCACCGCTTGGAAGGGGGGTGCGGCCAAGGGCTCTACCGGGCGTCCTGTGGGCTTGTTGTTTCAGTACCTGCTGACGCAGGCCGCAGCAGCTGCTAAAGAAGTCGCAAAAAAACCTGCAGCCAAACCCCGCGCCAAGCCTGTAAAGCGTGCATCGGCCGCCAGCTGAGCCAATGACAGAGATCGCCTTTCACTTCAATGCGCCAGACAAACTGGCCTATGCGTGCCGCTTTGCGCGCAAGGCCCAGCGGGCGGGGGCCCAACTGGTGATCTTGGCACCCAAACCTGTTTTGGTGGACCTGGATCGCATGCTTTGGTCGGTGTCGCCGCAGGACTTTGTTGCGCACTGCTTCGACGATGCCGATGAGGACCAGTTGGCGGTATCTCCAGTCGTGTTGTCTGCTGAGTTGGGCGCAACACCGCACCAGGACGTGTTGCTCAATTTGGGGGCTCAAGTGCCTGCTGCGTTTGAGCGGTTTTCTCGGCTCATTGAGGTGGTGAGTTCCACGGACGAACAAGACCGGGGCCAAGCGCGGCTGCGATGGAAGCACTACGCGGCGCGTGGCTACGCGATTGTTCGGCACGATTTGGTGTTGAAGGGGGGGTGAAGAATGTCTACAGCACCTCCCAGAGTCCCCCCGCGTTTTGTCCCGACACTCACCGAAGTGGTGCAAACCCCATCAGGGCAAAGTGTCGCAGCCCCTACATCGGTGCCGAAACCTCCGCCTGCTTCGGTGGCTCCCTCCACTCCGGTGGTTACGGAGAAGGTTTCGGGCACTTCGTTGGTGAGAGGGGGCGCGACAGGTGCTGTTTCTGCTCAGGCGCTCCCTGTGCCGCCAAGCCTGCCTGCTCGGGGTATTTCGGGGGACGGAAAAGGGGGCGCTGTAGGCGCCGCTGCGCGTTCTGCTGCGACGGCCCTGGCCCCGGTATCTGCTGCAGGAGTGGGCGCGGGTGCCTTAGGCTCCTCCAGTCCAGCGGTGGCTTCCCCAGCCCCAATGGCCGTTGCCAAAGAAGCCCGCGCTGATGTTCGTCCGCCCGCCAGATCGTTGCCTGAAGGAACCGAGGAGTACATGGTTCATCGGGTGATGCAGCGTGTGGATGTGGTGCTGGACCAGCGGTTGCGTGAGGCCATCGCCACGGTGGTGCAGGAGCAAACCAGATCGGTGCTGCCACGCTTGCGCGAAGAGATTGAGTCCGTGGTGCGCCACGCGGTCTATGAAGCCGTGGCAGACGAACTGGCGAGCGCACACCCTGACGTACCTCAAGGATGACAGGGTATTCCCCTGTGGTTTCCCCTGCATTTAATCGTGTTCCCTAATGGGCTGGCCTGTAAATTGCGATATGTTCCACTGCGTTGAGACACAAGAAAAATTCTCAGCGTTTATCTTTACTGGAGATTGATATGCAATTGAAGTTGAAACTGACCGTGGTTGCTGCTATCGCAGCTGTTGCCGGCGTGGCCTCTGCACAAGAGCAGGTGGTCAAGATCGGTCACGTGGCTCCTGTTTCTGGCGCGCAGGCTCACTACGGCAAGGACAACGAAAATGGCGCTCGCATGGCCATTGAAGAGTTGAACGCCCAAGGTGTCACCATCGGCGGTAAGAAGATCAAGTTTGAGCTTCAGGCGGAAGATGACGCTGCTGATCCAAAGCAAGGGACAGCCGCTGCACAAAAACTGTGCGATGCCAAGGTTGCTGGCGTTGTGGGCCATTTGAACTCCGGTACGACGATTCCCGCATCGAAGGTTTACAACGACTGCGGTATCCCCCACGTCACGGGCGCTGCGACCAACCCCAACCTGACAAAGCCAGGCTACAAGACCACCTTCCGTATCATCGCCAATGACAATGCGTTGGGTTCCGGTTTGGCTTTCTACGCCATCGACACCCTGAAGCTGAAGACCGTTGCGATCGTGGATGACCGTACGGCTTACGGCCAAGGCGTGGCTGATGTGTTCAAGAAGACAGCCGCAGCCAAGGGCATGAAGGTGGTGGACGAACAGTTCACGACTGACAAGGCGACCGACTTCATGGCCATCCTGACCGCCATCAAGTCCAAGAACCCTGATGCCATCTTCTTCGGCGGTATGGACCCACAAGCCGGCCCCATGCTGCGCCAGATGGAGCAGTTGGGCATGGGCAATGTGAAGTACTTCGGCGGCGACGGCGTGTGCACTTCTGAAATTGCCAAGCTCGCAGCAGGCGCTAAGACTTTGGCCAACGTGATCTGCGCTGAAGGCGGCGCATCGCTGGACAAGATGCCTGGCGGCAAGGCCTGGAAGGCCAAGTACGATGCCAAGTACCCTAACCAATTCCAGGTTTACAGCCCTTACACCTACGACGCGACGTTCTTGCTGGTGGATGCAATGAAGCGTGCCAACTCGGTCGATCCTAAGGTCTACACCCCAGAATTGCTGAAGTCCAACTTCAAGGGCGTGACATCCACGATCCAGTTTGAACCCAATGGCGAAATGAAGAACCCTGCCATCACCTTGTACGTGTACAAGGATGGCAAGAAGACGCCTCTGAACTAAATCCGTTCAGTAGCTTCTGATGCGCAAAGGCCCCCTGCTTGAAACAAGCAGGGGGCCTTTGTTTTTTAGCCAGAATGGCGCGAAAAGTCCTGGGCCGGGGGGCGGGTTCCCGCCCTTAGCGGCGCACTTGCAGTGACCCAGGGTTCACAATGTTGGTGGGCGTGCCTTTGATGAAGTTCACTACATTGTCAAAGGCTGCACCGAAGTACAACTCATAGCTGTCCTGTTCCACGTACCCAATGTGGGGCGTGCAGATGCAGTTTTCCAGCCGCAAGAGCGCATGCCCTTGCAGGATGGGCTCGCTTTCGAAAACATCCACTGCGGCCATGCCGGGCCGTCCGCGATTGAGCGCAGCAATCAGTGCGTCAGGTTCAATCAACTCGGCTCGGGACGTGTTGACCAGCAGTGCCGTCGGCTTCATGCAGGACAAATCTTCCAAAGAAACAATACTGCGTGTCTCTTCATTCAGCCGCAAGTGCAGGGAGATGACATCGCACTGAGAGAAGAACTCCTCGCGGGTGGTTGCGATCTGGTAGCCATCGGTTAGCGCCTGGGCTCTTGAGGCCTCTCTGCCCCAGATGCGCACATTCATGCCAAATGCGCGGCCATACCCCGCCACCAATTGCCCTATGCGTCCATAGCCCCAAATGCCCAGCGTTTTGCCCCTCAGCACCGTTCCAATGCCAAAGTTGGGGGGCATGGACGCGTTTTTGAGTCCTGACTGCTGCCAAGCGCCATGCTTGAGGTTGGCGATGTATTGAGGAAGGCGGCGAGAGGCTGCCATCACCAGTGCCCAAGTCAACTCGGCGGGGGCTACTGGAGAGCCCACGCCTTCTGCCACTGCAATTCCGCGCTCCGTACAGGCAGCCACATCGATATGGCTGCCCACTTTGCCAGTTTGCGCAATCAGTTTGAGTCGAGGCAGCTTTTCAACCAACTGGCGGGTGATTTGCGTTCGCTCGCGCACCAGCACGATGATGTCTGCATCACGCAGACGCACCGACAACTGGCCTAACCCCTTGATAGTGTTGGTGTAGACCTTGGCGGTGTAGGCGTCTAGTCGGGTGGCGCAATGGAGCTTGCGCACTGCGTCTTGGTAATCGTCCAAAATCACAATATTCATCCCGATATTGTGCCTTGCCCGCGCGGCCCTCAGGTAGCGCGGTGAACAAACGATGGCGCAGATAAATGCAACGCGATGTGTGGTGCGGCAGTTTGATGTCTTCGATTAATCAAGGGTTTGTTTACGGTCCCCTGCGAGATCGGAAAAAGGCTCACAGCTGTCAGGCCAAGGTCTCTCGCGCTGCAAGCCTGTCCAGCTCTGCACACACATCGGCCATTCGGCCCGAAATAAACAACTTGTCGAAGCCGTTGTTGCAGGACGAGTGCACAACCCGCAGCACCTGCCGCGCAGGGGGGCGACGCATTGAATGGGTGCTGTGGGGCAGTGGGCGATGCGCCAGCTTTGTCTCGGCTGCCAAGCATGCACTTCGGGCTGGAGCATGGGCCTTGGGGTGGTCTGGGCGCTGAGCCTGTGGTGCAGGCGTTTCAAGCACCAAGCCTTGGGCAAACTTGCATGGGTTGGCTTGCTTGCTGCCCAGGGCCGCGTTGCCTGCAACGACCTCACCGCCAAGTTGGGCTTGACCAAGTACCCTGGGTGCGAGCCAGCGTGAAAGCACTTGCAGGGGCGAGGCGAACGAGGAGAGAGTCAAAGATCCAATTCCCATGTGAATACTCCGAAGATCGGTGGATGAACATAGGCAGGATTTCAAAAACACAGCGTCCCCCAGGGCTGACAAGGTGTGGCTACCTCGTCAAACGCCCGCCACCTGAGGGGTTGCGCATCTGGTGTTGGGTTTACATCAGCATCGTGTTTCTGATGAGGCCCACGGCCAATCCCTCGATTTCAAAGGCCTCCCCAGGCTGCACGGTAATGACAGGGTAGTCGGGGTTCTCGGGCAAAAGCTCAACCCCCTTGGCGGTGCGTTTGAGCCGTTTGACGGTGACTTCGTCGCCCAGGCGGGCCACCACAATTTGGCCATTGCGAGCCTCTTTGGTGGCCTGCACTGCCAGCAGGTCCCCGTCCATGATGCCTGCGTCGCGCATGGACATGCCTCGCACCTTGAGGAGGTAATCTGGCTTGTGCTGAAAGAGGCTGTTTTCCACGCAGTAGGTTTGGTCCACATGTTCCTGCGCGAGAATGGGGGAGCCAGCAGCCACGCGCCCAATCAGCGGCAGGAAGAGCTGAGACACTTGCTGCAGCGGTGCCGCAAAGTGCTGCCCTCTGGCGGCATTGATGGCACGAACCGTGTCGCTGCGCAGCCGAATGCCACGCGACGTGCCGCTGACCAACTCGATGACGCCTTTGCGCGCAAGGGCCTGCAGGTGTTCTTCTGCCGCATTGGCCGACTTGAAACCCAGCTCTGTGGCGATCTCTGCACGGGTAGGGGGGGCCCCTGTGCGTGCGATGGCGGTCTGGATCAAGTCCAGAATCTGTTGTTGCCGGGCCGTGAGTTTGGGGTTGTCGAACATGACTGTGTCTGCGGCTTGCTGAGGGTTTAGGGTTACTGTTTTTTAATCCAGTACCTGTATTTTTCACCAGTTTTTTGGAGTGCGCAAGTGAGTACGCAAAAAATCGTCGTTTTGGGGACGGGCGGCACGATTGCCGGAAAGGCCGCGAGTGCGGAGGACAACGTGGGTTACAAAGCGGCGGAGGTGGGTGTCGCGGACTTGCTGCAAGGCGTGCCGGGGCTGGGCAAGGCGCTGCAAGGGCATGTTTTGGAATCTGAGCAAATTGCCCAGATCGACAGCAAAGACATGGACTGGGAGGTGTGGCGTGCGTTGGCGCTGCGCTGCCAGCAGGTGTTATCAGACCCCCAGGTGAAAGGGGTGGTGATCACCCACGGCACCGACACGCTGGAAGAGACGGCGTGGTTTTTGAGTGCGGTGTTGGACGCTTCCAAGCCCGTTGTTCTGGTCAGTGCGATGCGGCCGGCCAGTTCCTTGACGCCTGACGGGCCACAGAACTTGCTGGATGCTGTCGCCGTTGTGATCCATCCCGGCGTTGGCGGTGTGTTAGCTGTGGCTGCGGGCGTCGTGCATTCCGCAAAGCAGGTTCACAAGGCATTTCCTTACCGTGTGGACGCTTTCACGTCCGGCGAGGCGGGGCCGTGCGGGTGGGTGGAGGAGGGGCAAGTGCGTTGGGCGCGGGAGCCCGGTGCAGGGTGTCGGGGCGCCCATGCTGCATTGCTGCACAGGATGCCTGCCGCTGCAGACTGGCCCTGGGTGGAGGTGGTGTGCAGTGGGGCGGGCGCCAACGGTCGCGTAGTGGATGCCTTGGTGCAGGCGCGTGTGCAGGGCCTGGTGATCGCCGCTACGGGCAATGGCTCCATCCACCATGCGCTGAAGGAGGCTTTGCTGCGCGCGCAGCAGCAGGGCGTTTGCGTGGTGACCGCTACCCGGTGCGGGCAAGGGCACACGTTGGTGGGGCCCGCAGGCGACTTTGCCGGAGCAGCGGGGCTGTCTCCCATCAAGGCGCGGATTCAGCTGATGTTGGACCTGATGTCACGCAATGTGGCGCAGGCTGTGTGATCTGGCACTGCTGCCCCCTTTCGGGCTGACCTGTGGACGGGGCTGCCGGGCATAGAAAAAACCCCTTGCTGCAGTGCTACGGCAAGGGGTTTTTTCTGGGCGGTTTGCCGCCGGAATGGATCGGGGCAGGCGCCCCTCAAAGGTCAGTGGCTCAGCGCTTCAAATGCGCGGGCGGTGATCTCATCCACTGTGCCCGTGCCGCTGATGGCGCGGTACTTGGGGGCCTGCGTGGGCTCTTGTTGTGCCCAGTTGCTGTAGTAATCCACCAAGGGGCGTGTCTGGTCGCTGTAGACCTGCAGGCGCTTCTTGACGGTTTCTTCCTTGTCGTCGTCGCGCTGGATCAGATCTTCACCCGTCACATCGTCCTTGCCTTCCACCTTGGGTGGGTTGAACTTGACGTGGTAGGTGCGGCCACTGGCAGGGTGCGAGCGGCGGCCGCTCATGCGCTCCACGATGGCTTCGAAAGGCACGTCGATTTCGAGCACGTAATCCAGCTTGACGCCAGCAGCCTTCATGGCATCGGCTTGGGGAATGGTGCGGGGGAATCCGTCGAACAGGAAACCTTTGGCGCAGTCGGGCTGGGCGATGCGCTCTTTGACCAGATTGATGATCAGCTCGTCGCTGACCAGTGCGCCGGCCTTCATCACTGCATCGGCTTGCAGACCCAGGGGCGTGCCGGCCTTGACGGCGGCGCGCAGCATGTCTCCGGTGGAGATTTGAGGAATGCCGTACTTCTGGCAGATGAAGGTGGCTTGCGTGCCCTTTCCGGCGCCAGGCGCGCCCAACAGAATCAGTCTCATGGAGGTCCTCAAGGTTAGAAATCGTGCGGCAGGGCTGGCGGGGGCGTGAAAGTCCGCCCGGGATGCCGTGCTCTCGTTGCGGGCAAGGATAGCATGTGACAGCTTGGTACAGCCTTACGCTGCCGCTGCTTTGGCGACTGTGTTTTCCCGGTGTGCAGCCTGCTCAGCGATGGGGGACGGCAGGGGCCAGCAATGTGCGGACTTTTGCCAAATCTTCCGGTGTGTCCACCCCTGGGCCGGGCGCTGTGGCCGCAATGTGCACGGCGATGCGGTGCCCATGCCACAGCGCGCGCAGTTGCTCCAGGGCCTCCACGGTCTCGGTGGGGGCGACGGGCAATTGGGGAAACTGCCGCAGAAAGCCCGCACGGTAGCTGTAGATGCCGACATGGCGCAGCGGCGAAAAACCTGCGGCGCTGTGGGCCACGGGGCTTGGGGTGGCGGCATCCCACCAGGCGATGTCCGAATGGTCTCGCGACCACGGAATGGGCGCGCGGCTGAAATAGTGGGCCAAGCCCTGGGCATCGAGCACGACCTTGACCACGTTGGGGTTCAGGTAGTCGTCCCTCGATGCGATGGGGTGGGCTGCTGTGCCCATGCTGGCCTGGGCTTGTGTGGCCAGCAGGCCCGCCACGGCGTTGATCAGGGCCGGGTCTATCAACGGCTCATCGCCCTGCACGTTGACGACGATGTCGTCACCTTGCAAACCCAGTTGCTCGCAGGCCTGTGCCAAGCGGTCGCTGCCGCTTGCATGGTGTTTGTCGGTCAGCACGGCCTCGATGCCATGCTGTTGGCAAGCTTGCAGGATGAGGGTATCGTCCGCCGCCACCACCACGCGCTGGGCCTGGCTTTGCTGGGCGCGCTGGGCCACGCGCACCACCATGGGTGTCCCGGCAATGTCGGCCAGCGGCTTGTTGGGCAGCCGTGAAGACGCCAGTCGGGCGGGGATCAGCACGGTGAATGGGGCGCTGCTGATCGCAGCGGAGCTGGGCGAGAGGCCTTGCATCGCTGGCCCGTCGCTCATGCCTCCAGCTCCTCGTCGCTCAGGGTGCGGGCTTCGTTTTCCAGCAGCACCGGAATGCCATCGCGCACGGGGTAGGCCAAGCGCGCGCTGCGAGAAACCAGCTCTTGGTTCTCCCGGTCAAACGTCAGGGGGCCTTTGGTGACGGGGCATACCAGCAGTTCAAGCAGTTTGGGGTCCATGGCGGCGTGTTCAATCTGAAAAAGCGGCGCGCTCAGCGCGCGAAAGGGTCGGGGGATGATAGCGGCGAAGCCAGGCTGGCCAGCCGTTCCTTCAATTGGCGAAGAAAGCCATCGTCCAGCGTGATCTGCAAGGGCACGGCCAGGGCGTCGGGGTGCTGTTTCCACAGCTTGATAGCGTCTTTTTCAGTGCAAACAAGCACCTCGGGCTGATCGGATAAGCGCTGCCAGCTATCAAAATCATAGTGGTCTGGCAGGGCTTCCTGGGTGGCCAATGTCAGTCCTGCGGATCTCAGCATGCCAAAGAACAGGCCCGGCTGGCCGATGGCAGCCACTGCGTGCACAGGTTGGCCCTGCAGCGTGTTCAAAGGTACCTGGCGCCCATCGGCCGCCACGGCGTAACTGGCAAGGTGGCGTTGCAGCCCAAAAGTGCCACCAGTGGCTGGTGCCCTGGCGAGGCTGGGTGGCGGCGCATCACCCGTGTAAAGCACCCAGTCCACCCGCCGGGGCCAAGGCTCGCGCAGGGGGCCTGCGGGCAGCAAAAAGCCGTTGCCTGTGCCGTGGGGGTTGAAGACGCAAATTTCCAGATCGCGCTGCAGCGCCAAGTGCTGCAGGCCATCGTCGCAGACCAGCACGTCCACCTCGGGGTGCTGTGCCAGCAGGGTGCGCGCCGCCAGGGTGCGCTTGCTGGCGACGTACACCGGCACGCGGCACTGCTGTGCGATCAGCAAGGGCTCGTCACCCACCTCGCTGGCCGCCGAGGTGGGCAAAACCGCCAGGCAGCCCTGGGTGGTGCGGCCATAGCCGCGGGAGACAACGCCAGGGCGCAGGCCCTGGCTTTGCAGGTGTTGGACCAGCGCCATCACCACCGGCGTTTTGCCCGAGCCCCCGGCCACCACATTGCCCACGACGATCACTGGCCGCCCAGGGTGCTCGGAGTGCAGCAGGCCGGTTTGGTACAGCGCGGCACGGGTCGCCATGAGCGCGCGGTACAGCTGAGACACGGGCCACAGGGCCCAGCTCAGCGCACTGCGGCGCTGCCACAGGGCGGGCCAGCCATGGGTGCCACTGATTTTTGGGGGGAGAGCGTTTGGCTGCACACCCCCGGGCCGCGAGGCCGAGGAAGGCGGCTGCGGCGTGGGGGTTGCCATGCCGCTCAGCGGTTGCTTGCGCGCGCGCCAGCGGTGGATTGGGTCGCGAAGGTGATTTGTGTCAGGCCCACGCGCCGGGCCGCTTCCATCACGGTCACCACCGACTGGTGGGGCGCCATGGCATCGGCACTGATGATGACGACGCTGTCTTTGCCTGCGCTGGCGGCGCCGCGCAGGGCCTGGGCCACAGCGTCCACGCTCTTGCCCTCCACACCGCCCTTGTTGACGGCGTAGCGGCCATCGGCTGCCACGGCAACGATGACCTCCTTGGGGTGGTCGCGTTGCTGCTCGGCATCGGCCACTGGCAGGGTGAGCTTGAGTTCGGTGAACTTGCTGTAGGTGGTGGTCAGCATCAAAAAGATGAGGATCACCAGCAGCACGTCGATGAACGGAATCAGGTTGATTTCCGGCTCATCCTTCGCTCGGGGCGGAAGTTCATGGGCATACGCTGGGCCGCCTGTTTGCTTACTTGCGGTGGCGCAGGATGTGGCGCACAAACTGCTCAGACGCCAATTCGAGCGTGAGCAGGTAGGCATCGACCCGGCCGCGGAAGTAGCGCCAGAAGATCAGCGCCGGGATGGCCACGATCAGGCCAAACGCGGTGTTGTACAGGGCGATGGAGATACCCTGGGCCAGTTGGGCGGGGTTGCCGCCTCCCAGGGCGCCCGTGTTGCCGCCTTGCGAGCCAAAGATCTCGATCATCCCGATCACGGTGCCCAGCAGGCCCAGCAGCGGGGCGGCCGAGGCAATGGTGGCCAGCGCGCTCAGGTACTTCTCCAGGCGGTGGGCCACGGCCCGGCCGCTGCCCTCCATGGTGGCGCGCAGGTCGGTTTCGCTGCACTGGGGGTTGGCATTGAGCGCACGCAGGCCCGAGGCCAGCACCTCACCCAGGGCCGAACTTTGGGCCAACTGGTTGACGACGTCCGGGGTGGGTAGCGAGCGGGAGGACACGGTGATGGCCTCGTCCAGCAGTTTGGGGGGGGCGATGCGGGCTGTTTTCAAGGAAACAAAGCGCTCGCAAATCAAGGCCAGAGCCAGGACAGAACAGGCAATGAGGGGCCAAATGGGCCAGCCTGCGGCTTGTATGATGGACAGCAATTCTCTCTCCGCTCAGGTGAAGTCAGTCGGCAATTATGGCCCAGGCGGCTGGCGCTTTGAGGTCACAAACCGTTACGAGAAATCGCCGCCTTCGGTGCGCAGGCCTCGCCCACAAAATCTGTGGATAACTTTGTGGGTAAGCGGGTGGGTATCCCCGCCAAAGCGGCGCCAAATGGGCGTTGTAACAGATTGATGAAAAATTGCACAGCAAAAAATCCATATAAAACAATGACTTGTACGTGTTTGCGTCTTTTGCAGGGTGTTGGCTTGGCCGGGGTGTGTGGCGCTGGTGCGTCGCCCGCGCTGTGGAGTACTTGGGGCCACGCGGCTGCGCCAAGGCCCGTGGTGGCCCATGTTTGAGGCGTCCACCCCCGCAGCCACGCCGCGTGTGTGGGAAGTCGGCGCGCTGTGCCGCGCCATTGCTGATGCGCTGGAGGCGCGCTTCAACCCTGTCGCGGTGCGGGGCGAGATAACTGGCTTCTCGCGCGCATCCAGCGGGCATTGCTATTTCTCGATCAAGGACGCCGCGGGCCAGTTGCGTTGCGCCATGTTCCGCCGTGCGGCCGGGCTGCTTGACTTTTCTCCCAGAGATGGTGAATTGGTCGAGGTGCGTGGCCGCCTGGGGGTCTACGAGGCCCGGGGCGACTTGCAGTTCATTGTGGAGAGCATGCAGCGCGCAGGGCAGGGCGCCCTGTTTGAGCAGTTCTTGCGCCTCAAGGCCCAGCTCGAATCCGAAGGCCTGTTCGACGCGCGGCGCAAGCGCCCCTTGCCGCTGCAGCCGCGCGGCATTGGCTTGGTCACCTCGCTGGGGGCGGCAGCCTTGCACGATGTGGTCACGGCGCTGCGCCGCCGGGTGCCGCACATCCCGGTGGCGTTGATCCCGGCGCAGGTGCAGGGCGCGGCGGCCCCCCAGTCCATGGTGGCTGCGCTGCGGCAGATGTACGCCTGGGCCGAGGGCGCTGGCGCGCCTTGGGGCCCCGAGCCAGGGAACGCTGTCCCTATCGACGTCATCCTGCTGGTGCGCGGTGGCGGGTCGATGGAAGACCTGTGGGCCTTCAATGATGAGCAACTGGCGCGCACCGTGGTGCAAAGCCCTGTGCCCCTGGTCAGCGGCGTGGGGCACGAGACCGACTTCACCATTGCCGACTTCTGCGCCGATTTGCGTGCGCCCACGCCCACGGCGGCGGCCGAGCTGGTGGCGCAGCCGCGCGAGGTGTGGCTGGGCGCGCTGGACCTGCTCGCCGACCGCCTAGACACCGCCGTGCAGCGCCAGCTGGACGCACGCCACCAGCGGCTGGACCAAGCCGCGCAGCGGCTGGGGCGCCCGTCGGGCCTGGCCGCGCGCGAGCAACTGCGCTTGGCCCGCTGCGCACAGCGCATGCGCCATGGCATGCTATTGAATTTAGAGCGGCTAGCGCTTAAGCACAAAGCGCTAAAGGCCGATTTGCCTATCAAAGTGACCCGCCAGCTGGCGCAGCAGTCTGACCGGCTGGAGCGCGCTCGCATGCAGTTGGAGCTGCTGAACCCGCAACTGGTGCTGCAGCGCGGCTATGCCTTGCTGACCGACAGCGATGGCCACACCGTCACAGGTGTGGGCCAGGCCCGCCCGGGCGATGCGCTGCGGGCCACGCTGGCCGATGGGGTGCTGGACTTGACGGTGGGGCAGCCGCGCCTGTTGTGAGGGCTGTGGGCGCGCAGCGCTTGCGGCCATGCGGTGTTGCGATGTATCTCCACTTCTCTGCACAAGGCTATTGATCTTCCTACAATGCCACGTCGCGTCAAATTGCGCGCCAGGCGTGGGGCGGCTTGCCTGTCAAGCCGCCTCCCACCTTCCAGCATTGCAAACCACGAGGAAACACCACCATGGAACATACCCTTCCCCCGCTGCCTTACGCCATCGACGCCCTGGCCCCCCACTACAGCAAGGAAACGCTGGAGTTTCACCATGGCAAGCACCACAACGCCTATGTGGTGAACCTGAACAACCTGCAAAAGGGCACTGAATTCGAGTCGCTGTCGCTCGAAGAGATCATCAAGAAGTCGTCCGGCGGCATCTACAACAACGCAGCCCAGATCTGGAACCACACCTTCTTCTGGAACTGCATGGCCCGAACGGTGGCGGCGAACCCACAGGCGCCCTGGCCGACGCCATCAACGCCAAGTTCGGCTCCTACGCTGCTTTCAAGGAAGCCTTCGTCAAGAGCGCCGTGGGCAACTTTGGCTCCGGCTGGACCTGGCTGGTGAAGAAGGCCGACGGCAGCGTTGACATCGTCAACACCGGCGCCGCTGGCACGCCCCTGACCACCGCCGACAAGGCCCTGCTCACCGTGGACGTGTGGGAACACGCCTACTACATCGACTACCGCAACCTGCGTCCCAAGTTCGTGGAAACCTTCCTGGACAAGCTGGTCAACTGGAAGTTTGCCGAAGCTAACTTCGCTTGATTTCGCTTCATGCCTGGTTTCATCCGGGCATAAAAAAACGGCCGCAAGGCCGTTTTTTTATGGGCAAAGCCTGCGCAGTCATGGGCTGGAGGCTTGTTGGCAGTTTGTAGATTGGCTGGTTATTTCTTGGTGCTGAACACTGCAGCGCTCACCAGCTTGCTGCCCGGCTTGATGCCTTTTTGGGCAAACCAGCCCTGGTTCATTTCCAGCACGTAGCGCACCGGCTTGGCCGAGCAGTGCGAGTCCTCGGTCTGTGGCTTCATGTCGGCCAGGTTCACGATGGTGCCGTCATCGGCCACAAAGGCCGCCGTCAGCGGCAACAGCGTGTTCTTCATCCAGAAGCACTGCGTGGCGGGCTGCTCAAAGACAAACAGCATGCCCTCGTGCGCTGGCATTTCCTTGCGGTGCATCAGGCCGGTTTGCCGCTCTTGCGGGGCTGCGGCCACCTGGGCATCGATGCGGTGCATGCCTGCGGTGATTTCCACGCGCTGCAGATTCATCTGGGGCTGGTTCTGGGCGCTGGCTGGCAGCGCAGTAGCCAAGGTGATCAGGCCTGCGATCAGCAGCCGGGGGAAGAGAGCAAATGACTTGGCATGGGGTCTTTGGATTCAGGCAGTTGGCGGGGGGAGGGCGCAAAGATGGCTCGTTGCGCAGCATGCTGGGCATTTTGATCCAAGTTGGGGTGGCTTCGATGAAACGGCTCGGCAACACACTGCGCTGGGCTTGGAGGCGGCTGCGCGCCACAGGTTCCGCAAGGCGACACAGGGCGCGCGTGGCCTGCCAAGGGGCGCTGGGAACGGGCCTAAAATGAAAAATGGGCCGCGCAGGTGGCACCCTCTCAATCCTTGGCTGAGCCCGACTCAGTCCTCACCGGAGACCTCCGTACATGACCGCTTTCCAGCACATCCAGGTTCCTGCCGAGGGGCAGAAGATCACCGTCAACGCCGACATGTCGCTGAACGTGCCCGACCAGCCCATCATCCCTTTCATCGAGGGCGATGGCGTGGGCCGTGACATCACGCCCGTGATGATCAAGGTGGTGGATGCTGCTGTGGCCAAGTCGTACGGCGGCCAGCGCAAGATCCAGTGGATGGAAGTGTTCGCGGGCGAAAAAGCCACCCGCATCTATGGCCCCGACGTGTGGCTGCCCGACGAAACCCTGCAGGCGGTGCGCGACTATGTGGTGTCCATCAAGGGCCCGCTCACCACGCCCGTGGGCGGCGGCATCCGCTCGCTGAACGTGGCCCTGCGCCAGGAGCTGGACTTGTACGTGTGCCTGCGCCCCGTGCAGTACTTCAAGGGCGTGCCGTCGCCCCTCAAAGAGCCTGAAAAAACCAACATGGTCATCTTCCGCGAGAACTCGGAAGACATCTACGCAGGCATTGAATTCCCCGCCGAATCCGACAAGGCCAAGAAGCTCATCGCTTTCTTGCAGAACGAGCTGGGCGCCACCAAGATCCGCTTCCCCAACACCTCGGGCATCGGCATCAAGCCCGTCTCGCGCGAGGGCACGGAGCGCCTGGTGCGCAAGGCCATCCAGTACGCCATCGACCACAACAAGCCCAACGTGACCATCGTGCACAAGGGCAACATCATGAAGTACACCGAAGGGGGCTTCCGCGACTGGGCCTACGCCCTGGCGCAGAAGGAGTTTGGCGCCGAGCTGATCGACGGCGGCCCATGGTGCAAGTTTGCCAACCCCAACACGGGCAAGGAAATCACCATCAAGGACAGCATTGCCGATGCCTTCCTGCAGCAGATTTTGCTGCGCCCCGCCGAGTACTCGGTGGTGGCCACGCTCAACTTGAACGGCGACTACATCTCCGACGCACTGGCCGCGCAGGTGGGCGGCATCGGCATTGCGCCGGGCGCCAACATGTCCGACTCGGTCGCCTGCTTTGAAGCCACCCACGGCACCGCGCCCAAGTACGCGGGCAAGGACTATGTGAACCCCGGCTCCGAAATCCTCTCGGCCGAGATGATGCTGCGCCACATGGGCTGGAAGGAAGCGGCCGACCTCATCCTGAAGTCGCTGGAAAAAGCCATTGGCAGCAAGAAGGTGACGTATGACTTTGCCCGCCTGATGGACGGCGCCACGCAGGTCAGTTGCTCGGGCTTTGGTCAGGTGATGATCGACCAGATGTGAGGTGCAGGGCGGCTGGTTTGAACAGAGTCAGCCACCGCACAACAAGCGCCCCAGCAAAAAGCCTCCTGCAATCTGTGATTGCAGGAGGCTTTTGTCTTTTTCGCCTGATTAGCAACTTGCCAGATACCCCTGCATCCGTTCGGGCTGAGCCCGTCGAAGCCAGGGCTTGCCGCGTGCGTGCAAGGCTTCGACAGGCTCAGCCCGAACGGGTGGGGACGAGAAGGCGTCTGAGGCAAGTCGCTAATCAGGCTTTTCGCCCTCTGGCGCTTGATAGATAAGCGCAAGCAGCTATTTTATTGATAGCAATCAGCAATCAGCAATCAGCAATCAGCAATCAGCAATCAGCAATCAGCAATCAGCAATCAGCAATCAGCAATCAGCAATCAGCGGTCAGCCTGTGGCCCCGCTGTTAGCCCAATCCGCCGCGTAGCCACTGCCGCCGCCAGGTGCTCATCGTGCGTCACCAGCATCAGCGCGGCCCCGGTCTCCTGCGTGGCGCTCAGCAAAATCTGGATGGCCTCTTGCTGCGTGATTGGGTCCAGGCGCGAGGTGGGCTCGTCGGCAAACAGCAGGGCGGGCTGCGCCACCAGCACGCGGGCCAGGGCAATGCGCTGCAGCTCGCCGCCCGACACTTGCTCGGGCTTGCGCGCCAGCAGACTTTCGGGCACGCGCAGTTGCTCCAGCCGGCGCTGCACGGCCTTCCAGTCGCAGCGGTGCAGCCGGGCGGCATCGCGCAGTGACTGGGCCAGGCTGATGTGCGGTGCAAACGAGCCCACCGGGTCCTGGTACAGCTTTTGAAACGCATGGGGGCGCAGGCCTGCATTGCGGGCCACGCGGCCTGTGTCGGGCCGCAGCAGGCCCAGCAGCACATTGCCCAGCGTGCTCTTGCCTGTGCCGCTGGGGCCTTGCACGGCTACGCGCTCGCCGCTGTGGATCTGCAGGTCCATGGGGGCAAACAGCTGCTGCGCGCCATAGGCTTTGGAGATACCCTGGGCCTGCACCACGCTCTCGCCCACCTGCGGCGCGGCAAACGGCAGCCAGCGGGCCGGGTCGGCGTCCATCAACTGGCGGGTAAAGGGGTGCGCGGGCTGCGCCGCCACCTCGTCGATGCGGCCTTGCTCTACCGCCTGCCCGTGCCGCAGCACGATGACCTGGCCGCCCAGCGCCTGCGCCACGGCCATGTCGTGCGTGATGGCCAGCAGGCAGCCGCCCGCCTGCAGCACGCCACGGAACAGCGCCACCGTGCGGTCACGCCAGTGGTTGTCCAGGCCCTTGGTGGGCTCGTCCACCATCAGCACCGGTGCGCCGCCTGCCAGGGTGATGGCGGCCACCGCCCGCTGCGCCATGCCGCCCGACAGTTGCCAGGGGTAGTGCCCTGTGGCCTGGCCCAGGCCAGCGCGGGCCAGCTCTTGCTGCGCGCGTTCAGCGGCGTCGGCAGGCGGCTGCGCGTGCAGCAGGGCATAGACCTCGGCCAGTTGCGGCGCCACGCGCTGAAAGGGGTTGAGGGCCACCGACGGCTCCTGCGGCAGCAGGGCCAGCTTGCGGCCCCACAGTGCGCGGCGGGCGCTGGCGTCTTCGGCACGCGTGGTCACGCCGTCGATGGTGATGGCGCCCGATGCCCGCAGTGCAGGCGGCAGGTTGCCCATGATGGCCTGGGCCAGCAGCGACTTGCCCGCGCCGCTTTCGCCCACCAGGCTCAGCGCCTCGCCAGCATGCAGCCGGAACGAAATGCCCTGCAGCAGGGCGCGGTCGCCCACATGGATGGCCAGGTTGTCCACCACCAGCAGGGCGGTGGTGGCATGGGTTGGTTGGGTTGCGTGGATTGCTTGGGTCATGCGGCCTCCCGCTCGGGTTGGATGAGCATCATGGCGGCCACCAGCCACAGCAGCACGGCAGTGGGGGCGGCAATCAGCCAGGGCGCTTCTTCGTAATAAGGCATGGCCTCGGTGATCATCAGGCCTAGCTCGGCCGTAGGGGGCTGCGCCCCCACGCCCACAAAGCCCAGCGCGGCCAGCGCCAGCACCGCCTGCGCGGTGGTAAAGGCCAGCAGCGTGCCCAGCGTGGGCGCCAGCGCGGGCAGCAGGTGGCGGCGCAGGACGTAGGCCCGGCCAAAGCCCAGCAGGCGCGATGCCTGCACCGCATCGCCCGCCAGCACAGGCCGCGCCATGGCCCGGCACACGCGAAAGTATTCGACCCACAGCGCAGTGGCCATGCCCACATACAGCGCCCACAACTGGCCCGGGGCCAGCGCCGCAATCAGCAGCACCAGCAGCAGGCCAGGAATGGCCAGCACCGCATCGGCCAGCATGAGCAGCACCCGCTCGGTGCGCCCACCGCGCCACGCGGCCAGCACGCCCAGCAGGGTGCCGGGCACGGCCGCACTCAAGGCCGCCAGCAGCGCCATGCCTAATGAGAGCTGCGTGGCATGCGCCAGCCGCTCCAGCCACGAGCGGCCCAGCACATCCGTGCCCAGCCAGTGCGCTGCGCCGGGCGTGGCCAGCTGGTTGCGCAGGTTCTGCTCAATGGGGCTGGCGCCCACCAGCCAGGGGCCCAGCAGCGCCCACAGGGCCAGCAGCCCAATCAGCACCAGGCCCGTGCGTTGCTGCCACGAAGCAGCGGGTTTTGCTCTGCCCATGGAGGGCTGTGACAGTGGCGGTGTGGCCGCAGCCACCTCCGCAAGGGTGGTCGTCATTGTGTGCGGTGCGGTCATGCGGCCACCCCCCGTTGTTGGCGTGGGTCCAGCGCCACGCAGGCTGCATCGAGCAGCAGGTTGAACACCACAAACAGCAGCGCCATCGCCAGCGCCGCGCCTTGCACCACGGGGATGTCGCGCCCAAAGATGGCGTGCACAAGCGCATGGCCAATACCGGGCCAGGCAAACAGCGTCTCTACCACCAGCGCGCCTTCCACCAAAAACAGCGTCTGCACGCCCAGGTAGGCCACCACGGGCACCGCGGCGGCGCGCAGGCCGTGGCGCAGCACGGCTTGCAGGTCGCTCAGCCCCTTGGTGCGGGCAAATTCAAATGCGGGCGATTGGGCCACCTCTTGCATGGCACTGCGCGTGACGCGGGCAAGGCCTGCACCCAGGCCCAGGCCCAGCGCCAGCGCAGGCAGCACCAGGCTGGCGCTGTCGTCGTCGCCCGCCACGGGCAAAAAGCCCCAGTGCACCGCCACCAGCAGCATCAGCAGCACCGACAGCAAAAACGGCGGCGTGCCACGCAGCACCACGGCCAGCGCCCAACTGGCGCGGTCGGCCACCCCCCGGGGCGCAGGCCTGCCCACAGGCCCAGGGGCACGCCCATGGCCAGGGCCACCGCCAGCGCTGCGGCAGACAGGCGCAGCGTGGCGCCCAGGTGGTGGGCCACCTCCACCCACACGGGGCGCTGGGTGATGAGCGACTGGCCCAGGTTCAGCGTGGCCATGTCGCTCCACCAGCCCAGCAGGCCTTGCAGGGCGCTCTGGTTCAGCCCCAGCTCGGCGCGCACGGCATCGGCCGCCGCGCCGCTGACCAGGTCCAGCCCATAGCGGCTGGCGGCCACGCGCATGGCCAGGTCGCCCGGTAGTGCGCGCACCATGAAAAAGCACAGCGTGCCGATGATGAGCGCCAGCGCCACCACCTGCAGACCGCGCCGCCCCAGCATGTGCAGCCAGGGGTTGCGAAGGGAAAGATTCATGCGTTGCTCCAATGCATCTCAGTGAGCCGGTAGCTGCGCTCCAGCGGGTCCAGCGACACGCCTTGCAGGCGGCGGTTCACGGCCACGTGCTGGCGGTACCAGGCGATGGGGATGACGGGTAGTTCGTCTTGCAGCACCTGCGTGACGGTGGCGCGCAGCGCCTGCGCACGGCGCGCATCGGGCGTGCTGCGCATCAGCTCGGCCAGGGCCTGCACCACGGCATCGCTGTGCCAGCCCATGGCGCCCCAGTCGCCGCCTTGGGCAGAAAAATCGCCCGCCAGCGTGCCCGCCGGGTCGGGCACATTGGTGTAGTTGCGTGCAGCCAGGGCCAACTGCAGCGTGCCGTCGCGGTGGCCCATGGGGATGTCGCCCGAGTTGCCGATCTGCACCTTCACGGCAATGCCCGCCAGGCGCCACTGCTCTTGCAGCGCGGTGGCCACCAGGGGCAGTTCGGGCCGGTCTAAAAAGGTGCGTATCGCCAAGGTCAGCGGCTGCCCGTCCGGCCCGCGCAGGCCGTCGGTGTGGCGCTGCCAGCCCGCTTCGCGCAGCAGGCGCTGGGCAGCTTCGGGGTCGTGCCGCAGCGGGGGCAGGGCGGGGTGGTGCCAGTCGGCCAGCGTGGGGGGCAGCAGCTGCGTGGCGGCCAGGGCTTCGTCGCCCATCAGGGCCTGGGCAATGCCTGCACGGTCAATGCTCAGGCTCAGCGCCTGGCGCACGCGCACGTCTTGCAGGCCGGGCAGCGTGGCATTGAGCTTGACGATGACGGTGCGCGGCAGCGTGACCGATGTGATGCCCACCTTGGCATGGCGCTTGAGCCGCCGCAGGCTGGCCGGGTCCAGCCCATAGGCCAGGTGGGCCTGGCCGCCTTCCACCATCAGCGCCCGCGTTTCGGCGCGGCCAGCGGCCAGGTAGGCCACGCTGCGTATCGCAGGGGCGGGCGTGGAGGCGGGGCGGTCATAGTCGTCAAACGCCTCGGTCTCCACCTGCTGGGGCGGCACCAGCTTGGCGATGCGATAGGGGCCGCTGCCAATGATGCGCTGCACCTTGCCGTCTGCGCCATAGCTCTCGGGCGCCAGCACCAGCGTGCTGTAGTGCGCCAACTGGGCGGCCAGGGCGTTGTGCGGGCGGGCCAGGCGAATGCGCAGTGCGCCATCCCCCTCGGCGGTGATGGCGGTGATGGGCGCGTTGCTGAGCAAGGCGGGCGCCTTTTGGGCGCGCTGCAGGCTTTGCACCACGGCCTGCGCGGTGACCCGGTTGCCGTTGTGAAAGCGCGCACCGGGCCGCAGCGTGAACTGCCAGGCCAGCCCATCGGCAGACACCTGCCAGCGCTCGGCCAGCGCGGGCTGCGGGCGGCCGTTGTCGCTGGCGCCCAGCAGGGTTTCGCACACCTGCAGGTTCAGCAGCATGAAGCCGCTGCTGGCGGGCGAGAGGCTGGTGAACTCCCACGGGCCCACGATTTGCAAGGTGGCAGGGGCTGCGCCGCCCTGGGCCAGCGCCCTGGGGGCCGCGCCTGCGGTGATGCAGGCGCTGGCCGTTTGCAGCGCGGCGCGGCGTGTGCAGCCCTGTGGTGGCGGGGCGGGCTTGAAGCCGTGTTTCAAAAAAATCTCCTGGTTTGTGTTTGAGAGAGGTTGGGCGGCGTGCGAAGGCAACTTGCCTCTGCCCGCCCATTCCCTGCCCGTTCACGCTGAGCCTGTTGAAGGGCCTGCACGGCCTGTGCCCTGGCTTCGACAGGCTCAGCTCGAACGGTGGCTCGGGCACGCATGGTTTCAACGGATGATGGAACGCTAGCGGGCATGGCGTGGCTGCACTGCTTGATGGCCAGAGCCAGCGTCAGAACTTGGCCTGCAGCCCCACCGTCACGGTGCGCAGTGCCCCAGGCGTTACCCACACGCGGCTGTACGAGCTGGTGTAGTGCACCTTGTCGAACAGGTTGTCCACGTCCAGCGTCAGGTTCACCGTGGGGCTCAGGCGCCAGTACGCCAGCAGCTTGGCCGTGGTGTAGCTGGGCAGGTCAAACGCGGCGGTGCCTGCATTGGCCTCGGCCTGCGTGCGGGCCTGGCCTAGGCGCTTGCCCATGTAGGTCACGCCACCGCCCAGGCCCCAGCGCTGGCCGTTGGCCAAAGCGTCTTCGTACACGGCCAGCACGCTGCCGTTCACCTTGGGCACGTTCAGCAGGCGCCCGCCCACCTCCAGCGTGTTGTCGCGGCTCACTTCCACGTCGTTGAAGACCAGGCTGGCGTTCAGGCGCCAGTGGGCACTCAGGCGGCCCGCCACGTCCAGCTCCAGCCCCCGGCTGCGCACCTCGCCTGCAGCGGCCGAGAAGCCCGCGTTCAGCGGGTCACTGGTCAACACGTTGCGCTTGGTGATGTCAAACAGCGCCGCCGTGGCGCCCAGGCGCTGGTCAGCGCTCTCCCACTTGGCGCCCAGTTCCAGGGCGCGGGCTTTTTCGGGGGTAAAGGCATTGCCTGCCGCATCGCTGCCCGTGTTGGGGCGGAAGGACTTGCCCGCGTTGGCATACACCGTAAAGCCCTGCGCGGGCAGCCAGCTCACGCCCAGGCGCGGCGACACGGCCGAGGGGGTTTGCACGGTGGTCGTCGTGTTCAGGCGGTTTTGCAGGCTCTGGTCGTAGTTGTCGGCCCGCAGCCCGGCCATCACGCGCCACTGCTCGCCCAGCTTCAGGGTGTCTTGCACATACAGCGCGGTGTTGCGCTGCTTCTCGCGGGTATCGGTGTTGCGGCCCGGCGTGGGCTGGGCCTGGCCGTACACGGGGTTGAAGATGTCGATGGCGTAGGGCGCGCTGGCGCTGGGGTTGGCGCGCAGCATCAGCGAATCCATGTGAAAGCGGTAGCTCTCCAGCCCCACCAGCACCTCTTGCTCCAGCCCGCCCGCACGCACGGTGCCCTGCAGCTCGGCCTGCAGCGCTACGTCGTCCGACTGAAAGTCGCGGTAACGGCGCTGGCGTCGCAGGGTGCGGTCATCGGCCTGCAAGGCGCTGGCCTCGGTCGAATAGCCCTTCAACCCCGTCTCGCGGTACGACAAGCCCGTGCGGCTGCGCCAGTCGGCATTCCACTCGTGCGACAGCACCAGCTGGTGCGTCTGGTTGGTTACCGTCACATCGCCGTCGGCGGGCTCGCCCAAAAAGCGGCTCACAGGCACCGCGCCCAGTTGGTTGTTCACCGCCACCACACCCCGGTCTAGCGGCGTGGCGTGGCGCAGGTATTCCGAGGTGTATTCGAGCACCGTGTTGGGCGAGAGCTTCCAGGTAAAGGCCGGGGCCACCACCTGGCGCTGCGCGCTCACCTGGTCGCGAAAGCTGCCCTTGTCTTCCACCGCCACGTTCAGGCGGTAGGCCAGGTTGTCAGAGATGGGGCCCGTCGTGTCCAGCGCCGCCCGCCCCAGGCCGTGGCTGCCCGCGTAGGCCTCGACGGAATGCGCGGCCTTCCACAGCGGCTTTTTGCTCACGATGTTGAGCGTGCCGCCAGGCTCGCTGCTGCCATACAGCGCAGCGGCAGGGCCTTTCAAAAACTCGATGCGCTCCACGCCCGACAGGTCACGCGGCGCGTTAAAGCCCCGGTTGGACGAAAACCCGTTGAGCAGCGTCGCCATGCCCGTGTTCTCGTTGCCCGGCAGGCCGCGAATGGCAATGTTGTCCCACAGCCCGCCAAAGTTGTTCTGGCGCGAGACACCGCCCACATAGTCCAGCACATCATCCAGCCGCGTAGCGCCCAGGTCGTCCAGCGTCTGGCGCGACATCACGCGCACCGACTGCGGCAGCTCGCGCAGCGGCAGGCTGGTCTTGGCCCCCTCGGCCTCGTCGGCGTAATAGGTGCCCAAGGCACTGCGGCCCACCACATCTACGGCAGACAGGGTGGGTGGGGTGATGACATCGCCCTCAGCCGCCCAGGCGGCGGGAGCAGAGGCAACCAGGGCAGCCACTGCCAAAGCCGTCAGCGTGGGGCGCGGCAGAGGGGCGGAGCGAGAAAAAGAAACCAAAGAAGAACGCATGGCAAACCAGTCCAAAAGCAATGAATGCAAAAGCCAGAAGGCAGCGGGGCAGGGCACCCATCCGCAATGCGATGGGGCGCAAACAGCCTCACGCCCGCACACACCCCGGCGGGGTGAATGCATGGCTGCAAAAAAGGGGGGATGCGCCCAAGAACATGTTCAAAGGGCGCAAGCTGGCTGGGGCCTGAACCGTGTCAGGCCCGTTGGGCTGGCGGAGGGTCTCTGGCAGCAAACGGCCAGCGCACCTGCTGGGCCGTGAAGGTGCCCACGCCTTGCGGCAGGGCCATACGGGGTTCTGTGGGCGGTGGCTGCGGCTTGGCCGCTGCATGGGCCAGCCCCGCATCCAGCGCATGCGTCAGGCACCAGGCGCAGGTGGCGTGGGTTTCTTCCTTGTCTTGCTCGCCGCTGGCTGCATCCAAGCGCGCTTCATCAGCTCCATCAGCCTGCACTCCACTGGCGGCTGCTGGGGCCACCTGCACGCTGCGCACCGCCTCGCGAATGTGCCGTGCCTCGTGCAGGGGCACACCTGCCAGGGCGTTGAACAACGCGGCCAGCAGAAGCAGAATGTGGAGGGGCAGGGCGGGGATGGTGCGGCGCAGCATGAGGGGGTGCGAATCATACTCAAGTGCGGCAGCTATTTGCTTTGATGCGCACACGTTGAAAAATGAGCGTGATCTTTCTCTATTTTGGTGTCAACGCACAAAAATCAGTAGGTATTTTCGTATATATGGGCGGTTGATAGCCCAGTTGCTGGCATGTGAGTGCTGATGCCGCTGAACCAAAGTCTCAAAAATAAAGACTTTGAAAGGGGGCCTCTAACAGGCTGCTGAAATACCAGTCTGCCGATGCCAACCGGAAAGCTCGACCTCATAAAAGGGCCTACAAGCGATTTTTTGAGGCACCCAGAGGTTACGCGACTATTTGGAACGCAGTTGTTGGAGTTGCCGGGAGGTATTGCAGCAGCCTACTAACGCCCAAGGTAAGCGGCGCCGGAGCACCGAAGGTGCGCAGGGCACAAACACAGGCCATGAGAATGCCGAAGGCATGGCCTGTGTTGGCGTCCGCTTGACCGACCAGTTAGGCCTGTGACCGGCATTTGATCTCTGCCTTCAATTTTTCGATTGAAATTGCAGGTGAGGCTCTGTGAACCATTGCGTGGCAGTTTGCGCAGAGCGGAATTAAGTCTTTGATGGGATCTACGACGTAGCTGTTCTTGATTTCAGCCAGCGGTTTGACGTGATGAACATGAATGAATGCCTTACCCAGCTCGCCATACTTTTCTTCAAAGCTGAAGCCACAGCATTGGCACTTGTAGCCGTAGTGTTCAACACACTTATTCCTTGCATCTGCACTGCGTTCGTATGCATTGACCGCGATCGATCTGGTTGCGCCTTCGACATACTGTTTTGCATCAGGCACCTCTTCCGCCGCCGTGAACTCTCTCTTACCCGATCCGTTTGCGTGTCGATATAGGCCATGCCCAACGCGGATGAACTTGGGTTCCTTTTTGCTCAAATCGAAGCCTTCTGCCTGTGGGCAGTAGTCTTCCATCTTGCGCTGGATTGTTTGCCGGAAGGACTTCTCATGCTGATAGTTGTCAGGAATGGATTCTCCGCAGTGGACCTTAAGCACTTGGTCTTGGATAGCCTTCGCTTTTGCTTCTCCTCCCAAGGCAAACAAGGCTTGCTCAATGTCGTCTATGTTTACTGTGTACTTCATAAGCGCGAGTGGGCTTAACGTTTGAATTCACTGGACTGGCACGGCTTGCCGCGACAGGTCCAGTGGAATGATTGGTTGGGCCTCACTTGGGAGGGCCAGACGACGTTTCGGCGGATGGTCTGTCTACCTTTACTTGCATACGAAGTGTTGGCAGGCCCTCAACATTAACCGCAAGGTTGTACGTTCCAGGGGTAACATCGAAAATTACCGGGGGCTTGCCTGAAACTTCTTTCGGTTGCCCTGCCTGATCTGTCAAGCTGACAACGGCAGAGACATCTTTGGCAATATTGCGGAACGAAGGCTGCTCTGGTTGAAGATACCAGTCAACTTCAAGGCGTTTTCCAATCCACGCAGAATTTACGCCCTCTTGCTTGGGGCTGACGAGAATTAGCTTCTGCTCGGGCCAGATAGCCTTCTTAAGGCTAACCATACTCGTGACTGAAAAGGCCGTTATGAGGGCAGTAGCGATTGGCACCCCCAACTTCATCCATTTACTCTCGTCCTTCTCCGACGGAACAGAACCTGTGAAAAAATCCCCGGTATCCATAGCCTTTACTTGCTTAAGTTTGAGGGTGCTTGGCCATGCGTCAATCAATGGATCAACTTTCTCAGGAGGGATTGATGTACGAATTCGAAGTTTCTTGTGATCGGTAGGAGAGCTAATTCCTACGGTGATGCTTCGAGCGCGAAGTTGTACAGAGACTTCTCCAAAGGTAGAGGCGCGGCGGTTTAGGTACTCGTAAAACGACTCCAAAGTGAAGAAGGGGGTAAGCCGCTCAATTTCCCCATCGAAGGATTTTACGAATGCATTCTCAAGGTATGGATTCGGTCCAATGGCCTTGGCTATGGCTTCCACGCCAATTCCAAAGTCCTTAGGGCTCCATTGACCGACCTCAAATTCAATCGAACTCTTGCGATACTTGTATGGGTGCGGCTTACTCGGAACCAACTTGAAATTTTTCTGCAAAGCTGCCACTGCTTGCGAAGCCGGCAGTTCCGGCGTTTCGTCGATTCGGATTCTGAGATAGTGATGTTGGTGATGGAGCAAAGACTGCCGTACTTTTCCCGCATATTGGGTGATTACGCTCTCTTCAATATTCGGCCATTCGCTCGTGATGAACACTCTTGCTTCAGCGCTAGTGTAGAAGATTGTCCTCCGTGTTGAGGCAGCGGGGCACATCCAGACTTCGATTCGAACCTTTTCTGCATTGTTGGCAAAGCTTTCAATCTGGTTGATATAGCGTTCGAACCAATCGAGATCGATATGATCCTCAACGTCATACCAGTACTCAATCTCACTTGGTAGCTCCTGCGGCATTATCTAGTCCTGTGCAATGGTTGTGTGATTTTTGATGTCCAACGTTTAATGTAAGCGGCTACGGAGGCCGCAGGCTGGGGGGAAGGGTTAGGCCGGGTCAGAGGTAGCACTATTTTTACCAATTTTGATTCACTTTGGATCAATGCTTGCGGAGATAACGCCAAACTTGTTGTAGCGAATGGCGCATGCAACTTCTCCCATTGTGGAGGACGCAGGAATAAATGTAATCCACGATTTGTCCGCTCGTTCTTCGATGTCATGCTCAATCCAGTGCCGCTGAAAACCATATTTTCCGCTAGGCTGGGCAGTGATGAAACTGCAGTTCCCTTATGGATTCCACTGCAAAATCTCTCTAGTTGCCTTATTTTCCGCTAATTCCAGGTAATAAAAACAATAAACAGGGTGGCAAGTGCAATAACTATTTGAGCAATGTCACAAATTAACCGAAGAAAAAATGCCAGCATATGCGGCCTAACGGACAAGATAAGCGGACCGCAGAATGCGGGTCCGCTTGAGCGCAGCGTTAGACCCGAAGGCCAAAAGGAAAATCCCTGAATTGGAGACGGGCGCGGCCCACGCAAAAGCGCTGGGCCACCGAAGCGGCGCGGCGCTACAAAAAAATAGCTGATAGCGCTTGCTGCACAAGCGCCAGAGGCCAAAAAGGCTTGAAACCGACGAGGCGAACGCAGGCGAAGCCCAGCAGAGCGCCAAAGCCCCAAAGGAGAAACCTTTGAGAAGGGCAAAACGCTGGAGTTAATGGCGGCCTGCATAAAGCGGAGTGTGAAGGGACTAACGTAGAGCTAAGGGGCGCGCCGAAGGCGCGTCCCAGCGACCAGAGGGAGCGAACTTGAGCGCAGGGTTAGACATCGTTCTTTTGCCCTAGCAATAAGCTCCGAAGCGCGCCGGCAACTGCAATTATTACCCCGCAACCTGCGGCGAATAAATCCAAAATCACGTGGCTGCTCGCCAGACCGTAAAACAGTGCGTCTACCAAGCCTAAGAATGCAGCAGCTGTAATAGCGACTACAACGAACATAAGCCACCCCGAAGGCGTCTGTGGTGCTTTTTGATGCAGCCAACTGAACACTGCGCCTGCCGCCAATGCGAGAAATACAAAAGGCCATATTACTAGAGGAACGTGCTGAGGAGGTACAAGCCAGGCGAACATTGCGGCGCAGGTGCCGATGAATGTGAGTGCAGCGAGCGATGGCATCACGATGTCTAACTAGAAATGGACGACACCACAAAATCGGTCGTGGGTCTGATAAAAAATTCAGCCATGGTTTCGCCCAGCCAAATCATTCCGCCCCCCGATTAGGCAAACCTAAAAAATCGCGGATGAAAAGCACACGGGCGCTGTAACGATATGCCACAGCGCCCGCTCTTGCCCTCAAAGAGCCGCAGCCCTATCCATCAAAATTTTTTCTGCACCATCTTAATAATGCTGGAAAAATCCAGCCCCCCATGCCCCGCCAGGCTGTGCACCGCATACAAATTGCGCGCCATGCCCCCAGTGGCGTAGCAGCCTTCACCGCCATCGCGTTCTCCTGCGCCAGGCCTAAATCCTTGAGCATCAAGTCCGTACCAAACCCCCCGCATAGCCCTTGCTGGCGGGCGCGGTTTCCATCACGCCGGGGTAGGGGTTGTACTTCTCCAGCGCCCAGTTGCCGCCCGAGCTGCGGCGCATGATTTCGCTCAGCACCTTGGGGTCCAGGCCGTTGGCTACGCCCAGGGCAATGGCTTCGCTGGTGCCTGCCATCAAGATGCCCAGCAGCATGTTGTTGCAGATCTTGGCCGTTTGGCCTGCGCCCACGCTGCCTGCGTGGAAGATGTTGGCGCCCATTTTTTCTAGGATGGGGCGGGCGCGTTCCAGGTCGGCGGTGTCGCCACCCACCATGAAGGTGAGGGTGCCTGCAATGGCGCCGCCGGTGCCGCCGGACACGGGCGCGTCGATAAAGGCCACGCCCTTGGCTTTGGCGGCTTCGGCCACTTTGCGAGAGGTGGCGGCTGCGATGGTGGAGCAGTCAATCACCAGCGTGCCTGCAGGCAGCTGGGCCAGTAGGTCGCCCGCGCCCAAAAAGAGGCCTTCCACATGCTGGCTGGCGGGCAGCATGCTGATGACGACTTCGGTCCCCTGCACAGCGGCTTTGGCGTCGGTGGCGATGGGCACGCCGTCTGCGGCCAGTTTGTCGCGGGCGGGTTGGGACAGGTCAAACGCGCGCACCTCGTGGCCTGCCTTGTGCAGGTTGTGTGCCATGGGTCCGCCCATGTTGCCGAGGCCGATGAATGCGATTTTCATGGTGTGTGTCTCCTTGGTGTTGTCGCGGTAATGAATGGGTTTGGTATCAAATTGATAGCTGCTAGCGCTTATTTATCAAGCCCTAGCGGCCAAAAGGCTTTAAATTGAGACGTGATGTTCAAGGGCTGATGTCTGCGCCACGGCTGTGTAGCTCGGCGCGCAGCACCGATCGGTGGCAGCGCGCCTCGTCTTCGCAGTAGCAGCCCAGCGACAGGGCGCTGTGGTGCGAGAGGGCGGCCAGCAAATCCAGTGTGCGGCTGGCTTCGGGTTGGGCCAGCTCTTTGCGAAACTGCTTCACAAAGGCCTCCCACGCCTTGTCGCCATCGGTGCCGCTGGGCACCTGCTGGCCCTGGGCCATCAAGTCAGAGCTGGGCGAGAGCAGGGGATACCACACGTCGTAGTAGTCGCGGCTGGCGAACTCGGCCTTGGGCACGCCACGCGGTGGGCGGCGCACGGTGCCGATGCGCGTGCCTTCGTCGGCGGCGCGTGGGGTGCCAAGGCGGACGATGCGCAGGGGCATGGTGGTGGGGCTCCGGGTGGGGGGGGTTGGGCGGTGGGGCGGATTAGTCGTCGGCTTCGAAGATGCTGTGCTTCTTGGCAGCGGCTGGTTTCTTGGGCTTGACGTTGGGGCTGCTGCGTTGGCTGGTGGGTGCCTTTTTGGCCGCAGCCGGGGCGGTGCTTGCCTTCTTCTTGCGCGGCGATGCCTTGGCCAGTGGGTTGTAGGCGAGGGCCTCGGTCAGCCAAAAGCTCCACTGCGCCCGTGTGGCGTAGCCATTGGGCTCCACCCAAAAGTAGCCCTGCATGCCTCCGCCGGGCGAGAGTTCGCGGGTGTTCTGCATCTCTTGAAACTCGCCATGCCGCTCGGGCGGCAAGCGCACCAGCAGCTCCTCGCCCTTCACGCCCACGCACAGCTTGCCGTCCACAAAGAAGCAGTAGCAGCCGAACATGGTGCGCTCGTCCACATCGCTGCGCTGCGCCAGGGCCGTGCGCAGGGCATCGATCAGGTGCAGGGTTTCGTCGGAGAGGGGGCGGGCGGGCATGGTTTTGAGTGAAATATGCCTCTAGCGCTTAATGCATAAGCGCAAGCAGCTATCAAAAACAGAGCGTTCTGGTGGGCTGCGCATCAGCGAATCACCTCCGTCGCATCCCCATCCAGCATGCGCCGCGCAATGATGACGCGCATGATTTCGTTGGTGCCTTCCAGAATCTGGTGCACGCGGGCGTCGCGCAGCAGGCGCTCCAGCGGGTATTCGCGGATGTAGCCGTAGCCGCCGTGCAGTTGCAGGGCCTCGTTCACCACGGTAAAGCCTGCATCGGTGGCAAAGCGCTTGGCCATGGCGCAGTAGGTGGATGCGTCGCGGGCCCCGGCGTCAAGCTTGCTGGCAGCCAGGCGCACCATCTGGCGGGCTGCGACCAGCTCGGTCGCCATGTCGGCCAGCTTGAACTGCAGGGCCTGGAAGCTGGCGATGGGTTTGCCAAACTGCTTGCGGTCTTGCATGTACTGTTGGGCGGCGTTGAGTGCGCCTTGCGCGGCGCCCACCGAGCAGGTGGCGATGTTGATGCGCCCGCCGTCCAGGCCTTTCATGGCGATCTTGAAGCCTTCGCCCTCGCGGCCCAGCAGGTGGTCGGCGGGGATGCGCACGTTGTCAAAGCTGATGGTGCGGGTGGGCTGGCTGTTCCAGCCCATCTTGTGTTCCTTTTTGCCGTAGGTGATGCCGGGTGCATCGGCTGGCACGGCAAAGGCGCTGATGCCGCTGGCGCCGGATGCCGCATCCCCGGTGCGCGCCATGAGCACAAGCACATCGGTGGCGCCTGCGCCGCTGATGAAGGCCTTGCTGCCGTTGATGACGTATTCGTTGCCCACCAACTCGGCCCGGGTCTTGAGCGAGGCGGCATCTGAGCCCGCGCCGGGCTCGGTCAGGCAGTAGCTGGCGAGCTTTTGCCCGGTGGTGAGCAGCGGGCCCCAGTGGTCGCGCACGGCGGGTGTGGCCCAGGTGCCCAGCATCCAGGTGGCCATGTTGTTGATGGTGATGAAGGCGGTGGTGCTGGGGTCGATGGCGGCCATTTCCTCGAACACCAGAGTGGCGTCCAGGCGGGGCAGGGCGAGGCCACCTGCGGCTTCGGGCGCATACAGGCCGCAAAAGCCCAGCTCGCCCGCCTTGGCGATGGCCTCCTTTGGGAAGATGCCCTCGGCGTCCCACTGGGCGGCGTGCGGTGCCAGCTCAGCCAGGGCAAAGTCGCGGGCGGTTTGGGCAAAGGCGCGTTGTTCTTCGGTCAGCTCAAAGTCCATGGCGTTGTCTCTTGTTTTGTGGTGTGGCGCTGGGGGCGGATTCGGTCTGTGCAAGCGCTGTGCGAGGCTTCGACAGGCTCAGCCTGAACGGGGGCCGGAGAACGCGTGGTTTGATCAGTCCACCCCGTTCGCCCTGAGCCTGTCGAAGGGCTTGCCAGCCTTGCGCCCTGGCTTCGACAGGCTCAGCCCGAACGGTGTGGGGTGGTGCTTGGCAAGTCATCACGGCTTGGCCGGGCTGTCGTTGCTCAGCCAGCGCATCAGGCCTTTGCGCCGCTCTTGCGTCTTGCGCGTCAGGCACTGTTGGTACAGGCGCGGGCCTTCGGGCTGGGTTTCGGTGGATTGGGTCTCGCGCTTGCATTGCACCGTGCGTTCGCGCACCCAGGCGGAATGTTCCTGCCGCAGTTGCGGGCGTTCGTGGGCAGACAGGGCTCGCATCACGTCTTCGTACAGGATTTGCAGGGTGGTGTCTGCCGCTTGAAACTCTTGCACGGCGCAGGCATTGATCTCTGCCACGGTGCCCGTGGGTTTGCAGGCCGCACCGGCCTGGGCATGGGCGCTGGGGCTGGTGAGCAGGGCTGCGCTGAGCAGCAGGGCTGTTGCAGTCCAGGGGGCCACTTTCGTCGATGTGTGATTGCATTGCATGGCCTGGTTTTAACACTGCCAACGCATGGCTTTGAGGGCCCTCGAAAAGCTCAGGCTGAATGGTGAATGGAGCCCAAGGGCACCCCCCACCGTTCGGGCTGAGCCTGTCGAAGCCTTGCGCGGCGCTTCGACAGGCTCAGCGTGAACGGGCGGTTTGGTGGGGCCCATCGCACGCACCAAGCCCTTGGCAACCGTTACTTCAAGCTGATCGTGGTGTTGACACCCTGGCTCACGGTGCTGTCGTCAAACCAGCGTGCCGTCACGGTCTTGGTCTGGGTGTAGAACATCACCACCTGCTTGCCGTAGGGGCCCAGGTCGCCCAGCTTGGAGGCGCGCGAGCCGGTGAACGAGAAGATCGGCACGGGCACAGGGATTGGCACGTTGATACCGACCTGGCCCACGTCGATCTCTTCCTGGAACTTGCGCGCTGCTGCGCCGCTTTGCGTGAAGATGGCCGTGCCGTTGCCGTTGGGGTTGGCGTTGATGAACTCGATGGCGTCGTCCAGCGTGTCGGCAGCGGCCAGGCACAGCACGGGGCCAAAAATCTCTTGGTCGTAGATGGACATGCCGGGCTTTACGCCGCTGAAGATGGTGGGGCCCACAAAGTTGCCCTTTTCGTAGCCGGGCACGCTGGGGTTGCGGCCGTCCAGCTCCAGCGTGGCGCCGTCGGCAATGCCGCGCTCGATCAGGCCCACCACGCGGTCGCGGGCGGCGCACGAGATGACGGGGCCCACGTCGGTGCCTTTTTCTGTGCCGCCGCTCACCTTGAGCGTTTGGGCCTTGGCCACCAGATCAGGAATCCACTTTTGCGATTCGCCCACCAGAATGACCACCGACAGCGCCATGCAGCGCTGGCCTGCGGCGCCAAAGGCGGCACCGGCCAGGGCGTTCAGGGTTTGTTCCTTGTTGGCATCGGGCACCACGATGGCGTGGTTCTTCGCACCCATCATGCATTGCACGCGCTTGCCGTTGAGGCTGGCGCGGTTGTACACATGCGTGCCCACCTTGGTGGAGCCTACGAAGCTGATGGCCTTGATATCGGGGTGGTCGCAAATGGCGTTCACGGCGTCTTCGCCGCCATGCACCACGTTCAGCACGCCGGGCGGGATGCCCGCTTCGAGCGCCAGCTCGCACAGGCGCATGGTCACCATGGGGTCCTGTTCAGAGGGCTTGAGCACAAACGTGTTGCCCGTGGCAATGGCCATGGGGAACATCCACAGCGGAATCATGGCCGGAAAGTTGAACGGCGTGATGCCCGCGCACACGCCCAGCGGCTGCATCACGGTGTAGGTGTCCACACCATTGGCCACGTTGTTGGCCAGCTCGCCCAGTTGCAGGTTGCCAATGCCAGCGGCATGCTCCACCACCTCCAGGCCGCGGAACACATCGCCTTCGGCGTCGGGCAGGGTCTTGCCTTGCTCGGCCGTCAGCAGCGCGGCCAGCTCGGCCATGTTTTCGCGGATGAGTTGCTGCAGCTTCAAGAAGATGCGGGCACGCGTGCCGATGGGGGTTTTCTTCCAGGTCTTGAACGCCTCTTTGCCCGAGGCCACGGCGGCGTTGATTTCTTCAGGCGTGGCAAACGGCACGCGGGCCAGCACCTCTTGCGTGGCGGGGTTCACCACGTTGCGCCACTGCGTGGTTTGGGATTCGACAAACTTGCCGCCAATCAGCAGCTTGACGGTGGGGGCCAGCACGGCCGTGGAAGTGGGGGCGTTCATGGTGTGTCTCCTCAAAGGGTTATCGCGTGGCGCGCTTTCCGGCTCCAGGCGTCCGGTTCCAAGCGCAACGGGTGCATCGTATCTGTGCAAAATTTGCAAGACAATACGAATGAATGCACTTTTGATCTGCAAATTTGCACATCGATGGCTCCGCAGACAGATGTACCTCGTGCGCTGTGGGTGAAAGGACTGGGGATGGACTGGGACAACCTGCGCTATTTTTTGGAATTGGCCCGCCTGGGCACTTTGGCGGGCGCGGCGCGGCGCCTGTCGGTGGAGCACACCACCGTGTCCCGCCGCATCCAGGCCCTGGAAAAGCAGATGGGCGTGGCCCTGTTTGCCCGTGAGGCGGGCGGCCATCGGCTGACAGAGGCCGGGCGGCAGTTGCTGCCTGCGGTGGAGTCGATGGAGTCTGCAGTGCTGGGGGCCGAGCGCGCGGCACCGGCGTCGCACGAAGGCCCCTCGGGCTTGGTGCGTGTGGGGGCCACCGAGGGCTTTGGCACCTTGATTTTGGCGCCGCAGCTCGCACACCTCACCCGCAAGCACCCGCACCTGTCGATCGACCTGCTGGCTTTGCCGCGCATGCTGCATTTGTCGCGGCGCGAGGCGGACATCGTCATATCGCTGGAGCGGCCCACGCGCGGGTCGGTGATCGTGAGCCGCTTGTCGGACTACGCGCTGTACCTCTATGGCCAGCGCGAATACCTGGCGCGCAAGCCTTTGGTGTCGTGCCGCGAGGACCTGCGCCACCATGCGTTTGTGAGCTATGTGGACGACCTGCTGTTCACCAAAGAGCTGCAATTTTTGGACGCGCTGTACCCGCCCGAGCGGTTTGCCTTTCGCAGCACCAGCATCACCGCGCAGTACGAGGCGGTGCGCGCTGGCGCGGGTTTGGCGGTGTTGCCCGCATTTTTGGCCGACCGTGACCCGGTGCTGGCGCGCGTGCTGCCCGAAGAGGCGCGATTCACCCGCACCTTTTGGATGAGCATGCCGTCTGAAGCCAAACACCTGGCGCGCATGCAGGTGACCTGGGCGTTTTTGCGTGAGACGGCTGTTGCAAGCAAGCCCCTGTTGCTGCCGGGCGTTGCACCCCGGTCGTGACGATGGGGTGCTCACGGGTGCACCCCGTGTGTCTATGCCTTAAATCCTGCCCGTCAGCAGCAGCACGACCAGAATCAGCACCACCAGCCCGACGCCTCCGCTGGGCCCGTAGCCCCATGCCCGGCTATGGCCCCAGGTGGGCAATGCCCCCACCAGAATGAGGATGAGGACGATCAAAAGAATGAGTGAGAGTGACATGGCGGCCTGTGCGTTGTGTTGCGGTAAATGGATTGTTGGGGCCGACGCCAGTCGCGCTTGCAGGTGGTGCGCGCGCATGCGGGTCAGGGTTTTCCGACACTGGGGGCGCCCCCGAAATCCAAAAAGCCCTTGGGATGGCCGAGCCAAGCGCATACCATCACCGCTTTTCCACCCACGGCGCTGCCGCTGCAGTGCCCAACGCTTTGTGCTGAAGAAACCCCACCTCATCAAATCCCCCGCAGACATTGCCATGGCCCGCGCCGCAGGCCGCATGGCGGCCGATGTGCTGCACATGATTGCCGAGCATGTGCGCCCCGGCGTGAGCACCGAGGCGCTGGACCGGCTGTGCCATGACTACATCGTCAACGTGCAAAAGGCGGTGCCCGCGAATGTGGGCTACCTGGGGTTTCCGAAGACGGTGTGCACTTCGCTCAACCATGTGGTGTGCCACGGCATCCCTTCGCCGGGGCAGGTGCTGCGCGAGGGGACATCCTGAACATCGACGTGGCCGTGATCAAGGACGGCTGGTATGGCGACACCAGCCGCATGTACCTGGTGGGCGCCGTGAGCCCGCTGGCGCGCCGCCTGGTGGACACGACGCTGGAGGCCATGCAGGCAGGCATTGCCCAGGTCAAGCCCGGGGCCACTCTGGGCGATGTGGGCCACGCCATCCAGACGGTGGCGCACCGCGAGCGCTTTAGCGTGGTGCGCGAGTATTGCGGCCACGGCATTGGCAAGACCTACCACGAAGAGCCGCAGGTGCTGCACTACGGCCAGCGCGGCCAGGGGCTGGTGCTGGAGCCCGGCATGGTCTTCACCATCGAGCCCATGATCAACGCAGGCAAGCGCGACACCCAGGAGCTGGCCGACGGCTGGACCGTGGTGACGCGCGACCGATCGCTGTCTGCCCAGTGGGAGCACATGGTTGCGGTGACCGAAACGGGCCACGAGGTGCTGACGCCCTGGCCTTGACTAGCCCAGGCCATGCAGGCTCCGTTTATGTCCGTCCAACCATTCAAGCAGTTTGACCCAGGAGAAAACACATGGGATTGTTAGACGCCGTCATGGGCAATGCCTCCAAGATCGATGCGCAGCAGATTCAGCAGGAGTTTGCCAAGGTGCTGGCACCGGGCGAAGTGGTGGAGCATGCCTACCAGCTCATTCGCGACTACTTTGTGTTCACCAACAAACGGCTGGTGCTGGTGGACAAGCAGGGCATGACGGGCAGCAAGGTGGAATACCACTCGCTGCCGTACAAAAGCATCACCCATTTCAGCATTGAGACCGGGGGCACTTTCGATCTGGATGCAGAGTTGAAGATCTGGATCTCTGGCAGTGCAACGCCGTTCCAAAAGCAGTTCAACAAACGGCTCAGCATTTACGAAGTGCAGGCGGTGCTGGCCAGCTATGTGCTGAAGTAGGGCGCAAAGCGCGGTGTTTTCGGGCCATTGCCGGGCCTGCCTTTGCGTACGCTCGGGGGCATTGGGCGAAGCTGTGGCCTTGGGGAGAACAAGGCACTGGCGTTGTCGCCCCACAGGAGCACACCGCAATGTCCCCCCTTATTTCTGGCTTGGCCTCCGTGGCCTCCATGATTTTCAACGCATCGTCCAGCAACGCAGGCAAAGCGCCCGCTGCGCGACGGCCTGCGGATACCGCAGAGGCAGGCCCCGCTTCGGTGGTGCACCTGAGCCCACAGGCCCAGGCGTTGGCGGGCGCTGCGGGCAAGGCACTGACGCAAAGCGCGCAGGCGGTTGCTACGGCTGCCACCGGGGCGGGGGGCGCGCAGGGATCGGGCCAGGGGGGCTCTGTCTCCAAGCAAGATTTTCAATCGCTGCTCACCCAGTTTGGGGCCACCGAGGCACAGAAAGAACAGCTGGCCACCGGGCTGGATGCGAACAAAGACGGATCCATTTCACGCGATGAATTTTTGCAGGGGCTGGCCAATACGCAGGGCTCCAAAGCGGGCAGTGAGCTGTCTCAAGCGTTGATGCAGGTGATGGACGGCGCGGGCAGCGGCGGCGTTGCCAGCCCCAGCAATGGCAAAGGTGACGGGGCCGTGAGCGCCAAGGAGTTTGCCGCGCTGACCACGGCGTTTGCTGCGCTGGAGAAGAAGGGCGTGAAAACCGTTTAGCCCATCAACGCCCGTTGCTGCGCACGCATGCAGCGCAGGGCGCTCTAACGATTGGGCTGCGGCACTGCCGCGTAGTTCATGGCAATGGCTTGCATGACCGCACCGATCAAGGCCCCATCCCCCGCGCTTTGGGGGCGAACGTTCTGAACGATCTGAATCGCGTACTCCAGCTGTTCTTTGGCCAGGGCCGCCGCCATGGCGTTGCCTCGTTTTTCACTGGGCGACGCATCGCGAATCACCAGGCTCATCTCGTTTCCTTGAAGTGGTAAGCCCGAGTATGCGGGGTGCCAGGGCCGGTGCGCTGTGCTTTGGGGGTTTTCGGCGGGCTTTACCCAGAATAAAGAGGCGGCCCCCTCGCGCAGACGGGGTCTGCGCGAGGGGCGCAACGGCCTGCACGGGTGACGGGCACGCCGTGGTGGGCGGCACCGTTGGTGCTGAATGGCCCGTCAGTGGGCCCCAGCGGCATCGGCAGCGCCTGCTCCAGCGGCCTTGGCGGGGCGCTTGGTCAGCCAGATCAACCCGATCAGCAGCAGGAACAGCCCTGCCGAGCCCAGGAAGATGTCGTTGGCCGCCCGCGTGAACGCCTGTTGGTCAATCAGCCGGTTGATCTGCGCCAGCGCCTGCATCTGCGTGAGGCCCGAGGCCACCAGGCCGTCCAGCGTTTGCGCAAACACGCCCTGGCCCTGCACCAGCCCTTCGGTCAGGTGCGCGTGGTGCATGGCGGCGCGGCTCTCCCACAGCGTGGTGGCAATGGACGTGCCCATGGCCCCGGCGGTGATCCGCACGAAGTTGGACAAGCCCGCCGCTGCCGGAATGCGCTCGGGCGCAATGCCAGACAGCGTCAGCGTGGTGAGCGGGATGAAGAAGAACGCCATGGCCGCGCCCTGCAGCAGGGTGGGGATCAGGATGTGGATGAAGTCCGTCTGCACCGTGAACTGCGACCGCATCCACAGCACGGTGCTGAACACGATGAATGCACCCGTGGCCATGCGGCGGGGGTCCCACTGGCCTACCTTTTTGCCCACCAGGGGTGTGAGCAAGATGGCGAAAACGCCCACGGGCGCCAGCGCCATGCCGGCCGATGTGGCGGTGTAGCCCATCCACTGCTGCAGCCACAGCGGCAGCAACACCACGTTGCCAAAGAACAGCGCGTAGGCCACCGACAACGCCAGCGCACCAAAGGTGAAGTTGCGGCCCTTGAAAAGCTTCAAGTCCACCACTGGGTGCTTGTCCGTCAGCTCCCACACCAAAAACACGGCAAACGCCACCACGGCAATCACGGCCATGGTGATGATCTCGCCCGAGGCAAACCAGTCCAGCTCCTTGCCCTTGTCGAGCATGAGCTGCAGCGCGCCCACCCACAGCACCAGCAGCGTCAGGCCTACGGTGTCGATGGGCAGTTTGCGGATGGGGGTCTCGCGCTTGTGGTAGATGCCCCAGGTCAGCAACCCCGCCAGCAGGCCCACGGGCACGTTGATGTAGAAGATCCAGGGCCAGGAGACGTTGTCGGTGATCCACCCGCCCAAGAGCGGCCCGACCACCGGCGCCACCAGCGTGGTCACCCCCCACAGCGCCAGCGCCGTGCCCGCCAGGGCGCGTGGGTAGCTGGCCAGCAGCAGGGTTTGGCTCAGCGGAATCATCGGCCCGGCCACCAGGCCCTGCAGCACGCGGAAGAAGACCAGCATCTCCAGCGACGACGCAAAGCCGCACAGCCAGGAGGTGAGCACGAAGAGCAGCACGCTCATGGTGAACAGGCGCACCGCGCCAAAGCGCTGCGTGAGCCAGCCCGTGAGCGGCACGGAGATGGCATTGGCCACGCCAAAGCTGGTGATGACCCAGGTGCCTTGGCCGGGGCTCACGCCCAGGTCACCGGCGATGGCGGGGATGGAGACGTTGGCAATCGACGAGTCGAGCACGTTCATGAACGTGGCCAGCGACAGCGACAGCGTGCCCAGCAACAGAGCCGTGCCCTTGAGCGGTGGGTAGGCTGGTGGCGGCCCAGGGGGCGCAGCCACTGCAGGGGCCGCCCGGGCGGGGGCCTGGTCTGCGGGGGCAGCGGTGGGGTTGGCGGCAGTCATGGTGCGCCCCGCTTACTGCACCACAGGGGTTTGCACGGCGGGTTGTGCCGGGGCCGATGCGTGGTGCTGGCTGGGCACGGCCGTGGCTTGGTTGGCAGCCTTGGCACTGCTGGAGGGGGCCGTTGCGATGGCCGCAGTAGCCTTGCGACCCAGGTTGGCGGCAATGATGTGGGCCACTTCGTCGTCGGCGGCCTTGAACTGCGCGTCGAACACGGCGGTGGCGGCCACGGGTGTGGTGCGCTGCGTGTCGGCCAGGCTCTTGCCGCTTTGGTCGGCGGTGTTCACTTTCACCTCCATCGACAGGCCTACGCGCAACGGGTGCTCGGCCACTTCCTTGGGGTCGAGTGCAATGCGCACGGGCACGCGCTGCACCACCTTGATCCAGTTGCCCGTGGCGTTTTGCGCAGGCAGCAGCGCAAAGGCCGCGCCCGTGCCAGCACCCAGCCCGGTCACCGTGCCGTGGTAGACCACTTTGGTGCCGTACACGTCGGCTTCCAGCTCAGCGGTCTGGCCGATGCGCAGGGTTTGCAACTGGCTTTCCTTGAAATTCGCGTCCACCCACAGGTCATGCAGCGGCACCAGCGTCATCAGCGGGGCGCCTGCCTGCACGCGCTGGCCCACTTGCACGCCGCGTTTGGCCACGTGGCCATCGAGCGGTGCCACCAGCTGGGCGCGCTGCACGGCCAGATAGGCCTCGCGCACACGGGCGGCGGCGCGCTGCACATTGGGGTGCTGCTCGATGGAGGTGCCTTCGGTCTGCGTCTGGCTGGCCACCAGTTGCTCTTGTGCGGCCACCACGGCGGCCTGGGCGGCGGCCACGGTGCTCTTGGCCGCAGTCAGTTGGGCGTTGGCGTGCTGGAATTCTTCCTTGCCCACGGCGCCGCTGGCCATCAGCGGGGCGCGGCGGGTCACGTCGTCTTGCATGCGGGCGGCGTCGGCCTGGGCGCGGGCCAGGTCGGCGCTGCGCAGGCTCACCTGGGCCTTGAGGGTGGAGTTGTTGGCAAACAGCGTGCGCACTTCGCGCACGGTCTGGGCGAGCTGGGCCTCGGCTTGCTCCAGCGCCACGCGGGCGTCGGCCGGGTCCAGCTTGACGAGCAACTGGCCCGCCTTCACAAAGTCGGTGTCGTCGGCGCCGATGGACACCACGGTGCCGCCGATCTGCGGCGTGATCTGCACCACGTTGCCTGCCACGTAGGCGTTGTCGGTGGTTTCGATATGGCGGCCGTTGGCCCAGTGCCAGCCGCCCCAGCCGAGGGCAGCGATGGCCACAGCGGCGGCAATGAGGGTGAGGCCCCGGCGGCGGGCGGTGTTGGCTTCGTTGGCGGTGAGGGGTTCGCTGGCAGCAGTCATGGCAGTGGTCTTTCGGGAATGTGTTGTTTATGGTTTTGTTTGTTTTCCTCCAACCGTTCGGGCTGAGCTTGTCGAAGCCTTGCGCGGCGCTTCGACAGGCTCTGCGTGAACGGGTGGGGTGTGCATGAAGGGGCGTTGAGTGGCTTTCTGCGTTGGACTTTTGCGCTTATTTCGCAGCGGTGCGCAGCACCGCCGTGTCATCGGTCCAGCCGCCACCCAGTGCTTTCATCAGCACCAGGCGCGTGTCCAGCTGGCGGGCCCGCAGGTCTACGGCCAGGCGGCGTTGGGCCAGCACCTGGCTTTCGGTGCTCAGCACGACCAGGTAGTTGCCCAGGCCCGCGCGGTAGCGGTCTTGGGCAAAGCGGTAGGCTTTTTCTGCGCTGGCCACAGCGTCGTCCTGCAGTGCCTGCTGGCGGGTGAGCGACTGGATGGAGGTCACGGCGTCGCCTGCTTCCTTCACGGCATCGAGCACGGCGCCGTTGTATTGGGCGATGGCGGCGTCCAGCTCGGCCTGGCGGCCCCCCAGTTGGGCGCGCAGGCGGCCACCGTCAAAAATGGGCAGGCGCAGCGCAGGTGTCACGCCCATCTGGCGCGAGCTGCCGTTGAACAGCTTGTCCAGCCCCAGTGAGTTCAGGCCCACAAACGCGCCAATATTGATGTTGGGATAGAACTCGCTCTTGGCGCTGTTCACCCCCTGGCTGGCGGCCTCTACCCGCCAGCGGGCTGCCACCACGTCAGGGCGGCGGCCCAGCAGGTCTGCGCCCAGGGTGTCGGGCACCGCAGTGGGTTGCAGCGCGGTGAGCCTGGGCGTCAGCGCAGGCAAGGCATCGGGTGCCTGGCCCGTCAGCACGGCCAACTGGCGGCGGCCCAGGGTGATTTGCTCTTCCAGTGCTTCGATCTGGGTGCGGGCGTCGGGCACGGCACCCTGCGCCTGGGTCAGCTCGACCTGGCTGTCGAGGCCTGCGGCGGTGCGCTCTTGGGTGAGCTTGCGCTGTTCCTCGCGCTGCTCCAGCGCACGCACGGCCACATCGCGCTGGGCCACCAGCCGGGCCAGGGCCACGTAGCTGCGGCCGACCTGGGCGGCCAGGGTGTTGGCGGCAGCGGCTGCATCGGCCTGGGCGGCGCGGGCCTGGCCCAGGGCGGCTTGCAGTTCAGCAGCGTGCTGGCCAAAAAAGTCGGGCGCCCAGCTCAGCGATGCCTGCACGGTGCCGCTGTTGTAGGTGTTGCCAGCCACGGGGGCGGGCACCAGGCCGTTGGCGGTGTAGCGCTGGCGGGTGGCGTCCACACCCAGCGTGGCCTGCGGGCCGTTGGCGGCCTCGCGCACCTGGCTCAGGGCCACGGCTTGCTCCAGGCGGGCGCGGCTTACAGCCAGGCTGGGGTTGCCTTGCAGGGCCTGGTCGATCAGGGTGTTGAGCTGCGCATCGCCCAGCGTGGTCCACCACTGGGCGGGGGCAACGGTCTCCGTGCCTGCATTCAGGCCCAGGGCCGCTGGGGTGGTTTGCGCCAGTGGCGTGTGGCTCGGGCCAGGGCTTGCGCAGCCGACCAGGAAGATGGCTGCCGCCAGGGCCAATGCCGACACAGCGAAGTGGGCCATCAAGGCCGAGCGGGTGGAGGGCAGGGGGGTTGTTGGGGTGTTCACGGGATTCTCCAGAATGGTTTTGGGGTGTTGTGTGGAGGACAGCGAGGGCGTTTGGCACTGGCACGACCCAGGCCAGGGCCACCGTGGAGCTGGCTTTGCCAGGCCACCGGTGGCGCCCCCCTTCAGGGGGAAGGCGGCACAGGGGGTTTTCCATTCACCAGCATGCGGCGCAGCAGGCTCAGCAGCAATTGCCACTCGTCGTGACTGAAGTCGCTCAGGTGGCCGTTGAGCACATCGGCCAGCACCGGGGGCACCAGCGCGGCAATGCGCTGGCCTTCGGCTGTGAGCTTGAGCTGCACCACGCGCCGGTCGACCGTGGAGCGCTCGCGCGCCACTAGGCCCTTGGCTTCCATGCGGTCCAGCGACCGGGTCATGGAGGCGGGGTCGGTCTCCAGGTCACGTGCCAGGTTGGCGACGGTGGTCTGGTCGCTCAGAGACAGCTTGAACAGGGGCAGCCACTGCGCATAGGTCAGGTCGTGCACTGCCAGCTGTGCATCGGCCTGTGTGCGGATGGAAGACATCACCTTGCGCAGCAGGTAGCCCACGCTGTTTTCAGGCTGAAGCTGATGGGCTTGGTAGTGCTCTGCGCGGTAAAAGACGGGCGCAGACGCTGGGGCGCGGGGTGTGTCGGAGGCGGAAGTCATGGGGATGGAATTTAATTGACTAGACAATTATTGTCTTGGCAATGACTAAATTCCTGAGTCCCCGTGAGGGCCATTGGAGGCTGCGGGAGGCGCTGGCCTGCACCTCGGTGAGATAGATTTTGCTATCTAATTGATAGCTTCTAGCGCTTTATTGGTAAGCGCTAGGCCCATAAATTACTGCAATGCTGCTTCCTCCAGCAACCGCTCGCGCACTTCCTGTGCGGCCTGCACCATGTGGCGCAGGGCGGCTTCGGTCTCGGGCCAGCCCCGGGTCTTGAGGCCGCAGTCGGGGTTCACCCACAGGTGCTCCACGGGCACGACCTCGGCGGCTTTTTCGAGCAGCGCAGCCATCTCCTGCACGCCAGGCACGCGGGGCGAATGGATGTCGTACACGCCAGGGCCGATCTCGTTGGGGTAGCGGAAATCACCGAACCCTTGCAGCAGCTCCATGTCCGAGCGGCTCGTCTCAATCGTGATCACATCCGCGTCCATGGACGCGATGGCGGGCAGGATGTCGTTGAACTCGCTGTAGCACATGTGGGTGTGGATCTGCGTGTCGTTGCGCACGCCGCTGGCACTGATGCGGAAGGCGCGCGTGGCGCGGTCCAGGTAGCTCTTCCACCCCGCGCGTCGCAGCGGCAAGCCCTCGCGGATGGCGGGCTCGTCAATCTGAATGATGGCGATGCCTGCGGCTTCCAGGTCACACACCTCGTCGCGGATGGCCCAGGCGACCTGGTCGGCCGTGGTGGCGCGGGGCTGATCGTCGCGCACAAAGCTCCACTGCAGGATGGTGATGGGGCCGGTGAGCATGCCTTTCATGGGCTTGGCCGTCAGGCTCTGCGCGTACTGCGTCCAGTCCACCGTCATGGGCGTGGGGCGGGCCACGTCGCCGTAAATGATGGGCGGCTTTACGCAGCGCGAGCCGTAGCTTTGCACCCAGCCGTTGGCGGTGAAGGCAAAGCCGTTGAGCTGCTCGCCAAAGTATTCGACCATGTCGTTGCGCTCGGCCTCGCCGTGCACCAGCACGTCAATGCCCAGCGCTTCCTGCTTGCGCACGGCCAGGGCAATTTCAGCTTCCATCTTCTGTTGGTAGTGGGCGGCATCGAGTGCCCCGCGCTTGAAGGCGGCACGGGCTGCGCGGATCTCCGCCGTCTGCGGGAACGAGCCAATGGTGGTCGTGGGCAACAGCGGAAGCTTCAGCCGTGCGCGCTGGGCCTTTTGCCGGGCAGGGAAGGCGCTGGCGCGCTGGTCGGCCCCGGGCGCTGCGGCGGCAATGCGGGCCGCCACGGTGGCGCGGTGCACACGCGGGCTGGCGCGGCGGGCGGCCAGGGCGGTGCGGGCGGCGTGCAGTTCGTCGTCTGCCGCCGCTTCGCCTTGCGACAAGGCGGTGGCAAGCACGCGCAGCTCATCGAGTTTTTCCACCGCAAACGCCAGCCAGGATTTCACCTCGCCATCCAGCTGCGTCTCGGCCTCTAAGCTGAGCGGCACGTGCAGCAGCGAGCACGACGGTGCCAGCCACAGCTCGCCCTGGTGCTTGTCGGCCACGGGGCGCAGCTTGGCCAGGGCCGCATCCAGGTCGGTGCGCCAGATGTTGCGGCCATCCACCATGCCCACCGACAGCACTTTGTGCGAGGGCAGCCAGTCGGCCACGCCCACCAGTTCGTCGGGCGCGCGCACGGCGTCCACATGCAGCCCGGCCACGGGCAGCTGGCAGGCCAGGCGCAGGTTTTCGGCCAGGGGCGAGAAGTAGGTGGCCAGCAACAGCTTGGGCGCGCTGCGGGCGAGTTGCCAGTAGCTGGGCTCAAAGGCATGGCGCCACGCATCGGGCAGGTCCAGGCCCAGGATGGGTTCGTCGATCTGCACCCATTCCACGCCTTGGGCCTTCAGGCGTGCCAGCACGGCCTCGTACACGGGCAGCAGGGACTCCAGCAGGCTGAAGCGGTCAAAGCCCGCCGCCTTGGATTTGCCCAGCCACAAAAAGCTCAGCGGCCCCAGCAACACGGCCTTGACGCGGTGGCCCAGCGCCTGGGCCTCGGCCACCTCGGCAAACAGGCGCTCACTGGCCAGGTGGAACTGGGTGTGGGCGCTGAACTCGGGCACGAGGTAGTGGTAGTTGGTGTCGAACCACTTGGTCATCTCCAGTGCGGGCTGGCCTGCAGTGGGGTGCTTAGCCTGGCAACCGGCGCTACAGCCCGCGTGGTCGGATGTGGCCTGGGCCGACACGCCCCGGGCCATAGCAAAGTAGCGCGCCAGCTCGGGCGTGTGGGCATCAAAGCCAAAACGCGCAGGCTCGCAGCCCAGCAGTTGGATGTGGTTGGCCACATGGTCGTACAGCGCAAAGTCGCCCACGGTCACACAACCCAGGCCCGCGTCGGCCTGCGCCTGCCAGTGTTGCTGGCGCAACTGGGCGGCGGCGGCCTGCAGCTCGGCCTCGGTGCTCTCGCCGCGCCAGAAGGATTCGAGCGCGAATTTCAGCGCGCGCTGCGCCCCCATGCGCGGAAACCCCAGGGTGTGGGTGAGCACGGGGCGGCGGGTGGCGGCGGTTACGGCGACTGCGGCGAGCGACATGGTGATTTCCTTCTTCTGAATGGAGCAATGCAATGAAGGCACCGATGGTCGCGCGGGCTCGTTTATTATTCAAACGAAAGTTTTAGTTGATTAACTTGAAAATTAATAATGAACCAGTCGATTCTGGAAGTGCGCCACCTGCGCACGCTGGTGGCCTTGCGTGACAGCGGCAGCCTGGTGCGGGCCGCGCAGCTGCTCAACCTCACGCAGTCGGCGCTGTCGCACCAGATCAAGCTGCTGGAAGACCGCTACGGCCAGCCACTGTTCGAGCGCAAATCGGTGCCGCCGCAGTTCACCGCCGTGGGCGAGCGCCTGCTGGCGCTGGCCGATGCCATGCTGCCCCAGGTGGAAGGGGCGGAGCGCGACATCGCCCGCCTGGTGCTGGGGCAGGGTGGGCAGATGCGCATTGCGGTGGAATGCCACACCTGCTTTGACTGGCTGATGCCCGCCATGGATGCGTTTCGCACCCGCTGGCCCGAGGTGGAACTGGACATCGTGAGCGGCTTTCATGCCGACCCCGTGGGCCTGCTGCACCAGGGCCGGGCCGATGTGGCCATCGTGTCGGAGGTGGATGCCGACGAGGCGGGCGTGGACTACCACGCGCTGTTTGGCTTCGAGATCCGCGCGCTGCTGGCCAACACGCACCCGCTGGTGGCCAAGCCGCATCTGGTGGCGCAGGACTTTGCCGACCAGACCATCATCACCTACCCCGTGCCCGACGAAATGCTCGATTTGATCCGCCAGGTGCTGGAGCCCGCCGGCGTGCGCCCCCCGCGCCGCACCACCGAGCTGACGGTGGCCATGCTGCAGCTGGTGGCCAGCGGGCGCGGCGTGGCGGCGCTGCCGCTGTGGGCGGTGCAGAGCTATCTGGACCGGGGATACGTGACTGCCAGACCGATTGGCGATAAAGGCCTGCGCGGCGAGCTGCACGCCGCCTGCCTGCCCAGCCTGTCGGCCAAGCCGTACCTGCAGGACTTTGTGCAGGTTACGCGCGAGACGAGTTTTGTGACGCTCAAAGGCGTGGAGTTGCTGTGATGGCGTGCAGGGTTTGGCATGGATGTTGCAAAACGCGTTGGGTGTGAAATTTGTATTTCATGCGCCCATAATGGCCATCCACACCACCTCCGCGTCCTCCTTTTTGCTCGAACACCCATGCCACACCAGTCCACTGCCCCTTCTGTGATTCGCCCCCTCATGGCCGCCTTGGCCATGGCCTTTGCGCTCGCCGCCCAGGCTGCGCCCGTGGCCGATGTGCACGCCCTGGCCCAGCAAGAGCAGCAGCCGCTGCTCGATACCCTGCGTGACTTGGTGCACATCGAGTCGGGCAGCAAGGACATCGAGGGGCTCAACCAGATTGCTGAGCGCATTGCTGGCCAGCTCAAGCAACTGGGCGGTGCGGTGGAGGTGCTGCAGACCAGCGATGTCTACCGCCTGGACGACACCCCCGAGAAGGTGGGGCCTGCGGTGCAAGCCGTGTTCAAGGGCACGGGCACCAAGAAGATCATGCTGATCGCGCACATGGACACGGTGTACCTGAAAGGCATGCTCAAAGGCCAGCCGTTTCGCATCGATGGTGACAAGGCCTACGGCCTGGGCATTTCAGACGACAAGCAGGGCATTGCCCTGATCTTGCACACCATCGCTGTGCTGCAAAAGCTCAACTTCAAGGACTACGGCACGCTCACCGTGCTGATCAATGGCGATGAAGAAATCAGCTCGCCCGGCTGGCGCAGCACCATCACCCGCGTGGCGGCCGAGCAGGATGTGGTGTTTTCGTTTGAAGGCGGGGGCACCGACGGCACGCTGCGTCTGGCCACCAGCGGCATTGGGGCGGCCTACCTCACGGTGCAGGGCAAGGCGTCGCACGCCGGGGCCAAGCCCGAGGATGGCGTGAACGCTCTGTACGAGCTGTCGCACCAGCTGCTGCAGATGAAGGATTTGTCCAAGACCGACGAAGGCCTCAAGCTGAACTGGACGGTGTCGAAGGCAGGTACCAACCGCAACGTGATTCCGGCCGAGGCCACGGCCCAGGCCGATGCGCGCGCGCTGCGTGTGGCGGACTTTGACGGGCTGGAGAAAGGCCTGCAAGAGAAGGTCAAGAGCAAGCTGCTGCCCGCATCCAAGGTGGATGTGAAGTTTGAAGTGCGCCGCCCGCCGCTGGAGGCCAGCGATGCCTCCCGCCGCGTGGCGGGCTATGGCAAGGTGATCTACCAGGAGCTGGGCATGTCGCTCAACGTGGTGGAAAAAGCCACCGGCGGCGGCACTGACGCAGCGTTTGCGGCGCTCAAGACCAAGGGTGCGGTGGTGGAGGGCATGGGCCTGTCGGGCTACGGCGCGCACTCCAACGATGCTGAGTACGTGCAGATCAACACCATCGTGCCGCGTCTGTACCTGGCCACGCGCATGATCATGGACATCTCGCGCGGTGTGCTGAAGTGATCTGAACGGGTAGGGGGCTCGTGGCCCCCATTCGCTGCTTCATGCGTCAACCCCACCGGCCTGCCCACGTGGGGTTTTTTGATGCCTGCCAGGGCATTGTTTTGGGCGCAGCGGCTCGCGCTGGCAGCGCGTACAGGCCGTTGTTTGCTATGAATTAAATAGCTGCTTGCGCTTGTATTGAAAGCGCTACAGCCTGTTTTTGCTTCAAATCCTAAAATCTGCCCCTTCACAAAAAGGCGCCAACGCTGCGCTGGGAGGGATGCATGAGTTACACCTTGCAGTTGTGGGAGAAGCCCGCCGACTGGCCTTGGCCCACCACCAAGGCCGAGGCCGATGCGCAGTTCGAGCGTGTGTCCGACGGACCTGAGACGGCGCAGAACCCGAAGTTTCTGCTTTGGGGCCAGGCGCTGCACGCCCGTTTTCCCGAATCCATGGACGTGTGGCTGGATGGCAGCGAGGAGGGCGTCACCACCTTCCCGACGCTGGGCTTTGGCATCAACACCCGGACCCCGCATTGGGACGATGCCTTTGACCACGCCTGGGCCCAGGCCACCCGGCTGGGCTTGAGCCTGTATGACCCGCAAAGTGGCGTGCACTACCTGGGCAACGGCGACGTGCCTGAGGAGCCCGACCTGCAGGTGCACCGCGCCGTGCGTGCCCGCAAAGCGGGTGACGACGCCACCGCCTGGGCCGAGTACCGGGCCTGGGCCGCACGCGGCAACACACACGCCATTTACGCCCTGGGCCGGGCCATGCGCTTTGGCATTCTGGGCCAGCGCAGGCACTTTGACCTGGCGGCTGCGCTGCAGCTGATGGGCGCGCACAACCCGGAAACACAGGCGGATGCCCAGGCGTTTGCCGAGCGCTTTCCCCCCGAGGCCAAGTTGCGCATCCAGGCCTTGCTGGCGCGGCTGAAGGCCACCGCCGGGGAGCCACTGCTGCAACTGATCGACGCTGAGCGCAAGGCGGTGGATGATGCCTTTGACCGCACCGAGCAGACGATGCTGTACAGCCGCAAGCGCATCGAAGCCTCGGGCGGGCTGGAGGTTGCGGCCCTGCAGGGGCACGAGGTGGCTGCCTTTCAGCGGGCGCTGGAGGCGGTAACAGGCTGGGAAGAGCCCAACTTTGAAAACGCCCGCTACTGGTGCCAGCGCGCTGCGGAATGGGACCATGAGCCCGCCAAGCGCCTGCTGGCACTGATGTACGAGCATGGTTGGGGCGGCCCGGTGGACAAGGCCGCTGCCGCTAAATGGAGTGCCGCAGCACAAGAGCAGCGGCAGCAGGCCCAAAAACGCCAGCAGCGCAAGGACGAAGCGGCATCGCCCCAGGGCCTGAGCCTGGCGCCTGTAGAGGCCAAACCCAGCACGGGTGTGGGCGCTGCTGCGCAGGTCTGGACAGGCACTGCCACCCGCGATTTCGTGGGCTGGTTTGCCCGCGAGGGCAACCCCCATGCAGCGCAGTACATGGGCATTGCCGACCAGCATGGCCGCGAAGGCGGCCCGGCGAATGCAGCCCAGGCCCGCGCCTGGTATGCCCAGGCGGCTGAAGCGGGCCATGCCGATGCCACCTACAACCTGGGCACCTTCATCGAGGTGGGTACCGGTGGCCCCAAGGACGTGCTGGTGGCCAAGGCGCTGTTCATGATGGCCAACGCAGGTGGCACCACGATGCGGGTGGACGACCTGCGCCTGGCACCCAACGAACAAGGCCCTGTGCGCGCCCTGGTGGCGGCGCTGCGCGAGCCCGGCCAGCTGCGTGCGGTGTTGCAACAGCGCGGTCTGGCTCCGGCGGCGGGGCCCGCCCCGGTGGTGCGCCAGGCCATGGGTGGGGCCGCAGCGGCAGCGACTACGGGCATGGGCCCTCCAGCGGCTGCGGCGCCATCTGGCACTCTACCCAGCAGGCCAAGCCAGCGGGTGGATGACGATGAGGATGAAGAAAGCGACGCCTTGAGGGGGCACCAGGGCACCGGTGTTTCCATGCACTGGGGCCACCTGGCCTTGATGGTGGGCATTGCCAACGTGGTGCTGGTGATTGCTTTCTTCAAACCCGGTGCCAGCTTTCGCATGGGCCTGATGGCGTTTGGGCTGGTGGGGGCTGTGGGCGCGTGGCGCACCACGGGGGACCTGGACTGGCCGCCGTTGGCCCGCGCTGTGGTGGCGCTGCTGGCCGCCATCCCGCTGGTGGGCATGGCGGTGTGCACGCTGCTGCTGTTCAAGGCGACGCGCGAGCGCCGTTGACGAGGGGGCTTGCGGCGGCGCGGCGCCCGCGCTCGCAGGCCCTCAGGTTCTACGAAGCGCTGGTTTGTGCCTTGACGGTCAGCGCATGCGTAGAGTGCTGCCCCGTCAGCAGCAAAAACATGGCAAACACCGGGCCTTGCATGGTGCGCTCGTCGCTCTCGCTCTCCAGCGCTTGCCAGGTGCGCGACTGCAGGCCGCCCCGGCTGCCTTGCTGCACCGGGTAGCCCATCAGTTCTGCCGCTTGCACCTGGCTCAGGCCTGCGGCAATGCGGGCGGCCTTGAGTTCGCTGGCGCTGGGGGCGGGCATGTGAAGAACCAGGGGCGCGGTGGTGGCTTGGGTCATGGGCAGGTGGGCAGGCAAATGAAGCAGGTTATCGGGAACAGGTTCGTCCCACATTATTGATCCGGCGCGAACCTCTGCTTGAACCGTTGAACCGTTCACGTTGAGCCCTTCGATAGGCTCCGGACGGGTTTGTCGAAGCGCCGCGCAAGGTTTCGACAAGCTCAACCCGAACGGATATTGCAAGTTCAAAGAGGCCGGCTCCATATGCACGCGCTCGTGCCCTGGCAAACCGTTGTGATCTGGGCTGCCGACAACGACAAAGGGGCCGAAGCCCCTTTGGTTCGCGCCCCGTGCGTTGCGGGGGCTCCGCTCAGTCCAGCTTGATCTTGGCGGCAGACACCACGCTGGCCCAGCGGGCGCGTTCCTTGGCAAAGAACTGGTCTTGCTCGGCAGGGGTCATGGTCACCACTTCGGCGCCTTGTCCGGCCAGGCGCGAGCGGATTTCTGGGGCTCGGATGGCGGTGATCAGGGCCTTGTTTAGCTTCTGGATGATGGCATCGGGGGTGCCGCGTGGCAGCAGCACGCCTTGCCAGGTGCCCGATTCATAGCCTGCCACGCCTTGCTCGGCAATGGTGGGCACGTCGCCAATCAGGGGCATGCGGGTGGATTTGGAGACGCCCAGCACCTTGAGCTTGCCGTTTTGCACCTGGGGCAGGGTGGCCAGCATGCCGTTCATCAGGATCTGGGTCTGGCCTGCCACGGTGTCCTGGATGGCGGTAACGCCGCCCTTGTAGGGGATGTACTGCCAGCGCGCACCGCTGGCGCGCTCCAGCGCCACACCAGCCAAGTGGGGGGCGCTGCCGGTGGCGGTCACGGCAAAGTTCAGGTCGTTTTTCTTCGAATACGCCACCAGCTCCTTGAGGTTGTTCACGGGCACCGAGGGGTGCACCACCAGCAGGTGGGGCGAGTAGGCCAGCATGGTCACGCCACGCAGGTCCTTGGAGGGGTCGAACGACAGCTTGGTGTAGACCGAGGGGCTGATGGCCAGCGCGCCCACGTCGCACAGCAGCATGGTGTAGCCGTCCGGATCGGCCTTGGCCACAAAGTCGGCGCCCAGGTTGCCATTGGCGCCCGCCTTGTTTTCGACGATGACGGTCTGCTTCAGCGCTTCAGACAGCGACTGGCTGATGGAGCGAGCAATGATGTCCGAGCTGCCGCCGGGTGGGTAGGGCACCACGATGCGCAGTGTCTTGGTGGGCCATTCGGCAGCGTTTTGGGCGAAGGCGCTGGTGGCGGCGAGGGCGGCAATGCCGGCCAGCAAGGCCGTGCGGCGGAACAATGGCATGGAGGGTCTCCTGGGTCTGGGTTTTGTTGTTTGTCATCGTACAACTGTGTGGTTTGCGAAACAAGGTCTGGGGTTGGAGGCTGGGCTTGGCGGGGAGGGCGGAAGCTGGCGTGGAGTTCTGTCTCAACCCCCGTGGTACAGGGCTTTCGCAGCGTTTTCAAGCGTGTGAAACGGTACCGCTTACCTAGGGAAAGTCCCTAATTCAAAAAGCCTCGGCGCTTCCGGCTTGCACGGACCAATCTCCACGGTCTGCTACGGGTAATCCCTTTGGCACACCGGCCCCGTTCGTCTCAAAATTCGCAAACGTTGTACGACAACGCACAACGTTTGCAAAACCAAACCGCTACACAGCGAAAGACAAAGGACGCAACGATGGCCTCTACCCCACAACGCAGCATTCGCTGGACAACGCCCTTGGCGGCCGGTCTGGTGTGCCTGGCAGCCTCTTCAGCGGCATCGGCCGCGACCTGGGTGTATGTCTCCAATGCAGACAGCCAGGACCTTTCGGTGCTGGAGCTGGACCGCAGCGCGGGCACCCTCAAGCCGGTCGAAACCGTGCCCCTGGGCGGCACCGCCATGCCCATGGCCGTGAGCCCAGACAAGCGCGTGCTGTACGTGGCCTTGCGCTCGCAGCCGTTTCGGGTGGTGAGCCTGGCCATCGACCCCGCCAGCGGCAAGCTGCGCAAGCTGGGCGAAGCGGCCCTGGCCGACAGCATGGCCAACATCGACACCGACGCCACCGGCCGCTGGCTGCTTGCCGCGTCGTACCCGGGGCACAAAATCACCGTGAACAGCATTGGCAAAGACGGCGCGGTGGGGGCGGTGCACCAGCTGATTCCGACCACGCCCAACGCCCACGCCATCCACGCAGACGCCAGCAACCGCTACGTGTTTGCCACCAGCTTGGGCGGTGACAACCTGTCGGCCTGGCGATTTGACGCCGAGACCGGCCGCCTGACGGCCCACGAGAGTGCGCTGACCACCGTGGCGCCTGAAAAGTCTGGCCCCCGCCACTTTGTGTGGAACCGCGCCCAGACCACCATGTACGTGCTCAACGAACTGGACGCAGCCCTGAACGTGATGGCCTACGACAAAGAGCGGGGCACCCTGCGCCAGGTGCAGCGCACCGCCACCTTGCCCGCAGGCTTTACCGGCAAGCCCTGGGCGGCCGACGTGCACCTGTCGCCCGACGGGCGCACGCTGTATGCGTCCGAGCGCACCTCCAGCACCCTGAGCAGCTTCAAGGTCGACCCGGCCACGGGCCAGCTGCAGCCCCTGGGCCAGGTGCCTACCGAGAAGTCACCACGCGGCTTTGCGGTGGATTCCTCCGGCCGCTTCCTCATCGCAGCAGGGCAAGAGTCGCACAGCGTCTCGGTGCACCCGATTGACCCCGCCACCGGCGTGCCTGGCACACCCACCCGCGTGCCTGTGGGCAAGAACCCGAACTGGGTCGAGATCGTCGATTTGCCTTGATGTCGTATTGACTGAAAGCCCTGGCAACGCGTATCGCTAGTGTCCTGAGTTGGAAGTTCGTTGATGAAATAAAGAAGTCGAAATCGTCGTCAGGCAAGGCGCAAACCGCAGCGATAGCCGTCGCTATCGCGAGGATTTGCAACGCAGCATGGCGGCGATTCTCGGCATCTTTATGAAACGAATCTCCAACTCAGGACACTCGGGGCTTGCAGACCCCTTCACCTATTTCATCCATCCGTCCATTCAGAGCCAGGAGCCCCGATGCAACGCCGAACCTTTGTCCACAGGTCCACCCTCGCAGCCTTCACCGCCATCGCCGCAGCCAGCAGCCTGCTGGCCACCCCCGTGGTGGCCCAGGGCACCTGGCCCACAGGCAAAGCCATCAGCTACATGGTGCCGTTTGCCGCAGGCGGCACCACCGACACGCTGGCGCGCCTGATCGGCCAGCAGCTGGGCACCGCACTGGGTACCACCGTGGTGGTGGAGAACAAGGGTGGGGCCGCAGGCAGCATTGGCTCGGAGGCCGCAGCGCGCTCGGCCCCTGACGGCTACACGCTGCTGGGCGGCACCGTCAGCTCGCATGCCATCAACATCAGTCTGTACCCCAAGCTGGGCTACGACCCCATCAAGTCGTTCAGCCCCGTCACGCTGATCGGCACCAACCCTGTGGTGCTGGTGGTGGCCGCCAACAGCCCCCACAAAACCATCAAAGACGTGCTGGCCGCCGCGCGCGGCAAAGAGGGCGGGCTGTCGTCGGCATCGGCAGGCACGGGCAGTTCGCAGCATTTGGCGGTGGAGCTGCTGGGCTACAAGTCGGGCGTCAAGTTCACGCATGTGCCCTACAAGGGCAGCGGCCCGGCCATTCAGGACGTGATCAGCGGGCAGGTGGACATGATGTTTGACACCACCGTGGTGGCTTCGCCGCACATCCAAAGCGGCAAGCTGCGCGCCATTGCCGTGACATCGCCCAAGCGCCTGGCGTCCATGCCCGATGTGCCCACCGTGGCCGAGTCGGGCGTGGCCGAGCTCAAGGATTTTCAGGTGCAGTCCTGGCAAGCCATCTTTGTGCCCGCAGGCACCCCCACGCCGGTGGTGACGCGTTTGCACGACGAGATCCGCAAGATCCTGGCCCAGCCCGACATGCAAAAGCGCTTGACCGGCTTTGGCATGGAGCCCGCTGACCTGAGCGTGGCGCAGATTTCTGCCTTTCAAAAGGCCGAGGTGGACAAGTGGGCCCAGGTGATCAAGGCGGCCAACATCAAGGTCGATTGACCCAGGGCAGGTGGGGTGTGGCAGAGTAGGCGCCCTGCGTGCTTTCTCTTCCCGAGGGCTCTCAAAAACACCAAACCGTTCATGCTGAGCTTGTTGAAGCGCTGCGCAAGGCTTCGACAAGCCGGTCCTGAGCCTGTCGAAGGGCTCAGCCTGAACGGTTTGGACTCGGACGAGCGGAGCGCGAATCTGTATCAACGTCCCACCCTGCATGACATCCCCTCAGCCACCGCACCAAACACCGCCCCACGGTCTGCCTCCTGACCCACTTCAGGCACCGCTTTCTCCACCCACTGCCTCCAGCCCCTGGGCTGTGCTGTGGGTGTTTTTGCGTCTGGGGCTCACCTCGTTTGGCGGGCCGGTGGCGCACCTGGGCTACTTTCGCGACGAGTTGGTGGTGCGCCGCCGCTGGCTGGATGAGCACAGCTATGCCGATCTGGTGGCACTGTGCCAGTTCTTGCCCGGACCAGCCAGCAGCCAGGTGGGCATGGCGCTGGGCTTGATGCGCAGCGGCTGGCTAGGGGCGCTGGCGGCCTGGGTGGGCTTTACGCTGCCCTCGGCCTTGGTGCTGGCGGCGCTGGGGCTGGGCTTTTCGTCGGGTGGGGCGGGCTTGCCTGCCGGGCTGGTGCAGGGGCTCAAGGTGGTGGCGGTGGCCGTGGTGGCCCAGGCCGTGTGGGGCATGGCGCGCAGCCTGTGCACCAGCGCCGGGCGTGTGGCCTTGATGGGCGCGGCTTGCGCTATCACCCTGTGGCAGCCCGGTGTGGCGGGGCAGATGGGGGCCATGGTGGGCGCTGCCCTGGTGGGTTGGTGGGCCTGGGGCCGTGGCCCAGCGTTGCAGCCCGCCCCTGCAGCCGATGCCTGGGCCGTGCCGTATTCGCGCAGGGCAGGGCTGGCGCTGCTGGCCGTGTTTGCAGTCCTGCTGGTGGCGCTGCCCTGGTGGGGGCAGGCCAGCGCAGCAGGTGCAACCACTGCAACGAACGCGGCGAATGTGGTTACGGGCTGGGCCGTGCTGGATGCGTTTTACCGTGCCGGGGCGCTGGTGTTTGGCGGCGGCCATGTGGTGCTGCCGCTGCTGCAGTCGGCCGTGGTGCCCTCAGGCTGGGTGGCGGGCGACGCGTTCTTGGCAGGCTATGGCGCCGCGCAGGCGGTGCCTGGGCCGCTGTTCACGTTTGCTGCCTTCCTGGGCGCCGCCATGGCACCGGGCTGGGCGGGCGCGGGCTTTGCGGTGCTGGCCGTTTTGGGCATTTTTCTGCCCGCGTTTTTGCTGGTGGCCGGGGCCTTGCCCTGGTGGGCGCAGCTGCGCCAGCGGGCCGGTGCGCGTGGCCTGCTGGCGGGGGTGAATGCCGCTGTCGTGGGCCTGCTGCTGGCAGCGCTGTGGCACCCCGTGGCCAGCAGTGCCTTGCATGGCCCTGCCGATGTGGCCCTGGCCGCCATCGCCCTGGCGGCGCTGCTGTGGTGGCGCGTGCCACCGTGGGTCGTGGTGCTGGGCACCGCGCTGGCTGGGTGGGGCTGGCAGGCCTTGGTGGTCGGTTGAGTATGATTGGATTTTGGTATTGAATCGGCCTCTGGCGCTTGCTGAATAAGCGCTAGCAGCTATCAAAATGGTAGTATTTTGGCGATTCTGCCCAGCGGCCCGGTTCTCGGGCATTCATTGGTTCTGCTTTCGCGTGCTGCTTTGAACTCTCCTGTCATCTCCTCGCTCGTCCCCGTCGTGCTCTTCATCGCCATCGGCTTTTTGACGGGGCGCCAGGGCTGGATTCGCAGCAGCGCGGTCAAAGACCTGTCAAACCTCGTCTTCATGGTGCTGTCGCCCGCACTGCTGTTTCGCACCATGAGCACTGTGCACATCGAGGACCTGAACTTTGGCCCCGTGGCCATCTACTTTGCCGCCTTCATCGCGCTGTATGGCGCCACCATGGCGCTGCAGGGCTTCAATCGCCTGGGCGCCGCCCGTGCGCTGGCCAACACGTTCAGCAACACCTTGATGATTGGCGTGCCACTGGTGGGCCTTGTGTTTGGCGATGCCGGGCTGGTCACGCTGTTCACGCTGATTTCGGTGCACTCCCTCATATTGCTGACGGCCGCCACCGTGGTGTTTGAACTGGCCGCCGCCCGCGAGCACGCGGGCCAGTCCGACGCCACGCCCCCACCCATGTGGCGCACCGTGCTGCAGGCCGTGCGCAACGGCGTATTGCACCCCGTGCCGCTGCCCATCGTGGTGGGGCTGTTGTTCGCCCAGACCGGGCTGACCCTGCCCGCCGTGGTCGACAAGCCCTTGCAACTGCTGGGCCAGGCGCTGGGCCCGCTGGCGCTGCTGTTGGTGGGGGTCACACTCGTCTTCACCCCCGTGGGGCACCATTTCAAAGCGGCACTGCGTATCGCCCTGGCCAAGTGCGTGGTGCACCCCCTGCTGCTGGCTGCCCTGGGGTGGGCGCTGGGCCTGTCAGGCCTGCCCCTGGCCGTGATGATCGTGGCCGCCTCGCTGCCCGTGGGGGCCAATGTGTTCTTGTTTGCGCAGCGCTACGAGGTGGCGCAGGATGAAGTCACGGCCAGCGTGGCGGTATCGACGGTGCTGGCGCTGGTGACTATGCCGGTGGTGATTTTGTTGACTACGCGGTTTGTGGTGTGAGGGGGAAGGTGGTGCGTGTCGGTGTGAATTTGGGCAGCGTGAACTCAGCGCTTGTCTCGAGCAAACTTGGATAGCAGGACTCCGAAGCTGCTGTGGATTCCAAATTGATGGATGTGGCCGCACAGAGCACGCAGTAGGCAAGTTCTGTTGGGCTTACTGTCCCGCTATAGTTGGCCGACTTAACCCTTGCCGGGTTTCATGAAAAATTTATACCTGTTTATTTGCACATTGCCGTGGTTTGCAAGCCAACAAGCATGCGGATTGCGAGACTTTTTTCAAAAGATGTATCGTCACGCACCGGATGTATCAACCGGGTTTTGCCGCCTACATTGAGTTGGGCATCACATGAACTTCTCGCTGCCGCTTAAGGACGAACCCCAAGTACAGAAGCAGCACTGCTGCGAGTCCATGACGCACCAAGCGAACATGCACTACCCCAAGGCAACGAGCAGGCTACTCGGCTCCACTGACAAGCGCATCTATTGGTCGCCCGTCTTTGAAGAGTACGGTCTCATATGCTAGCCATCAGCGGAGCTACTACTTATTTCGCACTGCCCGTTCTGCGGCGCAAATTTGCCAGCCTCGAAGCGTAATTCGTGGTTCTCTGTGGACTTCACCCGGTTCAATAGACACCTATCAAGGTCGAAATTGAACTGGAGAGTGAGAAATGAAGAGAGTGCGATACCCGGCTGAGTTCAAGGCAGAAGCCGTCAAACAGGTGACCGAGCGTGGTCATGGGGTAGTGGATGTAGCCAAGCGATTGGGCATGTCGGACAAAAGCCTGTACCTGTGGGTGCGGCTTGCCAAAGAGCAATCGAGCGCAGGGGGGGCAGAGACAAGCCAGCTCAAGGCCGAGGTATCCCGGCTCAAAGCGGAGCTCAAAAGGGCCAATGAGGAGCGCGACATCCTAAAAAAGGCCGCAACGTACTTTGCCAAGCTGTCCGGGTGAAGTACGCATTCATGGCCGAACATAAAGGCCAGTTCCGGCTCAGCAGCATGTGCCGCGTTCTGCGCGTACAGCGCAGTGGCTATTACGCTTGGAAGGCCAATCCAAAGTCCAAACGCGCCTTAGCCGACGATGTCTTGCTGGCAAGCATTCGGCAATCCTTTGACGACAGCCACGGGATTTATGGAAGCCCACGCATCCTGCGGGACTTGCGAGAGGACGGTATGGCGTGCGGTCAAAAACGTGTAGCACGCCTGATGCGCCAGGCCCAACTGCGCTCAGTGCGTGGTTACAAGCGGCCACGCTACCGAGTCGGTCTTCCTGCGACTGCCGCACCGAACCGGTTGCAACGTGAGTTCACGGTCACGCTACCGAACCAAGTGTGGGTCACCGACATTACCTATATCCGAACCCATGAGGGCTGGTTGTACCTAACGGCCGTAATTGACCTGTACTCGCGCATGGTGGTCGGCTGGGCGATGAACTCCAGCATGGCTACAGAGTTGGTGTTGGATGCGCTCACGATGGCAGTGTGGCGCAGGCGCCCAACGGGTCCAGTGATGATCCATTCCGACCAAGGAAGTCAGTTTGGCAGTGACGACTTCGCCCGCTGGTGCAAGGACAACCAATTGGTGCCAAGCATGAGCCGACGTGGAAACTGTTGGGACAACGCGGTAGCAGAGTCCTTCTTCAGCAGCTTGAAGAAGGAGAGAATCAAACGCCATATCTATGCCACCAGGCAAGACGCCAAGTCAGATGTGTTTGACTACATCGAAGGTTTTTACAATCGAATCCGTCGGCACAGTCACCTAGACCAACTGAGTCCGCTGGCATTCGAACAACTTCGAAACGGAAGTTGAAATATGTCTACGAAACCGGGTGAAGTCCAAAGCAAGCGGCGCGGTTGGGCCTGCCCTGGCTAACTGGTCGCTCCAGCGGACGGCTACGCCGCCCGCTGAGCTTCAACGTTATGCGTAGAGGAGATGGCTTGTATTTGAAGGTCGTAAAGCTATTGGAATGGTCGGCTGGCGCATCCCTTCTCGCTTTTTTTGCGGCAGGACTTTTTTGGATAATTTATCCGTCGATTAAAGAGTCTCAGCTGGAAGTAGGAATGAGCAAGTCTGTAGTTCTATCAACTGTGGGAAAAGAGCCAATCTGGACACAGCCGCAACTAGAGCTATGTACCAAAGATCGATGGCTCGGAAACTGTGAGGCAGCATTGAGGTCAAATGCAGTGCAATTTTGGGTATGGAAGTTCGGTGTTGATACGTATTTGGTCGCCGGGTTCGATGCAAATTCAAAACTGGTCTTTAAGGGTTTAGGTGACGTTTGATGCATCGTCATAAAACATCGCATAACAAATCAGCCCAGAACGGACGGCCTGCGGCCTCCGCTGGCCTTAATCGTTAGGCGTCATGGGAATTCAACGCAACGTCCAGCAGCAAGCGGCGGAGACGCAAACCGCGATCAGGCGAGCGGCCTGCATTGGTGCAGCCCTGCCTCAGTGGCTTCGCTCAGCACTCCAAGAGCGTGCTTTGCAGCCACAGGCCGGTCTGTTAGTTCGCTACTTCGTGGTGCCTGAGCAAGAAGGTGATCTCCATACGGGCATCTGGCTTACCGATTCGTTGGAGTTCTGGGAGTTTGAGGTTATGGTTTCGCGAACCAGCCGGCAGATGCTCAACGTTGAAACATTCATCAATGCCACAGTGTCGTATCCGGTCGTCGCAGCACTCCCCGGAACGGGCCCCTCTTTTGGCTATTTAGCTCGCCAGGTGCTTCATGAAACGCGTGACGCCTCCATCAAGCGGACCCGCCTACGGTAGGCCGCTTATGTCGAACGTTGAGCGCAGCTTTCTTTTGAGTTGACTGGCAGCTCCTCGCTGCCTTCACCCGTTCACGATCGCAGCCGCCCCCACCCCCAACAACTGATGCAGATGCGTACTGCTCGTCGTGTACTGCAGCACCACAGGCTTGCCGCTCAGGGCTTCGGCGGCGGCGAAGGCGGCCAGGGTGGCTTCGTGAAAACCGCACACGATCAGCTTGCGCTTGCCGGGGTAAGTGATGATGTCGCCCACGGCGTAGATGCCGGGCGCGCTGGTGCGGAAGGTGGCGGTGTCTACCACCAGTTGCTTGCGTTCCATGGCCAGGCCCCAGTCGGCGATGGGGCCGAGGCGGGGGGAGACGCCCAGGGCGACGACCAGCACATCCATGGGCACGGCCAGCTCGGTGCCCTCGGGCGTCAGGGTTTGCAGGGCGGTCAGGCGCTTGCCCTCGCGGTTGATGCTGGTGTCGCGGGTGATGCCGGTGATTTGCCCGACCACGACTTCGATGCGCCCGGCATCGCGCAGGGCATGCAGCTGTGCAAGCTGGTCGGGCGGGGCGCTGAAGACATCGCGGCGGTGCAGCAGCACCACGCTGGCGGCGGGTGATTCGGCTGCGGTGGCGGCTGCAATGGCGCAAGCCACGGCCGCGTCGTCACCGCCGTGCACCACCAGGCGCTGGCCTTGCAGCGTGGCGGCAGGCGGCAGGTGCTGGTAAAAAAGCTGTGTGCCTGCAAAGGCCTCGATGCCTTCGACCTTGAGGGCGCGGGGCACGAAGGCGCCCACGCCTGCGGCGATAAACACTGCGCGTGCCAGCAGCTGGGTGCCTTGCTGGGTGGTGACGGCGATGCGCCCATCGGGCTGCGGCTGCAGTGCGGCGACCTGTGTGCCCAGGTGCCATTGGGGCTTGAAGGGGGCGATTTGGTCGGTGAGCCGGGCGGCCAGCTCGTGGCCGGTGCACACAGGCACGCCGGGGATGTCGTAGATGGGTTTGTCGCCGTACAGCTCTACGCACTGGCCGCCCGCGTAGGGCAGTGCGTCAACGATGTGGGCCGCCAGGCCTTGCAGGCCCAGCTGAAACACCTGGAACAGGCCGACGGGGCCCGCGCCGATGACGACGGCATCGGTTTCTTGGATCATCGCTGTGGCTCCTGGATGCAGCCGCAGGAACGGGAACGCAAGCGAGTGAGTGTGCGAGGGGGGGCGAGCAAATCAGCGCAAGACGCCCCGCTGCGCTGTGTCAACCAGTGCTGTGTGGGCAACCACCGTTCGGGCTGGGCTTGTGTCAGCCCTGCGCTGCGCTGATGCAAGCCAAAGCGCAGTGTGAACGGTGTGTTGCGAATCACTTGACCAGGTCAGCGATCTTGCCTGGGGTGCCGTTCCACTGGTCGGCGTCGGGCAGTGCGGGCTTGCGCTTGGTGATGCTCTTCCAGCCGTCGGCAAAGGCCAGGTCGGCGTTGAGCTTGATGAAGGCCACTTGATCGGCGGGCAGGTCTTCTTCGGCAAAAATGGCGTTGGCGGGGCACTCGGGGATGCACACGGCACAGTCGATGCATTCATCGGGGTCGATGACAAGCATGTTCGGGCCTTCGCGGAAGCAGTCCACGGGGCAAACGTCCACACAATCGGTGTACTTGCACTTGATGCAGTTTTCGGAAACGACGTGGGTCATGGCTGGAAATTGTGTGGGGTCGGTCGGTGAAAACCCACGATTTTAAGGCCTTCACCCACCATCAGTAACAGGGTCCCTGAGTCCGCAAGGGGGACTCAGGGCATTTTCAAGGCGGTTTTGTTGCGCTGGGTCAGTTCACCAGCACCGCGCCAGCGGTCTTGTGGCTGGCGGTGTCCACCAAGATCAGCGAGCCCAGCACGCGGGCTTTGCCGAAAGCGGCGGCCGGAATCGCCTCTTGCAGCAGCAGCTCCACATGGCCGATGGCGTTGGGGTCGAGCTGCGTGGCGGCTTCTTCGGCCAGCGTGTTGATGTTGAGCTTGTGCACCACGGCTTTCACCTTGGCCTTGACCCAGCGGTGGCCATGCAGCGCCCAGTACACGCGGCCTGCGACCAGCGGCTCGTCGTCCATCCAGGCCACGGTGGTGCGCAGCTCGCGGCTGGCAGGCCACGCTGGCACGGCCGCTGGGGTGTCGCCAAAGTCGTCGTCGGCCGGGGCTGCTGCGGCGGTGGGCGCAGCCAGAATCCAGTCGCCACGCGATACGTCCACCTCGCGGTCGAGGATGATGCCGGCGCTGGTGCCAGCGGGCACGTCCTTGGGGCGGCGGGCGTGGTCCAGCACCTGGGCGACCGTGGCCAGTTGGCCGCTGGGGAAGATTTGCACGGGGGTGCCGGGCGCCACGTTGCCCGAGGCCACACGGCCCCAGAACACGCGGCGGCCCTGGGAGGTATCGGACGACGAGGAGGAGGATTTCTCGACCCATTGCACCGGGAAGGCCAGGGGCAGCGCTGTGTCGGCGGGCGTGTTGGGCAGCGCTTCGAGCACCTGCAGCAGCGTGGGGCCTTGGTAGCCGCACCAGCCTGCATTGGCGTCCACCACGTTCCAGCCCTTGAGGGCCGACACGGGCACGGTGGCGCGCACGGCAATGCCTGCGGCCTGGGCAAAGCGGGCCAGCGCGCCCTGGATGTGCTTCCAGGCCAGGGCCGGGTCAGCCACGGCGTCGAGCTTGTTCACGGCAAACACCAGCGAGTGCACACGCAGCAGGTGGGCCAGCAGGCTGTGGCGGCGGGTTTGGGGCAGCAGGGCCAGCTCGGGGTTTTGCCAGTCGAGCTTGGTGGCATCGACCAGCACCACGGCGGCGTCGGCGCTGCTGGCTGCGGTGACCATGTTGCGGGTGTACTGCTCATGGCCGGGTGCGTCGCCAATGATGAACTTGCGCGTCTCGGTGGCGAAGTAGCGGTAGGCCACGTCGATGGTGATGCCTTGCTCGCGCTCGGCAGACAGACCATCGGTCAGCAGGGCCAGGTCGGTTTCGCCACCGCGCTGCACGCCCGCCAGGTGGTCTTGCAGCACGGCCTTGCTGTCGACCAGCAGGCGGCCGATCAGCGTGCTCTTGCCATCGTCCACGCTGCCGCAGGTGATGAACTTGAGGGCGGAAATATGGTTATTTTGGCCTCCAGCGCTTGCTGGTTGTGCGCTGGCAGCTATTGAATTGATAGTGGTCATCAGAAATACCCGTCCTTCTTGCGCTTCTCCATCGAAGCGTCCGATGTCTTGTCGTCCATGCGCGTGGCGCCGCGTTCGCTCACGTCGGCGGCCAGGGTTTCGATCACGATGTCGGCTGGGGTGGCCGCCGTGCTCTCCACGGGTGCGGTGCAGGTGATGTCGCCCACGGTGCGAAAGCGCACGTCGCGGGTTTCCACAACCTCGCCGTCGCGTGGCGGTGTGAGTTCGGTCACGGGCATCAGCAGGCCCTTGCGGTCCACCACCTGGCGCTTGTGCGTGTAGTAGATGCTGGGCAGGGCGATCTGCTCGCGGTCGATGTACTGCCACACATCGAGCTCGGTCCAGTTGCTGATGGGGAACACGCGGAAGTGCTCGCCGGGCTGCAGGCGGGTGTTGAACAGCGTCCACAGCTCAGGGCGCTGGGCCTTAGGCTGCCATTGGCCAAAGCTGTCGCGGTGGCTGAAGATGCGCTCTTTGGCGCGGGCCTTTTCCTCGTCGCGGCGGGCGCCGCCGATCAGCGCGTCAAAGCGGAATTCTTCAATCGCTTCGAGCAGCGTGACGGACTGGTGCACGTTGCGCGACTCACCCGGGTGGGCCAGGCGCACGGTGCCGCGCGCCATCGAATCCTCGACGTTGCGCACGATGAGTTCGGCACCGAGTTCCTTGGCGCGGAAGTCACGGAAATCCGTCACTTCGGTGAAGTTGTGGCCCGTGTCGATCATCAAGAGCGGGTACGGAATGCCGCCACCACTGGCTTTGGTGCCAAAGGCCTTTTCGGCGCACTTGAGCATGACGAGCGAATCCTTGCCGCCCGAAAACAGCAGGGCGGGGCGCTCGAAGGCGGCGGCGACTTCGCGCAGGATGAAGATGGTTTCTTCTTCCAGGGCGTCGAGGTGCGAGTTGTTGAGGTGGTAGCTCATGTTGTTGTTTTGCAGCTGGGCTGCATCGGTGCGGGCGTTCATGGTCGGTGCTGCTGTGGAATCAGTGGGCCAGATGCAAACCGCACTCGCGGTTGTCTTCGCCCTTGGTGGGGTCCACGTAGTCAAAGTTGTTGGGCAGGCCGTGTTTGACGCAGTACTCGTGCAGGTCTTTGGATGACCAGTGCAGCAGGGGGGCCACCTTGATGAGGCCGTCAGGGTTGATGCTGACGGGGTCCATCTGGGCACGCACGGCAGTGTCGGTGGCGCGCAGGGCCGTGAACCACACCTTGGGCGCGGTCTCGCGCAGGGCGCGGGCAAAAGGCTCCAGCTTCACTTCTTCGGTAAACGCGGCGTGGCGTGGGTCATCCAGCGCGGGGGTGGCGCCTTCCACGGCTTCGCGGTGCGCACGCGAGCGGCGTGGCAGGTAAATCTGCAGCTTCAGGCCCAGCTGCTTCGTCACCTCGTCGGCAAAGCGGTAGGTGGCTTCGGTGTTGTAGCCGTTGTCCATCCACACCACCGGCACATCAGGGTTGACCTGCGTGACCATGTGCAGGATCACTGCCTCGAAGGGGCGGAAGTTGGTGGTGACGATGGCGGGCTGGCCCAGCCCCAGCGCCCAGGCCACCAGGTCTGGGGCGTTGCGGCCGAGGTCGGCGTTGATGCGTGCGAGATCGATTTGGCTCATGGTGCGGGGCTTTGCGGTTGGGTTCTCAGGCGGCGGTGCGGTGGGCAAACAGCGGCTGGGGGTTCACGGCGTCGCCCTGGTAGAAGCCGGGGAACAGCTCAAACTGGCGCTGGGCATCGGCGGCGTCCACCCCCTCGGCCAGCACGGCGCTGCTAAAGCCTGTGCGCTGCATCTGCACCAGCTGGTCGATCAGCACATCGCCTGTGGCGCGGATTTCGCCCGCAAAGCCACGGCGGCGGCGCAGCAAGAAGGCCTGGCTGAACGCACGGCCATCGGTGAAGTTGGGGAAGTGCAGGTCCACACGTTCCACGCCATCGAGTGGCAGGGCCATGGCGTCGGCATCGTTGGCCAGCGCCACCACGCGGGCGTCGCCTTCCGCCGGGGGCTGGTGTTCGTGGGATGCGAGAAGTTTCAGGTTCATCATCGTTCGGAGATCAGTGGCAGGGCGGCCTCAGGCCGTGGCCAGGGTTTCGTCTTTGTGGCGGGCGAGCTTTGCGGCTTCCTTGAACGGGTCCAGGCCGGTGCGGCGCACGGTGTTCTGGAAGGTCTCGCCGCTTTCGCGCAGGTCGCGGTAGGTGCCGAGCACGGCCTCGATCACGTCGGGCACTTCGGCCGCCGAGAACGAGGGGCCAATCACCTTGCCTGCGACGGCAGCGCTCGACAGGTCCGAACCATCGGAGCCGCCCAGCGTGACCTGGTACCACTCCTTGCCGTCCTTATCCACACCCAGGATGCCGATATGGCCGCTGTGGTGGTGGCCGCAGCTGTTGATGCAGCCGCTGATGTGCAGGTCGATCTCGCCGATGTCGTCCAGCTCGTCCAGGTCTTGGTAGCGCTGGGTGATGGCCTCGGCAATGGGCAGCGAGCGGGCATTGGCCAGCGCGCAGAAGTCGCCACCGGGGCAGGCGATCATGTCGGTGAGCAGCTGCACGTTGGCGCTGGCCAGGCCCAGGGCCTTGGCCTCTTGCCACAGCGCGAACAGGCGGCTGGCATGCACCCAGGGCAGCAGCACGTTCTGGTCGTGCGTCACGCGGGCTTCGCCAGCGGAGTATTTGTCCACCAGATCGGCCAGCGCGATGAGTTGTTCGCTGGTGGCGTCGCCGGGCGACTGGCCGGGGCGCTTGAACGACAGCGTGACGGCGCGCAGTTGCGGGTTTTGGTGTGCGTGCACGTTGCGCTGCAGCCAGCGGCCAAACATCACATGCTCTGCCGCCTGCGCGTCCAGCGAGGCCTGCAAGGCTGCGGGAGGCACGTCGGCAATGTCGGCCAGCTTCGGTGTCACAAAGCAGGAGGCCACGCGGTCAAACTCGGCCTGCGGAATGGTGTGCGGGCCACCGTCGATCTCCAGGATCTGGCGGTACTCTTCTTCCACATCGTCGATGTACTGCTGGCCTTCGGCCTTGACCAAAATCTTGATGCGGGCCTTGTACTTGTTGTCGCGGCGGCCGTGCTCGTTGTACACGCGCACGATGGCCTCGATGTAATTCATGATCTGGTTCCAGGGCAGGAACTCGCGGATCACGGTACCAATCACTGGCGTGCGGCCCATGCCGCCGCCCACAAACACCTTGAAGCCGATCTCGCCAGCGTCGTTCTTGAGCAGGTGCAGGCCCACGTCGTGCCAGCCGGTGGCAGCGCGGTCGTCCTTGGCGCCGCTGATGGCGATCTTGAACTTGCGGGGCAGGAAGGCGAACTCGGGGTGCAGCGTGGTCCACTGGCGGATGATTTCCGCATAGGGACGCGGGTCCACGATCTCATCCACGGCAATGCCTGCCAGGGCGTCGGTGGTGGTGTTGCGAATGCAGTTGCCGCTGGTCTGAATGCCGTGCAATTGCACGCTGGCCAGCAGGTCCATCACGTCCGCGCTTTTGGACAGCGGAATCCAGTTGAACTGCACATTCGTGCGGGTGGTGAAGTGGGCGCAGTTCTTGGGCAGGAAGGTGGTGCCCAGCTTGCCCTGGCCTTCCATGGCGGCCTTGAAGACGGCGGCTTCCGGTTCGTCGTATTCGCGGGCAATTTGGGCCAGCACGCGCAGCTGGCGGCTGGCGATTTCGCCGTAGGGCACCGCCACGCGCAGCATGGGCGCGTAGCGCTGCACATACCAGCCGTTTTGCAGGCGCAGTGGGCGGAAGTTGTCTTCCGACAGCTTGCCGGTTTGCCAGCGCGTGAGCTGGTCACGGAATTGCCGTGCCCGCTGTTGCACAAATTGTTGGTCGAATTCTGTGTATTGGTACATCGTGGTCAGTGCAGTTCAGTGCGTGCAACTCAAATCAAGATCAGTTTGAAGCCCGCCCAGGCGAGCAACAGCGAGAGGGCAGAGCGAATCAGCCGCTCAGGTGTGCGGGTGACCAGGCGAGAGCCCAGCCAGATGCCCGGCAGCGAGCCAGCCAGCAATTGTGCAAGCAAAGGCCAATCGACCGAGCCCAGCGATGCGTGTCCCAGACCGGCCACGAGGGTCAATGGCACGGCGTAGGCGATGTCGGCGCCAATGATGCGCGGCAGCGGCAGCATGGGGTAGACCAGCAGCAGCACGGTGACGCCAATGGCCCCTGCGCCCACCGAGGTGAAGGTGACCAGCGTGCCGATCACGGCGCCCATCAGGATGGGCAGGCTCCAGTGGCGAGGGCGTGTGGGGTCGCCAGTGTGGTTCTTGCGGGCTGCGGCTTCGGCCGCCTGGCGCTGGGCAGAAAAGGCCACGGCCTTGTAGAGCGTGGCCGCAGCCGTCAGCAGCAGGGCAAAGCCCAAGGTGGTGGTCATGATGCGCTGGGCCGTGCCGCTGGCGGGGCCCAGCACCTGCAAAGCCCACAGCGCCAGCAGTGCGGCCGGAATGCTGCCTGCGCACAGTTGGCCCACCACCTTCCAGGGCACCAGCCGCTGGCGGGCCAGGCTCACGGTGCCGCCCATCTTGGTGAAAGCGGCAAACAGCAGGTCGGTGCCTACGGCCATGTGGGGCTTGATGCCGAAGAAGAAGATCAGGATGGGTGTCATCAGCGAGCCGCCGCCCACACCCGTGAGCCCGACGATCAGGCCCACTGCAAACCCCGCAAAGACAAACGCCAATTCATGCATGGCCGCGAATGTAGAGGGGCGGCTTATGGATGCAAACTATTGTTTTGCTCTGCCAATATGCAAATATTTATATAAGCAAGGATTGGAGGGGCTTTGCGCCCGATTTTTGAGACGGTGCACTGTGGCGGGCGGCTTACGCCCCCTCATGTCTCGCTTTGCACAGACGCTTGTCGCGCCCTCACATCCGCTCGCTCGACAGCGCCCGCGCCAGCTTGGCGTCCAGCGGCAAAGGCTCGGCATTCAGGCGGGCGGCCAGCAGCTCGCCGCACAGCAGGGCCAGCGTCAGCCCGCGTGCGCCCATGGCGGTGCACACCCACAGGCCAGGCAGTGCCTGCGCGTCCACAGGTCCCACGATGGGCAGGCGGTCTGGGGCGGTGCAGCGCACGGCGGCCCAGTGTTCTACGGCGGGCGGCGTGTCGGTGGTCTCTGCGGCGTGGGCCAGACGGGCCTCAAAGCGCGGGGCCAACTGGCGTGCGGCCGTGGGTAGCAGGGTTTGCAGCTTGTCCCAGTGTGACGCGTGCGCCGCCTGCTGGTCGGCGGCGCTGGCGGGCAGCTCCGTCACGTTGCGCTCGAAGGTCGAGCCCATGATCCATGCGCGCTCAAAGGCTTCGCCTGCCGATTCATTGTTGCTGCACAGCCCAAAAGACGGCACCACGTTGCCATGCCCGTTGGCCGGAAAGGGCGCGGGCGGCGGCAGGTGGGCGGCATAGCGCCCCCACGACACCTGGCCGCGCACGGGCTGCAGGGGCCAGCGGTCGGTCAGCAGGGTGGGGCTGCCAGCGCCTGCGGCAATCACCACCACCGGGGCTTGCGCCAGCACCTGGCCTTGGGCATCCAGGGCTTGCCATGTGGTGAATGCAGCGGTGGCGTCTGCTCCGCCCGCAGCAGGCATTGCCCGCAGGCTGGCCACCTGGCATTGGCCTTGCCAAGTGACGCCGGGTTCACGCAGCAGTGCTCGCACCATTTGGGGGGGCGTATCCAGCCCGCCTGGGCGTGCCAGCAGGCCACGGCATCGGGTGGCAGGCCCGCGTGCTCGCGGGCATCGGGTGGGGCGGGGGTGGTCCAGTCGGCACCGGGGCCGTCTTGCCAGTCGGCGGGCAGGCCGGGGCTGCCATCGGTGCGGTGCTCCAGCACGCCGGTGGGGCCCCAGTCTTGTCCGGCCTGCAGACGTTGTTGCGCCTGCTGCAGTGTGGTGCGCACGCCGCTGCGTGACAGGCGCGACAGCACGGCGTCATCAGGCGAAACATGGGGCGCAAACACCCCGGCAGGCAGGCCCGATGCCCCTGCGGCGGGCTCGCTGGCCTGGTCCAGCACCTGCACTTGCCAGCCCCGACGGGCCAGGCTGGCGGCAGTGGCGGCACCCGCCAGGCCGCCGCCAATCACCAAGCAATGCTGCGGTTGTGCGGTGGCATGGGGGGCGGCATCGGGCAAGGTGGCCGTGCGGGCCCGTGGCTCCCAGTGGGGGTTGTAGGTGGCGTGCAGGTTGTCGCGCTTGGGGGGCACGCCGGGCACGCGCTGCACTTCAAAGCCGCATTCGGCCAGTGCATCGCGCACGGCGCGGGCAATGGTCCAGGTGGCCAGCTGTGTGCCCCGGCGGCAGCAGCGCGCCACGGCCTTCAGGGTGTGTGTGCTCCAGATGTCGGGGTTGACCGAGGGGCTGAAGCCATCGAGGTACACCGAGTCGGCCGTGGGCGCCTGCTGGCGCAGCATCTCTTGCGCATCGCCCACATACAGGGTGAGCAACACGCGGCCCTCGTCAAACGCCAGGCGGTGCACGCCGGGCAGCAGGCCCCACCACTGCGCATGCAACTGCTCGGCCAAGGGGGCCAGCTCGGGGTGGGCGGTGGTGGCGCGCAGCAGGTCGGCAGCGCTCACCGGCCAGGCTTCGGTCGACACAAAGTGCAGCCGGCGGGGGCGCTGCGCGTCGGCCCGCCATGCGGCCCAGGTGACGAGAAAGTTCAGCCCAAAGCCAAAGCCTGTCTCCAGCACCCGCCATTGGGGCTGCCCGGCCCAGGCCGCAGGCAGGCCGCAGCCTTGCAGAAACACCCGGCGGGCTTGGTCCAGGCCGCCGTTTTCACTGTGATAGCGGTCGGCAAAGCGGGGGCTGTAGGGGGTGCCGTCGGGCAACCAGTCGATGGGCTCGGACATGGGGTGAGGGGCTGCTGAAAATCGAAATCGCGCAAGCCTTGCGTGCGTCTCAGAAAAAGAAATGGCGCCGCAAGGGCGCCGTGCTGAGGCTGCTTTGTACCGGAAGCCGGGGAGCCTGCGGTTGTGCTAGATCATTGGCTGGGCGGGACATAGCCCGCTGCGCCACCAAAGAAGTGGTTTTAGCGAAACCACTTCTCGCAGCGCTGCACTTCGCTTGGCTTCGTTATGCGCTGGGCGGGACATAGCCCGCTGCGGCGTCTGCGCCGCCGCCGAAAAAGTGATTCTCCATCTGCCGGGCCAAATACTGGCGGGCGCGGGCGTCGGCCAGGTTCAGGCGGTTTTCGTTGACCAGCATGGTTTGGTGCTTGAGCCAGTCGGCCCAGGCTTGCTTGCTCACGCTTTCCCAGATGCGCTTGCCCAGCTCGCCAGGGTAGGGCGGAAAGTCCAGGCCTTCTGCCTCTTGGCCGAGTTTGATGCATTGGACGGTGCGTGCCATGGTGGTTCCTTGTCGTGGTCTATGTGAAATCGAGACGGCATCAGGCGCCAGCAGGTGCGGACGTTGAGCTTGCCTCAGATGATTTGGATATAAAGAACTGAAATCTCAGTAGTTCCAGTTTTTAAGAGGGCCTTCCAGAATGCGTTTCATCGGTGTTTTGCACCGCCCCGCATTCCAATAAACGAGGCCCTCCATGAACTTTCGCCGCGACTTTATCAAGTTTCCATTTGCCGCAGCCTTTGCAGGCGCTTTGGCCCTGACGGCACTGCCGTCGTTTGCGCAGTCTGTGACGCTGCTCAATGTGTCGTACGACCCCACGCGGGAGTTGTATGTGGAGTTCAACCAGGCGTTCGCCAAATACTGGAAGGCCAAGACCGGCCAGGACGTGACCATCAAGCAAAGCCACGGCGGCTCGGGCAAGCAAGCGCGCTCCATCATCGACGGGCTGGACGCCGACGTGGCCACCCTGGCGCTGGCGGGCGACACCGATGCGCTGCACACCAACGGCGGCTGGATCACCAAAGACTGGCAAAAGCGCCTGCCGCACAACAGCTCGCCTTACACCTCCACCATCGTGCTGGTGGTGCGCCAGGGCAACCCCAAGGGCATCAAGGATTGGGATGACCTCGTCAAGCCCGGGATCAGCGTGATCACGCCCAACCCCAAGACCTCGGGCGGCGCCCGCTGGAACTACCTGGCCGCGTGGGAGTTTGCCAAGCGCAAGTACGGCGGCGACGCCAAGGCCAAAGATTTTGTGGCCAAGCTGTATGGCAATGTGCCTGTGCTCGACACCGGCGCACGCGGCTCCACCATCACGTTTGCCCAGCGCAACCAGGGCGACGTGCTGGTGGCCTGGGAGAACGAGGCCTACCTGCTCGAAAAAGAATTCGGCACCAAGTTCGACGTGATCGCGCCCTCCATCTCCATCCTGGCCGAGCCCGCCGTGACGGTGGTGGACAAGAACGTGGACAAGAAGGGCACGCGTGCCGTGGCCGAGGAATACCTCAAGTTCCTCTACACCGAAGAGGGCCAGGACATTGCAGGCAAAAACTTCTACCGCCCCGCCATTTCCGACAAGGCCAAGGCCAAGTACGCCAAGCAGTTCCCCAAGCTGAACCTGTTCACCATCGACGACGCCTTCGGCGGCTGGACCAAGGCGGCCAAGGACCACTTTGCCGACGGCGCCAGCTTCGACCTGATCTACACCAAGAAGTAACCGGCCCGTACTCCGCGCCCAGCCCTCCGTGCACCACGGGCCCCGGCCATGCCAGGGCTTTGGATGGACCCGCCTGCCAAGCCGTGCAGTGCGGGCAGGGCGGAGCACAGCCTGAACGCATCCTTTGAAGAAAATCAGGCTCTAGCGCTTATCTATCAAGCGCTGGCAGCTATCAAAACAGTAGTGAAGGAAAGATATGTCCGCCTTGTTGATTGCCGGCAGCCCTTCAGAGCGCTCCCGCTCTGCCGCCTTGCTGGATGCCGTGTCGCAGCGCCTGCACGCCCGAGGTGCCTTGGTGGACCGAATCCACATCCGCGACCTCTCGCCCCAGGCCCTGTTGCTGGCCGACTTTGGCCACCCCACCGTGGTGGCTGCGGCCGACCAGGTGGCCCAGGCCCGCGTGCTGGTGGTGGCCACCCCGGTCTACAAGGCCGCCTACAGTGGCGTGCTCAAGGTGTTTTTGGACCTGCTGCCGCAAACCGCGCTCAAGGGCAAAACCGTGCTGCCCCTGGCCACAGGTGGCAGCCCGCACCACATGCTGGCGCTGGACTACGCCCTGCGGCCCGTGCTGCAGTCGCTGGGTGCCAAGCACATCCTGCCCGGCATCTACGCCACCGATTCGCAAGTGGCCGTGACGCCCGAGGGCGGCTACGACGTGCACAGCGACATCGCTGCGCGGCTGGACGATGCGGTGAATCTGCTGATCACCGAAACCCTCAAGCCCACACCCGCCCAGGCCGGACGCTTCGAGCCCGTCCACTTCTCGCAGGTGCGATGTAGCGTGTAACGCAGCCACCAGGCCAGCGGTGGGGGCGCAGAAGCCTCCACCCTGGGCCTGATTCTTCTCCCCTTGATTTGTTGACATGCCCAGGTTGCAGGGCAGGGGGCACTGTTGCCCGCTGCACGGCGATAGCGGATCGCTGATTTCCGATAGCACCACCGCCTGGGCGACTGAACCACCCCAAAAGAGCATCCCATGACACACCGTTTTTCATCTTCACGCCGCCAAGTGCTGGCGACCAGCATTGCTACCGGCTTGGCCGCTGCAGGTCTGGCCACCCCGGCCTTGGCCCAGTCGTCCGCAGCCCCCGTGCTGCGGGTGGGCCACCAAAAAGGCTGGCTCTCGCTCATCAAGGCCCGTGGCACGCTCGAAAAGCGCCTGGCCCCGCTGGGCGCCAAGGTGACCTGGACCGAGTTCAACGCCGGCCCTGTACAGCTCGAAGCGCTCAACGTCGGCTCCATCGACTTTGGTGACGTGGGCGAAGCACCCCCCATCTTTGCCCAGGCCGCTGGCGCGCCGCTGGTGTACGCGGGCTCCTCGGTGCCCCGTCCGGCGGTAGAGGCCGTGGTGGTGCCCAAGGACTCGGCCATCCGCACCGTGGCCGACCTCAAGGGCAAGCGCGTGGCCTACAACAAGGGCTCCAATGTGCATTACTTTTTGGTCAAGCTGCTGGAAAAGCACGGGCTGAAGTACGCCGACGTGCAATCCGTCTTCCTGGCGCCGCCCGATGCCCGTGCTGCCTTTGAAAAAGGCGCGGTAGACGCCTGGGTGATCTGGGACCCCTTCCTCGCCTCGGCCGAGAAAACGCTGGGCGCCCGCATCCTGGCCAACGCCCAGGGCGTGGTCAATAACCGTGCGTACTACTTCACCTCGCGCGACTTTGCCACCCGCCACCCCGAGGTGCTGCGCATTGCCGTGGACGAGGTCAACACCATCGAGACCTGGATCTCCAAGAACAAGGCCGAGGCCGCCGCCGAGCTGGCGCAAGTGCTGGGGCTGGACCGCTCCATCACCGAGCTGTTTGTGGGCCGCGTGGGCTATGGCACCACCGTGGTCACCCGCGACATCCTGGCCGAGCAGCAAGCCATTGCCGACACCTTCTTTGACCTGAAGCTGATCCCCAAAAAGCTGAACCTGCTGCACGCCGCCCCTGTGGACCTGAAGTAATCCAGGCACCGCTGTAGCCCTATTGATGCACTGACCGAGGAGCCCACCATGCCCACCCGTACGCCTGCACCCATGCCATTTCCTCTGCACCAGCGCCTGCAGCAGATGCTGTGCGTCACGGCCCAGGCCTGGGGGCTGAGTGTCAGGCCTTGCAACGGCGCGGGGCGTGCACCGACCTTCGGTTTTGCGATCTCGTACTGACCCCCAAAAAAACAGGCACCTGGCCCCAAGGCCGGGGCCCCAAAACACTCTCAGCCCCCCAGCACACAGGTGACCTCCATGCAGATTTTCTGGTTCATCCCCACCCACGGCGACAGCCGCTACCTGGGCACCGCCAAGGGCGGCCGCCAGCTCAGCCACGACTACCTCAAGCAAGTGGCCGTCGCGGCAGACAGCCTGGGCTACGAAGGCGTGCTCATCCCCACCGGACGTTCGTGCGAAGACCCGTGGGTCATTGCATCGACCCTGCTGCCCGTCACGCGCAACCTCAAGTTCTTGGTGGCGGTGCGCCCCGGCCTGCATCAGCCCGCGCTGGCCGCCCGCATGGCCGCCACGTTCGACCGCCTCTCGGGCGGGCGCCTGCTCATCAACCTGGTCACCGGCGGCGACCAGACCGAGCTGGAGGGCGACGGCGTGTTTCTCGACCACGCCGAGCGCTACGAGCAGTCGGCAGAGTTCATCCGCATCTGGCGCGAAATTCTGGCCCGCAGCCACGCTGGCGAAACCTACGACTACGAGGGCAAGCACCTGAGCGTGAAGGGCGCCAAGTTGCTGTTCCCGCCGCTGCAAAAGCCCCACCCTCCGGTGTACTTCGGCGGCTCGTCTGCCGCAGCGCACGACCTGGCGGCCGAGCAGGTCGAGACCTACCTCACCTGGGGAGAGCCACCGGCCGAAGTGGCCAAGAAAGTGGCCGATGTGCGCGAGCGTGCCGCCAAGCTGGGCCGCACGGTGCAATTCGGCATCCGCCTGCACGTCATCGTGCGTGAGACGGAGGAGCAAGCCTGGGCTGCGGCAGAAGAACTCATCAGCCATGTGGACGACGACACCGTGGTGCGCGCCCAGGCCGTGTTTGCCCGCATGGATTCTGAAGGCCAGCGCCGCATGGCCGCGCTGCACGCCGGTGGCGCCAAGCGCAGCCGCAAAGACCTGGAGATCAGCCCCAACCTGTGGGCCGGTGTGGGCCTGGTGCGCGGCGGCGCGGGCACGGCCCTGGTGGGCAGCCCTGAAACCGTGGCCGCCCGCATCCAGGAATACGCCGACCTGGGGCTGGACACCTTTGTGCTCTCGGGCTACCCACACCTCGAAGAAGCCTACCGCTTTGCCGAGCTGGTGTTTCCGCTTCTGCCCGTCAAGGTGCAGGAAAAGCTCACCGGTGGCAACCCGCTGGGCCCCTTTGGCGAAACCGTGGGCAACCAGTACGTGCCCAAGGCGTCGCAAAGCTGAGCTGGCGGCACGGCGAAACAGGACATTCACCATGGTCGTCCACTCCATCAACCACGTGCAGCTGCCCTTTCCTTCGGGGGCCGAGGGGCAGATTCGCAACTTCTACAACAGCCTGCTGGGCCTGCCTGAAGTGCGCCTGCAAGCGGGCAATGCGCTGCGCTTTGTGGCAGGCACCCAGCGCATTGACTTGGTGCCCACCGAGCAGTGGCAGCCCGCGCCTGCGGTGTCGCACCTGGCCTTTGAGGTGCAAGACCTGCCCGCGCTGCGCGGCCGCCTGCTGCAGGCCCAACTGCCGCTGGTAGAGAACCGCGCGCTGCCTGGCTACCTGCGCTTTTACGTCAAAGACCCAGCGGGCAACCAGCTGGAGTTTCTGGAACCCGATCACACACCGTGAGCCATCGCATGACCCAAATTCAAAACGTTCGCGAGCTGCAGGTCGCCCCTGCAGGTTCTGCCGCTACTGTCTCCGACACCCCTGACGAGTCCGGCAGCCCGGTGCTGCCATCGCAACTGGCCCTGTTTGCCCGCAACGTGGGCCAACGCCTGCTGCCCTGGGCCGTGCCCGTGGGCCTCATCGTGCTGTGGCAAATTGCCTCGTCGCTGGGCTGGCTCTCTACCCGCGTGCTGCCTGCGCCGCTGGATGTGATCAAGGCCGCGTGGGCCCTGGCCGCCTCGGGCGAGCTGTGGACGCACGTCAAGGTCAGCGCGGGCCGTGCCCTGGCGGGGCTGGCCATTGGCGGCGGGCTGGGCCTGGTGTTGGGCCTGCTCACTGGCTCGGTGCGGTTTTTTGAGACGCTGCTGGACTCCACCATCCAGATGGTGCGCAACATCCCCGCGCTGGCACTTATCCCACTCGTCATCCTGTGGTTTGGCATTGACGAGTCGGCCAAGCTGTTCCTCATCAGCGTGTCGGTGTTCTTCCCGATCTACCTCAACACCTTCCACGGCATCCGCAATGTAGACCCTGGCCTCATCGAAATGGGCCGCACCTACGGCCTGAGCCGCTGGCAGCTCTACCAGCAGATCATCCTGCCCGGGGCGCTGTCCAGCATCCTGGTGGGGCTGCGCTTTTCGCTGGGGCTGATGTGGGTGATCCTCATCGTGGCCGAAACCATCTCGGCCCAGGCGGGCATTGGCTACCTGACCATGAACGCCCGTGAGTTCCTGCAGACCGACATCGTGCTCGTGGGCATCCTGCTCTACGCCTTGCTGGGCAAGCTGGCCGACGTGTTTGCCAAGATGCTGGAAAGCTACTGGCTGCGCTGGCACCCCGGCTACCAGGCCGCGTGATGCAGGAGGACATGGACATGACCCGACTGCACACCACTGCTGCCATTGCTACCCGCCGCCAGGCCCTGCGCACGTTGGCTGTGCTGAGCGCTGCCACCGGCTGGACTACATGGGCCCAGGCCCAGGGCAGCGCCGCCAAGCCCCAGGTGCTGCGCCTGGGCTATCAAAAGTCGTCCACCCTGGCCGTGGTGCTCAAGACCCGTGGCACGCTGGAGCAATTGCTGGCGCCCCTGCAAGTCAAGGTGAGCTGGCACGAGTTCACCAGCGGCCTGCCGCTGCTCGAAGCCCTGAACCTGGGCAACGTGGACGTGAGCGCCGATGTGGCCGACACCGTGCCCGTGTTTGCCCAGGCGGCAGGCGCGCAGCTCACGTTTGTGGCGCAAGAGGCCCCATCGCCCTCGGCCCAGGCCATCGTGGTGCGGGCGGATTCGCCCATCAAAACCGTGGCCGACCTCAAGGGCAAGAAGGTGGGCTTTGCCAAGGCCGCAGGCGCGCATTACCTGCTGATTGCCGCGCTGGACAAAGCGGGCCTCGCGTTCAAGGACATCGAGCCCGCCTACCTCACTCCCGCCGATGGCCGCGCCGCTTTTGAGCGCGGTGCCATCGACGCCTGGGTGGTGTGGGACCCGTTCCTGGCCGCCGTGCAGCGCCAATCGGCCGTGCGGGTGATTGCGGACGGCCGTGGGCAGGGGCAGGGCGACATCGCTTCGTACCAGCGCTACTACCTCGCCTCCACCCCGTTTGCCCAGGCGCGGCCCGATGTGCTGCAGGTGCTGTTTGCCGAGCTGAAAAAAGCCGGACAGTGGGTCAAGCAAAGCCCGCAAGACGCGGCTGCCTTGCTCGCCCCGGTGTGGGGGCTGGACGCCGCCACGGTGGAGCAGGCCAACAGCCGCCGCAGCTACGACGTGCGCGCCGTGCAGCCCGGCCTGCTGGCCGAGCAGCAGCGCATTGCCGATGCCTTCTTGTCCGAAAAACTCCTGCCACGGCGCGTGAACGCGCTGGACGTGGCCCTTTTCAAACCCGGAGCCTGATGCCATGACTGAACCCCTTTCTTCCGCAAAGCCCGCAGGCACCGGCGTGCGCCTGGAAGTGCGCGGCGTGGACAAGCGCTACGGCGCGCGCAGCGTGCTCAAAAAGGCCGACCTGGTGATCGAACCCGGCGAGTTTGTCGCCATCGTGGGCCGCAGCGGCTGCGGCAAAAGCACGCTGCTGCGCTTGGTGGCGGGGCTGGAATCCGTCTCGGGCGGAGCCATCCGCATCGACGGCGAGGGCGTGAGCGGCCTGAGCGACAGCACCCGCATCATGTTCCAGGACTCGCGCTTGCTGCCCTGGAAGCGCGTGGCCGACAACGTGGCCCTGGGCCTGCCGCCCGCACAGCGCGGCGCAGCCGCCGACGTGCTGGCCCGCGTGGGCCTGGGCGACCGGCTGGGCGAATGGCCAGCGCGCCTGTCCGGCGGCCAGCGCCAGCGCGTGGCCCTGGCCCGCGCCTTGGTCCACAACCCGCGCCTGCTGTTGCTGGATGAACCCCTGGGCGCGCTCGATGCGCTCACCCGCATCGAAATGCACCGCCTGATCGAAGGCCTGTGGCGCAGCAGCGGCTTTACCGCGCTGCTCGTCACCCACGACGTGCAAGAAGCCGTGGCCCTGGCCGACCGCGTGATCCTGATCGAGGACGGCCAAATTGCGCTGGACCAACGCATTGACTTGCCACGCCCACGATCCCACGGCGACGCCGCTTTTGCCGCACTGGAAAAACGCATCCTCGACCGCGTGCTGCAAAAGCCCGACCCCGAGTCCGCTGCAGGCGGTGCGAGCTGGCCCGGTGTGCCCGCCCACGGCCTGCGCTGGGCCATCTGATCCGTTTTCGTTATCCGCTTCCTTTTTATCAACGTCAGCCTTTTACCAACGGACTTTCAAGGAGAACCCCATGTCCATTCAAGCCATCAACGTACGCAACCAGTTCAAGGGCAAAGTGCGCGAAATCATCCGTGGCGATGTCGTCTCTGAGGTCGATGTCGAAACCCCTTGGGGCATCGTCACCTCCGTCATCACCACCCGTTCGGTGGACGACCTGGGCCTGGTCGTCGGCTCCGACGTCGTCGCGCTGGTCAAGTCCACCGAGGTGTCCATCGCCAAGCTGTGAGTTGATTTTTATGGGGTCGGCACGGAACCTGCTTGAACCGTTCACTGAGCGCAGTCGAAGCGCCGCGCAAGGTTTCGACAAGCTCAACCCGAACGGATATTTCAAGTTCAAAGAGGCCTGCTGCATAATTAAATTGGCGTCTAGCGCTTTATATATAAGCGCGAGGTGCTATTGAAAGCGTAGCATTTTTGCTTCCGTTCAAAGCAGCACCTGCCGCGCGCTGCACCCCTCAGGCCCTTGCACAGGGCCTGAGTTTTTTGGTGCTGACCAGGCAAAGTGCGGGCACGGGGCACCCGGCCAGGGGGCGCTTGCCAGTGCGCCGGATAAAACGTATGATATGTGTCATGCGAAATAGACAGCCCAATGCCCGAGCCGCTGCCAAAGAGGCCACCCACGAACGCATCGTGTCGGTGGCTGCGCGGGCGATCCGCCGCCAGGGCTATCACGGCACGGGGGTGGCAGACATCATGAAGGAGGCGGGCCTGACGCACGGCGCCTTCTATGCGCACTTTGAGTCCCGCGAAGCCATGTTGACCGAAGCTGCGGCCCAGGCGTGTGCGGAATCTGCGGCGCTCGTTGCAAACGTCGTGGCGGGCGAGTCCTCTCAGCGGGCGCTGGTGACCATGCTCAACGCCTACCTCTCCAAACAGCATGTCGAGGGCGTCGAAACGGGCTGCCCCCTGGCCGCACTGGGTTCTGAGACCGTGCGCCAGACCCCCGAGGTGCGCCGTGTCGCGACCCGGCACATCAAGGAAATGGTCGACCTGATTGCCCGCCAGTCGCCGCAGTGGGGCCAGCCTGAAGCCCATGAGGGCGCACTGGTCACCATTGCCACCATGGTGGGCGCCCTGGTGCTGGCCCGTGCTGTGGATGAGCCCGCCTTGTCAGACAGCCTGCGCGAGGCCGCCATCAAGCACCTGACGCCCCCCGGCGCGCCGGGCTGATTCTGTCAGCCGCGCGCTTTTTTTTGCATTTTTATATGATGATTGTCATGCGAAATTTGAGGCAAACGGTGTGGCCTGCACCTTGAAGCCCGCTTGGCACGCTCAACCACGTTGGCCCCGCTGCAATAAGGAAACCCCATGAAAGCCTTTGTCCTCGATCGCTATGCCAAGCAGGGTGCGCTGCGGCCTGCCGACATCCCGCAGCCCGACCTGCACGACGACGAGGTGCTGGTGGCGGTGCATGCCGCTGGCGTCAACCTGCTCGACGCAAAAATCAGAAGCGGTGAGTTCAAACTCATCCTGCCCTACAAGCTGCCCCTCGTCCTCGGGCATGACGTGGCCGGTGTGGTGGTCAAGGTCGGTTCGCGCGTTCAGCAGTTCAAGCCCGGCGACGAGGTGTACGCCCGCCCTGACGATTTCCGCATTGGCGCTTTTGCAGAGCTGCTGGCTGTCAAAGAGTCATCGCTGGCTGCCAAGCCCCGTGGCCTGACGATGGAAGAGGCGGCGTCCATTCCCTTGGTGGGCTTGACGGCCTGGCAGGCCCTGGTGGAAAAGGCCCAGCTCCAAAAAGGGCAGAAGGTGTTCATTCAGGCGGGCTCGGGTGGCGTGGGTACCTTTGCCATCCAGCTGGCCAAGCACCTGGGCGCCACCGTGGCCACCACCACCAGCGCGGGCAATGCGGCCCTGGTCAAGAGCCTGGGCGCGGATGTGGTCATCGACTACAAGACGCAAAACTTTGAAGACGTGCTGCGCGACTACGACGTGGTCCTTCACAGCCAAGACGGCCAGGCGCTGGCCAAGTCCCTGCGGGTGCTGAAAAAGGGCGGTCGGCTCATCTCCATCTCTGGCCCGCCAGACCCTGAATTTGGCAAGGACATCCGTGCCCCCGGCTTTGTGCGACTGGTGATGCGCCTGCTCAGCGCAGGCACCCGGCGGCGTGCCCGCAAGCTGGGTATTGGCTACTCGTTCCTCTTCATGCGGGCGCACGGTGGCCAGTTGCAAGAGATCACCCGCCTCATCGAAGCGGGCGCCATCCGCCCGGTGATCGACAAAGTCTTTCCGTTCAACGCCACCAACGAAGCCCTGGCCTATGTAGAAGCTGGGCGCGCCAAGGGCAAGGTTGTCGTCAAGGTGCGCTGACCGGCGTTGCTGGCGCTTCCTCGCTAATCCCTTTCATACCCCACAACTTTTCCCACCCCCTGGAGATTTCCATGAAGATTGAAAACGCTGTTGTCCTCATCACCGGTGCCAATCGCGGCATCGGTTTGGCATTTGCCCGCGAGTTGCTCGCCCGTGGTGTGCGCAAGGTGTACGCCGGTGCGCGTGATCCTGCCACCATCACCCCCAGGCTGGCTTGCAGGCCCTGCGCCTGGATGTGAACAACCCCAACGATGTCGCCGCTGCTGCCGCGTTGGCGTCAGACGTCACGCTCGTGATCAACAACGCAGGCATCGCCCAGCCTGGCGGATTTTTGGCTGCTGACAGCGAAGAGGTCACCCGCAGGCTCTTTGAAACCAACTTTTTCGCCATGCTGCGTGTGAGCAAAGTGTTTGCCCCCGTCTTGCAGGCCAACGGTGGCGGGGCATTGCTCAATGTGCTGTCGGTGGCCTCGTGGGTCAACGGCGGTGAACTGGCGGCTTACTCGGCCAGCAAGTCGGCCGCCTGGTCGCTGACCAATGCGCTGCGCTACGAGTTGGCCGCGCAAAAGACGCAGGTGCTGGGGCTGCACATGGGTTATGTGGACACCGACCTGACCCGCGGCTTTGAAGTACCCAAGACCAGCCCCGAGCAGATCGTCCAGCGCGCGCTGGATGGGCTGGAGGCGGGCGCAGACGAAGTGCTGGCCGATGAGATCACCCAGCACGTCAAGCAGTCGATGGCGGCAGACCGCCCTGGCTACTTGCCGACGCAGGCCTGACGGTGTGCAGGGCGGCTTGCTTGCCCTGCACGCAGTGAAGCGGCTTTAGGCCTTGTGGCTCCATCGAAAGGGGGATGCCTAGGGCCGAAACCAGATCTTGAGCGTGACATACAGCGCGTAGCCAAACGCCACCACGCACCACGCCAGGAAAAACACGTTGGCCCAGTACTGCCCGGTCTGCTCCGCCAGCGTGTAAATCTGCCCGGCACAGCCCTTGCCCACGCAAGGCACCTCGCCCCGCGCCAGCGCGCGCAGCAGGGCAAACAACAGATAGCTGCCGGCAGCGCCCAGCACCAAAAAACCCACCGGCCCCACCATGCCCTGGGTGGGCTCGCCTTTGTCGTCTCTATGCCCTTGGTTGAGCAGCTTTTGCCCATGCCGGTAAAAGAAGAAACCGACCAAAAGCATGAGTGCGTAGTACAGGAACGTGAGCATATCGGGCAGTGGGTGTAGGCCGCCGAGGTTTGGGGGGATGCTGCCTATGGTATCTGCGCTCAACGCTGGGGGCACGCGCAGCGGCGCACCAGGGCGCTTCGCGCTTTGCCATTTATGCGCGCATTTTCAATGAAATTGCCGTCTGGCGCTCTACAGTAAAGCGCTGGCAGCTATATTTTTAATAGCTATTGGGTCGGTTGCTGTTGCGGCAGGCACCCTGCAAACCCCTTCGGCCCGGGGGCCGATACCTCTGCCTGCGTCAGCGCCACCATGGCGTCGTTCTGGCCGGGGGCTTTGGTCAGGCGCTGGCCGTTTTGCCAGCGCCACTGTTTGCCGTCAAAGCTGTACACCAGCGTGTGTGTGCGGTTGGAGAGCAGGTGCGCTGGCGTTAGCGTGATGGCCTTCGCCTCTGCCTCGGTGGCGGCCGTGGCCCGGGCCTCGTTGTCTTTGATGACGATCTTGCCCACAAAGGGCGTCACGAGCGATTCGGTGGCGTTGACCTCGGGCTGTACCAGGGCAGGGCTGTAGCCGGTCTTGGCCCAGGTGCCGTTGTCTTGGGTGCCTGGCTCGTTGAAGGGGTCCACATGCGCCTCACGCGCGGCCAGGAACTGGGTGCACGCGGCGGTGATGGCGGCAAAGCGGTCGTTGGCTTGCTGCGCAGCGGCCGTGGGTTGTGGCGGCGCTGCAGTTTGGTTGCACGCTGCCAGCGCGGCACAGGCCAGCACGGCAGTCGTGGCGATGGTCAGCGCGGAATGTGGTGAGCGGTGTGTTGAACGCATCGGTGCGTTGCCAGAATGGGCGGGCATAGGGGGCTGGGGCTATCAAAAAAAGAGCCCGGCGCTGGGCCGGGTTGGGGAGGGGGATTGAAACGTGCGGTCAGAGCGCTGAATCCATGCGTTGAATCCCCGCGTTGGATCAGCAGGCCACATCAGCCCGTCTTCTCACGGCGCCAGCCGCTCGCGCAGCCAGTCGGTGCCGTCCAGGCGGTAACGCAAGCGGTCGTGCAGGCGGCTTTTGCGGCCTTGCCAAAACTCCCATTGGTCGGGCACCAGGCGGTAGCCGCCCCAGTGCGGCGGGCGTGGCGGCTTGAGCATGAACTGCGCGCCGTATTTGGCTGCGTTGGCCACCAGCACCCCACGGCCGCTGATGACCTGGCTTTGCGGGCTGGCCCAGGCGCCAATGCGCGAATCGAGCGGGCGGCTGTGGAAGTATTCGTCGCTCTCGGCATCGCTCACTTTTTCCACGCGGCCTTCCACGCGCACCACGCGCTCCAGCTCCACCCAATGAAACTGCAGCGCTGCAAACGGGTTGCCCGCAATCTGGCGACCCTTGCGGCTGTCGTAGTTGGTAAACCAGACAATCCCGCGCTCGTCATAGCCCTTGATGAGCACGATGCGCGTGCTGGGGCGCATGTCGCCGCCCACGGTGGCCAGCGTCATGGCATTGGGCTCGGGCACTTGGGCGCTGATGGCTTCCTTGAGCCACTGGTCAAACTGCTGCAGGGGGGCAGCGTGCGAGGCGTCTTCGTTCAGCTCGGCACGCTCGTAACTCTTGCGAAGGTCTGCGATGGATGTGGTCATGCCTGCCATTGTGCATCTGGGGGGCGGGGCACCGACCGGTTCGGTGTTTGCCCGCTTGTGAGCGAATATCTATTCGTTTATATTGGCCCCGCCATGAAACCCAAAGACGACGAAAAGCAGCGCGCCATTGCCCAGGCCACCTTTGATCTGGTGGCACAAACGGGCCTGAGCGGGCTGACCATGGCCGAGATTGCCCGCGCCGCTGGCATTGCCACTAGCACGCTGTATGTCTACTACCCCTCCAAGGACGAGCTGATCAGCCAGCTCTACCAAGACGCCAAAACCGTGACGGCCGAACGCATCATGCGCGGTGTGGAGCCCGCCATGCCTTTCAAGGCCAGGGTGCGGCGCACTTGGCTCAACCTGCTGCGCCACCGGCTCGACCAGTACGCCGAGGTGGTGTTTCAAGAGCAGTACTACAACTCGCCCTGGTTCACCCAGGGCAACCGCGAGTTTTCAACCCGGCTGATGGCTGGCTTTTTTGCGCTGATGGAAGAGGGCCAGCGCAACGAGATTTTGAAGCCCGTGCATGGCTCGCTGCTCACGGCCAGCCTGCTCGGCTCGGTGCGCGAAACCGCCAACCTGATACGCACCGGTGTGCTGCCAGACGACGATGCCGTGCACCAGACCGCATTCAGCCTGTGCTGGGATGCCCTCAAGGCCTGACCTTGGCTGCGTTGTGCCAATGCTCGCCGTGAAGCACCACGCCAGAGTTTTTGGACGATAGAGATTCCGGGCCGCAGGCCAAGCCAGACTGGCCCAGCCAAGTCAAAAACCGGCAGTCCGCTGCAAGAAATTTTTAGTCGAATAATAATTCAGCCAAAATTATTTCCCCCACCGCACCCCAACCAGGAGCACCCCACGATGCCAACCTTGAACATCAACGGCAAAGACACCGCCGTCAACGCCGACGACTCCACCCCCATCCTCTGGGCCCTGCGCGATACGCTGGGCATGACCGGTACCAAGTTTGGCTGCGGCCAGGCACTGTGCGGGGCTTGCACGGTGCACCTGAACGGCGCGCCCGTGCGCTCGTGCATCACCCCCATCTCGGCCGCTGCGGGCCAAAAGATCACCACCATTGAAGCCGTCACCGCCAACGACAAGGTGGGCAAGGCCGTGCACGCCGCCTGGGTCAAGCACGACGTGGCCCAGTGCGGCTACTGCCAAAGCGGCCAGATCATGAGCGCCACCGCGCTGCTCAAGGGCAAGAAAAAGCCCTCTGACGCCGACATCGACGCGGCCATGGCAGGCAACGTTTGCCGCTGCGGCACCTATGTGCGCATCCGCGCCGCCATCCACGACGCCGCCAAAACCTTGGCCTGAGCAGGAGAACACCATGCATTTCGACGCTCAAACAGCACGCGCACACATGCCAAAAGGCTTGGTAGCGCTTATGGATCAAGCGCAAGGCGCTATCAATACAGAAGCAAGCGCCGCAGCCCCCGAAGGCGTGGCGCGCCGCACCTTCCTCAAGGCCGCAGCCGCATCCGGCTTTGCGCTGGGGGCCTACCCGTTGGTCGCTACCGCACAGGGCGCAGGCGCAGCACCTGCCGGGCTCAAGCCTTTTGAGCAGCCTTCGGCCTTTGTGCGCATCGACATCGATGGCACCGTTACCGTCACCATCAACCGCCTGGACTTTGGCCAGGGCGTGCAAACCGGCCTGCCCATGATCCTGGCCGAAGAGCTGGACGCCGACTGGGCCAAGGTGCGCAGCGTGCACGGTGACGCCAACCCCGCCTATGCCGACCCCGCCTTTGGCATGCACCTCACGGGCGGCTCCAACTCTCTGAAAAACTCGTACACCCAGTATCGCGAGCTGGGGGCACGCACCCGCGCCATGCTGGTGTCTGCCGCTGCCGCGCAGTGGGGTGTAGACGCATCGGCCCTGCGCACCAACGCAGGCTTTGTGGTGGGCCCCGGCGGCAAAAAGCTGGCCTACGGTGCGCTGGCCGAGGCCGCCATGCAGCAGCCCGTGCCCGAGAAAGTTACCCTCAAAGACCCCAAGCAGTTCCGCATCATCGGCAAGCCCACGGGCCGGCTCGATGCCAAGGCCAAATCCAGCGGCCAGCAGGACTACGGCATTGACGTGCGTCTGCCCGGCATGCTCACGGCCGTGGTGGCCCGCCCACCGGTGTTTGGCGCCAAGCTGAAGTCGCTGGACGACAGCGCCGCCAAAGCCATTGCAGGCGTGAAAGCCGTGCTGCGCGTGCCCACCGACCGCGGCGGCGAAGGCGTGGCCGTGATTGCCGAAGGCTACTGGCCCGCCAAGCAGGGGCGCGATGCGCTCAAGGTGGAATGGGATACGGCCAGCGTTGAAAAGCCCGACACCGCCCAGCTGCTCACCCAATACCGCACCCTGGCAAAGCAGACCGGCACCATCGCCATCCCCGCCGATGTGGCCCCGCTGGCCAACGCGCCGCAAAAGATCAGCGCCGAGTTCACCTTTCCGTACCTGGCCCACGCGCCCATGGAGCCGCTGAACTGCACCGTCAAGCTCGACGGTGACAAGGTCGACCTGTGGATGGGCACCCAGATGCCCGGCCTGGACGCCATGGCCGCCGCCAAGGTGCTGGGCCTGCAGCCGCAAAACGTGAAGGTGCACACCCAGATGGCCGGTGGCGGCTTTGGCCGCCGCGCCATCCCCACCAGCGACTACGTGGTGGAAGCCTGCGGCGTGGCCAAGGCCGCGCGCACCGCAGGCATCACCGCCCCCGTGCGCACCCTGTGGAGCCGCGAGGACGACATCAAAGGCGGCTACTACCGCCCCATGCACGTGCACCGCGCCGAGATCGGCTTCGACGCCCAGGGCAACATCCTGGCGTGGGACCATGTCATCGTCGGCCAGTCCATCCTTAAGGGCTCACCGTTCGAGGCCTTCATGGTCAAAAACGGCGTGGATACCACCGCGGTGGAGGGCATGAAAGAGCCCTACAACATCCCCATGCGACTGTCCGTGCACCACCCGCAGGTCAACGTGCCCGTGCTGTGGTGGCGCAGCGTGGGCTCCACCCACACCGCCTATGCCATGGAAACCCTGCTGGACGAAGTGGCCCGCGCCACCCAGCAGGACCCCGTGGCCTACCGCCTGCGCCTGATGGGCGACAAACACCCCCGCCACAAGGCCGCCTTGCAACTGGCGGTAGACCGGTCCGGCTACGGCAAAAAGAAGCTCGCCGCAGGCCGTGCCTGGGGCGTAGCGGTGCACGAGTCGTTCAGCTCCGTGGTCGCGTACGTGGTGGAAGCCTCCGTCAGCAAAGACGGCACGCCCAAGCTGCACAGCGTGACGGCGGGCGTGCACTGCAACCTGGCCGTCAACCCCAAGAGCGTAGAGGCCCAGGTGCAGGGCGGGGCGCTGATGGGCCTGTCGATGTGCCTGCCCGGCGGCGCCATCACGCTGAAGGATGGCGTGGTGGAGCAAAGCAACTTCGGTGATTTCGCCGTGCCTCGCATCACCGACATGCCCCAGGTGGCCGTGCACATCGTGCCGAGCGCCGAGCCGCCCACCGGCATGGGCGAGCCCGGGTTGCCACCGTTGGCACCTGCGTTTGCGAATGCGGTGGCACGGTTGACGGGGAAGACGCCGCGAGAGCTGCCGTTCAAGTTGGCTTGATCGGGTTGGATGAAATGAAAGCGCCGGGTTTGAAAAAGTCCGGCGCTTTTTTTATGACCCATCCATCTGCTAGCTGCTTCAGTTCGGCGTGCTGGGCATTGCTTAGGCAAGCCGTTTTCGTCCCATTTCGATTCTTGGGAAGCTTGGTGACTTTCTTTTCTCCTGCCGATAGCACGAGCCTCCCCATTTGGGCACCCGGCAGTACCTATCCCTAATTTGCGACGGACCGGACCGCCGGACTGTTGGTAGACAATGTTAAATTATTGTTGCAGCGACATGGATTTATGTTTACAAGGGGACTGCCTGAACCTGTTTTGTGGCGCTGGTGCGCAAGGTAGACGTCTGGCAGGGTTCTGAGGCCTTTTCGTACTGATGGATCACCGTGCATGAAGTGTCCGCCCATACTCAACGCAGAGTCCGAGCGCTTGGAGGCATTGGCCGACCACGGCCTGCATAGCAAGAAGACGTTGCCCAGCTTGGATCCGGTCGTCCGAATTGCGGCCCGTATGTTCGGCATGCCAATGGCTGCGGTCAACATGATTGGTGATGACCATGTTTTTTTTGCCGCCAGCACCGGCTTGAATGCGGGCGTCGACATGAGCCGTGATGTTTCGTTTTGCGCCCATGCGATTGCGCAAACCGGAGTAATGGTGGTACCGGATACCCTGGAGGATTTACGATTTCACGACAATCCTCTGGTGACTGGGTCGAATGGTGTGCGCTTTTACGCAGGCGTACCTTTGTTTTCCCCTGATGGCCATCCTATGGGGGCACTTTGTGTGCTGGATACCCAGCCTCATCGGGACTTCACCAGTGACGACCAAGAACGCCTGCATGAGCTTGCGCGCATGGCTTCGGATCGACTGGAACTGCACCGGATCGAAATTTATTCCGAGCGAACACGACCGTCGTTTGAGGAATACGCGGGCAGTTCCGCAAGCCCTGTGGCATGGTTTGACGATCAGGGCAGCATTATTGCGATCAACACAGCCGCAGCGTTGCTGCATGGCTACCACCCGTCCGAATGCATTGGCAGGCCTTTGGAGTCCTTGCTATCCATACAAGAGCGTCTGCGGCTTCGTGAAGGGATGGAGCGCGCGACGCAGATGGGTTCGCTAGAGGGAATTGACATTCCGACTGAGGTGAGAGGCCTGCGCAAGGATGGCACAGAGTTTCTGCTGGGCTTATCGCTGTTTTGCTGGCGTCACCAAGGCCACTTGCGTTTTGAGTCCGTGCTTAAGGATCTCACCGTGCAAAGGCATGAGGAAGCTGAGTTGCGCCGATTGGCCAATATCGATGCATTGACAGGCTTAGCCAATCGAGCTTGCTTTTATCGACGCATCCAGGAAGTGTTGCTGGTCCCTTCGCCTGCCGCCGCATTGATCGTGGATCTTGATGGCTTCACAGACTTGAATGACACATTGGGTCCGGTGATTGCCGATGCAGTTCTGCAGAAAGTTGCGCAGTTGCTTGCGACGTTTGCGGGACACGAATTGCATCAGGCTCATCTTTCGCAAGGGCCGATGGCTGCACGCCTCGGCGGCGATGAGTTTGCGCTTCTTTGCCCAGGAGTGGAGTCTTTGGAGGCTGCCCACTTGTTGGCGCAACGGGTCCTCGATTGCATTCAACAGGCCACCACCGTTGAAGAGCACGAGTTGCATCTGAGCGCATGCTGTGGGGTCGCTCTGGCACCCTTGCACGCGCATGAAGCCTTGGAATTGGTTGGCAATGCGGACTTGGCGCTACATGAGGCCAAGCGCAATGGCCGCGGCCACAGCTTCATCTTTGTGCAGGCACTGCGCATGCAGGCGGTAGCTCGGCACCTGTATGGAATAGAGCTTCATCGTGCGGTGGATCAAGGCGAGTTCGTGCTTTTCTACCAGCCGCAGGTGAATTTACGCGACGGCTCATTGGCTGGGGCCGAGGCCTTGATTCGCTGGCAACACCCGCAACGTGGGTTGCTGGCGCCCGCCGCATTCCTTCCCGCGTTGGAGGAAGGGCCCCTCGCCGCCAGGGTGGGGGCATGGGTTTTAGATGAGGCTTGCGCTCAAGCCGCGTTCTGGCGGCGCAATGGGGCACCAATGCTGCGGATGGGCATCAACTTGTTCAGCGCACAGTTTCGCGTGAACGATTTGGTCAAAGATGTGAGCGAAACGCTTATGCGCCACGGTCTTCCTCCAAGCGCTTTGGAGCTGGAGGTCACGGAGAATGTCGTGCTGGACCAAGATGCAGTGGTCCTTGATACGCTGCGCCGCCTGCGCAACCTTGGTGTGGGACTCTCATTTGACGACTTCGGTACCGGCTATGCGTCGTTAAGTCTCCTGACCAGCTACCCCATCACACGCATCAAAATTGATCGCGCCTTTGTGCAAGGGATGCTCACTTCCAAACGAGAAGCGTCGGTAGTCCGTGCCATCCTTGATATGGCCCGCAGCTTTGATCTAGAGGCTATTGCAGAAGGGATCGAGACGGAAGCACAACTTGAAAGCTTGCGCCGCGAACACTGCAACGAAGGGCAAGGCTACCTGTTCGCCAAGCCAATGTCTGCCGCTGACTTTGAAGTGGCCTATGGCCTCGGCTTAACACGCTTAGCGACTCGCCGCTGAATGCATGCGAGAGGTCAACCACACATGCCTATTTGGTCACGGTAGTGGCCTCAAACACAAAACACAAAACCTGTCTTCAACCCACTGCGCGTCTATATTGACTCTGGTTTTCATGGAAACTAAACTATCTATAGTTTTCAGGGAAACCTAATGTCCGCTCGAAGATATAAAACTGCACCTTCTCCGGTAGAAGCCCATCTGGGCTTCTGGCTCCGCTTTGTGTCCAACCATGTGTCCATCCGCTTCCAGCAACTGCTGGAAGAAAAGGGGGTCACGGTCACCGAATGGGTAGCCTTGCGTACGCTGTGGTCCCAAGATACAACCACGCACGCCGAACTGATCCAGTCCCTGGGTCTAACCAAGGGGGCAACGTCCAAGGTGATGACTCGTCTGGAAGAGAAAGGGCTGGCCGGTCGGCAACTGGTCGATGGCCGTGCCCGCGAGCAGAACCTGGGTCTCACAGCAGCGGGAAAGGCCTTGGTACCGCAACTGGCGGCGCTGGCCGATGCCAATGATGGCCACTTCTTTGGTCACCTGCCTGCCGCAGAGCGCCTGGCGCTGACCCAAGCCATGCAGGCCTTGGTACGACATCACCAGCTCAAAGACATTCCAACTGCCTGATTTCACAAGCATCCATCAACCAGAAAGAAGCACATGAATGAAAGCATTCGCGCCGCTATCCTGGCCACCTTTGACGCATCCAACCAGGGCACAGTCCACTTTGGTCAAGTCATTGGTCAGTTGGTGGGGCCGGGGTGGAGTCCTATCACGTGGACTACCGCTGCGGCCGCACCACCTACTACTTGCCCGACGGCTCCACGGCCGACTTCAGTTTCGAGCGCCCGCAGCATGGCATTGCCGATGCGTTTGATGGCGACGCGGTTCGGGCCGCGATCTTAGGAGCGCAGCAGGGTCGCGTGATGTACCCCGAGTTCAAGAAGCTCTCGCAGCGCGCAGGCTGTGTGGGCTACACAGTCTGGATTGCGGGCCGTCACGTTACTTATCTGGGTCGACGAGGTGAAATGCACATTGAGCGCTTCCCCAACTAACCCAGCGCGCCACCAACCGAGCATGGAAGGAGCATGAAAGATCACATTGGTTTTTCACTGGGCTGGACTTCACCCGGTTTCGTAGACATATTTCAACTTCCGTTTCGAAGTTGTTCGAATGCCAGCGGACTCAGTTGGTCTAGGTGACTGTGCCGACGGATTCGATTGTAAAAACCTTCGATGTAGTCAAACACATCTGACTTGGCGTCTTGCCTGGTGGCATAGATATGGCGTTTGATTCTCTCCTTCTTCAAGCTGCTGAAGAAGGACTCTGCTACCGCGTTGTCCCAACAGTTTCCACGTCGGCTCATGCTTGGCACCAATTGGTTGTCCTTGCACCAGCGGGCGAAGTCGTCACTGCCAAACTGACTTCCTTGGTCGGAATGGATCATCACTGGACCCGTTGGGCGCCTGCGCCACACTGCCATCGTGAGCGCATCCAACACCAACTCTGTAGCCATGCTGGAGTTCATCGCCCAGCCGACCACCATGCGCGAGTACAGGTCAATTACGGCCGTTAGGTACAACCAGCCCTCATGGGTTCGGATATAGGTAATGTCGGTGACCCACACTTGGTTCGGTAGCGTGACCGTGAACTCACGTTGCAACCGGTTCGGTGCGGCAGTCGCAGGAAGACCGACTCGGTAGCGTGGCCGCTTGTAACCACGCACTGAGCGCAGTTGGGCCTGGCGCATCAGGCGTGCTACACGTTTTTGACCGCACGCCATACCGTCCTCTCGCAAGTCCCGCAGGATGCGTGGGCTTCCATAAATCCCGTGGCTGTCGTCAAAGGATTGCCGAATGCTTGCCAGCAAGACATCGTCGGCTAAGGCGCGTTTGGACTTTGGATTGGCCTTCCAAGCGTAATAGCCACTGCGCTGTACGCGCAGAACGCGGCACATGCTGCTGAGCCGGAACTGGCCTTTATGTTCGGCCATGAATGCGTACTTCACCCGGACAGCTTGGCAAAGTACGTTGCGGCCTTTTTTAGGATGTCGCGCTCCTCATTGGCCCTTTTGAGCTCCGCTTTGAGCCGGGATACCTCGGCCTTGAGCTGGCTTGTCTCTGCCCCCCCTGCGCTCGATTGCTCTTTGGCAAGCCGCACCCACAGGTACAGGCTTTTGTCCGACATGCCCAATCGCTTGGCTACATCCACTACCCCATGACCACGCTCGGTCACCTGTTTGACGGCTTCTGCCTTGAACTCAGCCGGGTATCGCACTCTCTTCATTTCTCACTCTCCAGTTCAATTTCGACCTTGATAGGTGTCTATTGAACCGGGTGAAGTCCAGTGGCGACTTGTGGAGTCGGCTCGGAAAGAGAAAGTCTTCTGATTTCAGCTTGGCGGTCTTGATCCATTGCTGAAGCGCTTCACGGGTGGTCGCCGTTATCTCGAACTGGACGGGGTGATGTGTTTTGTGCTGCATTACCGTCGCTCGAGATGCGACTTGATCGCCATGGCAAACATCGCGGACCTTCAGGGCGACCAAGTCGCATCCGCGCAGCTTGCTGTCAATTCCCAAGTTAAAGAGTGCAAGCTCGCGAACCCTGTTCTCCATCTGCAGGCGTACTCGCAGCGCCCAGATGTCCTTAGGCTTGAGGGAGCCTTCTGACCAACGATTTTTCCCTTATTCCAGGGCTCGCGATGAACGACAGTTGCAACGGATTCCATGATGGTCTCCCATCGAGTGGGCGGGGCGAAACCATGCACCTTCTAGATGATGTTGTCCACGAGTGACCACGCTAGCTGTGTCGGTTTTTGCTATCCAGCAAAGCGCCTGATGATGTTCCTCACCGTCTGCTCTCGCTAACACCAGCCGTTCAATGGTTGTGTCTTGAGCGACAGCAACCAGCCTGAAGCGGCTCATCCATCTCTGCACACTCCTTTGCCATCCGAAAACAGAAGATGCTTCAACTGCGGCGCTTGGAAGGCATGCCAATCGGTGCAACTTCCATTGCAGGTTTTATTTTCAGGTTGCAGAGTTATTTTGACGATCAGTGTCCGTTGTGAGCAGTCTCCGATGGCTGGTGTCACGCCGTAGGCTTGGCGGCGCTCAATCCTTGAGATTCACCCCCAGATTGCCCAGCTTTTTTGCATACGAGTCCCTGCGTTTTGCTGCCTTTGCAGCTGTTTCGGAGGCGGCTTGGATTGCCTTGGGCCCCTTATCCGCAGCAGCTTTGATCAATCCGAACTTGTGAGCGGCATCTGCCTCGGCCCGTTTGAACGTGGCGATGAGTTCAGCATGGGCAATGGGTGGATTCACAGTGGCTCCCATATCAATCAGCGTTGTGATTCTTCAATTTTGACGTTGGCGCGAAGCAAGGCGGTTCTTAATTCGCGAGTGGCAGGTTTGGCAATATCCACCTTTTGAACTGCCAGGTCGAACGAAGAGCCAGGCTTGATGCTGGTGGGCAGTATCTTTTTGGCTGGAAGTTTGGCCGGATACGTACCTTGGCCCGGACACATGCGAACGGAAAACCCGAATTCTTCGAGCAGGCCTTTCGCATACAGCTCCGCCAATTGGTGAAACGATACGAAGGTGGAGCGCTTTACGTCTTTGAGTCCGGGCTGGCTGACGTCGCGAACGAGCTCGAATTTGCCAAGTGAATCGCGCTGTGTATCGGTAAAAGGATGCAGCAAGAAAGTTTGACGAACGCCATCCTTTTTGGACACCAAAGTGTGTTCGACGGCTATATCGGTTAACAGCATATTTTTTCCTTGCTTTTCAAGCGGCAGCTTACACAGCCGCATCAGTCCCATCGGTTGCCATCCCACCCCAAGTCGCAGATTGTGTTTTCAGACCGAGCCACTGGGGAGCCAATGCCCCTTCAGACGCGAAGTGCTCGAAACGGACAAAACGCGCCCGATGAACAGGTTATAAGGGCACCAAAACACAACCCAGCGAAGCGGCCCAGGCTAGGCGTTGCGTCGCTGGCAGTGCGAGCGGTACGACAAGACGGGACAACGACTCCAGGAGGGTGTTAGCCGCCATAAGGGCCGGGACTTTAACTGAACGACTGCACATGGCAGATCCGTATGGCACCGGGGCAGATCGCTTCGGGTCGAAAACTGCCTGCCCATGGGGGCGACTGAAAGTCCGAAACCAGCCTGCGACGCAACGCCTAGCCAAGGCCGCTGCGCTGGGTTTTGTTAGCCGCCCTTAGTCAACCTGCACCACCTCAAACTGCTGTCGGATGGGCGCGACCTGTAGCAACACCTCATCACCTGCGCATTTGCCCAGCATGGCCCTGCCCAGAGGGGCTTGGCTGCTGACGACCTGAATGACCTGAGCGCCGCAGGCCAACTTCATGCTGCCTCCATCCGGGCCGAGAAAGAGCTTTTGCTGCGTTCCCTCGGAATCGACCAAGCAGACCAGTGCGCCGAGCTGTATGCCTTGGCTGGGGTCGTAGGGGCGGGGGCGGAATTGGCGCCAAGTGGCAATTGCCTCGCGGATGGCTTCGGCGCGCCGAGCTTGGCCAGCGGCCAAGTAGGCCGCTTCGAGTCCCAATGTGTCGTATTTGTTTTCGGCGATGTTTTCTTCGTGAGTCGCGGTTTCATGAGCCGTCCGCGTTGCCTGCTCGGCTTGCAGCAGGTCCTCGGCGAGCCGTGCCAACACATGCTGTTGAAGCAAAAATTTATCCATGGTGAAGGGGAGATATCTCGAACAAGCGGGCGGTAATTCTTGATTGTGAAGGGCCCCACAGCTTTCGACGCTTCTGTGGGCTGCAGGTTAAGGATGTCCTGCATAACTCCCTGCGGACGGTGATAGCACGGCTTCGGGCGGTCCACTGCGTTGCTTTTCTTGCCAATAGCACGGCTATTGGCTGCAAAAAGACGCCTTGTGGCCCATCCCGACCCGCGTTATCACCGCCTCGCGAGGGGTATGCCGGACATCCTTAACTTTAGCTATGGGCCCGAAGCTCTTCCGGGCGCTGCAGGCCATAAACTTTGATGAAAAGTGCTGCCAGCGCTTTCTGGATGAGCGCTGGCAGCTATCAATTTCGAAGCTTGTGACTTGGGTGCGTGCGCTGCAATCACTTCATCTCAACCGCGCGGATGGCACTTTGTTCTCCACGGTCACTTTGTGCCCGGGTTTCAGGAACGCGGGCCTTGCGCCCCTCGGCGGGCTTGCCGTGGTCGTGCTGTTTAGCGCGGCAGAGGCCGCCGTCAACATGGCCACAGCCCGCAGATTCTTTGGCGGCCCCTGTTTTTCTTTATCAATCGCCTTAAATTTCTATAAAACCTTTGAACAGGTTCTTAGGACGCATGGATGCCATGATGCGGCTGGCTTCAGCACCCAGCATTTCGATCTATCCACACCCATGCCATTGACACCACCCACTGTCCTCATCCTCGCCTCCGGCCGTGGCGAACGCTTCAAAGCCTCCGGTGGCGCAGTGCACAAGCTGCAGTCCTTGCTGGCGGGCAAGCCGGTGCTGCAGCACACGCTGGATGCCGTGCGCGCCAGCGGTTTGCCGTGGCATGTGGAAGATGCGGGGCACCCGGGCATGGGCGATTCGATTGCCGCCGCAGTGCGCCACGCGGCCAACGCTGTGGGCTGGCTGGTGTTGCCGGGCGATTTGCCGCTGGTGCAGCCCGCCACGCTGCAGGCCATGGCGCAGGTGCTGCTCGATCAGCGTGCCGTGGTGGCGTGGCCGGAGTTTGCGGGTGAGCGGGGGCACCCGGTGGCGTTTGGGCGGGATTGCCTGGAGGGCTTGCTGGCTTTGTCTGGCGAGAAGGGGGCAGCGCCGGTGGTGCGGCACTGGGCGCAGCAGGGGCGCGGGCTGGCTGTGCCAGTGCAGGACGAGGGCGTGGTGACAGACATTGACACCGTGCAGGCGCTGGAGCGGGCTGAGGCGTTGTGGGCGAAGACTCAGGCGCTGCCAGCGCAGCGGGGGCTGGCGAGGGGTGAGTTTGCGCAGAGGTCAGCCGAAGAAGGCCTCGGCTGATCCGTTCATTGCCGCCCCGGCGGGGACGATTCAGCAGACCCCGGCGGTCTGCGCAGTGGGCTCAGGAGCAACGCCAGATGCCTGCTGACTTGGTGCAAATGCGGCCATCTCCAGCGGTGATGGAATCTGCATTGGTCTTTTTGTAAACGGCCCCGGCATCGTCGTAGCAGAACCCGCTGTCGCAGTGGGTAATGACCGGGTTGGCTTTCACAATCACCTTGGGCGGCTCTTGCATCAGCGGGGTGTTGGTGCCGCAGGCGGCGTTCACATTGGTGATGGCGGCATTGGTGCGCATGCGTTTTTCATCTGGCGACAGGGTTCGAATGCTGGACACGAACTCCATCTCTTTCTGCGCACTTTTGCAGGCCGGTGTGGCGGCAAGGGGCGTTTGGGTGCCGGCTTGACTGGGGGAGGAGGGCGGTGCGTCTTGCTGGGCGCGCTCGGCCGCTTGTGCTCGGTACTTTCTATCGGTCGCGGCGTCTGCGTTGGCGCGCTCCTGTGCAATCTCTGCCGCGCTTTTTTGGCGCTCGACCAGTTTGCTGGTTTGCCCTTCGGCGCAAGGAGCATCGGTGTAGATGCTTTGGCCTGCTGCGTTGGTGCAGCGATGTACTTGGGCTTGGGCTGTCGAGATCATGACCGCGCAAATGGCGATTCCCATCAGTGTGCTTGTTCTCATGGTTCCTCCTGTACCGAGTGCAACGTTTGAGCCCCTGTGTGCGCTGACCGTGTACGGAACTTTGGCGCATAAAAAAGCCGCTGCAGAGGGCAGCGGCTTGGGGCCGAGCTAGCGGAGGCGGGGTGCCGTCGTGCGCAGGACGGGTGCGGTTTACTGGGCCGCAATCACCGCACAGGCCAGCCGGGGCCCGGCGTTGCCGGTGGGCTGGGTTTTGTAGTCGTCGGGGTCGCGGTGCACGATGAGGCCGCGGCCGACGATGTTGTTGTCGGTGCTGCCCACACGGATGGTGCCCGATTCAAAGCTGAACTTGGCCACGCCGTTGGCGTCGGCCTTCAGGCTGGGCAGGTCGCCGGTGTGGTGCTCGCCCATGCCATGGTGGCCGTGCGATTTGCCGCCGGGGTTGAAGTGGCCGCCTGCGCTCATGCCGTCGCCGCTGCTGCAGTCGCCTTTTTCATGGATGTGGAAGCCGTGCTCGGCACCGGGCTTGAGGCCGGCGATCTCGCCGCTCACCTTCACCACATCGCCACTTTGCACAAAGCGCACGGTGCCGGTGGTGGTGTTGCCTTTGGTGGCTTGCAGCTGGGCGCTGGCGCTGGGGCCTGCGGAATAGCTGGCGCAGCCAGCCAATGCGGCCATGGCCACCGAGGCCAAAACAAAGCCAAAGCGAGGGTTCATAACAAGCTCCTGAAGTAAGAAGAATGGGGAAACGCAGGCATTGTGCAGGCTATGGGCTGCGGGTGGCAGGGCAGCGCCAGGGTTTGTGCAGGCGAGGTGAGGGGATTTTTATAAAATACTGTATAAAAATACAGTTAACATGCGCTGCATGCACCCGACGGGCGCACAGCCACCACCCCACCGAGTCCACCCACCATGTCTGCCTTATCGATTGCGCCTTTGACGGCGCCCCTGCGCAGTGCGTTTGCCAAAGGCCCTGTGCAACTGCCCGGGGTGTGGCTGGGTAACCAGTTGTGTGATGTCATGGCGTCCAGCGCGGTGCAGGCCACCCAGCCCACCGGCCATGCGGCGTTGGATGCGCAGTTGCCCGGCGGCGGCTGGCCTGTGGGGGCGTTGACCGAAGTGCTGCAGCCCGAGCCCAGCCGCCATGCCTGGCAACTGTTGCAGTCCGCATTGGCGCAGGCCGCGGCGGCGCGGCCAGGGGCGGTGGTGCTGGTGGCGCCACCGTTTGAGCCCTTTGCCCCCGCCTTGCAGGCCGCCGGGCTGCCGCCCGAGCGCTTATGCCAGGTGCAGCCCAGCCCCACCCAGGCAGGCGGCACGGCCACCGCTGCACTGTGGGCCACAGAGCAGGCCTTGCGCTGCCGCGATGTACTGGCCGTGGTGGCCTGGCTGCCGCAGGCGCTGCCCGAGCAGTTGCGCCGCCTGCAGCTGGCTGCTGCGCACATGGGGCAACTGTTGTGGGTGCTGCGCCCGGCCCATGCGCGCCAGCAGGCATCGCCCGCACCGCTGCGCTTGTGGGTGCAAGGTGATGTGGGCGCGCCGCTGGCGATGCAGGTGCAGGTACTCAAGCGCCGGGGGCCGCCGCTGGCGCAGCCGGTGGTGCTGCCCGGCGGCTCTGCCCGGCTGGCGCAGGTGCTGGCCGCAGCGGCGGCGCGCAGCCAACAGCGGCGGGGGCAGGGCCTGCCGGTGCCGGTGGCGGCCCCGGTGAAAGTGCCCGTGAAGGTAGTGCTGCCGGGCGATGTGGCCGCGGGATGGAAAGGGGTGGTGCATGCACTGGATCGCGTGGCCGTGCCTGCCGTCGTCTGATGCCCGCTCTGCAAGTTCTGCAGATGCGACCAGTGCTGTGGTGCCGGGCCTGCCCGGCACCGAGGCATGGTGGGCGCTGCGCTTTACCCCCCGCGTGGCCCGGGTGGACGAAGCCTTGCTGCTGGAGGTATCGACCACCGAACGCCTGTGGGGCGGCCGCGCAGCCCTGCTGGCGCAACTGCATGCCAATGCCCCGCCATGGGGGGATACGCCTAGCGGCGATACGCTGGGCGCCGATGTTGCCTGGCAGGCGGCTCAGGCAGGGCCAAAGGTGGGGGGCGCACAGGCCGCATCCATGCCCTGTGCGGCACTGTCTGCGGCACCTTTGGCCACGCCATTCACCACCCCCTTTGCCGAAGGCCCCACCGCCTTCCAGGCCTTGGCCCTGCTGCGCCTGCAACTGGCGGCAGAGGCCGGTGCGGTGGGCGGGCAGCGCACGGCGCCCCATGCACACCCTGTGCGCCACGCCATGCCCCGGCGCGTGCCGCACGACCTGCCTCTGCACACCCTGACGGCGCTGCGCCCCCATGTGGCCAGCCTGGCGCGCATGGGGTGCAACACCTGGGGCCAGTTGCGCGCCTTGCCGCGCGACGGGGTGGCCCGGCGGCTGGGGGCGGCCGCGCTGCGGGCGCTGGACTGCGCCTACGGCGAAGCCCCCCACCAGCACACCTGGCTGGAGCTGCCCGAGGTGTTTGCCCTGACGGCCGAGCTGCCCGCGCTGGCCACCTCGGCCGATGCGCTGCTGTGGTCGGCCCACGCCTTGTTGCAAGCCCTGCAGGCCTGGCTGCAGGCACGCCAGCAGGGCGTGCTGGCGCTGGAGCTGGCCTGGCACCATGACCTGCGCAAGGTAGACGGCAAGCCCGTGCCCCCCTGGCAGGCACTGCCTGTGCGCACGGCCCAGCCCACCCAGGCCCTGGCCCACCTGCGCCGTTTGCTGGCCGAGCACCTGGCCCGCACCCTGCTGGCCGCGCCCGTCAACCAGATCGCACTGCGCGCGCTGGAGACCGCGCCCATGCCGCACGCCAGCGCCAGCCTGCTGCCCCCCACAGTGCGTGACGGGCGCAGCGCGCAAGACGATGCCCGCAGCGAAAGCTGGCACCAGTGGGTGGAGCGCCTGTCGGCCCGCCTGGGGCCAGAGCAGGTGCAGTGCGTGGCCCTGGTGGCAGACCACCGGCCCGAATGCATGCAGCGCTGGCAGCCCGCCAGCCAGGCCTTGGCGCAGGGTGGGGCGGTTGCAGGCTCGCAGGGGCAGGGTGGTGGGCTGCCAGCGTCTGGGCCCTCCGCCCCCCAGGCCTCCCAGGCCCCCGACGCCAGCCTGTGGCCCACCTGGCTGCTGCGCCCGCCGCAGCGCCTGACGTTGCAGGGCAGCCGCCCGTGCTACCAGGGCCCGCTACGGCTGCTGGCAGGCCCGCACCGGCTGGAGGCGGCCTGGTGGGAGTCCGCGTTGAGCGACCCAACCGCTGATAGGGCGGATGGCCCTGACGCCGCAGGCAACGCCACCCCGTCCCATGGTCCAGCCCCTGGCCTGGTGGTGCGCGACTACTTTGTGGCCCACAACGAGCGCGCTGGGCATGTGTGGGTGTACCGCGAGCGTTTGCCCCAAACAGCCCCATCGGCCCAGGCCCCCACAGATGCAGGCATGCCCACCCGGCAAGACCGCTGGTTTTTGCACGGCATTTATGGCTGAACGCGCTGCCCACCTGCCATTGCATCCTCTGGCTGGCGAGCAGGCCGCTGCCCCCGCCCGGGCGCTGCCCGACTACGCCGAGCTGCACTGCGTCTCCAACTTCAGCTTCCAGCGCGGCGCATCGCACCCGCACGAGCTGGTGGAGCGCGCCGCCGCGCTGGGCTACCGCGCGCTGGCGCTGACGGACGAATGCTCGGTGGCGGGCGTGGTGCGCGCCCATATTCGGGCCAAGGCGCTGGGGCTGCACCTCATCGTGGGCAGCGAGTTTGCGTACCCCGGGTTTCGGCTGGTGGCGCTGGCGCGCAATGCGCAGGGCTGGGGCAACCTGTGCCAGTTCATCACCACGGCGCGGCGCAGTGCGGTCAAGGGGCATTACCAGATGGGGCCCCTGAGCGATGTGCGCCAGCTGCAAAGCTGCGAGCTGCTGCTGGTGCCCGAGCGCACGGCGCAAGATGCTATTAATTTGGTAGCTGTTAGCGCTTTATTAAAAAGCGCTAGAGCCCTATTTGGCTTGGATTTTTGGCTGGCGGTCGAGCTGCTGCTGGCCCCCGACGACGACCTGTGGCTGGCCACGCTGCAGCAGGCGGGCGCGGCGGTGGGCGTGCCGCTGGTGGCGGCGGGCGATGTGCACATGCATGTGCGCTCGCGCAAGCCGCTGCAGGACGTGATTACCGCTGTGCGCCTGGGTCGCCCCGTGGCGCAATGCGGCTTTGCGCTGCAGCCGCATGCTGAGCGGCATCTGCGCCAGCGCGTGCGGCTGGCAGGCATCTACCCGCCCGAGCTGCTGCAGGCTACGGTGCAGATTGCGCAGCGCTGCACTTTCCACTTGGACGAAATCAAGTACCAATACCCGCAAGAGGCCGTGCCCCCCGGCATGACGCCCGCCCAGGGCCTGGCCTGGCTCACCCACACAGGTGCGGAGGGCCGCTACCCCGAGGGCGTGCCGCCTGGGGTGCAGGCCCAGTTGGAGCGCGAGCTGGCGCTGATTGCAGGCTGCGAGTACGAGATGTACTTCCTGACGGTGCACGACATCGTGCGCTATGCGCGCAGCCAGGGCATCCTGTGCCAGGGGCGCGGCTCGGCGGCCAACTCGGCCGTGTGCTTTTGCCTGGGCATTACCGAGGTGGACCCCACCCGCTCGCACCTGCTGTTTGAGCGCTTCATCAGCAAAGACCGCAAGGAGCCGCCCGACATCGATGTGGACTTTGAGCACGACCGGCGCGAAGAGGTCATTCAGTACATCTACAGCAAATACGGGCGCGACCGGGCCGCCATTGCCGCCGTGGTCACCACCTACCGCACCCGCAGCGTGCTGCGCGACGTGGGCAAGGCCCTGGGCGTGCACCCGGCGGTGGTGGATGCGTTTGCCAAAGAGCACCAGTGGTTTGACAAGGAACTGGCAGGCCCCAAGCTGCAGGCCCTGGCCGCATCGCTGGGCCAGAGCCTGGGGGCGCACACCGCCGCGCTGTGGCTGGAGCTGGCGGGCGAGCTGCATGGGTTTCCGCGCCACCTGAGCCAGCATGTGGGCGGCTTTGTGCTCACGCAGGGGCCGCTGTCGCGGCTGGTGCCGATCGAAAACGCGGCCATGGACAACCGCTCCATCATCCAGTGGGACAAGGACGACCTGGACGAGATGGGCCTGATGAAGGTGGACGTGCTGGCGCTGGGCATGCTCAGCGCGCTGCGCCGCTGCTTAGACCTGCGCGCCACGCTGCGGGGTGAGCGCTGGCGGCTGGCCGACATCCCGGCCGAAGACCCGCACACCTACGACATGATCTGCGCCGCCGACACCGTGGGCGTGTTCCAGATCGAAAGCCGCGCCCAGATGAGCATGCTGCCGCGCCTGCAGCCGCGCGAGTTTTACGACCTGGTGGTGGAGGTCGCCATCGTGCGACCCGGCCCCATCCAGGGCGGCATGGTGCATCCGTATTTACAGGCGCGCGAGCGGCGGCGCCAACAGTTGCCTTTGGTGCTGGAAAAGCCCGAGTTGATCGATGCGCTGGAGCGCACGCTGGGCGTGCCGATTTTTCAGGAACAGGTGATGCAGATCGCGATGATCGCCGCCAAGTTCTCAGCCGCCGAGGCCGATGCGCTGCGCCGATCCATGGCCGCCTGGAAGCGCACGGGCGGCGTGCACAAGTTTGAGAAGCGCCTGATCGACGGCATGGTGGACAACGAATACAAGCCAGCCTTTGCCCAGGCCATCTTCCGGCAGATGCTGGGCTTTGGGGAATACGGCTTTCCAGAAAGCCACGCCCATAGCTTTGCCTTGCTGGCCTACAGCAGCAGTTGGCTCAAATGCCACGAGCCTGCGTGCTTTCTGGCGGCGCTGCTCAACTCCTTGCCCATGGGCTTCTACAGCGCCTCGCAACTGGTGCAAGACGCCCGCCGCCACGGCGTGCGCGTGCTGCCGATTGACGTGAATGCCAGCGACTGGGATTGCACCCTGGAAGGCGCACCGCAGCGGTTGCAGCCCCCCCGGCCCATCCCTGGCGTGCGGCCCGCCGCCTTGCCCCAGCCTGCGGTGCGCCTGGGGCTGCGGCTGGTCAGCGGCCTGCATGCCGATGCCGCAAAGCGCGTGCTGCAGGCCCGTGTGCAGGCGCCGCACCACCGCTTTGCCAGCACCGAAGACCTGGCCCTGCGCGCCGGGCTGGAGCGGCACGACCTGCAGGCCCTGGCCGCTGCCGACGCGCTGGCCGCCTTGTCAGGCCACCGCCGCCAGCAAATGTGGGACGCCGCCGCCCAGCACCGCGCCCCCGCGCTGCTGCGCCATGCCCCGGTCAACGAGGTGCCGCTGGAGCTGCCCCAGGCGCCAGAGGGCGAGGAGATCGTCTTCGACTACGCCGCCACGGGCCTCACCCTGCGCCGCCACCCGCTGGCCCTGCTGCGCCCACGCCTGGCACGCTGGCGGCTGCTCACGGCCTTGCAGTTGCAAACCATGCCAAATGGCTGCACGGTGCGCGCCTGCGGCATCGTCACCGTGCGCCAGCGGCCGGGCACGGCCAAGGGCACCATGTTTGTGACGCTGGAGGATGAGACCGGCCCGGTCAACGTCATCGTGTGGCCGGGTTTGATCGAGTCGTGGCGCGATGCACTGCTGAGATCACAACTGCTGGCCGTGCAGGGGGTGTGGCAATGCGCGACGGGGCCGGTGCCGCCACCGGGCGGCGGGCAGGGCGCTGCGCCCGGGGTGCCCGCCGTGCGCCACCTGGTCGCCCAGCGCTTCAAAGACCTGACCCCGCTGCTGGGCCGCCTGGGCGGGGCGCTGCACGGCAGCCGGGACTTTCATTGATGCCACAGGCCACAACAGGCCACAGGGGCGGGGCAGTCCGTGGCCTTGTTCAGTCTTTCCGCTCAGTCCTGTCGTTGGGCGCCAGCGCCAGCAGGCGGGCCAGTGCCCGGTCGTGGATGCCCATTTTCAGCAGCCCTTCGTGGGTGGCTTTGGCGTAGTCGTGCGTGGTGCCGTAGCGCCCCCGGGCCTGGGCAAAGATGCGGGTGTATTCCGGGTCGGGCAGCACGCCGGTGTGGTTGGGGCTGCGGCGCGACAAGGTGAAGGCCAGCGCGCTCACCGTGCCGTGCGGCGTCTGGCAGGGCAGCCAGCGCGGGTCGTACACGGCGTTGACCATCTCGCGCGCCCACAGGCCGGGCATCACCTCGGGCACCCGGTGCCGGTCAATGCGGAACACCATGCCCCGGCAACTGCCACCCGTCAGCAGCCCAAACACCAGCCCCGGGCATTCAGGCGTGCCCCGGTTCACACGGCTCCACATCTTCAGCGCCCGGTGCCAGCCATGCACCTTGGCCGGGCGCTGCTCGGCGTAGTCAAAGTCTGGCCGCCAGATCAGCGAGCCATAGCCAAACAGCCACAGGTCGTGCCGCGCATCCCACTGCGCCATCGTCTGGGCCAGCATGGCAGCGGGGTCGCGGCGGTGGGGGGCAGGGGCGGGCAGGGGGTCATGCAGCGAAGAAAGCAGGAACGGGGCCAGAAATCAAAGCCAACGGGGCGTGGGCCGCATTATTGGAGGACTGCGCCGAGCGTGCCGCCGCTGTGTGGGAGCCCCTGAATGCTGGTCAGCCATGGGTGGGTAATGGATTACTCCTGTATTGATAGCTGCCAGCGCTTATCTATCAAGCGCTAGAGCCGTGTTTTTATTGAAATATTGCCCAACCATGTTGCACTGCGCCATGGCGCAGCCCCAGGCGGGCCTTGCGCCACCGGCCAGCCCCTTGCGGCGCGGTATCATCCGGGCCTGTCCAGGTCGCCTGCAGCTTCCTGGGGAGCCTTTTTTTAGCGCCATTGGCGTTGTGCGCGCCGTTTTCGCCGTTGTCCTTGCCCCCAGCCCCATCTGCCTGACCCGTGCGTCTTACCTCCATCAAGCTCTCCGGCTTCAAGTCGTTCGCTGAACCCACCAACTTCATGCTGCCCGGGCAACTGGTCGGCGTGGTGGGCCCGAACGGTTGCGGCAAATCCAACATCATGGATGCGGTGCGCTGGGTGCTGGGCGAGAGCAAGGCCAGCGAGCTGCGCGGCGAGAGCATGCAGGACGTGATCTTCAGCGGCACCACCACCCGCAAGCAGGCCAGCCGCGCCAGCGTGGAGCTGGTGTTTGACAACTCCGACCACCGCGCAGGCGGCCAGTGGGGCCAATACGGCGAGGTGGCCGTGCGCCGCGTGCTCACCCGCGACGGCACCAGCAGCTATTTTCTGAACAACCAGCCCGTGCGCCGCCGCGATGTACAGGACGTGTTTTTGGGCACAGGCCTGGGGCCACGCGCCTACGCCATCATCGGGCAGGGCACCATCAGCCGCATCATCGAATCGCGCCCGGAAGAGCTGCGCCTGTTCCTCGAAGAAGCGGCCGGGGTCTCCAAATACAAAGAGCGCCGCCGCGAGACGGAAAACCGCCTGGCCGATACGCGCGAAAACCTCACGCGGGTGGAAGACATCCTGCGTGAGCTCAACGCCAACCTCGAAAAGCTGGAAAAACAGGCCGAGGTGGCTGCCAAATACAACGCACTGAACGCCGACGCCACCCTCAAGCAGCACCAGCAGTGGTTCTTGAAGCGCGCCGACGCCGAGGCCGAGCAGACCAAGGTGCGCCTCGATGGCCTGCAGGCCGTGAACGACCTCGAATCGCGCATGGCCGATCTGCGCGCGGTGGAGTCCGACCTCGAAACCATCCGCCAGGCGCACTACGCTGCAGGCGATCAAGTCAACCAGGCGCAAGGCAAGCTGTACGAGGCCACGGCCGAAGTGGGGCGGCTCGAAGCCGAAATCCGCTACGTGGTCGAAGGCCGTGTGCGTGTGGAGCAGCGCCTGGTCACCCTGGCCGAGCAGATTGCCCAGTGGCAGTCGCGCAAGGAAGAGGCCGACATCGAGCTGGAAAACCTGGCCGGTGCGGGTGTAGACGCCGAAGAGCGCGCCGAGCTGCTGGCCGCCCAGATGGAAGAGCAGGCCATGCAGCTGCCCGACCTGGAAGAAGCCCTGCGCCAGGCCCAAAGCCGCGCCAGCGAGCAGCGCGCCAGCGTGGTGCAGGTGCAGCAGCAAATTGGCGTGCTGGCCGCAGAGCAGCGCAGCATTGACGAACAAAGCCGCCAGCTTGATACCCGCTACGAGCGCCTGCGCACCGACCGCAACGCCCTGGCCGCGCCGGACGAAGCCCGCCTCATCAACCTGCGCAGCCAGCTCGAAGCCGCGCAGGAACTTGCCGAAACCACCGAAGCCCGCCTGGCCGAGCTGCAAGAAAGCGTGCCCCAGCTGGACGATGACCGCCGCGCCCGCCAGCAGGACGTGAACACCGAGAGCGCCCGCCAGACCGACCTGTCGGCCCGCATGGAAGCCCTCAAGGCACTGCAGGAAAAGGTCAAGACCGACGGCAAGCTGCGCCCCTGGCTGGCCAAGCACGGCCTTGATGGCATGCAGGGCCTGTGGAGCCGCATCCACATCGAGCCCGGCTGGGAAAACGCCCTGGAAGCCGCCCTGCGCGAACGCCTGGGCGCGCTGGAAGTAGGGCGCCTGGACATGGTGCGCGGCTTTCTCGGCTCGAACGAAAGCGATGCGCCCCCGGCCCGCCTGGCCTTCTACAGCGCCCCCGCCGCCGGTGTGCCCGAGCCCACGGGCACGCACACCCGCCTGGCAGACCTGCTGCGCATCAACGACGCCAGCCTGCGCGCCGTGCTGACCGACTGGCTGCAGGGCTGCACCATTGCCCAGACGCTGGACGAAGCCCTGAACCGCCGCGCCAGCCTGCCGCCTGGCGAAGTGATCTACGTGCCCACGGGCCATGCCGTCAGCAGCCACAGCGTGAGCTTTTACGCGCAAGACTCCGAACAATCGGGCCTGCTGGCGCGTGCCCAAGAAATTGAGCACCTGGAAAAAGAACTGCGTGCCCAGGCCCTGATTGCCGACGAATCGCGCACCGCGCTGGTCCGCGCCGAAGCCGCCTATGCCGACGCATCGCAGCGCCTGGTGGCCGCCCGCCGCGAGGCCACCGAGGCCCAAAGCCGCGCCCACGAGCTGCAGGTGGAAACCCTGCGCCTGACGCAGCTGGCCGAGCAGACCCGTGCGCGCAGCGAGCAAATTGGCGCGGACATTGCCGAGGTGGAAGCCCAGCTGGCCGACCTGCAAGAGCGCCGCGTGGCCGCCGAGGCCCGCTTTGAAGAGCTGGACATGCAACTGGCCGACAGCCAGGAGCGCGAAGCCCAGCTGGGCGACCGCGTGATCGAGACCGAGCGCAAGCTGAACGCCTGCCGCGAGCAGCAGCGCATGCTGGAGCGCCAGGTGCAAGAGGCCACCTTCTCCCAGCGCAGCCTGGAAGCGCGCCGCGCGGAGCTGAACCGCTCCATCGAAACAGCCACCCAGCAGGCCACCGCGCTCACCGACGAGCAGCAGCGTGCCCGCGATGAGCTGGCCCGCCTGTCAGACGCCGCTGCTAAGGGCGGCCTGCAGCAGGCGCTGGACTTGAAGATGGAGCGCGAAAAAGCCCTGTCCGCCCAGCGCAGCGAATACGACGACCTGACGGCCAAGCTGCGCGGCAGCGACGAGCGCCGCATGCAGCTTGAGCGTGCGCTCGACCCATTGCGCCAGCGCATCACCGATTTCCAGCTCAAGGAACAGGCCGCGCGCCTGGGCCTGGAGCAATACACCACGCTGCTGACCGACGCCCAGGCCGACCTGGAGGTCGTGGCCCAGTCCATTGCCGATGGCAATGTGCGCATGCAAGGCCTGCAAGGCGAAATCGACCGCCTGCACCGCGAGATTGCCGCGCTGGGCGCCGTCAACCTGGCCGCGCTCGATGAGCTGAACCTGGCGCGTGAGCGCAAGGTGTTCCTGGACGCGCAAACGGCCGACCTGACCGAGGCCATGAACACGCTGGAAGACGCGATCCGCAAGATCGATGGCGAAACCCGCCAGTTGCTGTCGGGCACGTTCGAGACGGTGAACGGGCACTTTGGCCGCATGTTCCCCGAGCTGTTCGGCGGCGGGCAGGCCAAGCTCATCATCACCGGCGATGAAATCCTCGACTCGGGCGTGCAGGTGATGGCGCAGCCGCCCGGCAAAAAGAACCAGACCATTCACTTGCTGTCAGGCGGTGAAAAAGCCCTCACGGCGATTGCGCTGGTGTTTGCCATCTTCCAGCTCAACCCCGCGCCGTTTTGCTTGCTGGACGAGGTGGACGCGCCGCTGGACGATGCCAACACCGAACGCTACGCCAAGCTGGTCTCCAGCATGAGCAAAAGCACCCAGTTCCTGTTCATCAGCCACAACAAGATCGCCATGGAAATGGCCGAGCAACTGATCGGCGTGACCATGCAGGAACAAGGCGTCTCGCGCATCGTGGCGGTGGACATGGAGTCCGCCCTGTCCATGGCCGATGCTTGACCATGACGGACGCACAACAAGGCTCAGTCCACCGGCCTGCCGCAAAGCAAGGCCCGTACGGCGTCCCCGCTTGTGCAAGTCCTATCGATTTGAACTGACCCCATGAACTCATCCCTGTTACTGAGTCTGGCAATCACCGGTGGGCTGGTGCTGGCGGCCATCGTGGCCTACAACGCCTGGACCCTGCACCGCAACGCACCCAAAAAAGCCCTGCCACCGGACGCCCACGGCAGCCACGCATCCACACCCGGTGCGGGCGACGCCCTGACCGAGCCCACGCTGCGCCAGGAGCCATCAATGGACGCAGACCTGGGCCCGGACGCCGTTGCCAGCTATGCGGGCCTGGACCGAGGGCCCGAACCCCACGAACACGCCGTGGACGCGGACGATGCCCTGCGCATGCCCGCCCCTTTGCCCACGCTGGAGCGCCGCCCGGGGCTGGACCCGCTGATCGACGTCATCGCTGCGTTGCAACTGGAGCACCTCGTGTCTGGCGACGCCGCACTGGTCGCCTTGCCCCCCACGCGCCGCGCGGGCAGCAAGCCCTTCGCCATTGAAGGCCTGAACGACGCCACGCAGCAGTGGGAGACCCCCGCGCCCGGCCAGCGTTACCGCAGCTTCCAGGCCGGGGTGCAACTGGCCAACCGCATGGGCGCGCTCAACGAAATCGAGTTTTCCGAATTCGTGATGAAGGCCCAAGGCTTTGCCGACGCCATCAACGCCGCCCCGGACTTCCCCGACATGCTGCAGGAAGTGGCCCGCGCCCGCGAACTGGACCAGTTCGCCAGCGACCACGACGCGCAACTCATGTTCATGCTGCGCGCCCGCCAGGCCGCCTGGAGCCCTGGCTACCTGCTGCAAAACGCCGCCCGTGTGGGCTTTGTGGTGGGCTCCATGCCCGGGCGCCTGGTGCTGCCCGCCAGCACGCCAGGCCTGCCACCCGTGCTCACCCTGGGCTACGACACGCAGGCCGCCCTGGCCGACGACCCAGACCAATCCGCCATCCGCGACATCAGCCTGAGCCTGGACGTGGCCCAGGTGCACCGCACCGAACAACCCTTTGCCCGCCTGCGCGACGTGGGCGCCTCCCTGGCCCAGGCCATGGACGGCGTGCTGTGCGACCAAAACGGCCAGCCCCTGCCCGCCATGGCCATGGACCCGATTGCCGCTGACCTGGAGCTGCTGTACGACCAGCTCGATGCGCGCGATTTGTCGGCAGGGTCGGTGCTGGCGCGGCGGTTGTTCAGTTAGGACATGAAACACCCCCTGAGCCGCCTTCGGCGTCTTCCCCCTCCAGGGGGACGACACCTTTGCTGCGGGGCGGCCCTTGCTCGGTGTCTCTGGCGCTTGCCGCGCCTTTTGCAGGCACCGTGCCTTACCAAGCCGATTGCCCATCATGACCGAGAGCTTTGACCTTTTTTCGGCTACAGCGCCCGCCAATCAAGCGCAAGCAGCTATCAATTTTGAAGCGCAAGCTGCCGTATTGCGCGCCCAGCTCAACCACTGGGCGCACCAGTACTACGTGCTGGACGAGCCCACCGTGCCCGACGCCGAATACGACCGCGTGTTCCGCGAGTTGCAGGCGCTGGAAGCGGCGCACCCGCACCTGCTGACCCCCGATTCGCCCACGCAGCGCGTGATTGGTGCGGTGATGGAGGGATTGGCCTCGGTGCGCCATGTGGTGCCCATGCTCAGCATCCACACCGAGACCGACACCGAGGCCACGGGCGCGCAGGCGTTTGATGCCCGCGTGCGGCGCGAGCTGGGGCTGAGCGAGGCCGACCCCGCCATCGAATACGTGGCTGAGCCCAAGTTTGATGGCCTGGCGATGAGCCTGCGCTACGAGCGTGGCCGCCTGGTGCAGGCCGCCACGCGCGGCGATGGCGAGGTGGGCGAGGACGTGACGCACAACATCCGCACCATCCGCCAGATCCCGTTGAGCTTGCCCGAGGGCGTGCCCCCAGTGCTAGAAGTGCGTGGCGAGGTTTACATGCGCCGGGCCGACTTTGATGCCCTGAACGAGCGCCAGCGCGAGCAGGGTGGCAAGACCTTTGTGAACCCGCGCAACGCCGCCGCGGGGGCGGTGCGCCAGCTGGATTCGAACATCACTGCCCAGCGCCCGCTGAGCTTTTTCGCCTACGGCCTGGGCGCCATCACGCCGCCTGACCAGGGCGGGCCGGTGTTTCGCACGCATTACGAGATGCTGCAGACCCTGAAATCTTGGGGGTTTCCGGTCGCAGCGCAGGTGCAGATTGCGCAAGGTGCTACGGAATTGGTAGCATTCCACCAACAGGTGGGCGCCAGCCGCGATGCATTGCCCTACGACATCGACGGCGTGGTCTACAAGGTCAACGCGCTGCAGTTGCAGCGCGACCTGGGCTTCAAGACCCGCGAGCCGCGCTGGGCCGTGGCGCACAAGTACCCCGCGCAAGAGATGGCGACCCGCATCGAGGGCATCGACATCCAGGTGGGCCGCACCGGCAAGCTCACGCCCGTGGCACGCTTGGCGCCGGTGTTTGTGGGTGGTGTGACGGTGACGAACGCCACGCTGCACAACGTGTTTGAAATCCGCAAAAAGAAGGTGCGCGTGGGCGACACGGCCATCGTGCGCCGTGCGGGCGATGTGATTCCTGAGGTGGTGGGCGTGATGGCATCCGGCCCGCGCCCAGCCTATGTCCACAACTTCCGGATGCCCCGGCAGTGCCCCATTTGCGGCAGCGAGGTGGTGCGCGAAAAGGGCGAGGCCAACCACCGCTGCACAGGCGGCCTGTTCTGTGCAGCCCAGCGCAAGGAAGCCATCCTGCACTTTGCCGCCCGCCGCGCCATGGATGTGGAGGGCCTGGGCGACAAGCTGGTGGACCAGCTGGTGGATGCCAACGTGATCCGCACGCTGCCCGACCTGTACCGTCTGGGCCTGAGCGCCCTGGTGATGCTCGAGCGCATGGCCGACCGATCCGCCCTGAACCTGCTGGCCGCGCTGGAAAAGTCCAAGCAAACCACGCTGCCGCGCTTTTTGTTTGCGCTGGGCATTCGGCATGTGGGCGAGTCCACTGCCAAAGACCTGGCCAAGCACTTTGGCACGCTCGATGCGCTGATGGGGGTGGACGCCGCATCGGCTGCCACCGAGGAGCAACTGCTGCAAGTGCCCGATGTGGGCCCCATCGTGGCGCGCAGCGTGCACACCTTCTTCCAGCAGCCCCACAACCGCGAGGTGGTGGAGCAATTGCGCGCCTGCGGCGTGACCTGGCCTGAGGGGGCACCCACCGAACGGGGCCCGCAGGTGCTGGCGGGCAAGACCATTGTGCTGACGGGCACCTTGCCCACGCTCAGCCGCGATGCGGCCAAAGACATGCTGGAAGCCGCAGGCGCCAAAGTGTCGGGCTCGGTCAGCAAAAAGACCAGCTACGTGGTGGCAGGGGAAGAGGCCGGCAGCAAGCTCGCCAAGGCCGAGGAGCTGGGCGTGCCTGTGCTGGACGAGGCAGGCATGCTGGCGCTGCTGGCCGGTGCGGGCGAGGGCGGTGCCGCGTGAGTGTGGCGGCTTATGCTGTTTGGGCCGCGATCAGACCGTGTCCACATGGCTTGGCACGCCTTGGCTGGGTAACCTGGCCCCCATGCGACGATCCCGCTAGCTCCCAACCGTTCGGGCTGAGCCTGTCGAAGCCAGGGCGCTCCTTGGCGCATCCCCTATCTCCCTCTATCGCGCAGCCCCATCCGGGTTGAACTGAACCATGCTCCGTTTTCTCTCCACATTGCGCACGGGCCTGCTGGCTGGGGCGCGCTGGGTGCTGCAAACCTTGCGCACCCTTTGGGCCCGCTTTCAGCCCCGCAGCTGGCGCACCTGGCTTTGGCTGGCGCTGGCCCTGCCGGTGCTGCTGGCGGTGTACACGCTGCTGCTCATCCCGTTCACCCCGTCGATTGCCGACATCACCAAGGCCAAGACCGAGCGGCCCGCGCAGCTCTTGTCGGTGGACGGCAAGGTGCTGGCCGAGTACCGCTGGGCCAACCGCGAATGGGTGGCGCTCAACCGTATCTCGCCCCATGTGGTCAACGCCCTGATTGCCACCGAAGACCACCGCTTTTACGAGCACTCGGGCATGGACTTCCGGCGCACAGCGTCGTCGGTGCTGCACACGCTGCGGGGCGATCCGCAGGGCGGCTCCACCATCACGCAACAGCTGGCGCGCAACCTGTTCCCGGAAGAAATCGGCCGCTCGCGCACCCTCACGCGCAAGCTCAAGGAGGCCATCACTGCCTTCAAGATCGAATGGGCGTACTCCAAGGACGAAATCCTGGAGACCTACCTCAACACCGTGCCGTTTTTGTACAACGCCTACGGCATCGAAATGGCCGCTCGCACGTATTTCGACAAGTCGGCCGACAAGCTCAATTTGCTCGAGAGTGCCACGCTGATTGGCATGCTCAAGGGCACGGCCTACTACAACCCCGTGACGCAGCCCGAGCGCGCGCAGGCGCGGCGCAACATCGTGCTGGCGCAAATGGTCAAGCGCGACAAGCTCGAACAAGACAAGCTGGCCGCCCTGCAAAAGCGCCCCCTGCGCATCGACTTTGAGCGCCAGACCGAGGCCATGGGCCTGGCCCCGCACTTTGCGCAGCAGTTGCGCAAGCAGCTCATTGCCTGGGCCGATGCCAACGGCTACAGCCTGCATGCCGATGGGCTCATCGTGCGCACCACCATCGACTCGCGCCTGCAGGCCATGGCCAACCAGGCCGTGGCGCGCCAAGGCCGCCAGTTGCAAGGCATTGCCGACAATGCCTGGTCGGCCCGCAACGGCTGGAACCCCAAGAGCGAGCTGGTGCACACGCTGGTGCGCGAGACCAACGACTACCGCAACGCGCTGGCCGAAGGCGCGCCGCCGGACGAGGCCCTCAAAACCCTGCTGGCAGACAGCCGCTTCATGGCCGCGCTGAAGCAGGAAAAGACCCGCGTGCAGGCGGGCTTCATGGCCATGGACCCGGTCACCGGCCACGTGCTGGCCTGGGTGGGCAGCCGCGACTTTGCGGCCGACCCGTTCGACCATGTGCAGGCTGCCCGCCGCCAGCCCGGCTCCACCTTCAAGCCCTTTGTGTACGGTGCGGCCTTCATGCAAGGCGCGCTGCCCACCGACGAGCTGATGGACGAGGCGGTGGAGATTCCGCTGGGCGGCAACCAGGTGTGGCGCCCCACCGATGGCGGTGCGCCCAGCAACGCCCCCATGACGCTGGCCGACGGCCTGGCCTTCTCCAAGAACACCATCACCGCCCAGGTCATGTACAAGGTGGGCCCCCAGCGTGTGGCCGAGCTGGCCCGCGCCATGGGCGTGCGCGAAAGCAAGCTCGAAGAAGTGCCATCGCTGGCCCTGGGCACCAGCCCCGTCACCCTGCGCGAAATGGTCACGGCCTACAGCAGCATTGCCAACGCAGGCCGCTACATCGAGCCGATCCTCATCACCAGCATTGAAGACCGCCACGGCAAGGTGCTGCAAACCTTTGCGCCGCCCGCACCCGAGCAGGCCATGCCTCTGCAGGCCGCGCAAACCCTGCGCAACGCCATGCGCGGCACCATCGATCGGGGCACGGGCGCGGCCCTGCGCAGCCGCTACGGCCTGCGCGCTGACTTGGCCGGCAAAACCGGCACCACGCAAGACAACACCGACGGCTGGTTCATTGCCCTGAACCCCCGTGTGGTGGCGGGTGCCTGGGTCGGCTTTAACGATGGGCGCATCACCCTGCGCAGCGACTACTGGGGCCAGGGCGCCCACAGCGCGCTGCCCATGGTGGGCGAATTTTTGCAGCAGGCCTTCCGCACCAACACCCTGGACGGCCGCGACCGCTTCATTGACGAGGAAGCCCCCAGCGTGCTGGGCGATGCCATGAACGGCGTACGCAGCTGGGTGCGCGATTTGTTTGGCCGCGATGTGCCGCCGCCGCCCGAGGTGGGGACGGACCCTGTTCCGCAGCCGTCTCAGCCCATGCCCCCTGGGGCACTGCCGCCGGTGATCCGTGATGGCGATCCGTACACACCGGGCGCATCGCCTGGCGCAATGGGAGGGCAAAGTGGTCAGGGGGGCCAGGGCGGTGCAGTGTTTGGCGGCCAGGTGCCGCTGACGCCGACCGAGGCTGCGGCCAACCCGGTGCCTGGGGTGGTGGTGCCTTCAGCTACCGAGCGGCCCGCGCGCGACGGAGACCAGTGAGGGCGCCGCCGCGCTGGTGTTGCACGCTGCGCACTTTTCAACCGCGCTGTTGATGGTGTGAGGGGGTGTACGTGTCCCTTGAACGCGTTCTATGAACTGGTGCTTTGAACAGGTTCTTAGGCCTGCACCCGATCACTGCACGTCCCTGGCTGCGGTGACCTGCCATGCAAAACACCGGGCCAGCTTTGGTGGGATGCCCGGCGCGTTCTTGCGCAGCCAAGCGCGAATGCTGGGAGCCTCGTCAGAGGCAGCACTGCCAGCCCAGGCGGTGACGTAGGCTGCGGCCTTGTCGGGTGGCTGCGGGTAGAACAAAAAGGGTTCGTCAGACACGTGGGTGTGGACGTAGACGATATGCCATGTGCCCAGCCGAAAAACCTGCCGGATGTCTTGCGGCGCCGTGGTGATTTTCTGCTGCACCTCAGGGCCCAGTTGCTGGTTGAGGTGCTGCTCTATGGCCGCTGCGTAGTTGCGCTGCTGGGCTGCCGAGAGTGACCGGTCTATGCCTGTGCAGGGAGTTGCGGCACTGGCGCAGGCATGGATCGCCAAGCCTGCCACCACCCATGCCTGTTTCACCATGATGCTATGGGTGTGGCGCATGGGCACGCGCAGCCTCTCACTCAATGTCAATGCAATGCAGCCCAAACGCGCCAGCTTTGCGGTCGGCAAAGTAGGCCTGCAGTGTTTCTTTGACGGTGCGAAAGGCTATCTCGTCCCACGGCACTTCGTCTTCGGTGAACAGGCGCGCTTCGATGGTTTCGAAGCCGGGGTTGAACTGCTCGCTGAGCAAGCTGGCGCGGTAGAAAAAGTGCACCTGTCCCACGCGGGGCACGTTCAGCACGCTGAAAAGCGGGCCCATCTCGATCTGGGCACCGGCTTCTTCGTCGGTTTCGCGGGCGGCGCCTTGGGCGGTGGTTTCGTCCAGCTCCATGAAGCCTGCGGGCAGCGTCCACTTGCCCCAACGTGGCTCGATGTTGCGCTTGCACAGCAGCACGCGGCCATCAGCCAGCACGGGCACGGTGCCGACCACATTCAGCGGGTTTTCGTAATGCACGGTGTGGCAGGCGGGGCACACGGCACGCAGCTTGGTGTCGCCATCGTCGGGCTGGCGGTACACCACGGCGGTGCCGCAGTTGCGGCAGTGTTTGATGGGGCTGCGAAAGGTCATGCGGGGATTTTGAATCAAATCGGCCCGCAGCGCTTGTTGAATAAGCGCTGCCAGCTATGAAATATGTAGTGCCATAGGCAAAGGGATGCGCTGCGCAGGCCGGCCTGGCTGCACGCATGGGGGCTGGCGTGGCGCTTCAAAATCGCTGCCAGCCCCAGGCTGGTTTACACCAGCTTCAGGCGGATGCTGCCCAGGCCGTCTACGCCACCTTCCAGCACATCGCCGGTCACTACGGCGCCCACACCTTCGGGGGTGCCGGTGTAGATGAGATCGCCGGGCTGCAGCTCCCAAGCAGTGGAGAGGTGCTCGATGGTTTCGGCAATGTTCCAAATCAGCTGGGCCACGGTGCTGCGCTGGCGGTCTGCGCCATTGACCTGCAGCCAGATGGCGGCCCGGCCCACGTCGCCCGCCTGCGCTGCGGGGGTGATGGGGCCGATGGGGGCGCTGTGGTCAAACCCTTTGCCAATGCACCAGGGGCGGCCCTGCTTTTTCATGTCGTTTTGCAGGTCGCGGCGGGTCATGTCCAGGCCCACGGCGTAACCGTAGATGTGCTGCAAGGCATCGGCTGCGGCGATGTTCTTGCCACCTTTGCCAATGGCCACCACCAGCTCGATCTCATGGTGCAGGTTGGCCGTGAGGCTGGGGTAGGGCAGGGGCGTGGTTTCGCCGGGGGCGGTGTACACGATGGCATCGGCAGGCTTCATGAAGAAGAAGGGCGGCTCGCGGCCGGTGAAGCCCATCTCTTTGGCGTGCTCTTCGTAATTGCGGCCCACGCAATAAATGCGGTGCACGGGAAACTGTGCACCACTGCCCACCACGGGCACGCTGGTGACGGCGGCCGGTTGAAATACGTAGCTCATGTCTGCCTTTCCTGGTTATTGCTGGTTGTGTGTTGAATGCGGTCTGAAAACGGTGCCAAAGCATGGGCTGCAGCCATGTCGTTTGCAAGGACTTTGCAGTGTGCCACGGGCTGCGCTGGCTTGCTGCCGCCCGAGCCTCGCAGTGGGCTTGGGCCACCGCTGTGGGCGGCTATCGCCACCAGGGTGGGGCGCTACACTCGCGCGCATGCCAAAGAGCTTCGATTTACACACCGCGCCAGGCCATCTGGTCAGGCGGGCGCACCAGCGGTCGGTGGCGCTTTTCATGGAAGAAGCCGCTGATTTTGATGTGACCCCTGTGCAGTTCGCCATCTTGCATGCGCTGCTGGAGCAGCCAGGCGAAGACCAGGTGACACTGGCTGCCCGCGTGGCGTTTGATGCGGCCACCTCGGGCTCGGTCATTGGCCGCCTGGAGGCCCGCGGCTGGGTGCGGCGCGAGCCCGACACCCAGGACCGCCGCCGCAAGCTGCTGTGGATCACCCCCGAGGGCGAAGCCGCCGTGCTGAAAATGCGCCCCGCCGCCCAGCGGGTGCAAGAGCGCCTGGTGGCACCCCTGACACCGGAAGAGCAGCGCCAGCTCAATGCATTGCTGACCAAGCTGGTGTTCAGCGGCAACCCGCTGGGGGGCAGTGCCTGCGCAACCTGATAGGCCTGCCGCCCCGCGACGGTCCACGCCACCACGCCTTCTTTCGTCTTTTGTTGCCTGTCGATGGGCCACTCACCATGAAGCTCTACAACTACTTTCGCTCTTCGGCCTCTTTCCGTGTGCGCATAGCGCTGCACATCAAGGGCCTGCCGTATGACTACCTGCCGGTGCACCTGCTGCGCGGCGAGCACCGCGACCCGGCCTATGCCAGCCTGGTGGGCGATGCGCTGGTGCCCGCGCTGGTGACGGACGAAGGCGCCGTGCTGCCCCAGTCCATTGCCATCATGGAATACCTGGAAGAGTTGCACCCCAGCCCCGCCCTGCTGCCCAGCACCCCGCTGGCGCGTGCCCGCGTGCGCGCCCTGGCGCAAATGGTGGCGTGCGAGATCCACCCGCTGAACAACCCCCGCGTGCTCAAGTACCTGACCGGCACCCTGGGCGCAGACGAAGATGCCAAGACCACCTGGTACCGCCACTGGGTGCGCCAGGGACTGGAGGCATTTGAGCGCCAACTGGTGCTGCTGGCCACTGAGCGCGCTGCCGCTGGCCTGGCCCCGTCGGTGTATTGCTGGGGCGATGCGCCCACCCTGGCTGACTGCTGCCTGGTGCCGCAGATCTTCAACGGCAAGCGCTTTGATGTGAACCTGGACGGCTTGCCGCTGACCATGGCGGCGTTTGATGCGTGCATGGCTTTGCCCGCATTTCAGCAAGCCCAGCCCTCGGCCTGCCCGGACAACGCGGCGTGACGCGCGCAACAGACGCTGTGCCCACGCAGCCTGCCGCGTGGGCTCTGCCCGAGCACTGGTTGGTGCCCGACTGGCCTGCGCCGCCCGGTGTGCATGCCCTGTGCACGGCGCGCACGGGCGGGGTGAGCGAGGGGCCTTACGCCTGCATGAACCTGGGCAGCCACGTGGGTGATGACCCGCAGGCCGTGCAAGCCAACCGCGCCCGGCTGCAAGCTTTGCTGGCCCAGCGCACACCGGGGGCCCGCCCCGTTTTCTTGAGCCAGGTGCACGGTACAGCGGTGGCCGCACTGAGCGAATCCAACCCCGACGGCACCGAGGCCGATGCCTGCGTGGCCACCGACTCGGGCGTGGTCTGCACCATCATGGTGGCCGATTGCCTGCCGGTGCTGCTGGCCCACCGCAGCGGCTTGGTGGTGGCTGCTGCCCACGCGGGTTGGCGGGGGCTGGCGGGGCAGGGTGGGGTGGGGGTTTTGGAATCTGCCATGCGCTCCGTTTTTGAACAAGATACGGCGCTAGCGCTTAATCAAAAAGCGCAGGCAGCTATTAAAAATGTAGCAAATGATGGGGCTGGGATTGCTGCTGTGGCTGCCGACACCCTGGCCTGGCTGGGGCCGTGCATTGGGCCCGACGCGTTCGAAGTGGGGGCTGAAGTGCGTGAGGCGTTTTGTGCGCACGCGCCGCAATACACCACCTGTTTTGCCCCATCGCCCACCCAGCCCGGCAAGTGGCTGGCAGATTTGGCCGCGCTGGCCCGTTTGCGCTTGCAGGCCCTGGGCGTCACGGCCATTTACGGCAACGACAGCAGCCCCGGCTGGTGCACGGTCACGCAGTCGTCACGGTTCTTTTCGCACCGGCGGGACACTGCCGTGCTCGGCGGCAGCGGGCGGCTGGCCGCTTGCATCTGGCGCGGCTGAAGCTGCTGCATTCTCAGATTTGCGCGCCTGGGCTTCTTCATAGGCCGCTTGCTCTGCCATCTCACGCGCCTTGATGGCCCGCTTGCGCGATGGCGTGCCCAGGATATAGCCCACGATGCCCATGGGCAGCAGGCCATACAGCACAAAGGTCATGATGGCGCCAAACAGGGTGCCCGTGGGGCTGCTGGCCTCGGCCACCGCCATCATCAGGGTCACGTAAAGCCAGGCAATAAGGACAAGGTACATTGGTGTATGTGGGTGAAACGCTGAATGCGGGTTGCCATGCCCCAGGCAGTGGGCAACAATGACTTCAAAGCCCCGTGCGACTGACTAACCTTTGAGGAAGCAGCATGAATTCTGAAGCACTCTGGGCCCAAAGCGCCCAGCAATTCCAACAGATCTTTGGAGACAGCTGGGCCAAGGCACTGCAATCCTTCCAGCACCTGGACCTGGGAGGCGTTCCTGGCAAGGCGCCTTCCGTGCAGTTGGCCCCTGCCAAGCTGCAGGCGCTGCAAGATCAGTACATGAAAGAAGCCCAGGCGCTGTGGGCCCAAAGCCTGCAAGGCACGCCCGAGGTGAAAGACCGCCGCTTCAGCGGTGAGGGCTGGGCCAGCAACCCGGTGGCGGCATTTTCAGCCGCCGCTTACCTGCTCAACGCGCGCACCCTCATGGGCCTGGCCGATGCAGTGGAAGGCGACGAAAAAACCCGGGCACGCATCCGTTTTGGCGTAGAGCAATGGATGGCGGCCATGGCCCCCAGCAACTTCCTGGCCTTCAATGCCGAGGCGCAGAAAAAAGCCATCGAGACCAAGGGCGAGAGCATTGCCAAAGGCATGCAGAACCTGCTGCACGACCTGCGCCAGGGCCATGTGTCGATGACCGATGAAAGCCTGTTTGAAGTGGGGCGCAATGTGGCCACCACCGAGGGCGCGGTGGTGTTTGAGAACGAGTTGTTCCAACTGCTTGAATACAAGCCGCTCACGGCCAAGGTGTACGAGCGGCCCTTCTTGCTGGTGCCTCCTTGCATCAACAAGTTCTACATTCTCGACCTGCAGCCCGACAACTCGCTCATCCGCTATGCAGTGGAGCAGGGCCACCGCACTTTTGTGGTGAGCTGGCGCAACCCCCACGACGAGCTGGCCCACAAGACCTGGGACGACTACGTGGAAGACGGCGCCATGGCTGCGATCGACGTGGTGCAGAGCATCACCGGGGCCGATCAGATCAACGCGCTGGGCTTTTGCGTGGGGGCACCATCTTGAGCAATGCCCTGGCCGTGCTGGCAGCGCGGGGGCAAGAGCCTGTGGCCAGCGCCACCTTCCTCACCACGCTGATCGACTTCACCGACACCGGCATCCTGGATGTGTTCATTGATGAAGCCTTCGTGAAGTTCCGAGAGATGCAGATGGGCCAGGGTGGGCTGATGAAGGGGCAGGATCTGGCATCCACCTTCAGCTTTTTGCGCCCCAATGACCTGGTCTGGAACTACGTGGTGGGTAACTACCTCAAGGGCGAAACGCCACCGCCGTTTGACTTGCTGTACTGGAACAGCGACAGCACCAACCTGCCTGGGCCTTTTTACGCTTGGTACCTGCGCAATTTCTATCTTGAAAACAACCTGGTGCAGCCCGGCAAGCTCACCGTGTGTGGCGAGAAGATGGACCTGGGGCAGCTCACCCTTCCGGTGTACATCTACGGCTCGCGCGAGGACCATATCGTGCCGATCAACGCAGCTTATGCATCGACCCAGGTGCTGCCAGGCAAAAAGCGTTTTGTCATGGGCGCGTCGGGGCACATCGCAGGCGTGATCAACCCCCCCGCCAAAAACAAGCGCAGCCACTGGATACGTGCCGACGGCAAGCTGCCCGCCACGCTGGACCAATGGCTCAGCGGCGCCACCGAGCACCCCGGCAGCTGGTGGACCGACTGGTCTGCATGGCTCAAGGCCCATGCGGGCAAGCAGGTTGCTGCGTCCAAGGCCTACGGCAAGGGCGCCAAGTTCAAGGCCATTGAGCCCGCGCCGGGCCGCTACGTTAAGCAAAAGTCCTGACTTGAAGGGCTGCGAGAATATTCACCGAGACAACCCCCGCAGGTTGAGGCAGCGTTGAATTGCTGCCGCAGTCTGTGCACCTATTCACCTAGAAAGGACTTTCATGGAAGACATAGTTATCGTTTCTGCTGCCCGCACTGCGGTGGGCAAGTTTGGTGGTTCTTTGGCCAAGACGCCTGCGACGGAGCTGGGCGCTGTGGTGATCCGTGAAGCCATCGCACGCGCCGGGCTGTCGTCCGATCAGATTGGTGAAGTCATCATGGGCCAGGTGCTGGCCGCTGGCGTGGGCCAGAACCCTGCGCGCCAAGCCATGATGAAGGCGGGCGTTGCCAAGGAAACTCCAGCACTGACCATCAACGCCGTGTGCGGATCCGGCCTGAAGGCCGTGATGCTGGCGGCCCAGGCCGTTGCCTGGGGCGACAGTGAGATCGTGGTGGCGGGTGGCCAGGAAAACATGAGCCTGTCGCCCCACGTGCTCAATGGCTCGCGCGACGGCCAGCGCATGGGCGACTGGAAGATGGTGGACACCATGATCGTGGACGGCCTGTGGGACGTCTACAACCAGTACCACATGGGCATCACCGCCGAAAACGTGGCCAAGCAATACGGCATCACCCGGGACATGCAGGACGCCCTGGCCCTGGCCAGCCAGCAAAAAGCAGCAGCGGCGCAAGACGCAGGCAAATTTGCCGATGAAATCGTGGGCGTGAGCCTGGCGCAAAAGAAGGGTGACCCGATTCTGTTCAATGCCGATGAGTTCATCAATCGCAAGTCCAACGCTGAAGCCCTGGCCGGCCTGCGCCCCGCCTTTGACAAGGCTGGCAGCGTGACGGCAGGCAATGCCTCGGGCATCAACGATGGCGCTGCCGCTGTCGTGGTGATGAGCGCCAAAAAGGCTGCGGCCTTGGGTCTCAAACCCCTGGCCCGCATTGCCGCCTTCGGCACCAGCGGCCTGGACCCCGCCACCATGGGCATGGGCCCTGTGCCCGCATCGCGCAAGGCGCTGCAACGCGCTGGCTGGAATGCGGCCGATGTCGATCTGTTTGAGCTGAACGAGGCGTTTGCTGCGCAAGCCTGCGCCGTCAATAAAGAACTGGCCATTGACCCTGCCAAGGTCAACGTCAATGGCGGCGCCATCGCCATTGGCCACCCCATTGGTGCCTCTGGCTGCCGCATCCTGGTGACGCTGCTGCATGAAATGCAGCGCCGTGACGCCAAGAAGGGCTTGGCCGCACTGTGTATCGGCGGTGGCATGGGGGTTTCGTTGGCGCTGGAACGCTAAGTTCTTCGGCTGGCTTGATCGTGTCAAGGCCGCGCACCATGCAAGGTGCGCGGCCTTTTTCGTGCCCGTTGTAGCCATGCGACGGCTCAGCTGTTTCCGTGCTTTTTTTCAAAAAGACCACATGCCCCAGTGTTTACCTGCACTGGGAGCACATAAATCTTGGGTAGAGTGGTGCGAGGCAGATCACTAACACAAGGAGAAATCGCATGAGCCAAAAAGTAGCGTATGTAACCGGTGGCATGGGCGGCATTGGCACCGCCATCTGCCAGCGTTTGCACAAAGATGGCTTCAAGGTCATCGCTGGCTGTGGCCCTACACGCGACCATGGCAAATGGCTGGCAGAACAAAAGGCTCTGGGGTACTCGTTCTACGCATCGGTGGGCAATGTGGGCGATTGGGATTCCACCGTGGAAGCCTTTTCCAAGTCCAAGGCCGAGCACGGCACCATCGATGTCCTGGTGAACAACGCAGGTATCACCCGTGACCGCATGTTCTTGAAAATGTCCCGCGAAGACTGGGATGCGGTGATCGAAACCAACCTCAACAGCATGTTCAACGTGACCAAGCAAGTGGTTGCCGACATGGTGGAAAAGGGCTGGGGCCGCATCATCAATATCAGCAGCGTGAATGGCGAGAAGGGCCAAGCAGGCCAGACCAACTACTCTGCAGCCAAAGCGGGCATGCACGGCTTCTCCATGGCCTTGGCGCAAGAGTTGGCCACCAAGGGCGTAACGGTGAACACTGTGAGCCCTGGCTACATCGGTACGGACATGGTCAAGGCCATTCGCCCGGACGTGCTGGAAAAAATTGTGGCCACCGTGCCCGTCAAGCGACTGGGTGAGCCTAGCGAAATCGCGTCCATCATCGCCTGGCTGGCCTCGGAAGAGGGCGGCTACGCCACGGGGGCCGACTTCTCCGTGAATGGCGGCTTGCACATGGGCTAAAGCCGATGCTAGTGGGCGTGCTGTATGGATCTGCTTTGAGTGAACCCCACAGCCATCGCCCAAGCTACAGGGCAAAGCGCCCAATAAAAAACCCCGCTCAGCGGGGTTTTTTATTGGGCGCTTAGATGACACCGTATGCGGATTGATGCACTTTCGTTGTCAAGCGTGGGCTGGAGCGCGCTTGCGATCGCGTTCATCGTCAGGCCAGGCGTTCAAAATTGCGGTGGTTGTCATGCTGAAAAGCTCCTTAGATGGATCTTTAACGCGGCTCAGAAACAGACGGTTGACAGGTCAATCCAGAAAAATGACATCGCATCTGCCCATGAAAAAACCCCGCAAAGCGGGGTTTTGAAAGGAAGTAATCTGAAAATGCATCCGTTCTTGGGAACGGTATCCTGCTTCAGCAACGGGCTGGAGCGCGTTTGCGATCGCGTTCGTCGTCGGGCCAAGCGGTGGTGATTGCAGTGATGTTCATACGAGAAAAACTCCTGAGATAGACCTACAACGCACACCGTTTACCTTGGGTTGACAGGCTGCTGCAATATTTTTTAAGGCAGCTGGGCGGTAAGACATAAAAAACCCCGCAGAGCGGGGTTTAAGGAATGAAGGGGGAGGTTCAGGTGCAAAGCGGTCCTGTGAGGGGCCGCATAACGCTTCAGCAGCGCGCTGGGGCGCGTTTGCGATCGCGTTCGTCGTCGGGCCAAGCGGTCAAGATTGCGGTGCGGTTCATACTGGAAAACTCCTGTGATAGACCAACAACGCGCTCACCGCAGTGCAGGTTGACGCCATTCTGCAAAAAAATGCAACGATTTTGCGGTGGATGGAGATGCTATAAAAGATGCAGCACTCTACGCTGAATAGGTAAGCGATAGAGCCCGATATGATCGCAAAAAATATACACTTTATTGCACATTACAGTGTGCTGGTGGCGCCCATTTCTTCAAGGGCCCCAGAAACTTCCAGCCACCGTTCTTCCAGCGCCTGCGTTTCATCGTTTCCTTGTTTGAGCCGTTTACCGCAGTCTGCAATCTCTGCAGGGGGCAGCGGTTGTGTCAGGCGTTCTTCCAGGTCTGCGCGTTCGGCAGACAGTGCCGCCAGCCGCTTGTCGATTTGCTCCAGCTCTTTCTTCAAAGGGCGGGCCTTGTCTGCGAGTTGCTGGCGGGTTTGGGCATCCAGGCGGCGTTGCTCTTTGCTGTCGCGCACTGCAGGGGCTGTCGCCGGTGGTTGGGCTGCGGAGGGCTTGGCCACTTCGGCGGTCTTTTCGGGCACAGGTGCTGGGGTCGATGGTGCTGTGGCCGCCACAGAGCGTGCAGCCACCTCATCCAGGCGGGCCTGCTCGCGCAGGCGCTTGGATTCTTCCAGCAGGTAGCGCTGGTAGTCGTCCAGATCGCCATCAAAGGGCCCCACGACGCCACGGCCCACCATCCAGAAGTCTTCGCAGACCGAGCGCAGCAGCGAGCGGTCATGGCTGACGAGCATGACGGTGCCGTCAAAGTCGTTGAGGGCCATGGCCAGGGCTTCGCGGGTTGCCAAGTCCAGGTGGTTGGTAGGTTCGTCCAGCAGCAGTAGGTTGGGGCGCTGCCAGACGATCATGGCCAACACCAAGCGGGCTTTTTCGCCCCCGCTCATGGTGCCCACGGCCTGCTTGACCATGTCGCCCGTGAAGTTGAAGGTGCCCAGGTAGCTACGCAGGTCTTGCTCGCGGCTGGGTTGCTTGGCGTCGGCCCCCAGTTCCTTGGCCAGGCGGATCATGTGCTCCAGCGGGTTTTCTGCAGGGCGCAACACGTCTAGTTCTTGCTGGGCAAAGTAGCCGATGTTCAGGCCCTTGCCTTCGGTCACGCTGCCGCCCAGGGCTTTCATGGTGCGGGCGATGGTTTTGACCAGAGTGGATTTGCCCTGGCCGTTGGCGCCCAAAATACCAATGCGCTGACCGGCCAGCACGGAGCGGTTGACGCCCGTGAGGATGGTGGTGGGCATGCCCTCGTCGTCCACATAGCCGAACGACGCATCGCTGATGGCCAGCATCGGGTTGGGCAGGTTGGCCGGTTCCTTGAATTCAAAGGTGAAGTCGGCTTCGGCCAGCACCGGTCCAATCTTCTCCATGCGTTCGAGCTGCTTGACGCGGCTTTGCGCCTGCTTGGCCTTGCTGGCCTTGGCCTTGAAGCGGTCGATGAACTTCTGCAGGTGGGCCATCTTTTCCTGTTGCTTGGAGAAGCTGGCCTGTTGCAGTTCAAGCTGCTGGGCGCGCAATTCTTCGAACTTGCTGTAGTTGCCGCCGTAGCGGTTCAACTCGCCTTGCTGGATTTGCAGGGTGACGTTGGTGATGGCATCGAGAAACTCGCGGTCATGGCTGATCACGATCATGGTGCCTGCATAGCGCTTGAGCCAGGCTTCAAGCCAGACCAGGGCGTCCAAGTCCAAGTGGTTGGTGGGCTCGTCCAGCAGCAATAAATCGCTGGGGCACATCAGTGCGCGGGCCAGTTGCAGGCGCATGCGCCAGCCACCCGAAAAGCTGTTGACGGGATGGTCCAGTTCGCTGACGCGAAAGCCCAGGCCCAAAATCAATGCCTGTGCACGTGCTACGGCATCGTGGGCGCCGGCGTCGTGCAGGTCTGAATAGGCATGGGCGATGGCCATGCCGTCGTCGCTGGCTTCTGCGTCGAGCAACTGTTGCTGGACTTCGGCCAGGCGGGTATCGCCCTCCAGCACAAAGTCGGTGGCCGATTGGTCGGTCTCGGGCATGTTCTGCGCCACCTCGGCCATGCGCCAGCTGCTGGGGATGTGGAAGTCTCCGCCGTCTTCATGGAGTTTGCCGCTGAGCAAGGCAAACAGGCTCGACTTGCCTGCACCATTGCGGCCTACGAGGCCCACGTTTTCGCCAGGGTTGATGGTGGCGGAAACGCTGTCGAGCACGACTTTGGCGCCGCGTCGCAAGGTAACGTTCTTGAGGGTGATCATCCGGAGTTCAGAAAAAAGCGCACCCGCACGGGGCGGGTGGCGTTAAGAAGCTGGGGCTAAAGGCTGCCTTATAGGGGCAACCGACGCAAAAAAGGGGGCCCGTAACCCTCTATTGTGCCGTGAGCCGGGATTGGGCGGTCAAGGCCTGCCGAGTCACCAGCAAAACCTGGTCTTCACCCGCGCTGGTATTCAGCCAAAACACAGGCAATGTGGGGAAGGCTGCTTCAAAGAATTCGCGCTCGTTGCCGATCTCGAGCACAAGCACGGCATGTTCACTCATGCGCGAAGGGGCGTCTTGCAGCAGTTGGCGGATGAAGTCCATGCCGTCAGTGCCACCCGCCAGCGCCAGCTCAGGCTCGGCCCGGTATTCTGCCGGCAGGCTAGACATGCTTTGGGCGTTAACGTAAGGCGGGTTGCACAGAATCAAATCCCAAGGACCGGGCAGTGCGGACAAGCCATCTGACAACTGCAGCGTGATGCGCGACGCCAAGTCATGTTTGTCCACGTTGATGCGCGCCACCGCCAGTGCATCGGAAGAAATGTCGGCGCCGGTGACTTCAATGTCGGGATAAGCCATGGCCGCCAACACAGCCAGGCTCCCGTTGCCGGTGCACAGGTCCAGTACGCGGCGTGTGTGTTCACCCAAAAAATCGTCAATGCTGCCGTCGGCCAGCAACTCGGCAATGAAGCTGCGCGGCACGATGGCGCGCTCATCCACGTAGAACGGTACGCCTTGCAGCCAAGCCTCCTGGGTCAGGTATGCGGCGGGTTTGCGGGTATGGATTCGCTGCTCCAGCAATGCCGCCACCGCGGCCTGCTCGTCTGCGGACACACTGCGCTGCGCTTCGGAGTCCGATGCCTCTGACAAGTCGGTGTCCAGTGGCAAGCCCAGGCGCCACAGCACCAGCCAGGCGGCCTCATCTTGCGCATTGGTGGTGCCATGGCCAAACGCCAGGCCTGCAGATTGCAGCTGGTGTGCGGCCTGCGCGACGAGTGCAGACAGTGTGATGGGGGCGCTCATGCGGCCACCGCCGCACGGTCCAGGGCTTGGGTGCGCAGGTTTTCCAGCGTGCGGCGGTAGATGTTTTTGAGTGGCTCGATGTCGGCCACCACCACATGCTCATCGATTTTGTGGATGGTGGCGTTGGGCGGGCCGAGTTCAATCACTTGAGGGCAGATCTGGGCAATGAAGCGCCCATCGCTGGTACCGCCAGTGGTGGACAGTTCGGTGGTCAGCCCTGTCTCGCCCAAGATGGCTTGCTGCGCTGCCTCGACCAATTCACCCGGCGTGGTGAGGAAGGGTTGCCCGCCCAGCGTCCAGCGCAGGTCGTATTCCAGGCCATGGCGGTCCAACACGGCATGCATGCGCTGCTGTAGGCCGTCGGCGGTGGATTCGGTCGAAAAACGGAAGTTGAAGTCGATCACCACGTCGCCCGGGATGATGTTGGTGGCGCCTGTGCCGCCATGGATGTTGCTGACCTGCCAACTGGTGGGGGGGAAGAAGGCATTGCCTTGGTCCCACTCGGTGGCTGCCAACTCTGCCAGGGCGGGCATGGCTTGGTGAATGGGGTTGCGCGCCAGTTGCGGGTAGGCGATGTGGCCCTGAATGCCGCGCACGGTGAGCTTGCCGCTGAGCGTGCCACGGCGGCCATTTTTGATCATGTCGCCCGTGCGCTCGACCGACGTGGGCTCGCCCACGATGCAATAGTCCAGCACTTCGCCCCGCGCCTTGAGCTGCTCAACCACCACCTTGGTGCCGTCGACGGATGGACCTTCCTCGTCGCTGGTCAGCAAGAAGGCCATGTGCAGGGGCGCATCCGGCGAAGCCGTCAGAAATTCTTCGACCGCCACCACAAAGGCGGCGATCGAGGTTTTCATGTCACTGGCGCCTCGGCCATACAGCTTGCCGTCTTTGTGCGTCGGCGTGAACGGGTCACTGCTCCACTGGGCCAAGGGACCCGTGGGAACCACATCGGTATGGCCTGCGAATACTATGGTTTTGATAGCTGCTTGCGCTTTTTCTGAGGGCGCTGCAGGCCTTTTTGCCCATAAGTTGCTGACCCGAAAGTCTGCGGTGCCACTGTCCAGCCGTTCACACACAAAGCCCAGGGGCTGCAAGCGCGCTGCCAGCAGTTCAAGGCAGCCCTCGTCCAAAGGCGTGACGGAGGGCAGGGAGATCAGCTGTTCAGCCAGTTGCAGGGTACGGGTCATTGGCAATCACAAGGTTTCGAGGGGCGCTGTGCCGTTGCGTTGCGGCTCAGCCGCCTTTGACGTCCAGCACGATCTCGGTGAACGAGGGCTGGTCATCGGGGGTGTCGCGGGCTTCTTTTTGCGCCTTGGCGGCATTGGCGGCCAGGGCAAAGTCGTTTTGCAGGCGCCACATCAGGTTGGTTGGTGAATCCGCGTAGGCCATGCCTTCCTTGCGGTCGATCTTTTTTTCCACGATCAGGTGGGCCAGCGCTTCTTCAAAGGTCTGCGAGCCTTCGGCCATGGATTTTTCCATGGCCTCTTTGACGCCAGAAAAGTCGCCTTTTTCCACCAGATCAGACACCAGTTTGGTGTTCAGCATCACCTCCACCGCTGGCACGCGGCCGCCGTCGGTGGTGCGCACCAGGCGCTGTGAGATGACGCCTTTGAGCGCTGAGGCCAGGTCGCCCAGCATGGTGGGGCGCACTTCCACGGGGTAGAAGCTCAAGATGCGGTTGAGGGCCTGGTAGCTGTTGTTGCCGTGCAAGGTGGCAAGGCACAGGTGACCGGATTGCGCATAGGCAATGGCCGAGGACATGGTTTCGCGGTCGCGGATTTCACCGATCAAGATCACATCGGGGGCCTGGCGCAGCGCGTTTTTGAGCGCGGTTTGCAGTGACTGGGTGTCGCTGCCGATTTCGCGCTGGTTCACGATCGATTTCTTGTTGCGGAACTGGTATTCCACAGGGTCTTCGATGGTGAGGATGTGCCCTGACATGGCGGCGTTGCGCGTGTCGATCATCGACGCCAGCGTCGTGCTCTTGCCAGAGCCCGTAGCGCCCACCACCAGAATCAGGCCGCGCTTCTCCATGATCAGCTCGGTGAGTACCGGTGGCAGGTTCAGCGTAGAGAACTCCGGGATCTGCTGCGAGATGAAGCGAATCACCACCGCGTAGCTGCCACGCTGGCGCATGGCGCTGACGCGGAAGCGCCCCACACCATTGAGCGGCACGCCCATGTTCAACTCACCCGTTTCTTCCAGCTCTTCGATGCGTTCTGCGGGAACGATTTCAGACAACAGGTTGCGTGGTGCATCCGGCGGAAGAATCTGGTTGTTGATCGGGATGCACTCGCCGTTGATTTTGATCAGCGCCGGGGCGTTGGCAGACAGGTAAACGTCTGACGCTTTTTTCTCGCTCATCAGGCGAAGAATCCGCTCCATCGTACTCATGGTGTATCCCTCTCGTATCGGTCTGCCAACAGTCTCAGCGGGCTTCGTTCAAGTTTTCGGCGGCAATCACGCGGGCGCGTCGCAGGTGGGCGAAATCAGTCGCGCAGCAAGTCGTTGATGCTGGTCTTGGAGCGCGTTTGCGCATCGACCTGCTTGACGATGATGGCGGCATACATGCTGTAAGGCGCGCCGTTGGCGGCCGTCTTGGGCAGGTTGCCACTGACCACCACGGAGCCAGCAGGCACGCGGCCATAGCTGATCTCGCCCGTGGCGCGGTTGAAGATGGGGGTGCTTTGGCCCAGGTACACGCCCATGCCCAGCACCGAGTTTTCTTCGACCACAACGCCTTCGACCACTTCAGAGCGGGCGCCGATGAAGCAGTTGTCTTCAATGATGGTGGGGCCTGCTTGCAGTGGCTCCAGCACGCCACCAATGCCTACGCCACCCGACAGGTGAACGCCTGCGCCGATCTGTGCGCAAGAGCCCACGGTGGCCCAGGTGTCCACCATGGTGCCTTCGCCCACGTAGGCGCCGATGTTGACGTAAGAAGGCATCAGGATGGCGCCCTTGGCGATGTAGCTGCCACGGCGTGCCACGGCTGGAGGCACCACGCGCACGCCAGTGGCCTTGAGTTCATCGGCACTCAGGTGCGCAAACTTGGTTTGCACCTTGTCGTAGAAGGTCAGGTCGCCCGACTGGATCACTTCGTTGTCTTTGAGGCGGAAGGACAGCAGCACAGCCTTCTTGATCCATTGGTGCACGGTCCATTGGCCGACGGCTTCACGTGTTGCCACGCGCAGGGTGCCGTTATTCAGTTCGGCAATCACCTGTTCCACGGCATCGACCACTTCCTTGGGGGCGGATGCTGGGGAGAGGCTGGCACGGTTTTCCCATGCGGTTTCAATGGTGTTTTGCAGTTGTTGGCTCATGTTGTTCAAGCAGTACGGGATTGGATGAATTGGACGATGCGCAGCGCGGCTTCCACGCATTCTTCGGTGTCGGCCACCAGGGCCATGCGCACGCGCTGGGCACCGGGGTTGCTGCCCTGGGCCTCGCGAGCCAGGTAGCTGCCAGGCAGCACCGTGACATTGTATTGAGCCAAAAGCGCCTTCGCGAATTCGGCATCGGTCATGCCCAGTGCGTCGGGCACTTTGGCCCACAGGTAAAAGCCGGCGTCGGGCAGCGCCACCTCCATCACGCCTGCCAGCAGCGGGGTGACCTGGGCAAACTTCTTGCGGTACAGGGCGCGGTTTTGCACCACATGCTCTTCGTCGGCCCAGGCGGCAATGCTGGCTTCTTGCACGATAGGGCTCATGGCGCTGCCGTGGTAGGTGCGGTAGAGCAAGAAACTCTTCATCAGGGCCGCATCGCCCGCCACAAAGCCGCTGCGCAGGCCTGGCACGTTGCTGCGCTTGGACAGGCTGGTAAAGGAGATCAGGTTTTTGAAATCGTGGCGCCCCAGCTTGTGAGCAGCTTCGAGTCCACCCAACGGCGGCTCGTCACGGAAATAGATCTCGCTGTAGCACTCGTCCGATGCGATCACAAAGCCGTACCGGTCACTCAGCGCAAACAGTTTGTGCCACTCGCTCAGTGGCATGACAGCCCCGGTGGGGTTGCCGGGCGAGCACACAAAAATCAGCTGTGTGCGCTTCCAGACCTCTTGCGGAACGCTGTCCCAATCCACCGCAAAGTTGCGCGCTGGATCGCTGGGCGCATAGTAGGGCGTGGCCCCCGCCAGCAAAGCAGCGCCCTCATAGATTTGATAGAACGGGTTGGGGCATACCACGACAGGGTCGGGTTGGGCTGCATCCACCACCGTTTGCGCAAAGGCAAACAGGGCTTCGCGGGAGCCATTGATAGGCAGCACCTGGGTGGCTGGGCTCAGCGCAAGCTGGTAACGGCGGGCAATCCAGTCGGTGAATGCCGTGCGAAGGCGAATATCCCCTGCGGTGGCGGGGTAGCTAGCCAATCCCTCCAAATTGTTGCAAAGTGTGTCTTTGATGAATTGCGGCGTGGGGTGGCGAGGCTCTCCCATGCCCAGGCTGATGGGTGAGTAGTGGGCTGGAGGCGTGACCTCAGCGAAAAGTTGCCGCAACCTTTCAAACGGATAAGGCTGCAAGTGAGAGAGCAGGGAATTCATGGGGTTGCATTATGGTGGATGCATGCACTACCTTGATTGCGTCATGGAAGGCTGTTTGCGGGTGGGCACTGGGGGCGTTTCTCCAGTCGCACCCAGACGGCGTGATTAAAACCTTGGGGCTGGATTGGGGTTGGGTTGTGGTTTCTGTGGCCTATCGTTTACCCGCCCACCTCGCCTTTCGTCAACCGAGCGTAAGAGCGGCCTCCTAGCATGGCCCATATACAAATAGAGACAAGGGACAAAAGACATGGCGGCGTTTTCTCCACTGAGCCCGGGGTTGCAGCTGATGCGGCGCATGCGCTGGCCTGGCAAAGTGGCATGGGGTACTGTGCTGGCCTTACTGGCCGTGGTGTTGGCGGGGCTTTCCGCTCCGTATTGGCTGACGGCCACTGCCTGTGCGCTGATGCTGTACCTGCAACTGGCGCTGTGGGTGAGCATGGCCCAAGACATGGAGGCGGTGGCTGGCTCCATGCGCAAAACGACCCAGGGTGACCTGACCGTGCACGCCAGCCTGCAAGGCCGTGACGAGATGGGTGATATGGCCCGTTCGCTAGACCAGATGGTCTACAAACTTTCGGCCATGGTGGCAGACATTCGCAGCAATGCGGCGCTGGTTGCCCACGCGGGGCAAAGCCTGGCGCAGGGCAATCGGGCTCTGGCCGACCGCACCGAGCAGCAGGCTGCCAACCTGGAGGAAACGGCGGCAAGCGTGGAGCAGTTGTCTTCGACCGTGCAAAACAATGCCCACACAGCCCTGAGCGCCGATCAGAAGGCCGCCCAGGTGCGACAGGCCGCGGATAGCGGTGCCCAGGCCATGGGCCGAGCCGTGCAATCCGTGGAGGCTATCCAACAGGGTGCACGCCGCATGAGCGAGATCATTGGCGTGATTGACGGTATCGCCTTTCAGACCAACATCCTGGCCCTGAACGCTGCGGTGGAGGCTGCCCGAGCGGGCGAGCAGGGCCGGGGCTTTGCGGTGGTGGCCAGCGAAGTGCGCATGCTGGCCCAGCGCTCCGCCGAGGCGGCCCGCGAGATCCGTGACCTGATCCAGACTTCAGTGGGGCAGGTGGAAGACAGCGCGGGCCTGATTCGCTCCGCAGGCGAAGGGATTTCGGCCGTGGCGGGGGGCATCCACAGTGTGGCCGCCAGCATGAGTGAGATTGCCAACTCCAGCAACGAACAAAGCACGGGGCTCAAAGAGATCAGCGGTGCGGTGCAGCAGCTGGACCAGATCACCCAGGACAACGCGCAGATGGTGGGGCTGGCCGTGCAGCAGGCCGAGGCACTGGAGCAGCGTGCCAGCACGCTGAACCAGGCGGTGGCAGCCTTCAGGCTGCAACAGGGCACGGCGGAAGAGGCGGTAGCGCTGGTGCGCAAGGCGGTGGCATTGCGCCGCTCCAGCCCGCGCGAGCAGTTTCTGGGCCGGATCACGGACAAGGCTGCAGGCTTCCATGACCGCGACATGTATGTGTTCGTGCTCGATGACTCGGGACGCTACCTGGCCTTTGGAGGCAACCCCGCCAAAGTAGGCACGCGGGTGCAAGACATTCCGGGCATTGCCGGGGACCAATTGGTGTCCGACATCGTGACCCAGGCCCAGCAAGGGCCCGGTTGGGTGGAATACGACATCACCAATCCCGCCACTGGGGTTGTGCAGACCAAGATGTCGTTCGTCAGCCAGGTAGACGACTGGTATGTGGGGTGTGGCGTCTACAAAACCTTAGCAGCCCGGTAGCTTGGCTAGTTGGGCAGAGGGCAGGCCAGAACTTGTCAGTGTGTCTGGCTGGGTGGAGTCGGCTCGCTTCAGCTGCCGCCCGCACGCAATTGTCTTGCGCGCTCCATGGCTGCGGCAATCGCTGCGCGCCTAGTGGCCGCTGCGTCCTGCAATGGTGGCTCCGCAGGTGCATTCGCAGGGGGCGCGTCTTCTTCTAGCAAGCTGCGCCGGATGTCTGCGGCTGTTTCATCCTGCGCCCCGGTTTGGGCGAGGCGCTGTTGGCGTGCGGCGTAACGCTCGCGCGCCTCGTTGGCTTGCTCGGCACTCCAGGCGGCCCAGCCTGTACGGTCGCCGGTCACGCTCTCCAGCTCAATGCAATCCACCGGGCAGGCGGGCACGCACAACTCGCAGCCTGTGCAATACGGCTCTATCACCGTGTGCATCAGCTTGTTGGCGCCCACGATGGCATCGGTGGGACAGGCTTTGATGCACAACGTGCAGCCGATGCACCAGTTTTCGTCAATGAACGCCACGGCACGAACCGACTCTTGTCCGTGCTCAGGGTTCATTGCCAGCGGTGGCACACCCATGATGCCTGCGAGCCGCTCAATGCCCTGCGCACCGCCGGGTGGGCATTGGTTGATGCCCGCTGCGCCCACGGCCACGGCCTGCGCATAGGTGGCGCAGTCCGGGTAGCCGCAGCGGGTGCATTGGGTTTGGGGCAGCGCCGCATCGATGCGGCGCGCCAGTTCGGCGGTCGTGGCGATGCCCGCTGTGGCGGGCTGGGCAGGGCTCAAGCCTTGCGTGCCGAGGTGGCTCGGCGGGATCGCTGGGTAGGGGCTGACGTAACGGCTGCAGCCGTTGCCGATTCTGCGGGGGCTGGCGCTGCCGCCCCTGTGCGAGAGGTCGCCGTCTTGCTCACCGGGGCTGCGCTCAACTGGTGTTCCACAATGAACGCCTTGACCTGCGGGTACACGAGTTCGCGCCAGCGTCTGCCGCTGAAGATGCCGTAGTGCCCAGCACCTTTGGCCTCCAGATGGCGTTGCTCTTTGCGCACAATGCCGGTGCACAGGTCGTGGGCGGCCTCTGTCTGGCCCGAGCCAGAGATGTCGTCCAGCTCGCCCTCTACCGTAAACAAGGCGGTGGTGGTGATGTCCTGCGGGCGTACGCGCTCGACTTTGCCATCGGGCGAACGCACATCCCAGGTGCCATTGACCAGCCTGTACTCCTGGAAGACGGTGCTGATGGTCTCCAGGTAGTAATCCGCATCCATGTCCAGCACAGCGTTGTACTCGTCATAGAACTTGCGATGGGCTTCGGCGCTGGCGTCGTCGCCTTTGATCAGGTCTTTGAAATAGTCGTAATGGCTGGAGGCGTGGCGATCAGGGTTCATCGCCACAAAACCGGTGTGCTGCAAAAAGCCGGGGTACACGCGCCGACCAGCCCCAGGGAAGTTGTCTGGCACCCGGTAGATCACGTTGTTCTCAAACCATTCAAAGCTGCGGTTCATCGCCAGGTTGTTCACCGATGTGGGCGACTTGCGGGCGTCAATGGGGCCGCCCATCATGGTCATGGTCAACGGCGTGGTCTCGCCCCGGCTGGCCATGAGGGACACAGCGGCCAGCACGGGCACCGTGGGCTGGCACACGCTGATGACGTGGCAGTTGCCATAGGTCCCTTGCAGATAGCGAATGAACTCCTGCACGTAGTTGACGTAATCGTCCAGGTGGAATTCACCTTCGGACAGCGGCACCAGGCGGGCATTCTTCCAGTCGGTGATGTAGACCTTGTGGTCCTTGAGCATGGTGCGCACGGTGTCGCGCAGCAGTGTGGCGTAGTGGCCAGACAGCGGTGCCACGATCAGCACCACCGGCTGACCCTTGATCTTGGTCAGGGTAGCGGGATCGTCTGAAAAGCGCTTGAACCGGCGCAGTTCGCAAAATGGCTTGTCCAGCTCAATGCGCTCATGGATCGCCACCCCCACGCCGTCCACATCTACGCTGGGGATGTCAAAGGTGGGTTTCTCGTAGTCTTTGCCCAGGCGGTACAGCAGGTCGTAGCCAGCCGACAGGCGCTGTGCCAGCGGAACCTGGTTGAACGGCGAAACCGGATTGCTGAAGAGTTTGGATGCTGCTTGCGCAAAGTCAGCAAAGGGCTCCATCAGGGAGCGCTGGGTTTCGTAGATCTGGTAGAGCATGGGGCGAAACTCCGTTATGTTGCAGTGCAATATAGCAGCACTCCGTAACAAAGGAATGGAGTAAAACCACCAATCACGAGTCGCCTTTGCGACAGCTTGGCGCCCGTGAATGCCATGCTACCTGCCCATGCACAAGGCATTTTTGCTATAAAAAATATAGCTTTCAGCGCTTTTGTATAGAGCGCTAGCGGCATATTTTATTGATGAACTAGGCCTTGCCAAGCGATCAGGTCTGGTTTTCTTGCAGCCAGCTCTCAAAGGCCTGCCGCGCCACATTGCGCAAGGCCGGGCGAAACTGGCCTTTTTGGCCCAGGTACAGGCAGTGGCGCATCACCGTAAACGGGTTGAACGAGGCCTGTGGGTTTTGCTCTTCAAAATGCTGCTTGTAGCGCTTGACTGTGCCAATGGTGTGGCGCAGCAGTTCATTGAATTGCGAGCGGGTCATTCCAGGCTGCCACAGCTGGATATCGGCCACAAAACTGTCCACCTTGGAGGCCTCGAACTCGAAGTCTTTGAAAAAGTGGTTGGCAATCTTGAGGAAGGTGAACGCGTTGAGCTCGCTGCCCAGTGCCGACGCCTTGGGCGCCTGCAGGGCATCTTGCTGTGCTTCGGTCGCGGGCTCTGCGGTTTCGTCTGGCGCCTGCAGCAACTCTGCCGCAGTGGCATCGCGGATCTGCAAGAACTCGCGGTCTGCCAGCTCAAACAACGCCGACAGCACATTGATGCGCCGCTTGAGCTGCCCCGGAATGGATTTTTTGTACTTGATCTTGTGGTCCAGCACACTCCAAGAGTCTTGGATGATGGTGCGGATCTGCAGCTCAAAAGGCCAGGGGGCTTCTGTTGCTGATTCAGCCTGGGTTTTTGAAGAGGTTTTGGCACGCAGGTCCAGGTGCAGGCCCTTGTAGCCAAACTCGGTCTCCGTGCTTTCCACGGCCGCAGCCTTGTTGGTGACCTCGATCACGGCGTAGTGCGACTGCACGAGTTGGGCTACTTTTTCGAGCTCGTCTTCATACAGGCACACCACTCGCACGCCGATCAAGTCGGTGATCCACGGCTGGATTTCATACGGTGTGTTGCTCTCTTCCAGGGCCGCCCTGTACTTGCGGCGGAACTTGCGAATGCACTCTTCAACGTCTTTGACGCGGCCTTCTAACTTGGAGACCTCTATCCCCGGCGCAGCCGCCACCAACTGCTCCAAAGTGTGGATCACACCAGCGCATGCCGCCTGCAATTGGGGCAGGTGGTCTGCATAAAAGGCTCGAAACTGAGATTCTTCGAATTCCAAATCAATCTGCGACATGGTGCGATGTTCTAAGGTTTGTCTTGGCGGGCGCGCTGTGGTGTTTGGTTAGGGCTCCCCCTGCAGCTGCCCATCGGGCTGGGATAGCGTACACACTCGCCACACAGCCACGGCACCAGCCCGTGCCGTAGATGCGCACACATTGTAAAAAATCATGTCTTGGCCATCTCGGCCTGTTGATAATGCGCTGATGCAAGCGGCTATGCTGTTTGCTGCGTGCCAGCCAAAAGGCTGGTTCGGCCCCTAGACCGAACGATGCTCCCACCCCCACAAGCAATACCCCCCTTGCCGGAACATGCTTCAGCACTACAGCGCCGCTGGGGCTGGGTATTGGCGCCTGTGCTGTCGCTGGTGATGTTGAGTCTGACCTATGCCCACTGGCGAAGCGAAGAGCGTGGCAGCAGAGAGCGGCGGGACGTGAACTTTCAGGTTGCGGCGGAGCGCATTGGCTACAACCTGGCTGACCGCATGGCCACCTACGAGATGGTTTTGCGCGGCACGCGCGGGTACTTCGAGGGCTCAGAGCGCATTGACCGGCAGGAGTTTCGCTCCTATGTCAGCTCACTGCAGTTGCAAGAGACTCGCCCGGGGCTCAAGGGAATATCGCTCATTTTGAAGCTCCCCGCGGCGTCTCTGTCGTCGCACATTGAGGACATGCGACAGCGCGGCTTTCCCCAGTACACCGTGCGCCCGCCGGGTGATCGGCCCACCTACGCTGCAGTCACCCACATCGAGCCCCTGGATGCTGAAAACCAGCGTGTTCTGGGGCTGGATGCCTATATGGTTCCTGCGGCCCGCGAGGCGCTGGACCGTGCGGCAGACACGGGTGCCCTGGCGGTGTCCGCCTTGTTGCCGCTGGCGCAAGACGAACCGGCGGGGGGGCCAGGGGTTTGGTGATGTACCTCCCCATCTATGCCAACGGTGCCGCACTGGACACGTTGCAACAGCGCCGTGCCGCATTGTTGGGCTGGGTGTCTGCCCCCTTTCATTTAGCAGAGGTGGTTGCCGGGCTGTCCAGAGAGTTTGACTCTGACATCGGCCTGGATGTGCTGGACGGCGATGCCCAGGACGGCAGCAATTACTTGTACACCGATGCCCGCCTTGAGCACGGGCAGGCACAACGCCAGGCCATTCGCCCCATGGTGTTCGGGGGGCGTACCTGGAATCTGCGCATGGTGCCGCTGCCTGCCTTTGAAGATCGCTACGAGTACGAGACGCACCACCTGTCGGCATTGATTGGCGCATTGCTCAGCGTGGTGCTTGGCTGGTTTGCCTGGTTGCTGGCCACGGGCCGTGCCAGGGCCGAAGCCTTGGCTTATGCCATGACGGCTGAGCTGCGCGGCGCGCGCGACGAGTTGGCCAGCACACTCAACGCCATTCCAGACTTGCTCATGGAAATCGGCCCCGATGGACGCATTGCATACTGTCGCAGCGGTCACCTTGCCCCGCTGGCCGAGCCAGCCCGCCACTTCGTGGGCATGCAGCTGGAGGACATTGTTCAGCCTGACGCCGCGGCTGGCTGCCGCGCTGCCATTCAGGCGGCCACAGCCACAGGCTACTCGGCAGGCCATCAATTTCGCCTGGACTTGCAAGGCCAGCCCTATTGGTTTGAGTTGTCCATAGCCCGCAAGCCTGGGGGGGACCCGGAGAGCCGCCGTGTTTCATCGCGCTGTCGCGAGACATCACCGAGCGCAAAAATGCCGAGGCCCGCTCGCACCAGCTCGCCTACTTTGATGCGCTCACCCAGCTGCCCAATCGCCGCATGCTGATGGACCGCATGGAGCAGGCCGTCGCGGCCGCACAAACATCCAAGCAGATGGGGGCGGTACTGTTTGTCGATCTGGACAATTTCAAGCAGATCAACGATGCCCGTGGCCACACGGTGGGTGATGCCATGCTCAAGCAGGTGGCGCAGCGCCTTTTCAGCCTGCTGCGCCCGGGCGACACGGTGGCGCGCCTCAGTGGGGACGAGTTTGTGATGCTGATCGGGCATTTGGGGACTGACATCGAAGGGGCAGGCCGGGCAGCGTTGCTTGTGGCCGAAACCGTGCGCGCCGCCTTGGAGGTGCCCTACAGCATCCAGACCCATCTCTACAGCAGCACCAGCAGCATCGGCATCACGCTGTTTCCCAAGCAAGCCGAGGGCACCGAAGACCTGCTGCGCGAAGCAGACACAGCCATGTACCGCGCCAAAGACATGGGGCGCAATCGCATCCGTTTTTATGAAGCCGCGATGCAGGCCGATGTGCAAGAGCGCCTGGCGCTGGAGCAAGACCTGAAGAAAGCCGCAGCCGAAGGGCAATTGGCGGTGTATGTGCAGCCCCAGGTCAATGCCCTGGGTGCCGTGGTGGGCGGCGAGCTGCTGATGCGCTGGAACCACCCCGAGCGCGGCAACGTGCCGCCCAGCCGCTTCATTCCCCTGGCAGAGGCGTCAGGGCTCATCCTGCGCATGGGCGACTGGATGATTGGCCAGGCCTGTGATGCCCTGGCCAAGCTGCAGGCGCAAGGGCAGGCGCTGTCGATCTCTGTCAATGTAAGCGAGCGGCAGTTTCGGCAGGAAGACTTTGTGGAGCGCATCCGCAATGTGCTGGCCGCCACCGGTGCCAAGCCCGAGTTGCTGATCCTGGAGGTGACCGAAAGCCTGCTGATCGAGAACCTGGACGACACCATCGCCCGCATGACAGAGCTGGTGCAGTTGGGCGTGCGGTTTTCCATCGACGACTTTGGCACCGGCTATTCCAGCCTGGCGTACCTCAAGCGGCTGCCACTGTACGAACTCAAGATTGACAAGAGCTTTGTTCAGGACACCCCGGGGGATCCCAACGATACGGCCATCGTGCAATCCATCCTGGCGGTGGCCGGTCACCTCAAGCTGCGGGTGGTGGCTGAAGGGGTCGAGACACAGGCGCAGGCAGACTTCCTCATCCAAAGCCATTGCGAATGCCTGCAGGGGTATCTGTTCGGGCGCCCGCAGCCACTGGGAGCCTGGCTGGACAAGCAAATAGGCCTTGGCACGTAGCGCCTGCGGACTGGGCTGCCAGGCCCGCTCAGCAGGCCATTCTCAATGCTCTTGGTGGTTGGCCAAGGAGTCCGCCACCGCCTGTTGGGCCAGGGCAAACACTTCGCGTGCAGGCCGGTCTTTGAGCAGGTGGTTGCTCCACACTTGGCGCCAGATGCGTGCCCCCGGCAAGCTGTGGCGCAGGCCCAGCATGTGGCGCGCGATGTGGGCCCAGGGTGTGCCGTGCAACGCCGCTTCGCGCTCCATGTACTCCACCATCGCCAACTCCACCGCGTCGCGGCTCAGGGGGCAGGGCGCGCCACCATAGTAGAGCGCGTCCCAGCGTGCCAGCCACCAGGGGTTGTGATAGGCCTCGCGGCCAATCATCACGCCGTCCAGGTGCCCCAGCTGTTCCTGCACCACTGCATCGGTGGTGATGCCTCCGTTGATGGCAATGGTGAACTGCGGAAACTCGGCTTTGAGGCGGTGCACCACCTCGTAGCGCAGCGGCGGGACATCGCGGTTTTCCTTTGGGCTCAGGCCTTGTAGCCAGGCATTGCGCGCATGCACGATGAACACCGTGCAGCCCGCGTCCGCCACGGTGCCGATGAAGTCGCGCACAAATCCGTAGCTTTCGTCCTTGTCGATGCCAATGCGGTGCTTCACCGTCACGGGCACAGCCACCACGTCCTTCATGGCCTTTACGCAGTCGGCCACCAGTTGGGGGGCTTTCATCAGGCTGGCGCCAAACGCACCGCGCTGCACACGGTCGCTGGGGCAGCCGCAGTTCAGGTTGATCTCGTCATAGCCCCATTCCTGGCCCAGCCGCGCTGCTTGGGCCAGCTTGTCAGGTTCGTTGCCGCCCAGCTGCAGGGCCACAGGGTGTTCTTCGGCGTTGTAGCGCAGGTGCCGTTCGGTGCCGCCGTGGATGATGGCCCCTGCATTCACCATTTCTGTGTACAGCAGGGTGTGCTGGGTGAGCAGGCGGTGAAAGTAGCGACAGTGGCGGTCCGTCCAGTCCATCATGGGGGCGATGGACATGCGCCAGGGGCTATGTTTGGTTTCCACAGGATTCAAGTAAGAAAAGACAAGGTGAGCGTGGCGGCGAAGTTGCGCGCCAGGGAGAGGCAGCAAGGCTGCCATCCCAGCGTGCAGTGACGGATTATCCCACCAGCCCAGGTGCGATGCAGGGGATGTTGTGGGTAAAAATGCCACCCAAGCCTTTATCTGAAAGCGCTAATAGCTATTTTTTTGATAGCTGAATGGCTTGCTCTTTCGGTGGCTTTTTCCTTGCGAAATGTCGCAAAACGTTTCGGCGATACTTGCAGCAGAGCCCTATCAGGGGGCGTTTCCCTTTTGTCCATGCACCACACCATTTTTGACACCCCGGTGGTCAACACCTTGCTGCGCGCCTTGTCTGTAGCCACTTTGCGCTTGACTGGCTGGCGGGTAGAAGGCGCTTTGCCATCCCACGCTGCCAAGTGCGTGCTGATTGCCGCCCCTCACACCAGCAACTGGGACTTGCCCTACACACTGATGCTCGCCTTTTCACTGCGCCTGAGGGTGTACTGGATGGGCAAGCACAGCCTGTTCAAGGCGCCGTTTGGCGGCGTGATGCGCTGGCTGGGCGGTATCCCGGTGAACCGGGAACAATCGAACAACCTGGTTGCCAGTTCGGCCCAGGCCATGCGGGATGCCCAGGGGCCCATGCAACTCATCGTGCCCCCTGAAGGCACACGCGGCAAAACGCGGCACTGGAAGACGGGGTTTTATTTCATTGCTCAGCAGGCTGGTGTGCCCATCGTGCTGGCGTTTGTGGACTATGGCCGCAAGGTGGGCGGGCTGGGGCCTGTGTTCGAGCCCACAGGCGATTTGGAGGCCGACATGGCCGTCATCAAGGCGTTCTATGCCCCCATCCAGGGCAAGAACCCTACGCAGTTCGAGGCCTGAGGGTTTGCATAAAAATGGGCCTCTAGCGCTTTCTGGATAAGCGCTGGAAGCTTCAATATTCATAGCGCTCAGCGTTTAATTGCGGGCGTGCGGGTCATGACTGACGCGGCCCAGGCCAGTGCTGCCGCGCTGGCGCCTCACCCTTCTCGATGCGCGCAGCGAGTCGAGAGAAGGGGGAAGCGGCGCAGCCGATCAGGGGGATGTCACCCTACTTGCCTGCGATCAATCTTGCGGCTGAGCACGATGCTGGTCTGCGTCTGGTGCACGCCATCGAGCTGGCCCACGCGGTCGAGCAAGGTGTCGAGCTGCTCGTGGCTGCCACAGCGCAAAAACACCAGGTAGTCAAACGGCCCGCTCACGGCCGACACCTCTTCAACCTCGGCCATCGCCTCGAGTGCACGCAGCACGGCGGGCGCAGCCTTGGGCAGCACGCTGATGCTGCACCAGGCCCGCACGGTGGTGGCATCGAGCCGAGTGCCCAGCCGCACGCCATAGCCAGTCACCACGCCCGTGCGCTCCAGCCGCGCAATGCGCGCCACCACCGTAGTGCGCGCCAGGCTCAACTTGCGCGCCAACTGGGCCGTGCCCTCACGGGCGTTGGCTTGCAGCAGGCTCAGCAACTGGCGGTCGGTGGCGTCCAGCACTGGAGGGGAGGCGGGTGGGGTGGGCTCAAACGTCATAGTGGCCATGATATTCGCCGCTATGACAAAACAAAACCCATCTTTCGACGGTTTGGCTGCTACACATTGACAGCACCCTTGCCTAGGATCAGGGCATCTTTCACACCGGCTTGCGGGCATGCCGCAAGCCCACACCAGGAGCACTGCCATGGCCACCACTTCCACCCGTCACGCCGTCACCATCCTCGGCGCTGGCCACATCGGCTTTGCCATGGCGCTGTTGCTGCAGCACACCCGCGACTACGACGTCCTGGTGGTAGACCGCGACCCGGCGCGCCTGGCCGAGGCGGCGGCCCTGGGGGTGTCCACCCAACTGGCCACAGATGAGGCCAGCCTGCAGGCCGCCATCGGCGGCTGCTTTGCCGTGCTCAACGCACTGCCGTTTCACCGCGCCGTGCCGGTGGCAACGCTTTGCGCCGCCGCAGGGGTGCATTACTTTGACCTGACCGAAGACGTTGCCAGCACCCAGGCCATCCGCGCCCTGGCGGCCCATGCCCGCAGCGTGCTGATGCCCCAGTGCGGCCTGGCGCCTGGGTTCATCGGCATTGTGGGCAACGACCTGGCCCGGCGCTTTGACACCCTGCACACGCTGCGCATGCGCGTGGGGGCACTGCCGCGCTACCCGCAGGGCGCCTTGCGCTACAACCTGACCTGGAGCACCGAGGGCCTCATCAACGAGTACTGCAACCCCTGCGAAGCCATTGTGGACGGCGTGCGCACCACCGTGCCCGCACTCGAAGGCCTGGAAACCTTTGCACTGGATGGCGTGGAGTACGAGGCCTTCAACACCTCGGGTGGCTTGGGCACGCTCACCGAAACGCTGGCAGGCAAGGCCCGGCAGGTGGACTACCAATCCATCCGCTACCCAGGCCACAACGCCATCCTCAAGCTGCTGCTCAACGACCTGCGCCTGCGCGAGCGGCGCGATTTGCTCAAGGACATTCTGGAGACCGCCATTCCCACGACCGATCAGGACGTGATCGTGGTGTTTGCCACCGCCTCGGGCCTGCGCGGTGGGCGTTTGCTGCAAGAGTCGTACTCAGCCCACATTGTGGGCACCGAGCTGGCGGGGCACCGGCTCAGCGCCATCCAGCTCACCACTGCCGCAGGCATTTGCACGGCGCTGGACCTGGTCGCCCAGGGCCGGTTGCCGCAACAAGGCTTTGTGGGGCAAGAGGCGGTGGCGTTGGCAGATTTTTTGGCCAACCGGTTTGGAGTGGCCTATGCGGGGGACAGTGCGCTGGTGCTTTAAGGCCTCAGTGCGTCAACGCCCGCCGGGCTTTTGGTACATGCCTTCAATCGCCTGCTCAAAATGCCCCATCAGGTTGGTGCGCTTGAGCTTGAGGGTGGGCGTCATGAAGGTGTTCTCAATCGTCCAGGGCGCCAGCGTCAGGTGCACGGCGCGGGGCACGGCGTAGCGTGCAAAGCTGGCGGTGTTCTTTTCAATGCGAGCCAGCACGGCGCGGTGCACGCTGGGGTGCTGAAGGCTGTCGGCTTCTTGCGGGTTCAGCCCCAGGTCGGCGGCCAGGTGCTGCCATTCCCGCAGGTTGAGCACGGCCACGCAGGCGATGAAGGGGCGGTTCTCGCCCACCACAAAGGCTTGCTCCAGCAGCGGGTCGGCCAGCATGGCCAGCTCCAGGTCGCCCGGCGGGATCTTTTCGCCGGTGGAGGTGACGATGATTTCCTTGATACGGCCCTTGATATAGATGCGCCCGTTCACGATGTCCGCCTGGTCGCCCGTGCCCAGCCAGCCGTCGGCGTTCAAGATTTTGGCGGTGTCCTCCGGGCGCTTCCAGTAGCCCTTCATCACGATGGGGCCACGCACCTGCAGCTCGCGGTTCTCGCCAATGCGCACCTCCACGCCGGGCAGGGCCTTGCCCACGCAGGCGGGGTCGTTGTCTTCTGGCGCGTTGACCGACACCACGGGGGATGTCTCCGTCATGCCGTAGCCCTGGATCAGCGGCAGGCCCAGCCCCAAAAAGCACTTGGCAATGGTGGGTGACAGAGGGGCGCCGCCACTCACCGCCACCCGCACGCGGCCACCAAACTGGGCCATCAGCGGCGCAGCCACCAGGGCGCGCAGCAAGGGCCAGGGCAGGGCGGCCATCCAGCCTGCGGCCTTGGCATCGTCCGGCGCAGGGGCGGGCAGGCCCTGCGCGGCACAAAAGCGTGCCCAGCCCTTGCTTTGCGCGGCTTCGTACAGCTGCATTTTCCAGGGCGAACGCGACAACTTTTCTTGCACCTTGGCATGGATGCGTTCGTAAATGCGGGGCACGGACACCAGCACCGTGGGGCGCACCGTGCGCAGGTCTTCCGCCAGCAGCGGCACCGACCGGGCATAGGCCACGCAGCTGCCCGCTGCAATGGGCAGGTAGTAGCCACCCGTGCGCTCAAACGTGTGCGAAAGCGGCAGGAACGACAGAAATACGTCTTGCGCCGTGGGGGCAATGCGCTCGAGCACCGCCTTCACATCGCTGACCACGTTGCGGTGCGTCAGCATCACGCCCTTGGGTTTGCCGGTGGTGCCAGAGGTGTAGACGATGGCCGCCAGGTCATCGGCCCCTGGGGGTGTGGGAGTGGGCCACTGGGCCAGCGAGGGGGCTTGGTCCGCCCCCTCCAGCCATTGCGCCAGTGAGCCGACCAAGGGGCCGTCCAGTGGCATTGAAGCGCCAGCCTTGTCTGCCGCGCTGGCCTCGGTTGCGGGGGCATCTTCATCCGTGAACACCACCGCGCGCAGGGCCGGGAAGGGCGTGCCCACAGCGCATATCTTGTCCCATTGGGCACGCTGGCCCAGGATGAGCATCGAGGCTTCGCAGTCGGCCAGGATGTAGGCAATGCTGCCGGGGTTGTCGATGGCATGCAGCGGCACGGGCACACAGCCCGTAGCCAAGGTGGACTGGTCTGCGCACAGTGCGTTCAGCCCATTGGGCAGCAGGATGGCGATGCGGGCGGCCTGGGGCAGTTGCATGGCGCCAATGGCCGCCGACCAGCGCTGCACCTGCAGCGACGTGTGTTGCCAGCTCCAGCTCTCCCAGGCATGGGTGGCCGGGTTGAAGGCGCGATAGGCCTCGCCCTCAGGGGTGCTGGCCACGCGGTAGGCCAGGAGTTGGGGGAGCGTCTGGACGCTGGCGATATCGCGAGGGGAGGGTGTCATGGGGCGGAGGAAAGCGGGGCGCCGGGAGGCTCTCTGCACGCATCGGATGGACCGTGTGCTCGGAAAGGACTTGGTACAAACCCTAATTTTGGGTGCCGGGCATGATAACCACCGTGCAGGCTTCGTTACGTCCTGCAATGACTGCTGTGCTCAGGAATGCCGAGCAGGTCCTGGCCCGCTCACGTCAGCCTTTATGTAGCGGCTTCCAGCCCCTGCGCAAAGTGCGTCTGCATGGCCTGCATGGTGCCGGCTGCGTCTCGCGCCAGCATGGCTTCCAGAATCGCCCGGTGCTCTGCCAACGAGTCCTCGATGCGCCCTTGTTTGAACAGCGAGTTGTGGCGGTTGAGCTTCATCACCTTGCGCAGGTCGGCCACCATCTGGCTGCGCCAGCGGTTGTCCGCCATCTCCAGCACCAGCATGTGAAAGCGCTCGTTGACGGCAAAGAATTTTTCGCGGTCGGCCACAGCACCTTCCAGCTCGGCGTGCAGCGCTTGCAGGGTCTGCTGCTGCTCGGGCGTGGCACGCTCGGCCACAACGCCTGCGGCGTCGCTCTCCAGCAGGCTGAGCAGGTGGTACACGTCGCGCAGGTCTTTTTCGCTCATCTCCGTCACATAGGCGCCACGGCGCACCTTCATCGTGACCAGGCCTTCGGCGGCCAGCACCTTCAGCGCCTCGCGCAGGGGGGTGCGGCTGATACCAAACTCTTCCGCAATCTTGAGCTCGTCAATCCAGCAGCCGGGCTGCAGCTCGCGCCGGAAGATGCGCTGGCGCAATTGCTCGGCAACTTCTTCGTAAAGCGCGCGGGGAGTAAGGGTGACAGCAGACATGGCCCGGATTGTAAGCTGGCTGGAATATTTTGAATCAATAATTATGAATGATGTAAACTCGCCGCCACATCGGGACCAGCCCTCGCGCCGTTTTACGCACCCACGCCATCTTCGGAGAAGCTTTCGCCATGAGTGACAAACCCCACAACAACGCCCCCGAGTTCGCTGCCGCTTCGCTAGAGGCATGGGCCAAGGCGGCGGCCAAGTCGGCCCCCGGTGGCGATGTGAACGCCTTGAACTGGGTGACACCCGACGGCATCACCGTCAAGCCGCTGTACACCGCCGAAGACACAGCCAGCCTGCCGTACGCCAACACCTTGCCTGGTTTTGAGCCCTACCTGCGCGGCCCCCAGGCCACTATGTATGCGGTGCGCCCCTGGACGATTCGCCAATACGCAGGCTTCTCGACCGCTGAAGAATCCAACGCCTTCTACCGCAAGGCCTTGGCCGCGGGCGGGCAGGGTGTGTCGGTAGCCTTCGACCTGGCCACCCACCGGGGCTACGACAGCGACCACCCGCGCGTGACGGGCGACGTAGGCAAGGCGGGCGTGGCGATCGATTCGGTCGAGGACATGAAGATCCTGTTCGACCAGATTCCGCTCGACAAGGTCAGCGTCTCCATGACCATGAATGGCGCCGTGCTGCCCGTGCTGGCAGGCTACGTGGTGGCGGCCGAAGAGCAGGGCGTCTCGCAAGACCAACTCTCAGGAACCATTCAGAACGACATTCTGAAAGAGTTCATGGTGCGCAACACCTACATCTACCCGCCCAAGCCCTCGATGCGGATCATTGGCGACATCATTGGCTACACGGCCAAGAACATGCCCAAGTTCAACTCGATCTCGATCTCGGGCTACCACATGCAGGAGGCTGGGGCCAACCAGGCGCTGGAGCTGGCCTTTACCTTGGCCGACGGCAAGGAATATGTGAAGACCGCCATCGCCTCGGGCCTGGACGTGGACGAGTTCGCCGGGCGCCTGAGCTTCTTCTGGGCCATCGGCATGAACTTCTACCTCGAAGTGGCCAAGATGCGCGCTGCGCGCCTGCTGTGGTGCCGCATCATGAAAGAGACCGGCGCCAAGAACCCCAAGAGCCTGATGCTGCGCACCCACTGCCAGACCAGCGGCTGGAGCCTGACCGAGCAGGACCCGTACAACAACGTGGTGCGCACCACCATCGAAGCCATGGCAGCCGTGTTCGGCGGCACGCAGAGCCTGCACACCAACGCGCTGGATGAAGCCATCGCGCTGCCTACCGAGTTCAGTGCCCGCATCGCGCGCAACACTCAGCTCATCATCCAGGAAGAGACCCACATCACCAACGTGATCGACCCTTGGGCCGGCAGCTACATGATGGAGAAGCTCACCCAGGACATGATGGATGCCGCCTGGAAGATCATCGAAGAGGTCGAAGCCATGGGCGGCATGACGCAGGCCGTGGACAGCGGCTGGGCCAAGCTCAAGATCGAGGCTGCTGCCGCCGAGAAACAGGCGCGCATTGACAGCGGCAAGGACGTGATTGTTGGCGTCAACAAATACAAGCTGGCCAAGGAAGACCCGGTCGACATCCTGCAGATCGACAACATGAAGGTGCGCGACGGCCAGATTGAGCGCCTGAAAAATATCCGGGCAAAACGTGACCCAGCGCTTGTCCAGCAAGCGCTGGATGCTCTCACTTCTGCAGCAGAAGACGGCAGCGGCAACCTGCTGGATTTGGCCATCAAGGCGGTGCGCCTGCGCGCCACCGTGGGCGAAGTGTCTGACGCGCTCGAAAAGGTGTTTGGGCGCCACCGCGCCGATACGCAAAAGGTGACCGGTGTGTACGCAGCCGCTTATGACTCGGCCGAAGGCTGGGACAAACTCAAGACCGAAATCAACGCCTTTGCCGAAGAACAAGGCCGTCGCCCCCGCGTGATGATCGCCAAGTTGGGCCAGGACGGCCACGACCGGGGCGCCAAGGTGGTGGCCACCGCGTTTGCCGACTTAGGCTTTGACGTGGACATGGGCCCGCTCTTCCAGACGCCCGAGGAATGCGCCCGCCAGGCCATCGAGAACGACGTGCACGCCGTGGGCGTGAGCACGCTGGCCGCAGGCCACAAAACGCTGGTGCCCGCCATCATCCAGTCGCTCAAGGACCAGGGTGCGGACGACATCATCGTGTTTGTGGGCGGGGTGATTCCGGCGCAGGACTATGAGCACCTGTACGAAGCGGGTGTGAAGGGCATCTACGGCCCTGGCACGCCGATTCCGGCCAGCGCGAAGGATGTGCTGGAGCAGATTCGCAAGGCCTTCGTAGCATGAGTGAGGTATCGCCCACGCGCTTAGTGGAGTGCCGTTTGGAGATGTTGCATTGAACACCCCTGCATTCACCTTGCATCCCGTGGTCGAGGCTGACTTCGAGCCCATGCTGGTGTTGCGCACGGCTGCCATGCGTGAAAGCCTGGAGCGAGTGGGGCGGTACACCCCAGAGCGCTCTCGCGAACGACTGCGCGCGGCTTTCGTGCCCGAACACATGCAACATTTGCAGGCACCCGACGGACATCGCATGGGATTTGTCACGGTGCGCCCTGAGGGCGAGCGCGCTTTGCGACTGCAGCACCTGTATTTGCACCCTGACTGGCAGTGCGCTGGTGTAGGCGCTGCAGTGCTGTCCCAAGTGCAGGACAGGGCTCGCCGTGAAGGCAGGGTGCTGCGCGTGACTGCGCTGCAGCGCAGTGACGCCAACCGCTTCTACCAGCGCCACGGTTTCGTGAAGACGGGCGAGGAAGGCGTAGATGTGCACTACGAGTGGCGGTCTCTGGAGAGTGCCGAATGACCGCGTCCCCGACCACGATTGCGCGGCAGCCTTCGGTCAGCGGCTTGCTGGACGGTATCGCCGGTGACGCTGGTGTCGTGCAGCGCCGCGCCATGTCCAAGGCCATCACGCTGCTCGAATCCACCCGCACTGACCACCGCGCGCAGGCAGACGAGCTGCTCACCGCGCTGCTCCCGCACACCGGCAAAGCTTTCCGCCTTGGCATAAGCGGCGTTCCGGGTGTGGGCAAGTCCACCTTTATCGAAGCCCTGGGCCTGTACCTGATCGACCAGGGCCACCGCGTGGCCGTGCTCACCATCGACCCCTCCAGCACCGTCTCGGGCGGCTCCATTCTGGGCGACAAGACGCGCATGGAACACCTGTCGGTGCACGAAAAGGCCTACATCCGCCCCAGCCCCTCCAGCGGCACGCTGGGCGGCGTGGCCGAGAAGACGCGCGAGGCCATGCTGGTCTGCGAGGCCGCAGGCTACGACGTGGTGATTGTCGAAACCGTGGGCGTGGGCCAGAGCGAGATCGCGGTGGCGGGCATGACGGACATGTTTGTGCTGATGCAGCTGCCCAACGCGGGCGATGACCTGCAGGCCATCAAGAAGGGCGTGATGGAGATTGCGGACCTGGTGGTCATCAACAAGGCCGACATCGACAAGAACGCCGCCACGCGCGCCGAGGCGCAGATCACATCGAGCCTGCGCCTGCTCAGCCAACACGGCAACCCCGAGAACGCCCACCACGACGAAACGCTGTGGCACCCGAAGGTAGTGCAAATCAGCGCGCTGCTGGGGCAGGGCGTAGACAGTTTCTGGGCCGCCGTCACGCAGTTCCGCCAGCTGCAATCCGCCAACGGCCGCCTGGCCACGCGGCGCGAGAAACAGGCGCTGTCCTGGATGTGGGAGCGCATCGACGCAGGCCTCAAGCTCGCGTTTCGCCAGCACCCGCAGGTGCGTGAGCTACTGCCCCAGATGCAGGCCGATGTGGCCGCAGGACGCATTGCGGCATCGACTGCAGCACGAAATCTGCTGCTAGCGCAAGCTGGACAAGCGCAAGCAGCTATCAAATAAATCGTAAGCAATAAACCGAATTCACCAAAGGACGACCATGCAAGACATCCTGGATCAACTGGAGAAAAAGCGTGCCCTCGCACGCCTGGGCGGCGGGCAAAAGCGCATTGATGCGCAGCACGCCAAGGGCAAGCTCACCGCGCGCGAGCGCATCGAGCTGTTGCTGGACGACGGCACGTTCGAGGAATGGGACATGTTTGTCGAGCACCGCTGCACCGACTTTGGCATGGAGGACAACAAGATCCCCGGCGACGGTGTGGTGACGGGCTACGGCATGATCAACGGCCGCCTGGTGTTCGTGTTCAGCCAGGATTTCACGGTGTTTGGCGGAGCACTCTCCGAAACCCATGCCGAAAAGATCTGCAAGGTGATGGACCAGGCCATGAAGGTCGGCGCACCGGTCATCGGCCTCAATGACTCGGGCGGCGCCCGCATCCAGGAAGGTGTGGCGTCCCTCGGCGGCTATGCCGACGTGTTCCAGAAGAACGTGCTGGCCAGCGGCGTGATTCCGCAGATCAGCATGATCATGGGCCCCAGCGCCGGTGGCGCCGTGTACTCGCCCGCCATGACCGACTTCATCTTCATGGTCAAAGATTCGAGCTACATGTTCGTGACCGGCCCCGAAGTGGTGAAGACCGTGACGCACGAAGAGGTCACCGCCGAGGAACTGGGCGGCGCTGTGACCCACACCACCAACAGCGGTGTGGCCGACATGGCGTTTGAGAACGACGTGGAGGCGCTGATGATGCTGCGCCGCCTGTACAACTACCTGCCGCTCAACAACCGTGAGAAGGCCCCGGTGCGCCCCAGCAACGACCCGGCTGACCGCATGGACCTGAGCCTGGACACCCTGGTGCCCGAGAACCCCAACAAGCCCTACGACATGAAGGAGCTGATCCTCAAGACGGTGGACGATGGGGACTTCTTCGAGCTGCAGCCCGAGTACGCCAAGAACATCCTCATCGGCTTTGCCCGCATGGAAGGCCAGACCGTGGGCATCGTGGCCAACCAGCCGCTGGTGCTGGCGGGCTGCCTGGACATCAAGTCGAGCATCAAGGCCGCGCGTTTTGTGCGCTTTTGCGATGCGTTCAACATCCCCGTGGTCACGTTTGTGGACGTGCCCGGCTTCATGCCCGGCACCAGCCAGGAGTACGGCGGCATCATCAAACACGGCGCCAAGCTGCTGTACGCATACGCCGAGTGCACTGTGCCCAAGATCACCGTCATCACCCGCAAGGCCTACGGCGGTGCATACGACGTGATGAGCTCCAAACACCTGCGCGGCGACGTGAACCTGGCCTGGCCCAACGCCGAGATTGCGGTGATGGGCGCCAAGGGCGCGGTGGAAATCATCTTCCGCGAAGACAAGAACGACCCCGTGAAGCTGGCCGCGCGTGAGGCCGAATACAAGCAGCGTTTTGCCAATCCGTTTGTGGCCGGTGCACGCGGCTTTATCGACGACGTGATCCTGCCGCATGAGACGCGCAAGCGCATTTGCCGCAGTCTGGTCATGCTGCGCGACAAGAAGCTCGAAAACCCGTGGCGCAAGCACGGCAACATTCCGCTGTGATCTGAGAGCTTGAGCATGGACACCGCTGATCTTCAGCCTCAAATTCGCGCCGATTGGCAGCCGCTGTCGCAGTTGGTGGTGCCAGGGCTTTGGCGCGGAACTGTGCTTCGAATTACGGCTGCTCAGTGGCCATACGAGCCAGTCGTTGATTTGATGTGTCTGGAGTCACGGGTCTCCGATTGCGGTTTGAGTTTGATTGTCTGTACGGGGCAAAAAGCTGGGCTTACGCTGATCGAACTTCCTCTGGAAGCGAAGTTTCAGCCTGACGCAAGCTCTTTGTCTGTTGAATGGCTCAGGGCGAATTGGGGACGATGGATCTATCCAGAATGCTCGGTGGAGCAAGTGCTGGTGATTCCTCAATATCCAAGCAATATGTGTATCAACCACCGCGAAGCCGCCGCTTCGCGGGATCTCCAAGTTGAGTAGGGCAAAGCAATGTTTACAAAAATTCTCATCGCCAACCGTGGCGAAATCGCCTGCCGAGTGATTGCAACGGCCAAGAAAATGGGCATCGCCACCGTCGCCGTCTATTCCGACGCCGACAAGGAAGCCCGCCACGTCAAGCTGGCCGATGAGGCCGTGCACATTGGCGCCGCGCCCAGCCGCGAGTCGTACCTGCTGGCCGACAAGATCATTGCGGCCTGCAAACAGACTGGCGCACAGGCCGTGCACCCCGGCTACGGTTTCCTCTCTGAAAACGAAGCCTTCGCCAAGCGCTGCGAGGACGAAGGCATTGCGTTCATCGGCCCCAAGGCCCATTCCATTGCGGCCATGGGCGACAAGATCGCGTCCAAGAAGCTGGCCAACGAAGCCAAGGTCAACACCATCCCGGGCTACAACGACGCCATCGCTGGCCCTGAGCAGGCGGTGGAGATTGCCAAGGGCATTGGCTACCCCGTGATGATCAAGGCCTCGGCCGGGGGCGGTGGCAAGGGCTTGCGCGTGGCGTTCAACGACAAGGAAGCGTTTGAAGGCTTTGCCAGCTGCCAGAACGAAGCTCGCAACAGCTTTGGCGACGACCGCATCTTCATAGAGAAGTTTGTGCAGGAGCCGCGCCACATCGAGATCCAGGTGCTGGGCGACAGCCACGGCAACGTGATCTACCTGAACGAGCGCGAGTGCTCCATCCAGCGCCGCCACCAGAAGGTGATCGAAGAGGCGCCGTCGCCTTTCATCAGCGACGCCACCCGCAAGGCCATGGGCGAGCAAGCGGTGCAATTGGCCAAGGCCGTCAAGTACCAGAGCGCGGGCACGGTGGAGTTCGTGGTCGGCAAGGACCAGGACTTCTACTTTTTGGAGATGAACACCCGCCTGCAGGTGGAGCACCCGGTGACGGAGTGCATCACCGGCCTCGACCTGGTGGAGCTGATGATCCGCGTGGCGGCGGGCGAGAAGCTGCCCCTCACGCAAGCCGATGTGAAGCGCGACGGCTGGGCCATTGAGTGCCGCATCAACGCCGAAGACCCGTTCCGCAATTTCCTGCCGTCCACCGGCCGCCTGGTGCGCTTCCAGCCGCCGGAGGAATCCATGTTCCAGTCTGATACGACCAAAAAATTGGGCGTGCGGGTGGACACGGGCGTGTATGAGGGCGGCGAGATCCCCATGTACTACGACTCGATGATTGCCAAGCTCATCGTGCACGGCACCGACCGCAACGACGCCATCACCAAGATGCGCGCCGCGCTCAACGGCTTTGTGATCCGTGGCATCAGCAGCAACATCCCGTTCCAGGCCGCGCTGCTGGCGCACCCTAAGTTTGTGACGGGCGACTTCAACACCGGCTTCATCGCCGAAAACTACGGCAAGGGCTTCCACGCCGAAGACGTGCCGCACAGCGACCCGCTGTTCCTGGTGGCGCTGGCCGCGTTCATGAACCGCCGCTACCGTGCACGCGCCTCCGGCATCAGCGGCCAACTGGCGGGCCACGAGGTGAAGGTGGGCGAGCAGTTTGTGGTGGTCACGCTGGGCGCCGAGGGACAAAACCAGCACCACGAAGTGACGGTGTCTGACTTTGAAGACAAATCGGGCTCTAGCGCAGTCACAGTGGGCGGTAGTAGCTACCAAATCAGTAGCAACGCCACGCTGGGCCAGATTCGTGTGCAGGGGGCCTGCAACGGCCAGGGCTTTACCGCCCAGGTGGAGCGCGGCGTGGGCAAGAACCCGCTGGCGCTGCGCATTGCGCACAACGGCACGCAGATCGACGCACTGGTGCTGTCGCCACTGGGCGCGCGGCTGCACAAGCTGATGCCCTTCAAGGCGCCGCCAGATCTGTCCAAGTTCCTGCTCTCGCCCATGCCCGGCCTGCTGGTCGATGTGGCGGTGCAGCCCGGCCAGAAGGTGCAAGCGGGTGAGAAGCTGGCCGTCATTGAAGCCATGAAGATGGAGAACATCCTCTTTGCCGCACAGGATGGCGTGGTGGGCAAGATCACGGCGGGCAAGGGTGATTCGCTGGCGGTGGACCAGATCATTCTGGAATTCCAGTGACCCAGCCCTTGGGCATGGCGGCCAGCGCTGTCGGACACGGTGGCGCGCGCCGCCGTGGCTGGCCTTGGGCGCGCATCGCCTGCCTGTTGGTGGGCAGCGTGTTGCTGGCCGATGCCCTGGTGCTGATGGCCATGGGCTTTTTCATGGTGGGCGTGACCGTGCCTGCGGCCCTGGGGCTGGTGCTGTGCTTTGTGGGCGCGCGCTGGCACGGGGTGCGTGACGGGTTTCACCGTTTGCGCTGGGGCCGCCTGGCGTGGCGCACTGGCTGGCTCTTGCTGGGGGTATGGGTGTGTAGCGTAGGGGTGTTCTGGGCTGTGCTGGTGCAGCAGGTGAACGCCTTGGGCCAGGCTGACAAGGCGGTAACTCCGCAGGCCATCGTGGTGCTGGGCAGTGGCACGCCCAAGGGGCAGCCATCGCCCGCGCTGCGGGCGCGTCTGGACACAGCGCACGCGCTGGCCGCCGCGCACCCGCAGGCCTGGGTGGTGGTGTCGGGCGGGGTGGACTTTGGCGAAACGCTGAGCGAAGGCCAGGTCATGGGCAACTACCTGCGCGAGCAGGGCCTGGACCCGGCGCGCATTCTTCAGGAAGAGCGCAGCACCAGCACCGAGCTGAACCTGCAATACAGCCTGCCATTGCTGCAAGCCCAGGGCTTGGGGCTGGACTCTGCCGTGGCGGTGGTGACCAGCGACTTTCACACCCTGCGCGCCCAGCGCATTGCCCAGAAGATCGGCTACACCCGCGCCCTGGCCGTGGCGGCGCCCACACCGCTTTACATCCGCTACAACGCTTGGCTGCGCGAGTATTTCGCCATGGCCAGCAGCTGGTTGCTGCGTGAGCTGTGAGCGGGGGTGTGGCCCATATTTCAGTTCATATTTCAAATCAAATGGGCCTCTAGCACTTATCCTAAAAGCGCTAGCAGCTATCAATTCAGGAGTAATTCATGAGCGCTAGTACCCGCCCGTTCAAAGTCCTCGGTATCCAGCAAGTCGCCATTGGCGGCACCGACAAGCAGCGTATGAAAACCCTGTGGGTCGACATGCTGGGCCTGACACAAACCGGCACCTTCCAGAGCGAGCGCGAGAACGTGGACGAAGACATTCTGGCCATGGGCAAGGGCGCCTTCAAGGTGGAAGTGGACATCATGCAGCCCCTGGACATTGACAAGAAACCCGCCGTGCACACCACGCCGCTCAACCACATTGGCCTGTGGATCGACGACCTGCCCAAGGCGGTGGAATGGCTCACAGCCAAAGGCGTGCGCTTTGCGCCTGGTGGCATCCGAAAGGGCGCCGCAGGCTACGACATCACGTTTTTGCACCCCAAGAGCAACGACGAGTTTCCGATTGCGGGCGAGGGTGTGTTGATTGAGCTGGTGCAGGCGCCTGCGGATGTGATTGCCGCATTGGGCTGAGCCGCTGCGCTGACCACGCCAAAGCCAAAGCCAACGCCTTGCTGCCTTGCGCAGCAAGGCGTTTTGTTTTGGCGCGCCATCGTGTGCAGTTTTTCACCCTTGGGACCAGGCCGTTCGTGCGGCCCGGGGCACGGGGCTTTGCGCCGTTTTACATTCGCAGCTTCTTTGTTCAAGCCTTGTGCGAATGTCCATGAAACTCTCTTTGCTGGCCGTCGGTGCGGTCTCGGTGTTGATGACCTTCTCTTTGCCCACCCAGGCACAAAGCCAGGGGCAGGGGGGCAAGATCAAGGACAAGGTCTACAACATTTCTTCGCAAGACGCGGAAATGGAAGAAGCGATTGACAAGGCCCGCGCCACGCTGGATGACTTTTTGAAGATCCACGCCAAGCCGCCCGCAGGCGCTGACGGCTTCAAGATCAAGGTGAAGTTCTCAGGGGGCGGCAACGACGAGCACATCTGGGTCACGCCGTTCCAGGTCACTTCCAAAGGCTTCACAGGCACCCTGGCGGGCCAGCCCCGCTATGTCACGCACCTGGAGAATGGGCAGAACGTGCAGTTCACCCGGGCCGATGTGTCGGACTGGGGCTATGTGCAGGGCGGCAAGCAAAAGGGCAGCTACACCGTGTGCGTCATGTTCAAACACATGCCGGCCGCCGACGCTCAGCGCTACCGCCGCGATTACGGTTTTGAGTGCTGAGCCTGGGCAGAGGGCTGTGTGAGGGGGTATGAGGCCGCTGGGTGCAGCCTCTGCCATCTTTTCGCTGCGGTTTTTGCCAATGGGCGGCCATCACGCAGGCATCGCAGGCCAAATCCACCCAACTTCACGTGCAAACCTGCGCTATCTCCCGGCGCTTGCCCTGCGTGTTGACTGCAGTTGGCGCAGGGATGTCTGCAGTTACCGCAGGGTCTTGCAAAGCGCAGCAAGCTGCGCATGCAATTGCATCGAAGTTGGCGTCAACGGCTGCCTTTGTGCCCAGAAAAATCACTGAAATTGCCTGCTGATAAAGCGCCATTTTTCTTGGCACTTTTTGTGACCCTGTGGCGCGCTGCTGCACCTTTTTTCGTTTGAGAATCCGCACTTCATCGCGATGCATGGTCCAAGCCGTAACCCAACGCTGGGGCCGCTGACATCGCATCACCCTCATTGCCCGCGTGCCGCTTAGTGCGGTGGGTGCAGGCAGATGCATTGAAGGAGCACCCCATGTCCGGATTCACTACCCCCACTGCCGCCACGCCACAGGCTGTGCAGTTGCACCGCCGCCCCGCAGCCATGCCGCAGCCTGCAGGCCCCTGGTCGGTCGAGGCCATCCAGGCGCTGCTCGACAAGCCCTTGATGGACCTGCTGTTTGAAGCACAGACCGTGCACCGCCAGCACTGGCCCGCCGGTGACATCGAGCTGGCCACGCTGCTGTCGGTCAAGACCGGCGGCTGCCCCGAAAACTGCGGCTACTGCCCGCAGGCGGCCGAGTTCGACACCGGCGTGAAGGCCGAAAAGCTGATGGAGGTGGATGAGGTGGTGCGTGCCGCCCAGGCCGCGAAGGACGCGGGCGCCACGCGTTTTTGCATGGGTGCCGCCTGGCGTGCGCCCAAGGACCGCGATATCGAGAAAGTCAGCGCCCTGATCGGTGCCGTGAAGGGCCTGGGCCTGCAGACCTGCGCCACGCTGGGCATGCTCGAATCGCACCAGGCGCAGGCGCTCAAGGATGCCGGGCTGGACTACTACAACCACAACCTCGACACCGCCCCCGAGTACTACACCGACGTGGTGAGCACGCGCGCCTACCAGGACCGGCTGGACACGCTGCAGAACGTGCGCAGCGCGGGCATCAGCGTGTGCTGCGGCGGTATCGTGGGCATGGGCGAGGCGCCCGTGCACCGCGCAGGCCTGATCGCGCAGCTGGCCAACCTGCAGCCGTACCCCGAATCCGTGCCCATCAACAGCCTGGTGCGCGTGCCGGGCACGCCGCTGGCCGACAGCGACCCCATCGACCCGTTTGACTTTGTGCGCGTGATTGCCGTGGCCCGCATCACCATGCCCAAGGCGCGCGTGCGCCTGTCGGCTGGGCGCCAGCAAATGGGCGAAGCCGTGCAGGCGCTGTGCTTCATGGCCGGTGCCAACTCCATCTTTTATGGCGACAAGCTGCTGGTGACGGGCAACCCCGATGTGGATGCCGACGTGCAGCTGCTGGCCAAACTGGGGCTGAACGGGCACCGCACCCAGGCCCAAGAGGACGGCGTGACGGGCGGCGCAGCACACCACGCTGTGCCGTGCGATAGCACCTGCGGCTGAGACAAGGCGCGGGGCGGGTAATCGCCCGCGCAGACTACTTGCGGGTGTCCAGCACGATGGTTTCGATGGCCTCGGCGGGCAGATCGGCCGCCATGCGGTCGGCTTCCTGGTGCAGGGCGGGCTCACCATCGGCAAAGCGCAAGGCGATGCGCCGAAACTCCTCAGACAGTGTCAAAAAGGCGTCCACCATGTCAGGGTCGAAGTGGCTGCCGCGCCCGTCCTGGATGATCTGCACCGCTTGCTCATGGCTGTAGGCCGGCTTGTACACGCGCACCGAGATCAGCGCGTCGTACACATCGGCCACGGCCATGAGGCGGGCAGAAAGTGGAATGGTGTTGCCCACCAGGCCCAGGGGGTAGCCTGAGCCGTCCCATTTTTCCTGGTGGCTGTAGGTGATCTCTTTGGCGTAGCGAAAAAACGGGTTGTCCTGCGTGGTCTCGCGCTCGGCCGACAAGATGGCTTCCAGCCCCAGCGTCGTGTGCGTCTTCATCACTTCAAACTCTTCGGGGGTGAGTGGGCCGGGCTTGAGCAGGATGCGGTCAGGAATGCCCACCTTGCCAATGTCGTGCAGCGGGGCGGACTTGAAGATCATGGCGATGGCCGCTTCGCTTAGCTCTTCTGCAAAGCGCGGGTGGTTTTGCAGCTTGCGCGCCAGCGCCTCTACATAGTGCTGGGTGCGGCGGATGTGGTTGCCGGTTTCGTTGTCGCGGGTTTCGGCCAGCGAGGCCATGGCACGGATGGTCACGTCCTGCAGCTCGGCCACTTGGCGGGTGCGCCGGGCCACCTCTTGCTCCAGGTAGTGGTTGTGGTGGGCCAGCAGGTCGCGGGCGCGCTTGAGCTGCAGATGGTTGCGCACCCGCGCCAGCGTGATGGCGGGGTTGATGGGCTTGGTGATGTAGTCCACCGCGCCCAGTTCCAGCCCGGTGGTTTCGTCGTCTGACGCGCTCATGGCGGTGAGGAAGATGACGGGAATGTCTTCGGTCTCGGGGTTGAACTGCAGGCGCCGCAGCACCTCGTAGCCGTCCATGTCCGGCATCATGATGTCCAGCAGGATCAGATCGGGCTTGCTCTCGCCCGCCACAATTTGCAGGGCCCGCTCGCCACTGGGGGCCAGTTTGACCTTGTAGTCCGCGCGCAGCAGGCCGCTCATCAGCGAGAGGTTGTCGGGCGTGTCGTCCACGACCAGCACGGTGCATTTGCCGTTGGGTTCGAGTGGGCTGTTCATGGCGGACCTCCTTGCGTGTTGTGGTTATCTATCGTTCAGGCGTTCAGGGTGTTCAAGCAATAGCCTTGGCATCTGCATGGGGCACGGTGCGCAGGGCGGCCAGGGCTTCGACCAGTTGGTAGTTGTCCAGCGCCCGTTCCATCTCGGCATACAGGGGCCCCAGGGCCGCGCGCAGGGCGGGGGCCGATTCCTTGAACAGCTCGATGGCGTCTGAGTCGTCGTCGGCCAGCAGGGCGTCCAGCCGCTCCAACAGTTGCGAGGTGGCTGCGCTGGAGGTTGGTGCTTCTGGCACATCGGCTGGCTCAGCAGCCTCCCGGGGCAGGGCGCTTTGCAAGGCCGCCACCAAGGTGTTGCAGGCGGTGTCGGCTGACTGCAGCCGCGCTTCGATGGTGCTGTCGGGCTGGCCCTGGGCCAAGGCCTGTTCGGCTGCCTCGGCCAGTGTTGCCAGTGGGCTGGCTCCGATGGTGCCTGCCGTGCCTTTGAGCGTGTGCATGCTGCGCTGCGCGGCATCGCGCTGCCCCGCCGCCAGTTGGCTGCGCGTGGTGGCAATGGCCGATGCCTGCCCCGCCACAAACTTGCGCAGCAGCGCCACGTAGGCGGCCCGTTTATCGAGCACGCGCCGCAGGCCTGCGGCCGTGTCCAGCCCGTGGATGCGCTCCAGCGGGTCGTCCACGGGTGGCTCGGTGGCATCGGTGCTGGGCGGTGCGGGTGTGCCATGTCCTGCGGCAGGGGCTGCAGGGGGCGCTTCGATGGTGCGCGGTGCAATCCAGCGCAGCAGGGTGGCAAACAGCTCGTCTGGGTCGATGGGTTTGGCGATGTGGCCGTTCATGCCCGCCTGCAGGCATTTTTCGCGGTCGGTGCTCATGGCGTTGGCCGTCATGGCCAGCACGGGCAACTGGGCCCAGGCGGGGTTTTCGCGCAGAAGGCGGGTGGCGGTCAGCCCGTCCATCACGGGCATCTGCATGTCCATCAGCACGGCGTCGTAAGCGGTGTGGGCGAGCTTGTCGAGCGCCACCTGGCCGTTGTCTGCCACGTCCACCACCAGGCCCGCGTCGGTCAGCAGGTCTGCCCCCACTTGCTGGTTGAGGTCGTTGTCGTCCACCAGCAAAACCCGGGCTCCCCGGATGGCCTGCAGCACCGACGCACTGCTGGGCGAATGCGGTGCCTGGCGCACCTCGGTGCGCAGGCCGCCCAGGGCCTGCATGGCCGCATCCAGCAACTGCGAGGGGCTAACAGGCTTGGTGAGCATGAGAGCAATGCCGCTGTGCTCCAGCTCTTTGCGGGCCTCTTCGCGCCCATGGGCGGTGACGATGACGGGCACCGGCGGCTGGGGCAGCTGCGCGAGCTGCCGGTGGGTCTCGAACCCGTCCATGCCCGGCATCTTCCAGTCGAGAAAGGCAATTTCAAACGGAGCGCCTGCGGCTGCAGCGCTGCGGGCCAGGGCCAGGGCTTCTTGGCCGCTGCGGGCGGTGGTGACGACGAAGCTCATGCGCCCTAGCAGCACCGACAGGATGTGGCGGGCCTGGTCGCTGTCGTCGGCCACCAGCACCCTGCGCCCGCGCAGGTCGGGCGAGGGCAGCAGGGGCTGTTGGCGGGCCTCGCTCAGCCCCAGGCGGGCGGTGAACCAGAAGGTGCTGCCTTGGCCTGGGGCGCTGGTGACGCCCACCGCGCCGCCCATGAGTTCTGCCAGGCTTTTGGAGATGGCCAGCCCCAGGCCGGTGCCGCCGTATTTGCGGGTGGTGGACGAGTCAGCCTGCTCAAACGAGCGAAACAGGCGGGACTGCTGCTCGGGTGTGAGCCCGATGCCGGTGTCTTGCACCTCAAAGCGCAGCACCAGGGTGTTGTCGTCCGCGCTGTCTTGGCGTACGCGCACCACGATCTCGCCCTGGTCGGTGAACTTGACGGCGTTGTTGGCGTAGTTCACCAAGATCTGCCCAAGCCGCAGTGGGTCGCCGCGCAAGTTGTCGGGCAGGTCGGGGTCCACGTCAAACATCAACTCCAGCCCTTTGGCGGCGCATTTGTCGCCAATCAGGTTGGCCACGTTGTCCAGCACACCGCGCAGGTCAAAGTCCAGCACTTCCACTTCCAGCTTGCCCGCCTCGATCTTGCTGAAGTCGAGGATGTCGTTGATCAGCCCCAGCAGGTGGTGGCCGGAGCGCTGGATTTTTTGCACGTAGTCGCGCTGGCGCGCCGTCAGCTCGGTGCCCAGCACCAGGTGGCTCATGCCGATGACGGCGTTCATGGGGGTGCGGATTTCATGGCTCATGTTGGCCAAAAAATCCGACTTCATCTGAGAGGCGTCTTCAGCCTTGGCCCGGGCGATGACCAGCTCTTCCTCGTGCTCGCGCAGGGCTTCGTTGGCCTGCTGCAGTTCGGTGGTGCGCTGGGCCACGCGTGCTTCCAGTGCCTCTTCGTTGCGCTTGAGGGCTTCGACCAACTCGGCCTGCGCCAGCATGGCCTGCGACTTGGCCCGCTCGCGCGCCACAAACTGGCCCGCCATCGCAAACGCCAGCAAAAACGTGAGCAGCGCCTGAAAGCTGGTCAGCCCGGTGGTCATCAGCGTCTGGTTCTGCACTTCTTCATTGCGCTGGTCGCCCAGCAGGGCCGACAGGCGCGAGGCATTCAAGGCCAGCTCTTGCACCGTCTCGCGCAGCTCGGCCAGCTGGGTGCGCAACAGGCGCATGTTCTTTTGGCCCGATGGCACATCGACGCTCTGGCCAAAGTAGTCATCGCCCGCAGCGACGAACTGTTGCAGCGCCCGCAGCGCTTGCCCATAAATGGGCTCGTTTTGCATCAGGATGCGGGCGCTGCCGCTTTCGAGCGCACTGAAGCGGCTGAGGAACAGGTCGTAGCGCAGGGCCACGGCGTCCAGCGAGGTGCTTTCTGGGTCCAGCACAAACTGGTGCAGCGCGTGGTCCAGGCGCTCGTATTCCACATTGAGCTGCAAAAACGACCACAGCGCATTCACGTCGCCACGGCGCATCACGGCTTCCACGCTGCGGTACTGCTGGTATTGCACCGCCGCAATGGCCACGTAGGCCAGCACCAGGCTGGCGATGATGAGTTTCAGGAAGTGCTTGCTGCGCAGCATGCGGGCCTCCTGATGGCGTTAACGGATGCGCAGCGCGTTGAGCTGCCAGGCGGCGCGGTTGTAGTACAGCTCGGTGCGCAACTCGGCCTTTGTGTCAAAGGGGTAGATGATGAACAGCGGGCCTTTCTCGCGCACGGGCATGGGGCGGTTGTTCATCAGCCGGGCCACGATCACCTCATGCCGATGCACATCGTCCATCGGGATTTCCGTCTTGTAGTCATTGAGCGCCACTGCCGTGATGGCATTGCCCTTGCTGCCCGCAGCGGCCAGCACATCGCGCAGCAGAGGGCCAGTGAAGGTGACGGCGTCGGGGTACCACGGGGTGCGGGTGGTGAAGGTGTGCTGGGGCAGCTTCTCCAGCATGGGCATATCGAACTGCGCTTTGGCCCCCTGGTTGGGCGCGCTGATGTTGCCCTCTACCGTGAGCACCACGGGGCCGGTGGGCTTGTCCAGCGCCTGGGCCACATGGCTTACCAGCAACAGTGGCGCGGCGAATGGCAACGTGCGCAAGGCCCAGGCGCGCAGTGCGCTGCGTTTGCGGTGGTCGGCAGCCATATGACTCTCTCCCTCTACGTAGCGGCCTTGCTGCCGGGGTGGTGCAAGCTTCTTGGCAATATGTAAGTTATATCAGCCAATTGTTAACCGCGTAAGGGAAATTTGCGCGATGGGCCCGTGCGTGGCATCCGGCGCAGGCTCCGCAGCCAGCCACTACCTGGGCGGCGCTAGTGGGGAGGTATGCTATAAAAATAGTAGCTTCTCGCGCTTTATTATCAAGCGCTAGCGCCCATTTTTATGCTCAATGGCTGGCGACTGCGAGCTTGTCCCAAGCCGCCAGGGCTTCGGCGGTGTACATGAGCGAGGGGCCGCCGCCCATGTACACGCACACGCCCAGCATCTCTTCCACCTCTTGGCGGGTGGCGCCCAGTTTGAGCAAGGCCTTGACGTGAAAGCCGATGCACCCTGAGCAGCGCTGGCTGACGCCAATGGCCAGTGCAATCAGCTCTTTGTGCTTGGCGCCCAGCGCGCCCTCGGCCATGGCGGCCTGCGCCAGCTGCGAAAAGCCCCGCATGGTGTCGGGCTGGGCCTTGCGGAAGGTGGACAGGCTTTCATTGATGCCTTGCATCAGGCCTGTGTGGTCAAACGTACTCATGGATGGGCCTTTTCTGTGCTTTTTATGGGCTATTTGTTCAGAGGGCAGGTGTTGATGCCCAGCAGGGTGTACGCCGGGCAAAAGCGGAACAGCCCGGTGGCCAAGGGAATCACGCCCAGCCAGCCCCACCAGCCCACCACCCCCGTTGCGGCCAGCGCAATCAGCACCAGGCCTGCCACGATGCGCAGCGCGCGGTCCACGGTTCCTACATTGAATTTCATGGTTTCTTTCCTCCGGGTTGTCGGGGCGCCTTGGAGGGCGCCCTGGTGATGCCTTTGCAGCACGGCGCTGCAAAGGGTTGCGTGGGGCTGGCTGCGTTACAGGGCGTTCAGCGGAATCTTCAGATAGGCCACGCCGTTGTCCTCGGCCGGGGGCAGGGCGCCCGCGCGGATGTTGACTTGCACGGCTGGCAGGATCAGCGCTGGCATCTCCAGCGTGGCGTCGCGGCGGGTGCGTAGGCTGACAAATTCAGCTTCTGTGACACCGTCGTGCAGGTGGATGTTGTGCGCCCGCTGGTCGACCACCGTGCATTGCCAGGTAGGCTGACGGCCAGGCGGCGGGTAGTCGTGGCACATGAACAGGCGCGTGGCTGCTGGCAGGCTTAGCAGCTTGCGCACGGATTGGTACAGGTGGTGCGCATTGCCGCCCGGGAAGTCGCAGCGCGCGGTGCCCACATCGGGCATGAACAGGGTGTCGCCCACAAACACCGAATCCCCCACCTGGAAGGCCATGCAGGCCGGGGTGTGCCCGGGCACCGACAGGGCCTGGGCTTGCAGGTTGCCGATGGCAAACACTTCACCGTCCTGGAGCAGGTGGTCGAACTGGCGGCCGTCGGGCTGGAATGCAGGCTCCAGGTGAAAGATGCCTTTGAACACCTTTTGCACCTGTGTGATGGCTGCGCCGATGGCCATTTTTCCGCCCACTTTTCCCCGCAGGTAGTGGGCGGCGGAGAGGTGGTCGGCATGGGCATGGGTTTCCAGAATCCACTGCACCGTGAGCGACTGCTGTGCCACAAAGGCCAGCAGCGCATCGGCTGAGCGGGTGCTGGTGCGGCCCGACTTGGCGTCGTAGTCCAGCACCGAATCCACCAGGGCGCAGTGGCCGCCGGGTTGGTCGTAGACCACGTAACTCACCGTCCAGGTGGCTGCGTCAAAGAATGCTTTCACGGTGGGGTTCACGTTGAATGCCTCATGCCTTCAATTAAGTTGAAGATAGTATGTTGACTGATATATTGTTTGTCAATAGACTATCGTCAATGAAATTAAAAACCGGAGCCGATGCCCATGACCGCTGAAACCCACGCCACCATGGACCTGGAAACCCTGCGCAGCTCGGCAGATGCCGCTTGCCGCCTGATGAAAGCGCTCTCTAACCCCGACCGCCTGCTGCTGCTGTGCCAATTGACTGAAGGCGAAAAGCGCGTGGGCGAGCTGGAGGCATTGGTGGGCATTGGCCAGCCCACGCTGTCTCAGCAGCTGGGGGTGCTGCGGGAAGAGGGCCTTGTCAGCACCCGGCGCGAGGGCAAGAACATTTACTACGCCATTGCCAGCCCCCAGGCGCTGGCGGTGATGGGGGTGTTGTTTGAACAGTTTTGCGCCCCCGCTGCAGCGGCCGCAGCCACCGAGGAGGCTTGAACATGACCATCGATTGGAGCCATTTCACGCCCTGGATGTCGCTGGCTGGCGGGCTGATGCTGGGCGTGGCCGCCGCCGTGTTTGTGCTCGTCAACGGGCGCATCCTGGGCATCAGCGGCATTGTGGGTGGGCTGCTGCGGCCACGTGCGGGCGATGTGGGCTGGCGGCTGTCGTTTGTGCTGGGCATGGTGGCCGCACCAGCCTTGTGGTTTGCGCTGGCGGGCTCCGTTGCTGTGCGGGTGGACGCCAGCTGGGCCATGGTGCTGGTTGCGGGTTTGCTGGTGGGCATGGGCACCCGCTACGGGTCGGGCTGCACCAGTGGGCATGGGGTGTGTGGCCTGTCGCGCTTGTCGCCGCGCTCTTTGGTGGCGACGGTGTCGTTCATGGGCGCAGGGTTTGTGGCTGTGTATGTGGTGCGCCATTGGCTGGGCTGATGTCCAGCAGCGCCAAGTTTTGAAAGACTCGAAATGAAAAACCGTCTGTCTGAGTTTTTGGTGGGCCTGCTCTTTGGCCTGGGCTTGATCCTGTCGGGCATGACCGACCCCGGCAAGGTGCTGGGCTTTCTTGATCTGGCGGGGCTGTGGGACCCTTCGTTGGCCTTTGTCATGGGCGGGGCCATTGCCGTAGGTGCTTTTGCATTTGCCGTGGCCAAAAAACGCACCCGCAGCTTTTTGGGAGGGGCCATGCATGTGCCCACCGCGCGAGATATAGACAAGCGCCTGGTGCTGGGCAGCCTGGTGTTTGGCGTGGGCTGGGGGCTGGCGGGCTTTTGCCCGGGCCCAGCCATCGTCTCGGCTGCCGCAGGCCAGCCCAAGGCCATGGCCTTTGTCGCGGCCATGCTGGCAGGCATGTGGCTTTTTGAGGTGTTGGAGCGCCAAGCCCAACGCACTTCCACCAAGGGACATTGAAATGGCGCCTTCCTTCATCGCTGTGACGCAAGACTTTGCCGTGTCACCCCAATTGCAGGCGCAAGACATGGCGCAGGTTGCATCGCAAGGCTACAAAACCGTGGTGAACAATCGCCCGGACGAAGAGGGCGGCCCCGCCCAGCCGCGCAGCGCAGACCTGGCCGGGGCCGCACAAGCAGCGGGCTTGCAATATGTTTATCTGCCTGTGGTGGGCGGGGCCATCACGGCCGAGCAAGCCCAGGCCATGGGTGAGGTGCTGCGCACCATGCCCAGTCCCGTCCTGGCGTTTTGCCGATCCGGGGCGCGGTCCGCCCAGCTGTTCAGCCTGGCGCAGGCCGCGTTTTGAGGGTTTGGTTTGAGTGCGTTGTGGGTGTTTTCAGGCGGGATCATCCTGACGCTCCAACAGCGACGCTGCGGGGTTGCTGCCTGACGCCCTGAAGTAGCCCAGCACGCTCGCCACACTCCGGTGGCCCGTCATGGCCATGGTGTCTGCGAGGGGAATATTTTGCGTGGTGGCTTCCGTCACAAAGCCCGAGCGCAAAGAATGTGCTGAGTACACGTCAGGCAAACCAGCGGCTGTGGCGCGTCGGCGAACAATGTCCCGCACGGACGCTGCGGACAGCGGTGCGCCCACGCTACCGCCTTTCTTGGCCTGCCTGAAGATGGCGCCTTATTGAATGCCCGATGCCTTCAGCCATGCCTGCAGGGCTTCAGCGGCCAGGCCTTCCAGGGGCTTGTAGTTCTCGGGCCGGTCTGCCGCGCTCTGGTTGGTCTTGGAGTGGGTGAGGGCGTAAGTGAACGATGCGGGCCCCGTCTTGCGCAGGCTTTTCATATCGGCTGCCGCCACTTCAGAGCGCCGCCGCCCACCCGTGGCCCACGCAAACAGCAGCAGGGCCCGGTCACGTCGCCCTTTCAGACTGGCGTCGCAGGTCTCCAGCATGGCCATCAGCGGGGCTTTGGTCAGCGCGTCTTTCTTTTGCGGCAGGGCGCCACGTTTGCCGTAGGCGCGCCTGGTTTTGCTCAGCAGCTCACGCACTTTGGGGTCTTGGCAGGGGTTGTCCAACCCTCGCAGTTGGTGTGCTTTGGACAGCACGGCCACGCGGTGCACCAGGGTATTGAGTGCCATCGGGCCCAGCTTGCCTTTGAAGCCCGCGCCCACCAGGGCTGCATCCAGCGCGGTGGGCAGCTCGTGCACAAGGCCTGTCTCGGTGGTGCGCTGGGCGTGGTCCACCACAAACTGCAGCACCACGCTGGGCGTTACGGGCAGCGCAATGGGGCGCCCGTAGCGCAGGTTGAACCACGCGGCCCAGTACCGCAGCGCCGAGCGATAGCTGGCCAGCGTATTGGCCGATTCCCCCTCGCGCAGCAGCTCATCCACGGCGCGGGCGGTCATTTCGGAAAGTTGGCTGGGCTCTAAAGCCACCGCAGGGCTTTTTATGGGGGTGAGCATGCTGAAAACTTCCTTGAATTAATATTTAATACATACAATGTATTGTTTAATATAAATATTCTGTTTTACTAACGATAATTCCCTATTATCGTTGGTAAAAATTGGATGGAGTAGGGCGATGCAACCAAATCTCGTAAGAGGTCCCCGCGGCGTGCAGATGGAAGATGTCTGGGCTGCCGCCGACGCTGTTTTGAATCAGGGTGAGCGCCCGACGATCGAGCGGGTGCGCCAGCAGCTCGGTCGCGGATCACCCAATACCGTGGGCCCCATGCTGGATGGGTGGTACGGCTCCTTGGCAAAGAGGCTGCTCACCCCTGGGGAGGCGCTCGATAGCGCACAAGACCCGGGCGAGCAACTGCCCGGCCCTGTGCTGAGAGCGGCAAAGACGCTTTGGGGGCGGGCGGTCCAACACGCCCAGGAGGCTGCGACTGCTGAGATGGCCCAGGCACAAGTCGAGCTGGACAAACGCGCAGAAGATCTTAAGCAAGCACAGCAAGATCTTGATCAGGAACGGCAGCGCCTCCAAGACCGCAGTGAAGCCCTTGCGGTGGCCATGCAAGCCAAGGATGCCCAGATCACCGAGGCGGCCGGGCAAGTCAGGGAGCTGCATGCGCAGCTGCAGGCATGCCAGAGCCAGCTTGATGAGGCTCGGGCCCAAAACATTCAGCGTCAACAGGCAGCAGAGGCACAGCGCCTGCGCCATGAAAGCGCAGAGGCCGAGCACCGTACAGAGCGCTTGAGACTGGAGGAGCGCGCCCAGGCCAACGAACGCCGGCTCAACACCGAGGTGGACCGGGTGCGTCAGGAGTCAAAAAAGCTTGCCAGCCAATTGGAGACCGACAACCGAAAGTCGGCTCTCGCACTGGCAGAGGCCGCCGAAAGGATGAGTACCTTGGAAGCCAGGTTGGCCACGTTGCAGGGCGAAAAGGCCCAGCTGGCGAAAGAACTTCAGCTGGCCCGGGACGAATCAACTATCTGGAAAGCAAAGCTTGACGAGCGCAGCAACGACATGTTTGCCGTACTCAATGAACTCCGGGATCGATTGCCCCCCAGCAACAGCGAGACAGCAGCCACAGCTGGACCAGGGCGGAACAGACGCAAACGGTAGGGCGAGACAGCAATAGGTCGACGACGCAAAAGTAGACCTGTCTTCAGTCGCAAAAATGGTTTTTTTGCACCCAATTTCTGTCGCCCGGCTCACCGTGTCTTCGTCCAGCGGGATGTCAAACGAATTACCTGGAGTTGTTGAGATGAATTGAATAAATGCCCAATAGATCAACAAGTTGCGTGAGATATCTCGAAGGACATCAAAGCGATTACCCCGGAAGATGTCAAACGAATTACCTCACCCGCCTGCTTATCTGGCCGGAACCACCGCACAGCAAGCGCATGCAGCTATCAAGACTATAGCGCTTGCGGCGTTTAACATAATATACATCGCATCTAGTAAATGGTTTCTATGCCTAGAGGCTCAAATCGAAGCCGTCTCCTTAACTGAAGTTGTGTCTATTTTTAAAGAGAAGTTGTAACTCATGCACGTGATAGCCGGGCGGCAGAAGCTGGGTTCAGATAACGCGCTAAGCGCGACAAGATTTGGGGTTGAGGCTGCTTTCTGGTGCTTGAGCCTCTTCGGCGGGTGAGGTAATTCGTTTGACATCCCGCTAGGTTGAAGACTTGGTGAACCGGGCAACAGAAATTGGGCGCAAAAAAGCCTATTTTTGCGACCGAAGGCAGGTCTACTTTTGCGTCGCCGACCTATTGCTATCTCGCTCTACCGTTTGCGTCTGTTCCGCCCTGGTCCAGCTGTGGCTGCTGTCTCGCTGTTGCTGGGGGGCAATCGATCCCGGAGTTCATTGAGTACGGCAAACATGTCGTTGCTGCGCTCGTCAAGCTTTGCTTTCCAGATAGTTGATTCGTCCCGGGCCAGCTGAAGTTCTTTCGCCAGCTGGGCCTTTTCGCCCTGCAACGTGGCCAACCTGGCTTCCAAGGTACTCATCCTTTCGGCGGCCTCTGCCAGTGCGAGAGCCGACTTTCGGTTGTCGGTCTCCAATTGGCTGGCAAGCTTTTTTGACTCCTGACGCACCCGGTCCACCTCGGTGTTGAGCCGGCGTTCGTTGGCCTGGGCGCGCTCCTCCAGTCTCAAGCGCTCTGTACGGTGCTCGGCCTCTGCGCTTTCATGACGCAGGCGCTGTGCTTCTGCTGCCTGTTGAAGCTGAATGTTTTGGGCCCGAGCCTCATCAAGCTGGCTCTGGCATGCCTGCAGCTGCGCATGCAGCTCCCTGACTTGCCCAGACGCCTCCGCGATCTGAGCATCCTTGGCTTGCATAGCCACCGCAAGGGCTTCACTGCGGTCTTGGAGGCGCTGCCGCTCCTGATCCAGATCTTGCTGTGCTTGCTTAAGATCTTCTGCGCGTTTGTCCAGCTCGGCTTGTGCCCGGGCCATCTCAGCAGTCGCAGCCTCCTGGGCGTGTTGGACCGCGCGCCCCCACAGCGTCTTTGCCGCTCTCAGCACAGGGCCGGGCAGCTGCTCCCCTGGGTCTTGTGCGCTATCGAGTGCCTCCCCGGGGGTGAGCAGCCTCTTTGCCAAGGAGCCGTACCACGAATCCAGCATGGGGCCTACGGTATTGGGTGATCCGCGACCGAGCTGCTGGCGCACCCGCTCGATCGTGGGGCGCTCACCCTGATTCAGAACAGCGTCGGCGGCGGCCCAGACATCTTCCATCTGCACGCCGCGGGGACCTCTTACAAGATTTGGTTGCATCGCCCTACTCCACTTGATTTTTACCAACGATAATCGGAGCTTATCGCGATAATTTACTTAAATTCATTGCAAACAATACATTGTATGTATTTTAATTTCAATTATGAAGCGTTAGGGGACTAAATGCGCCTGCCAGCTCTAAGAAATGTGTCTGCGCTGCAGCCGGAAATGCTGTCGGATGCCACAGCGCGTGCTGTGGAGGATCTGATGCGCGAGGGCGAGTCCGCCAACACCCTGGCGAGCTATCGCTCGGCGCTGCGGTACTGGGCTGCCTGGTTCAATGTGCGGTATGGGCAACCGATTTCGCTTCCGGTGCCGCCCAGCGCTGTGATTCAGTTCATCGTTGACCACGCTCAACGCACCACGGCTGACGGGCTGGCCCATGAACTGCCGCTAGCGATCGACGAGGTGCTTGTTGAGGCTGGTTTCAAGGGCAAGCGAGGCCCGATGGCTCTCAACACACTGGTGCACCGCGTGGCAGTTCTCTCGAAAACCCACCAGCTCAAAGCCGCCAAGAATCCCTGCCAGGATCCCAAAGTCCGCGAGCTTTTGATGAAAACCCGGCGCGCCTATGGCAAGCGCGGCGACTTGCCCAAAAAGAAGGATGCTTTGACGAAAGATCCGCTGATGGCAATGATCGAGACCTGCGATACCTCGACCCTCAAAGGCCTGAGGGACCGCGCCCTCCTCCTCTTTGCCTTTGCCAGTGGAGGACGGCGCCGCTCAGAGGTTGCCGGGGCTGACATGAAAAATCTCAGGCGCAATGGTCCGTCGTCATTCACTTTTGTACTGGCCCACTCCAAGACAAATCAAGACGCCAGGGACAGGCCAGAGAACTACAAACCGATTGAGGGGCTGGCCGGTGAGGCGTTACAAGCATGGCTGACCGCAACCTGCATCGCCGATGGAGCAATTTTCAGGCGCGTGATGAAAGGTGGGAAGTTGGCAGGAGCACTCTCCCCTGCTTCGGTGCGCGACATCGTCAAGGAGCGCGCCAGCCTTGCAGGCTTGCCTGATGATTATTCGGCGCACTCGCTGCGGTCTGGATTTGTTACCGAGGCTGCAGCGCAGAACGTGCCGTTGGCAGACACCATGGCTATGACTGGACACCGGAACGTGGCAACCGTGCTGGGGTATTTCCGATCATCTGGGCTGAGCCAGGCGGCGAACTTGCTGGACTCCAAAAAGGTCGACTCGAGCTGATCGTAAGTTTGACCTATAGAGTGTGTTTGCTAGGCGCGGGATGCCGGCGCTTCTTACGACATTGCTGCCGTTTGATGATGCCCGTCGCCATAAGTACCAGCACCCACAGGTTGAGATGGATAGCTTTGCACGCGCAAAATCACGGCGCAATGGGCAGTCTTTCATCTTCGCCGCCATTGCTCCAACCCCACAGCCTGCACAACGTGCTTCTACTGATGTAGGGATTCCAGCAGATGATCCGCCGTCGCCAAACTACCCTGAAGAAGCGCGGGATCAGATTGGATCATTTGCTCGACCTGATCGACGAGTGGCTTGAAGCCAGCATCCGCACCCCAGGCTTCACCAAACTCCTTGAGCAATACCGACTCCAAAAAGAATCGAAATGCCTTGCGGCGTTTGCCGGGATCTTGATGTGAGATGCCTTTAAGTTGCCTCACTAAGCGTGCATCAAGGTCCGCGCCACCAGGGCTGCTGCTATCGCCCTCTTTGGCACCATGTAGCGAGGTATTTTGGACATCAGCAGAGTTCGGTGGGGCGACCGACTGCGGTCGACTTTGATTCGTGCCGACAGGTGAGGCTGTGTGCGAACGTAGCAGTGCTTGCAGCGCCGCAGTGGCGTCAATGCGACTCATCAGTGAATCAAATTTTGCTGTTGGTAGTTGGATAGCAAGAAGTGAGAGTCTTTCTCTGCATCCTCCAACGCCTCAGCCCCCCCCCTATCGTGGGGTTTGCTTCCAATATTTTGTCAATTTCCGCGATGATCTTTTGGATATCGCTAGACATGGGTGGATTGGTGTCATTGGCAGTCACACCTGTGAGGAACAACTTCTTTGCTTCTGCGAACCGGTCGTCCGCCAATGCAGAAAAGCCCTGCACCCACAAGAAAAGAGGGCTGTGATTGCCAAGTGCCAGCAAAGGCTGCCAAGTCACAAACGCCATGGCGGCCCTGCCACTACTGAACTGCAGCAGCCCAAGCTGATAGCGGGCGAGATGCAAATCCGGGGCTATCAGAATGGCCGCCGCGAAGCACTCTTCCGCCTTTTCCAAGTTGCCAAGCGAAGCCCATTCCGATGCCATTAAGAACGCTGGTAGGGCAGATTCAGGCAACTCTTGAGCGGCCTGGGCAAACAGCTCCAAGGCCAGTTCTGAATTCCCATCGGCACTGGCATCAAGCGCTGATTGCAAGCACGGAGGTAACGAAGGGGTGGGGTTCATAGGGGAATGTTCAAAAAATGCAGAGAGGTGACACCCGATGAAGTCAGCGCCGGGGTCTTGTTGCATCCATTCTCATTGAACGCGGCAGGGTCACCCTCCATGGCTGCGCTTTTTTGACGGTCTTTTGTTTCAATGTGCACTCATGAGAGTAAAAATTTTGAATCTCAACCTATTGATTTTAAAGGAAAAAAATCTAAAACACCGATTGTTTCTGCGCCAAACCAGCAGATTTCGCTAAACGATTTTTAAATCCTGTGGATGTATTGGCTAGTGCCCCCGCTGCTGGTTTGCTGGGGGTAAAAGTCTCTACAGGTGTCAAGCATGGTTGCTATCGTTAGCGGAAACAGTCTGGGTCTCAGCACAAGCTCTTTGTCCACGTTGGCCCAACGGGGCATCTTTGGCAACGCTGCACAAGGCCGCAACGGCGAGCAGACCTTTGTCAATATCGCGACCGGTAACTTGGTGCTCAGCGATTCAGATGATCGCTTGATGGCCCATGGTGGTGGCTTTGAGGCTGTTCGAACCTACAACAGCCAGGGACTGCTGAACGACGACAACGGGGACAACTGGAGCGCTGGGGTTTACCGCCAACAACTCACGCTCTCCGGCACGGTAAACACCGCCGGCAGCACGGTCACGCGCATTGCGAGGGACGGCGCGGTATCGGTGTACGAATGGAACGCTGCAGCCTCAGCCTATGTGTCCAAGGATGGCGCAGGCGCGTACGACCAGATCAAGGCCCAAGGCAGCGGCTTTATCTGGGCTGATGGGGCTTCCCAGGCCCAAGAAACCTATGACGCCGCGACCGGCCAGCTGCGCAGCTCCAAGGACAGCAGCGGTAACGTCACGACTTACGCGTATCACCCCAGTGGCAACCTTGCATCTGTCACCACGGCCAGCGGCGAGACAACCTATTACGACTACAGCGGCAACAACCTGACACAGGTTCGCTCGGTGACCAGTGATGGGAAGACCACCACGCGCGTTCGCTATACCTACGACACCAGCAATCGGCTCAGCACTGTGCAGGTGGACCTCTCTCCCGCAGACAACGTTGTCTCGGATGCCAAGGTCTACACTACCACCTATACCTACGACGGCACAAGCAAGCGGATTGCCTCCATCACGCAAAGCGATGGCACCAGCCTGAGCTTCACTTACGTGCAGGCCGGTGGACAGTATCGCGTTGCCACCGTGCGCGACGCGCTCAACCAGACCACGACCTTCGCCTACGACCTGGCGACGCGCACCACGACCGTCACAGATCCGCTGGGCCTCAAGACCACCTACGTTTACGACGCTGCAGGCCAACTCACCAGTGTCAACTCGCCTTCCGTCAAGGGGGTGGTGCTGACAACCTCCTATCTCTACAACGCCAACGGTGATGTGATCCAGGTGACGGATGCCGAAGGCAAGAGCGTCTCCATGGAGTATGACGCTTCAGGCAACCAGGTCCTGCAGCGCGATGCCGTCGGCAATACGGTGCGCAGAACCTTCAGCAGCAGCAATCGTTTGCTCACTGAGACGACATACACGGTTGCTGACCCGGATGGCGCTGGCAGTGGTGTGCCTCAAGGCCCGACGACGGCGCGCTATGTCTACGACACGGCCAACCCCAACCTGATGCGTTTCTCCATCAGCGCTGAAGGTCGTGTAACCGAGTACCGCTACAACGCCTACGGTGAGCGGACTGTCGCACTGCAGTTTGCTCAAAATTCGTTCTACCCTGTTTCTGCACTTGCGCCAGACGAAACTCCAACTCTGGACGCCATGACGACGTGGTCGGGGCAACAGGACCTGACCACCCTCTCTCGGGTTGACTACCAATACGATGCCCGAGGTCAACTCACGGAAAGTGCTGCCGCACAAAAAACCACCTCTACCGGTGTTACGGACACTACGGGCCAAATCGTTCGCCAGACCTATATCTATAGCCAGACAGGCCAGTTGCTGTCAACGATACAGCAGACCAGCTCCGGCAATGCCATCACGACATACACCTACGACGGGATGGGGCGGCTGCTGTCGACCACCAACGCCCTGGGGCAGACCACCGTCAACACCTATGACGACGCAGGTAACCGGACCACGATAGTCGCTGCCAATGGCCTGCGAACCATCCAGACCTACAACAAGGCTGGGCAACTGATCAGCGTGCAGCAAGCCACTGCAACCGTGGCGGATCTGGGTAAAACCCAGTACTTCTATGACGCCGATGGCCAGCTGCGCATGACGCAGGGGCCCACGGGTGAGCGGAACTGGACCTTGCTGGATGAAGCCGGTCGCAAGGTCGCAGACATTGACCCCACGGGCACGCTGACAGAGTACGTCTACAACAAACAGGGCTTGCTGACCCGAACCATCCGGTATGCAGCAGCGGTGAATACGGCCACGCTGGTCAATGCGTCCGGGCAGCCCTCCAATCCAACGCTGGACAGCATCCGCCCTGCGACCAACGCGGCAGACCGCAGCGAGTGGAGAGCGTACGATGACAGTGGCCGCCTCCTCAAAACGGTGGATGCCCTGGGTTCGGTGGCCGAGTACACCTACGACGGCAAGTCCCAGTTGCTGTCCATCCGTCAATATGCCAATCGCGTTGCGGTGGCGTCGCTGGGCAACACCCCCACAGCCGCCAGCATCGCCCCCGCGGCGAACAACGCGACGGATCGCCTCACACGCAACTTCTACGATGCGGATGGTCTGCTGCAAGGCAGTCTGGATGCTGAGGGATACCTCACAGAGCATCGCTACACCTCCGCAGGGCTTCGCTACATAACGGTCCGTTATTCCACGGGCGTAGCCACCGCCTCGCTAGGTGGCACCACGCTTGCCTCACTGCGCCCAGCCACTACTGACAAAGACGTGGTCACCGTCAAGATCTTTGATGGCACAGGCCAGGTGCAAGCAGAAATCGATGCCGAAGGCTACGTCACCACGTTCAAGTACAGCGCAGCGGGACTGCTCATAGAAAGCAAACGCTTTGCGACCAAGCTCAGCCAAAGCGCCATCAACTTGGCGCAGAGCCAGCCTGTCTCCATCAGCCAGCTCGTACTGCCGGCCAGTAGCTCTCAAGACCAGACCACACTGACCAGCTACGACGCCCTGAACCGTATTGCGGCAAGCACGGATTACCTGGGCACACGTACTGAGTATTCCTACGATGAAGTGGGCAACCTGATCAAGACCACCCGTGCGGCGGGAACGACAGAAGCTTCCAGTCTCGCTAAGAAATATGACGCGCAAGGGCGGTTGGTTGCTGAGCTCTCTGCAACTGGCTATGCACTGATCACCGCGTCAATGACCACGGCGCAGATCAACGATGTGTGGGCTAAATACGGTAACACCCACGCATACGACCTGTCCGGCCGGCGCACAAGTACAACGAATGCAGTCGGCAACAAGACCTTGTTCTTTTACGACCGTGATGGCCGACTGAGCCACACCATCAACGCCCTTGGCGAGGTCACCGAGACCCAGTACAACAACTTTGGGCAAGTCAGTGCCACCATCGCTTACAGCAAGCGCATTGCGCTGACCTCGCTCACCGGGGCCAATGCCGGAGGCTTGGTCAACGCCACGCTGACGAGTCTGTTGACTGCGGCCCGCACCCCAGCCTCTGACAAAGTCACCAGCTACACCTACGACGTTGTGGGCAACTTGGTGCAGACTACAGATGCCTTGGGCTTCCAGCGCAACTACGTCTACAGCACGTTCCGCCAAGAAACCCAGCGTACTGAGGCGATCTCCAGCACATCGAGCACCACCACTCTGACAGGCTATGACCGCAGGGGCCTGCTCGTTAACCAAACCCGTGACTCAACGGGATTGGCTGCAACGTTCAGCTACCAGTACGACGCATTCGGCAACCAGATCGGTTGGGTGGATGCCAAGGGCTTCACTCGCCAAAAAACGTTTGACCGACTGGGTCGAGAAGTGCGCAGCCTCAATGCTCAGTCAGCCGCCACAGAAACGACCTACGATGCATTCAATCGCGTCATTCGACAGTACGACGCCGTCGGAAATACGACAACCTACGTTTATGACGCTGCGACGAACAGTGTCACCATCTCGAGCGACGACGGCATTCTTCTCAAGAAGACCTTCAATCGCCTGGGCGATACCATCAGCATCACCGATGCCCGTGGCAGCGTAACCAGCTACACCTACAACGCAGATGGTCAAGAGACGGGCTCTGCTGTTGAGGTCTGGCACTTTGACACCAATGGCGTAGAGATTGTGCGCACTGCCAATGCCTACGATGGCGCTGGGCGCCTGATCGAGAGCACGAATCCCAACGGTGTTCGCACCAAAGTCACGTATGACGCTGCCAACCGGGTCTTGACCCGGTCAGTGGATTCGGCGGGATTGAACCTGACGACGACCTACGCCTACGATGCCCTGGGCCGCCAGATCAGTATCACATCGCCAGAAGGCTCCGTCATCGAACTCAAGTACGACGCTCAAGGCCAGCTGATTGAGCAGATCGTGGATGCCAAAGGCTTGGCACTGTCCACTCGCTACACCTACGATGGCCTAGGCCAGACGCTGCAGGTGACCAGCCCCCAGGGCACGGTGACGCGTTACACGTACGACACAGCAGGCCGACGAATCAGCGAACAGATTGACCCCGATGGGCTGAATCTCACGCGCTCGTACGTCTACGACAAGAACAACAATGTCGTTCGCAGCACGGATGCCAACGGCAACGTCAGCTTTTACTTCTACGATCAAGAAAACCGCCAGATTCTGTCGATTGATGGCGCTGGCTCCATCAAAGAGATTGCCTACGACCTGATCGGTCGCGTGAGCAAGACCACCCAGTACCGCCAGGTTTTCACAGACGCGAACTTGCTGCAGCAGTACGCCAGCGGTGGGGCGGTGTTTGGGCCCTCTGGCTGGGAGTCCCAGGTTCGCTCCAAGATTGTGGCGTCCGCCAACGATCAGATTGAGTACCGCACCTACGACGCTAACAACCATCTGCAATCGATCGTCACCGGACTCGGCGAGGTCACGCTCTTTGTACGCGATGGCAACGGCAACGTGTTGGAGCAGCGTCGTTTCTACAACTCCATCCAGGTTGGGGGTGCTGGTGGTTGGATGCCTGGAACATTGCCCCAGCCGGTACGCGACGAGCTCTTTGATCAATGGACACGAAGTGCCTATGACAGTCTCGGGCGCGTGGCGGCGACCATCAACTCTGTGGGGGCGGCCACCAAGTTAAGTTATGACGCAGCCGGTAACCTCACCCAACGCGTGAGTTATGCAAAGCCTGTCAAGATCAGTAGCTACCCCACAGATGCGTCCTTCATCGCAGAGCTCGCTGCCCAGGACGGTGCTGCCGAAAACATTGTCACCAAGAACATATACGACGCAGCCAATCGGCTGACGTGGACTGCCGATGGCACCAGGGCTGTGACGCACTTGCGATATGACCGCGATGGTCATGTTGTCAAGAAGGTGCGCTTTGCTACCGCCATCAGCACAAGCAGCACACCGCAAAGCGCCACCCAGAGTACCAACGACCAGATCACCGACTATGTCTACGACAAGGCCGGGCGACTGACGTACACCGTGGAGGCCAACGGAGCCACCACCCGGAACATCTATGACCGCAACGGCAATCTGAAGCAGCGCGTTGAATACGCTACTGCGATCACTCCACCCATATTTAAGCCCGGAGCCGTCTTTGGCCCATCTGACCCAAGCAATTACTATGAGTCATCCATTGGCTCTTACATCAAGACTTCCCCAAGTGACCGGACTTCAACGTGGGCGTATGACAAAGGCAACCGCCAAGTTCTGGAAGTAGATGCCACCGGCGGCGTGCGCCAGACCTTCTACGGCAAGCTACAAAGCACCAAGTCGTCGGGGGCCCTTGCGGGCGCCAACGCTGTCACCGTAGTTGCATATGCCAATGCAGTCAGTCTCACTGGACTGGCTGCAGCGGACATCACCGTAGATGCAATCCTTGCACGGCTGCAAACCAACGCTGATCTTGACCGCGCGACCATCCAGGTGCTCGACGGTGCCAACCGGGTAGCAACAACAGTGGATGCTGCTGGCTACGCCATCAGCAACGACTATGACGGCACGGGCCAGCTCATCCATACCGTGCAGTACGGCCAGGCAGGAGGCGCAGCCTCGGCACTGGATCGCCACGCCTTCTACGTCTATGACGGCGCTGCTCGCCTGACAGAACGCACGGACGCACTGGGGCACAAGGAAAGCTACACCTACGACGCCCTGGGCAACAAAACGTCCTTCACGAATCCCCTGGGCGCCGTCTGGACCTATGCCTACGACCAAGCAGGCCGCATGGTTCGCGAGATCTCGCCTATGGTTGAGGTTGTTAACCAGAGCCAGGGCGGTCTGGGCGCCACTGCTGCCTCCAGCTACAGCCAGACGCAGATTTCGCGCATCGTCACCGAGCTCAAGTACGACACGCTGGGCAACCTCATCAGCCGCATCGAGGCGTCTGGACTGCCAGAGCAGCGCACCACCGAATACCGCTATGACTTGGCGGGCCGGCAAATTCGCACGATCTTCCCGGCTGTCGGGGTGTACGCTCCCGAGTCCAAAGAAGCGCTGTTAGCCAATGGACAGTCTGGTGCTGCCAGCCGCTCGGAGTCTCAGCCACAATCGCTCTACAGCGAAACCTTATACGACACGCTGGGCAATGCGATTGCAGGTCGAGATGTCAGCGGCAATTGGTCCTACAAGGCCTACGACCGCCTCGGCCGGGTGTCTTACGAAATAGACGCTGTCGGTTACGTCACCAGCTACACCCGCAACCGCTGGGGTGATGCTGAAGGGCTAGTGCGGTATGCAGAGCCGTCTACCCTGACCCTGTCTAACCCCAGCACAGGTTTCAAAGCCAGCGATATTGCCACGCACATGTCCGCCAAGAGTCACGTCGCAGACCGTGACTTGATCATGTCTTACGACAAGATGGGGCGTTTGTTGCAGACCCAAGAGCCACTCGTCTTCAACTACGACAGCCAGACAGGCGAGCAAAGCACCGGGCGCAAAACCACCACCAACTCCTACAACGCGTTTGGGGACCTGATCGCTGTCTCATCCATCCAGGGTTCATCCCGCTGGGCATTCACATCCCACGAATACAACAAGCTGGGCCAGCGCATCGCCACCGTTGACCCTGCAGGCTACCTCACCACCATGTCCTACGACATGGCTGGTAACCTGCTCAAAAAGGTGGAGTTTGCCCAGGCTCAAGGGGTGGCGCGTCCTGAGGCGGATACAGCCAAGGGCGATCGTGTCACCGAGTACCAATGGGACAACCTGAACCGCAAGACTGCCGAGATCAAAAAAGGGGTTCTCTACAGTGAAGTGGATGGCACTGCGGCCGCCGTCAAAGACAGCCGGGGTGACCTCACCACCAGTTACAAATATGACGCTGTCGGCAATTTGTTGCTGACCACGGACGCAGCGGGCGGAAAAACTTACAGCTACTACGATGCCCTGGGCCGTGTCACCTCAGTCATCGCGCCGCAGATCGCTGGCCAGGGCGGCGCTTGGACCGAGTTCAAGCGTGACGCCTATGGCAACGCCCTGCTCACCATCGAGCGGGCCAGCGGTGTGAGCGTGCTACCGGATGGCTGGGCCATTAAGTTAGGTCTTGGCGCGAGCCGCTATACGGCGACCCGCTTTGATGCATCCGGCAAAGCCATCCAGGTGATGGACGCCATGAACAACAGCCGCTTCTTCTCGTACGACGCGGCTGGCAGGCTCGCCAAGGAATGGCAGACCGTTACCGTCAAAAACGCCAATGGATCCAGCGGTCAGGAAACCCTCTGGACCGCCTATGCCTACGACAACCTGGGTCGGCAGATCAGCCAAACCAAGCCCGTGCAGCGCAGCATGGACACAAGCGTGCAACTGGCGGGAAAAACCAGCTTTGTGTACAACGCATTTGGAGAGTTGAGGGAGAAATCCGTCACCGAAAGCGCTGCGTCCACTCCAGACGCCAACGCCACCTTGATCCACAAGGAAACCTACGAGTACGACAACGCAGGCCGCGTGTGGCGTACCAACGCGGGTGACGGCGTGTACAAGGTGCTGGCCTATAACGTAGAGGGTCAGCAGACTTCACAGATTCTGGCCACAGGCGCAACCGGTCTGCAGACCTATGCCAGCACGCAAGCGACCTTGGCAGCGCAGGCTGGCAGCCCTGCCCTGTTCAGCCGCTCGGACATGCGCTACGACAAGCTGGGGCGTCTCACGCAGACCTTGGAGCCCGAGCGCGTCAATGAGAAGGCGATGAGTGTGACGACCCGCCAGAACATGCTCTATGGCGTCATTACAAAGAGCAGTGTGGTGGACGGGAAACTCAATCGAGGGCTCAACCAAGTGGACTTGGTATGGCGCTCATTGGAAGATCTCGGCAGTGGCGATGTTCGAATTACGCTGGTGTATGACACAGCTAAATACACCACCGAGGAAAATAGAGACGATCAATTTATAGGTGAACACCCCGCATCTTATGGATTGAAACGCAGTGTCATCGCTAGCGCTGAAGAGGCTAAAACTGGCTACGTATTCAAGTGGGATGATACGTTTGCCAACCAATACTACGGTATTGGAAAAATTCAACGCATCCAAGTGGAGAAAATGGATGTTTTTGGCAAGTGGGCATCCTTGTACGATGTCGCACCATCGGAGCAGGTCACGGCTCTGAACTGGAGCCAAGCGACAAGTCCAGGGTATATCTGGAGTGAGGCGGCTGATGGGCGATCGCCAATATATAGACTTTACAACCGTTATTCAGCCGCGCACTTTTTAAGTACGGATGTTACAGAACGGGACCGCCTCCTAAACCAAGGAAATGGATGGTTGGATGAAGGCACAGCAGGCTATGTCAATAGCACGCAGTCCGCTGGGCTTGTCCCTTTATACAGGCTACAGCTTGTAGGTTCAGATGTAACAATTTACACGGCAAACATTACTGAAGCACAAAAATTGCAAGCCGGCAATAGTACGCTTGCGCCTGGGAAGTGGGTATATAAGCGGATTGATGGCTATGTGGTAGATCCAGCTACAACCAAAGTGCCCGAAGGGGCTGTGAAATTTTGGGGCCTACAAAGAAATACGAGCAGCACTGTTGTTGGCAGCATTTTGTATACCACATCACAAAGTGATGTGAACGCCCTTTTAGGTCTAACCCCAGTGCCTGTTGGGCAAACAAATACTAAGCCAATGCAGTTGTACTCTGCTGCATTGGGTTTGAGTATTGAGGTTAGCTATCCCCAGAATTTAGTTAGCAAAACTTACCTTTCATTCCGGCGTTATGGATCTAACGGTGAGTGGACAACTCCTGCTGCAGAAAAGTTTCAGCAGGCATTTGGATCGGCCCACCGTTTTGATTTGAGCAAGCTAGGTTTGGATCCAGGTGGTTATGAATATCGAATTACAAATGTGGAGGATGGATCTTCTGCAACGCGAGAAGTGGGAAATGGAACCTTCACAATTTATGGTACGGGATCTCCTGATACAGATAGTTATGCACCAATACCAAGCGGAGTAAGCCAAGGCAGTGCCGTTATTGATACGCAGCCTTATAGAGTACTGCAATGGGCAAAGCCCACTGCCGATTGGACAGTCAAATTCCGCTATAAGACATCCGGAAGCACAGCCGCGTGGACGGAGCGCGCCGTGGGAACTGGGGTATTTGCATACGGAGATGGCCGAACTTCTGGTTTAGGTGCGGGAATGCAGGGCGTTGCTCTGAATTTTGGTGCGGGTGCTTTTGACTACGAAGTCATCTTTGAAAATGCAAAAACTGGTGAAAAACTCCGATCCACAGGAAATGTCCTCCAACCTACGGATTTAGCTCTTGTCAACACGACGCCAGCAATTGTCAAAACACAAAACAATGTTATCAACAATGGCATAGTTGGGTATGTTTGGACAACACCTGCGCCGGGGCGAGTTCCACTCTATAGATACTACTTGGTCTACCAAGGCCTTGACCACCACATTACGACAGCTGATCCAACCGTCATCGCGGAAATGGAGGGGATGATAGCGAGTGGTGCAGTAGTGAGGGATGGAATAGTTGGGTACGTGGAAACCACGCAGACTGCTAATAATGGACGTCTGTATCAATACATCTACGGCGGGAAAAATATATTTCGATTGACTGCCAACTTTGCAGATATTGGTAGCGCGGTGATTCTTAAGGAAAAGCCAGCCGCCAATATGGTTTGGAGCGATAGATGGTATCAAAATGCCTATCAGCTTGATGGCTATATTTCATACGTGCCAATTGAGGGCACAGTTCCCCTCTATGCCATCTATGATGGAAACTCAAAGGGAAATTTAACCATTGGAGATTATCTAACTTCAGCAAGTGAATATGAGGTTACGCAGTACGATATGCTGCGAGCGGGGACAGCTGCAACAGCGAACGTACCAGGAGTAGCTCTTTCCAAGGCAATGATCGATGGTCAGACATTGAATGTTTTGCAATGGTCGACGCCTGCGGTGGGAGCGAGAGTCAAGGTTTCCGTAACGCCTGCCATGCCAGACGGGAATACCACACCATTTATCTTCAAACAAGGCGATGGTCGTTCCCAGTTTGCTAAATCAGCCGCCCTTCAAGGTTTTTCACTGGAAACACTGCGGCCAGGTGAAACCTACAAGGTTCAGATAGAAATTGAATATCCTGGAGCTAGCAGTCAGAAACCCTATACTGCGCGTACAGATGTAACAATTACCATTCCTTTATCAGGAGCAGGTTCCGCACTGATTCAGAAAGATACAACCGCACCCTTTACACCCCAGATACGGGTTTTTGCTGCGCCAGCTATCAATCTGACCAACCGGGCCGTCACCAATCGTGAGTATGACCGCTGGGGCAACCTCACCATGGTGGACGACCCTCGCACGCAGACGGACGGTCTGCGATACAAAACAACCTACGAATACAACGCAAACAATCAGCTTATTTCCCAGAGTAAGCCGCTCAACTTCAACAACGTAAACCCAGCAACCACCCGCTACTACTACGACCAGCTGGGCCGCCAGATTGGCGTGCGTGACGGCGTGGGCACCGGTGCGGGGGAGACAGGCAACCTCAATGTGCAGGTCTATGACGCTGCAGGCAACGTGGTGGAAGAGCGCCACGCTGATGGCGGAAGGATCAGCTACGTATACAACATGTTTGGAGACAAGATAAGTTCAAAGCAACTTGTGAACTCCAGCAGAGAGGTTGTTACAAACTATCAATATGATCAGCTTTCCCGTTTGGTCAATGCCAGTCTTGAAAAAGCTCAGACTCGTTGGAGTGTTGTCTCTTTGGACAAAGATGTGTCCCGGGGTGCATTGGACACATCGCAAGCTTTGGATAAGCAACACCTCCAAAACGGAGCTGAGCTGACTTACGAGTCATACACCCTTCTGGAACAAAACGAGTACGACGAAGCCGGCCGTAAGGTGCGCGTGATCAACGGCAACGGCGAAGCCACCCGCTACCAATACGACAAATCCGGCAACGTCATCACCAGCGGCCAAGAAGTGCCCTCTTCCACCGGCCCCGCCACCCTGGCTTACACCGTCCAATACCGCTACGACAGCGCAGGCCGCAAGATTGCCCAGCAGGATGCCAACGGCGCAACGAGCGCTCAAACTTGGTCCTACAACACCACCGGCCAGCTCACCGGGCGCACCGATGGTGCTGTCACCTACAGCTATTCCTTCACCAACGCGGGCAAGCTCTTGCAAACCCGCGCCAGCAACGGCCAGAGCCTGGACTACCAGTACGACGGCGCAGGTCAGCTCATCCGCATCCAGGACAACTACCTGGGCCAGACCAGCACCTATACCTACGACCTGGCAGGCAACCGGATCACCGAGCGCGTGACGCAAAAGACGACTCTCACCAATGGTGAAGTGGCAAACGTTGTCTACCAAGATAACAAGCTCTTCTACGATGGCCAAAACCGCCTCTATGCGGCCTTTGATGGTCGTGCAGATGTACGCATCAAATATGACCGATCAGGTAATCGAAGTTCCGTAGAGACCCGGGTGCTCACCCAGGTGGCTGACAAGAACCAGCCTACCGGCATGAAGGAAACCCTCAACGAGTCGATTGTGAGCTACACCTACGACAGCATGAACCGCCAGCTCAGCAGCCGGAGCGTTTCTAAAACAGGTGACACATTGGAGTGGCACACATACCGGTATGACCTTGCCGGAAACCGAGTCGAAGAACAAAGTGCCGTCAAAAACACGGACAGCACGGGTGGACCATTCAAGGGGGGAACCACTCTCTATACTTACGATGACTTGCATCGCCTGGACATGCAGATGGTGGGTGGTCCAGATCAGGTTTATCGGTATTACTACGACGGAGCTGGTCGCACGGTAGCGACCCAATCAGTCCTGTATGCGCGTGAGGGCAACTTCAACGAATACCGTTACAACCAGTTTGATGCAACCGGCCATCTTCAAAACTCCAAGATGGTCAGCCGTGATCCGAACAATCGCACGGTCCGGAGTTACTCTAGCGTTGCATACCACAACACGGGTAGCACTACTGGATTGGGCTACGACGCAGCAGGCAATTTGCTGGGCTATCGCCAGGTGGGGGACGACGGCAAGGGATCGGTTACCACCTACACCTACAAGCGCGTCAACGGTGGATACGTCCAAGACACTGCGACGACTCTCAAGGATGGTCAGCGGCCTGAGGAAGCAGCCAAGACCCAGACCTGGTACGACGCCAACGGCTTCATCAGCAATATCGTGCAGCCCAGTGCGAGTGACAGCGCGACCCAAGTCGATTACTCCAAGCGTTTCAACCGTGCATTTGTCAACGATACACAAGGTAACGTCCTGTACGTCAATCAAGGCGCATCGCAGACAAGCCGTATTGAAAACAAGGCTGGGGGCTACATTGGTGGTTGGGTAGGCGACAGCTTGAATCCAGGCAACATCCAGCGCCAGATGGTGGTCGGTGGAGAGGTGTTGGCGCGCTATGGTAGCGCCCCCGATAGCGAAAAACCCCTGACGGCCAACAATGCAGCGCCCAACTATGTAAACACGGCGGAGTTCTACGTGGGGGCATCGCCGATGCCGATTAAGGGCGGCAGTACCAGCCCAGTCTCCTATACCGTCGTGGGCGGAGAAAGCCTCAAAGACATTGCCCGTAGCGTGTTGGGCGATGCTGGTCTGTGGTGGCGCATTGCAGAAGCCAATTCACTGGCAGTGTCTGCAGATGCGCCCCTGATCGCGGGACAGACACTGACGGTACCCAAGGTGCCGTTGAGCGCCAACAGCGCAGACACACTGCGGCCGTATGAGCCGGGCAAAGTCATTGGCAGCCAAGATCCTGTATTGCCCGAGCCTGCAGCAGCGGGGGGTAAAAAGGGATGTGGAGGGATTGGCAAGGTTTTGATGGCCGTTGTGGCTGTCGTGGTCGCTGTCTATGCGCCGTATCTGCTTCAAAACATCTTACCCAACATGATCGGGGCGAGCGGTGTTACGGCAGCGGGTGCAGCAGTTGGTGCAGCCGCAGGCTCTGCTGCCAGTCAGTTGGTTGGAATTGCGATCGGGGAGCAAGACAGCTTTAGCTGGAAGGCCGTGGGATTGGCGGCCCTGAGCGGGGGCATCAGTGCTGGCCTGGCAGGCACCGAGTTGCTAGGGGGTACGAATTTGGGCACCACCATCGCCCGAGCCGCCACGGCTAATGCACTCACCCAAGGGATTGGCGTGATGACCGGGCTGCAAAAGAGCTTTGACTGGAAGGGTGTAGCCGGCGCTGCCGTAGGCGCTGGGGTGGGTTGGGGGTTGAATGAAGCGCTGGGAGTGACAGTGGATGGCAAGACAAATGTCAACGCCAATGCGTCGAACCAGGCGTTCTTTGGTATGGGGGCCGCGGGAGCGGTGCTGCGTGGCACGTTGTCGGGGCTGGGGCGGGGACGGCTGCCGCTATTGCAAGAGGTGGCAAGGTGGCGATCCAGCAAGTCGCGGCGGATGCGTTTGGCAACGCTTTGGGCAGCAGCCTAGCCGATGCGATAAGGCCTCAGAGTAAGGAGACGGAGAGTCCCAGAGCTCGTGAGACTCAAGCACGGAACGTACAGGCAGAAAACGCGTTGCTCTACGGTTTAGATTCAGATGACGGCGGTATGGGCTTGCGGCTCGGTGGCGGTTCAGGTTTGAGCTATGGCAGCTTGCGTGCCGGCGGCTTGTCGGTGCAGGAAGACTCCTATGGAGATGATGGGTTGAGTGATTTGCCCGCGTTTGACCTCTTCGAATCTGGACCGATCGTGGCAGGTCCTGGTGGGGCTCCTTCTCAACTCATCAAGGTTGGTGCCTCGGCTGAGTGGCGACGTTATCAGGAATCCGTCTACAGCGCGCTGGACGATCTCAATGCCGCCGTCAGCATGGGTGGCCAAGACCCAGCCAGACTGGCCGAATTGCGCGGTAGCTTGGACGCACTCAACAGCCTCCGTATTGATATGCAGACTGATCCTTCAGTGATGCGAGAAATATTAGACCGCAGCCTGACTTTTACGAACAATCCACGCGACAGTCAACGTGATCTGGAAAGGGTGGCAATGCTGGGCGCCTTCGGCGATACCAACACCGTACAACGCATTGCAGTTGCTACGGCCAACGCAGGCGGTGTGGGTCGCGCGTCAGCGCAGGGGATTGCAGACAATCTGAATGAGCTTGGGTTGTTTACCAATGCGCAGGTCAACGCTATGAGGGGCGATGCGGGTGTTCTTGCTAGTGCACCCGGCGTATATCTAAATACTTTGTTGGATATGCGAAGCCACGTGGATAGCACCATGCTGTATATCGCCAGCATGAGCGGCGAGCAGATGGCGCAACTGGGCAGCTACACCGAAAAGGTGATGGACCAGGGCGGTATGACCCGCTACCAAGACAACGAGAAGTTAGCCGGAATGTTCTCCAGCATGCAGGCGACAGGCGCTGGCATAGCGCGGGTGGGCGAAGGTTTGTCGGTGGTAGGCATGGGCCTACGCAATTTCGCTTCGAGCCTCGGGCAGTCCATCGGTAACATGAACCCAGACATCCTGGTCAACAGCACCGTTGGGCGCATGTTGAGTTGGACTATTGGGCCGATGTATGTAGTCCCGAGGGGATACAGTGTTGCATACGAAATGAAGCTGAATCCGCAGGATTATGGAAAGAGCGCAGCAACTCATAACAAACGAGCTGCAGAAAGTTTGAGAGCGAGTTTGGCTCAGGATCCGGAGCAGGCAGCCATGATGGAGGCGCTAGGAGTTAAACTTGGTACAAAGTCGACGCCACAGGGTTGGACATGGGAGCATGCATCATCATCTGCGGCCGCCGGTCAAACTGGAGTCATGAGACTCGTTCCACGCAATCAGCACACGCCGGGTTCGGATTGGTGGAGAGTTATCCATCCTGATCCCGGTGCAGCTGGGGGATATGCTGAATGGGCTAGGCCAGCTGGTGCGCCAAAAAGGTAAAGATGATGACTGCAAATCGTTACAACTCAAATCCATTTCTAAGACTGCTCGACTGCTTTGTTCTCGACGCTATCAATATGCTTGATAATAATCAGCTTGAGATATTAAATCGACTTGAACCAGGACTATCAAAGACCTACGATATGCAGGGCACTTGGCGAGAAATTGTGGCTGCGCAAATGAATTTCGCTGACACCGTACCCGCTCGAATTCGTGAGTTCTGGGAGGGTTATAAAGGCGCTGCTCAACAACAAGGCGTGCCTGCAGATCCAGACGAATTTGTAGTGAGTTTTGTTGATCAAAACTTTGCTGACATGGTCGCGGACCGTAGCAATAACTAGTCCGTCCTGAACAATTCCGTTCTCAGCAGCAGACAGTTCGGCGGTCAGCGGGTGCAGCGACAAGGGCTGCGATGACCACCCGCATCGACAGCCCGAATCGGGCGCAATAAAGCCGCAGCGCGGCCAGGATCAGGCCCAGGTTGTGCCCAGCCCCGCGCATCACCGCGTGCAGCGCATCGCCCCGCGCGCCCTTGAGCGGGTTGCGCCCCAACCGCCCGTCCATCTTCATGTGCCCGATAGCCGGCTCAATGGCGCTTCTTCGCTTGATCATGGCCTTTAGGGTCTTGGTGATGCCCCGCTTTTGCCCTGACATCAGAATGCGCACGCCCTCAACCTTCACGCCACGGTAGCCCTTGTCCACGATGGCCGTGGCCGGCGGCTTGTCCGTGCCGGTGAGGATGCCCACTTGCTCCAGTGTCTCGGCCAGCGTGTGGCCGTCATACGGATTGCCCGGCATGCTCCTCATGCCCACCACCAGGCCTTCCCTGAGAGTAGTGGCGATGCTGATCCTGATCTTCACGCCAAACTCATACGGTGTACCACAACCGCCCGGTGAACATTGCCTCGTTGTCGGTGCGCACCGCGTCGGGCGCGCCATGTTCAGCGCAATTCACAGCATACAAGACCGCCTGCACCCACACCTGCGGCCTTGGCAGGCAAAAGCACACAGCTTGCCTACTGAGGCTGCTGTGCTTTCGCTGCCATGGACTCCAGAACGCCTTCCCACAAGCTGCCGGTGCCCACGGGGGCTGGCTGGCTGCCCAGCAGCTTGCGGGCCAGGGCTTCGAAACGCTCTGGAGTGGAGGCCTCACCTTGTAAAAGTGCTTGCGCAAAACGGGCGGTCAAGCTGGCTGGGTCTAGCCGCAGGGCCAGCTTGGCGTGCTCTTGTGCTTGTGCGGTTTGTTGCTGCAGTGCGAGCACCACGGCCAGGCCCCCGTGGCTGTCTGCAAAGTTGCGGTCTAGCGCCAGAGCGGTCTCAAAGGTGGATTGCGCTGCAGGCAGTTGATGCTGCACCAGCTGGGCCCAACCCAGGCCATGCCATGTGCCGATGTGACCTGGCATGGCTTTGATGGCGTTATCAAAATGCTGGCAGGCCGTGGCGGGGTCACCCGCCAGCAAATCCGCAAAGGCCAGTGCAGACCATGCACGGCCATCTCCTGGTTGCAACCGCAATGCTTCTACGGCCAAGGCTTGTGCTTTGGGTGCATTGCGCTCCCCAAGGGCCAGGGATGCCAGTGTGACGAGGGCCTCCAGGGGCTTGTCGCCTTCCTGAGCATGCTCCAGTGCTTGCGTTGCCCATTGCTGTGCGAGGCCAAACTGTTCATGGTCTAGCGCAGCGAGGCTTGCCACACCTGCCATGGCGGGGTGCAGTTGCTGGGCTTGGGCAAGCTGGTGTGCCCATTGCACGGCATGCTCCAAATCTCCCGCATAGTGGAGTGCACGCAGCCAGAGTTTGCCCAACGAGAGGAAGGCTGTGCTTTGAAGCAGCTCGGGGTCTTGCTGCAAGGCTTCCAAATCCATGCGGTGTTCCAGCAGCGCAGTGCAGTCTGGGTACCGCCCTTGCTGGAATGCAATGAACGCTGTGTTGTGCAGCAGCGTGTCGGCCAACGCGGCGGGAGGATTCGGGATGGTTTGCAGGCGTTGTAGCACCTGTAAGGCGGGATCGTAAGCCCCTTGGGCCAACCAAAAATCGCACTCGCGCAGAGCCCACGGCAACGAGTTGGACTCCAAGGCCAAGGCGTGCCGCAGATGGAACTGCGCCCTCTCCCACTGCTGGCACTGCAGCGCGGTGGCAAAAGCCTCTTGTAGTAGCGATGGGTTGTTAGGGTCGTCGCGCAGGTAGGTTTCGAGGCGGTCCAGGCGAGCCTGGGTGCTGGCCATAGCGTTGGCAACCGCAGTTTCAAAGTTTGGATTCATGGTGTGTTGTCACTGGCAGGGCCAGGCAAAGTTGGGCGCGGTGAGGGTGTGGCGGACAGGGGATGCGCTACAAGAACACATCACATGGGGGGCCTTGGGCCAGGGCTTTTCTTAAATTGAGCAGCGCCTGCCGGTGGATTTGCGACACCCGGCCACGGGTTACGCCCAGGATGTGGCTGATTTCCTCGAAGGAAACATCTTGCTGGTAGTGGTAGCGAATGACTCGCCGCTCAGACGCATTGAGTTTAAGAATGGCTGCGCGCAGCAGGTCTTGCAGGCGCTGGGTCTCGGTTTTCTTGAAGTAGCCAACCTCGGGGGGCGGAGCGCTGTCTGCAACGTCTCCCTCGGGGCTTTCGATCATGCGGGTGCCTTCCAGCAAGATGCCCAGAGCCAGGCCGATGCCTACCTCGGCCATGTAGGCCAACAGGGCTTTTCCGGCGTCTGCTCGGGACGGTTCGCCACCTTTGCTTTGCTGTGGGCTAGGCGCGGTGTCTTGCTGGGCAGCCTCTTTCAGGGCATCCAGGCGGTCTTTTCTGAGGCGTTGCTGGGCTGCGATTTGCTGGTTTTTTTCGGTCTGCTTCTCTAGCCCGTTGAGGATGGCACCCCGTATGCGGTGGGCGGCAAAGGTTCTGAACTGCACGCCCTGCTCAGGGTCGTAACGGTCCACCGACTCGACCAGGCCGAGACAGGCTAGCTGCATGTAGTCCGCAAACTCCACCTCGTCATGAAACCGGCCCTTGTAGATGACCGCAGCCAGAGTTCTGGCATAGGGCATATACAGCTCGATCAATTGCGCACGGGCAGCCTCATACCCAACGCTGCGCAAGCGTTGCCATAAATGGCCTTCCGCACTCTCGACCTGTATTGCTTCGTCGAAAGGCTGGGCGTCATCGGGGTGAGCCATGGTTTGCATGCGCGGCTGTGCGGGCTATAGCCTTCAGTGGAAGCTGCCCACCAGTGCTTTGAGCAGCAGGCTCCACCCGTCGATCAAGATGAACATGAGAATCTTGATGGGCAGTGCAATGGTGGTGGGCGGCATCATCATCATCCCCAGGGTCATGAGCACACTGGAGACGATCAGGTCGATCAGCAGGAACGGCAGGAAGACGACGAAGCCGATCTGAAAAGCGGCACGTAGCTCAGACAGCATGAAGGCCGGAATGAGCTGCACGTTGCTGATGTCGTCCATTGACTCGGGTTGCTTGGCTTTGGAGAGTTCGACCATCAGCGCCAGGTCTTGCTCTCGGGTTTGGCGCACCATGAACTCTCTGAGGGGGGCGATGCCTTTGGTGTAGCCAGCTTCCATTCCGATCTTGCCGCTCATGAAGGGCTGAAATGCCTCGCGATTCACCCGGTCGATGACGGGTGACATGGTGAACAGCGTCAAAAAAGCGCCAACCCGATCAGGACGGTGTTGGGCGGTGTCTCATTCATTCCGATGGCATGGCGCAGCATGGACAGCACGATGATGATGCGCAGGAACGCCGTGACGCATACCAGCAAGGCGGGCAGGATGGCCAGCACGGTCAGACCCAGCACAATGCGCAAGGCCTGCGAGGTCTCAGTACCGACTGCAGACGCCAACGGACCGGCACCCTGCGCTTGGACCGTGCCGGTGAGGCAGAGCAGCCCGGCCAGGCTAAGCCACATGGCTCCGCGCTTGGCGGCAGAGCTGTTGAAGCCTTGTCGTATGGTTTGGAGACGCTTCATCGGATGCCGTCCTTCCCGGCATGACCGGCATCAGTCCCCTGCCCCGCCTCAGCGCTGGCCTCAGCGCCGATAGCGATCTCACTCAGCACTTGAATGGAGTGGCTGCTGCACCCGACCAGCAGGCGGCGCCCTTGCCACTCGACCTCATGCAGTGAGTGAGTAGGCGTTAGCCGGGTGCTGCCACGGACCTGAGGAGCTTGCGCTGTACGCATTTGCAAGCGGCTAAACCAATGCCCGCCTTTGGAGGCCAGGCTAGAGGTTGCAGACGCGCCGCGCAATTTGGACCAAACCATGGCGACAATGAAAATGAGCAATACGACCGCCCCCATCCACGCCAGTTCGGAACTGGGGCTGGAAGGGACGGCTTCGGGCTCTCGCCGTACCGGTATGGTTTCAGGCAAGCTCATGGTGTTCCTGGAGCGCCCACGGTGAGCGACACGGGCAGCTCGGTAATGCGCACTGCAAAATGATCGCCCACGGCGACCAACTGGCCACGGGCAACGACATGGCCTTCCAAGACCAGATCGACGGGCTGATGCACTGTGCGATCCAGTTGCAAAACCTGCTGCTCTTTTGCACCCAGCAGCTCACCCACGGTGAGGGTTGCGGAACCCACGCACACCTGCAATGTGGTTCGCACTTGGTGGAGGGGGTTCACGCCAGCAGCGACTACGGGGGCGCTGGTCAGGGATGCCGCGGCATCCGACGAATCGGAGTGCATTTCAGACAAGGCGATGGGGTGCACCAGCCCGGCACTGGCTGCGCCAGCAACTGATGGCGGAATGTTTTGGCCTAGGCCGCTACCCGTGGAAGAAACTGAAGACATTGGAATTTGGCTATGGCATGGCGGACAAGGCCGCCGGGTTTATGGGAGGGGATGCAGCTCAACGGCCATGTTTCCATTGACCTGCCCAAGCCACGCGCTGCAGAGCAAGGTGGGAGCCACGGGCTCGGGCCCCACTGCATCGCTGGGCGTGAGGTAGAGCTGTGCAGGCGCGTCGAGCGAGTGGGTAAGCGAAACAACATCGCCCACCGAAAGCGACTGCAGTTGACCGAGACTCAGCGTGACAGGCGCGAGCTCTGCAGTCACGCGAACCGTTCGGTTCTGCAACGCCTGTGGCAGCGACACCAAAAGGCCGCCGGGGCGCAAAGCCCCCGCACTGGCTGGAGAAGCCTTGTAGCCCGTTTGCGCGAGCAGGTAGTCCACCTCTTGTGCGTTGAGTTGCAAAGTCCAGTCGGACTCACCCATCGAAAAAACAACCTCGACAGCACCAGACCATGGCATGGGCGCCGAAGGTGTCTGAACACCCGCAACGGCATTGCCAGCGCCAGCTTGGCCAGTAGCGTGGCACAAGCGCTCTATCCACGCGGCCCAAGCTTGCTCAACCAGTCCGTTGGCGATGGAGTGGCGAGAGCCGGGTCGAACCCCGCCCATATCTGCTGCTGTGGGTGATTCACCCAGAACCAATGGTCGCAGCAATGCGTGGGGTAGATCAGGAGCTGTATCCAGCTTTGACGATGCGCTGGCCGTGTCGTCGCGCACGGCTACACCTTGGTCGTCTTTGCCCATTGGTGGGGTGCAGCACCACTCGCTCCACCATTCTGCATAGAGGTTGCTGAGAACCCGCTGCAAGTGGGCGTGTTCTGAGGCCATCCTCACACGCAATGGCTGCGCCATTTGGCAAGATGCCTCTGGCGACAGCAAAGCTGTAGTTCTGTCTGGCAATACTGCGCTCGCACCCGACAGGTGCTGCAGTGTGTTCTCTGCTGTCACAGCTTATCGGCTCTTCATGGAGAAGAGTTCTTGCAGCATCTCGTTGGCGGTCGAGATCACTTGCGAGCTGGCTTGGTAGCCACGCTGCATGATGACCAAATCGCTGAACTCCTGCGACAGGTCTACGTTCGAGATTTCGATATAGCCGGAGCGCACCGAGCCAAAGTCTGTACCGGCAACGCCGGTGTGCCACGCACTTCCGTCCAGAACCTCAAACTGGTTGCTTCCGAGGGCACCGACGGCCTCTGGGGTATCAAACCGGCCCAGCGACAGGCGAACACCTTTTTCTGTCTGACCGTTGGCGTATGTCAGAACCAGAGTGCCTGTGGCATCGAATGCGGCAGAGCTCAAACCCGCAGGCGCAAAGCCGTCTTGTGAGGCAAAGGCAAGGGTGGACAGCGTGCCCGATGCAAAGGAGGTCACATCGGTGCTGAAGTCAAGGGTGAGTGCCTGCGCTGCCTGGCCTGCAGGGGTGTAGGTGAACGAGAGCTTCTCCGTCGCAGCCGTTGCCTTGCCGTTCTGAAAAATCAGCTGCTTGGTTCCGACAACCGTTGTCCCGTCCATGAGGTCAACCTGCCAACTGCCAGCAGTTGTCGTGTTGGTATTGGTGAACTTGAGACTGAGGGTGTGTTCGCCACCAGCACTGTCAATGACACGCACATTGTTGATGGTCTGGTCTGTGCCGGTGCTGGACAGGTTGCCGGTGAACTTGATCGCGGTGGTGGGCTTACCGGCGTTCGTGCGACGGTTGGCAATACTGATCTCGGTCAGCTTGCCGTCTGCGCCCACGCCCATCACCTTCTCGCCGGTGCCTTGGTTGACCAAGATGCCGTCGCTGTTGAACTGGAACTGTCCGGCGCGGGTGTAGGTGATTTTTCCATCCTCGCCTCTGAGCGTGAACAGCCCTTGTCCGTCGATGGCCAGATCAAGGCCGTTGCCCGTTTGGCGCAGCTCGCCGGGCTTGAAGGACATCATGGTGCCAGTCGTGCTGACTCCGTAGCCCAATTGCCCGAACTGCCGCCCGGAATAGCTTCCGTTGGAATAAAACGCGTCGGCAAACCGCAGCGACGAACCTTTGAAACCCGGTGTGTTCAGATTCGTCGTGTTGTTGGCAATCACGCGCAGCCCCCTCGAGAAGCTGGAGAGGCCTGTCATGCCAACGTAGATGGATTCAATCATGGTGTTCTCAGATATTCAAAAAATGGCTTTCAGCGCACAGCGGTAATCTGGCTCAAGCTGATGTCTTGCAACGTCGCACCAGACGACGTGCGCAGAGTGATAAGAGGCGAGTCTCCAGAAAGGGACAAGGACACCACCGTGCCGGTCAGCACACCACCATTGGAGGTGATGTCTACTGTGCGGCCAATAAGGCCGACCGACTGCAATGCCGCTTGGTTGCTGATCAAGGTAGAAATCTTGTCATTGAGTTGCTGTGTTTGCTCCAAGCTTGTGAATTGCGCCATCTGGGCCATGAACTCCTGGTTGTCCATGGGTTTCATCGGATCCTGGTAGGTCAATTGCGTCAAAAGGATCTTCAGAAAGTCCTCTTGATTCATGCCATTTGCCCGCAGGCTGGTGGAGGCTGCACCAATGCTGTCAATGCTCATAACGTTTCCTTGGGAGACTGTGTCTGAATGAAGTCGCTGAATGCCGCTGGCGCCATGCTGCGCGCCACGATGTCATTAAAGTTGGTAAAGGGGCCCGCGCCATCGGCAGACGCTTGAGCGTCGAAGACGACACTTCCGTTACACACCACTCGGCTGAGTTTGAGACCCTGGTCTTTGAGCGAGCGATGCAACGCCCCCACGATGGTGGAGGCCTGTAACTGCACTTGCTGCGCGGTGCCATCGGCTCCGATCCATAGACTCAAGCCTTCCACCGTCCATTGGCTGTGCAACCGGGTGGCTGGGCTGCGCTCTGACTGCAGAGGCGCAGATGCACCAGGTCGTTTCGCTTGAGCCTCTGGCTGTAGTTCATCCAACGCACTGTCGGCAGGCACTTCACCGAAAGCCTGAGTCAACGCGGGCGGCGTACCCGCCTGAGTGGTGCGAACGGTCTGCAGTCCTGGCGGCATGGAGGGCTGGGATGCAGAACCAAGCGCAAAGGCGGAGCGAGCAGACTCGACACCGCGCTCTTGGGCTGCAGCCACTTGAGCCTCAGGCCGCCCTATGACGGTGATCGGTAGAGGTGTCGCTTGATATGCACCAGCCTGGCCCACTCCCTGCCATCCAGCGTCTGGGTGCGGAGCTGTTTGAGTCGCTTGCGTTGGCCCCTGCGAAACTTGCGCAAACTCCACAGAATGCGCTGTACCACCAGAAGCCGTGGCATCTGATGCTGAGCCCTCCTCTGGTTTCAAAGCTCGATCGGCAGTGATAGACAGCCCAGAGCCATTTTGACCCATCTGTCTGGTCAATTTGGCGGTCTCCGGACCAGCACTCTGGTTCGGTTGTTCAACATGGGCCGATAGCTCCTTTTTTTCTGGAGCAAAGGTGGGCTTGCTCTGCACAAAGGGACGTGGCGCAGCCTGAGCCCTGGACCGCGGTGGCACGGATTCCTGTTTGGCAGAGCCCGGCTCGAAGGGAAGGAACCAGCCCGTCACTTGTGCCCGCTCCATCTCACGAAGCCACGCTTGACCGCGAGACTTCTGATCTTCGGAGGTGGCTGATGTGCTCTCTTTGGGCGAACTCAAGCGCTGAGGCATTTCCATGCTGCGCTTGAAGGCCGTCGCCACAGAGAGATCTGGAGTGAAATTACCGATGGTGCTCATGCGGCCGCCTTCTCGGCAGGGTTCACTGGCTGGTCGGGTGTCCTGTGGTAGGCGCGACCCATCCAGTCACGATCTGCCTCCGCCGCTGCAAGGCGCATCGCCTGGGCGGCATAGCTGGCTTGCTCTTGCTCACGATGGTCGTGAAGGCCATCCAGCTTGAGCTGCTGCGTTACGCACTGCGCCTGCGCCTGATTTCTCTCTTGGAGTAACACTTGGATCTCCGTGTCCTTTTCGCTTATTTGCTTGCGTAGGTGCGCGATGTAGGCCATGCCTTGCTTGTGCACTTCGGGGCTGGGCCTTGTATGCATCAAGTCCTGCAAGCTCTTGGCCTGGAATTCAAGTTGTTCCTGCAGTGCTTCAAGCATCTCTCTTGCAGTTACCAGCTCACGATTGCGCTGTGCCAACTGGTTCTGCAGGCGTTCATACAGCCACTCTTGCTTGCGCAAATAGGGCGCGAGCGCGTAGTTAAATCCACGCATATCAGCCTGAGAGTTGACGGTTTGGCGCGGCATCACATGCGCCCCTTTACTGTCGCAGTTCCCTGCCCTGCCAGAGAGAAACTTACCTTCTTGGGGGGCGAGGCGGGGCTAGCCGCAGGCACTGCAGGCACATGCATCGCAGCCGGCGCAAGGCTTGGTCGGTCTGGCCACAGCACCGCACGCAGATCTTTCATGGCACTGTCCCGCTCCACGCCTCCGTCTGCCTGGCGCAGCCACTGCTGCAGTGCTGGTGCGACTCGAAGCGCTCTGTCCAAATCCGGGTTGGTTCCTTTTTCGTACGCACCAATGTCTACCAACTGGCGATTGCGGTCCAGGAGCGCCAGGCATTTGACTGCGTCGGTGATGAGCTCCCGCTCGTCTTTGGTTGTCAGATCTGGCAGTAAACGACTTGCGCTGCGCAGCACATCTAGGGCTGGATACTGCCCCTCGTGCGCCAGATGCCTGGACAGTACCAGGTGACCGTCCAAAATGGAGCGCAGACTGTCCGCCACGGGCTCGTTCATGTCATCGCCTTCCACCAATACGGTGAGCAAAGCAGTGATGGATCCACCAGAGGGCGCTGTGCCGCAGCGCTCACACAACTGCGGCAGCTCTGCAAAAACGGAAGGTGTGTAGCCCCGTGCAGTAGGCGGCTCACCCGCCGCCAAACCGACTTCACGCCGAGCCATGGCCAGGCGTGTGATGGAGTCCATGGTCAGCAGGACTTGCTTGCCCTGATCGCGGAAGTACTCTGCGATCGTCACCGCAGCATGGGCAGCGCGGATCCGGGCCAAAGCAGGTTGGTCGGAGGTGGCCACCACCACGACAGAGCGCTTGAGTCCCTCTTCTCCCAGTTGCTTCTCGATGAACTCTTTGACCTCACGTCCACGCTCACCAATCAAGGCAATGACGTTGACATCCACTTTGACATGCCGTGCAATCATGGCAAGCAAGGTGCTCTTGCCCACACCACTCCCCGCAAATATCCCGACCCTCTGCCCAAGCCCAAGCGTCAACAGGCCGTCCAGACTGCGCACACCGGTTTGCAGTACTTTCTGTATTCGAGGCCGTTGCATGGGGTTCAACGGTGGCGCGTGGAGGGGACGTTTCAGCACGGTGACAGGGTCAGGCCGCTGGTCCATCGCGTGACCGAACCCATCGATGACCCGACCCAGCAAGGCAGGCCCAACACCCAGCGTGGACTGACGCCCCTGGGCAACGACTTGCGCACCTGCAGAAATTCCCTGCATGCTTCCATACGTCATGAGGGTGATGGCTTCGCCGCGAAGCCCGACCACCTCGGCGAGCACACCGCTGTCGTCCGCGACCTCTGAGCTGACCGTGCCGCTCTTGCCTGCTGCTTTGGGCAATACCCGGCACAGCTCTCCGACGGCCGCATCTGGTCCACGTGACTCAATGGCCATGCCTTGAACTTGCAGCACCCAGCCCAAACGCCGTGTGAGTTCTACACCTGCCAAGGCACGGCCATATGCCTGCACTACTTCAGTGTGGCGCATGGTCTTGGTCTCGTCTCAATCCTGCCGCAGTGCCCTGCGTATGGCGAGCAGCGCGTGTGCGAACAATGGCTTGTTTCAATGCCTGCAGCTGAACCTCCAGGCGTCCATCCAGTGCCCCTTCCGAAGACTGCAAAACGCATCCTCCAGCACCGATGGCTGGGTCTCCCACCAGCTGAGGCGTTACCCCCCTAGGTTTTGCGCATTTGCACAGACGTGCGTCAGCCACTGCTCGTCAGACTGCACCATTGCCAAGTCATCTGGATGGAGGTGAATGCGCAGCGCACTTCGACCCTGCCAGCCCTGCAGAACTTTACCAACAAGGGCTGCGAGTCCCTCACGCGTCACTGCCTGATCACCCAACACCTTGCACATCAACTCGAAGGCGATGGCGACGATGTCATCTTCGCAGTCCGCCATTCGCGCGTGCAGCTGAGTTTGGACTGAGCGAATCAGCTTCGCATAGGCTTCACGTTGCTGCTCTAACTGCGCTTGCAGGCGTCGATGAGACTCCATCGCCGTCTGCTCAGCTTGCGCGATGGCCTCACGAACACGCTCTTCAAGCATCAGCTTAGCCATCTGTGCTGCCTTGAGTTCAATCTCGCGCTGTGCCTTGTCTTGCGCAGAGCGAAGAGCCTCTTGATAACCCGCAAGGCGTCCCTCCTCGTAACGCTGCTCGGCAAGCGCCGATTGCGTACTGGCTGTCAAGGAGCTGCTATCCAGGGTTGCGACAGCATCAGATCCGCCGGCGGCCACTGCTCCTGACACCAGCGCATTCGCAGCGGGAGTCGTTTGCCCATCCAAGGGTCTGGGTCGTGAAGTGTGCGGGGTCGAGTGAGCCGTCTTGGCGGGCCTGCGAAGACCTCGGCTTTCAGCCTGCACTGCAGCATCACGCAAGATAAGGGCAGATTTTTTCATGCCGAGTCCTTGCGCTGAACCACCGGGTTGCGGTCAAAGACCTTTTTCAGGGTCAGCCACAAACGATGCACTGGACTTTTGTCCGACGCGACAGGCAGCGCATTCGCTTGGGAGTAGACCCCGTAGAAATGCTCCGATTTACGCTCGCCTGTGTCTGATAGTCCCAGCACAGTGGCGTCGGCCAATCGCTCACGCGAAGCGCTCAACATGGCGCGAACCAGCGCGCCAGGACGAGAAACGCCCAAACCATGCACCGCATCCTCAACCCGACGTCTTTGCGCCGTTGGCAGACACTCCAACAGGTTGGAACGCCACGGCCACAGGTGCGCAGACAGCGCCAAAGCGACCAGCTTTGCCGGTTCTGCGCTCCACAGTTTGGCCAAGCACTGAACGCCATGTGTGTTCAACGCGGACAAAAACTCGGTGTCATCAGCATCGGGGGATGCGTGGCTGACAACTGCGTTCTCAACAGAGGAAGCCGTTTTGAATGCGCGCAGCGTTGAGGGCGCACCCAGCAGAGATTGCGTGTTGAGATCAGCGCCCTCCAGCAAGCCCAATGCATCCAGTTCTGCGACGAGTCCTCTCAACTGCGTACTTTGCTCTTCTGGCAACTGCATCAGCAGCCAGTCTTTGTCGTCGGGCGCCAATGTGTGCAGCAGCAGCGCCGCTTGTCGCGCGCCGTCTGTGCCACTGTCAACGAGTTGCGCGAAATTCATAGCGCGCGTGCCCCATTGTGGTTGGCAGAAGACTCCGTGGTTGCTGCCGCGCGGTCAGCGTTCTTCATCCACTCCTGGACTCGGCGCAACGCTTCTTGCCGATCAGCGGGATTCAGGGATGCGACGGATTTAGAGCGGCCCTTGCCGCGCAATAGCCAGACAAGTGCCAGAGTTCCCAATACGGCCGCCAAGAGGATTTTGATACCCCATACAGCATCGAAACCGCCACGCGAGGCAGGGTGCGTCACTTCAGCTAGCGCAGTCGACGCGCCCATGGCATCAGCTGTGTCCTGCGCATCGAGCTGTGGTGAGCCAGACGTTGTTCCTGAAGGCAACGAATGCAAAGCGGTCAACGATTGCACGACGACCGTGTCCCCGCGTTCGGGAATGACGCCCACAGCAGCGGCAAGTAACCGCTTTACCTTGTCCTCTTGTGAGGCGTCCAAAGGTTGACGGACAACAGCAACCAACTGAATGCGGCGAACAGAACCCGCTTGGCTCGTTACCTGTTCCACCCGGCGCCCCACTTGATAGTCCACTTCCCGCTGGGTGCTACCAGAACTGGATCCGGCCGATGAACGCGCGGCATCCAGAGGTGGGACACCAGAGTCTCGTACCGACTCCCGCTCTTTCACGATCACCCCACGACTCTCCGATGATCTGGAGGGCGCCGGGATGACGTCTTCAGTGGTCACGCGCACCTGGTCCATGCTGAGCACGACGTCCACGCTTGCCAAGGCTTGGCCAGGGCCAAACGCTTTGTCCAGCACCGCACTGGCTTTGCGTGCCAATTGCGCCTCTGTCTCTTTTTTCAGCTCAAGGCGACCTGCTCCAGCAGAGGCCACGGAGGGGTCACTGCTCTCCTCGTGCATCCGACTCAAGGTGACGCCCTGGCGGTCCACCACGGTAACGTCGGTGGCCGTCATCCCAGGGGTCGCAGCGGCGACCAAACGTTGGATACCAATCACCTGTTCAGGCCGCAAGGCCTGCCCCTCGCGCAAGCTGAGCGTGATGGCGGCTTTTGGACGGCTCGTGGCTTGCTTGAACAGCCCTTGCTCCGGCAATGCAAGGTGGACACGGGCCTCGCGAATCTCCGACAAAGAGAGAATTGTTCTGGTCAGTTCGCCTTGCAGAGCGCGTTGGTAATTGATCTTTTGGGCGAACTCCGTCATCCCAAAATCTGTGTTGTTAAACAACTCAAAACCGACCGCCCCTTGCAAGGGGAGCTCTTTGCCCATCAGCTTGATACGCGTCGCATGCACCTGCGATTTGTCCACAAGAATGGACGCACTGGATTCATCCACGCGGTAAGGGACTTTGAGCTTCTCCAGCTCACCGACCATGGCTGACAGATCCTGCTGTTTCAGATCCGCAAAGAGAACCTGGTAGTCCCCTCGCATCAGCCACCATCCACCTGCAGCAGTCATTAACACAATGCCGATCAGGCCTGCGATCAGTCCAGCACGTGCTGACTGACCCAGCCTCTCCCAAAATTCAATCATTATTTTTCTCTCAGTTCTGGTACCAAAGGACGGCTATCTATGCGCCTACAACTGCATTTTCATAACGTCCTGATATGCCTCGAGCAATCTGCTGCGGACCTGCATCATCAGTTGAAAGGAAAGCTTGCTTTCTTCCAGTCGAATCATGATTTGGTGAAGGTTCTGCACGTTCCCTACTGCCAACTGTTGCAAATCCGTTTGGCTCGCCAGCAGCTGCTGGTTTACCTGCTGCAGGCCCTGCGTCACCAAATCGGAAAACCCGGGACCCTGCGCTTTGAGATCACCGACCTGAGCACTGCTCAAACTGGGCAATCCCATCGACGGCTCGATCGCCGAGGGTGAGCTGATAGCGGCCAGAGCGGCACTCATCTCCGCGCTCATTGTCCGCCCCCGATTTCAAGTGTTTTTAAAGCCAGGCTGCGGGAAGTGTTCATGGCCGCCAAGTTGGCTTCATAGGAGCGCATGGCACTCATCAGCGTCATCATCTCCGCAGCGGAGTCCACCGCAGCGTAGGCCACAAAACCGCGCGCATTGGCCAGAGGGTGACCTGGTTCGTAAACCATCCGCGGTGGCTGCTGTGAGGACTCAATCGTGACCGTAGGGGTTGCAAGTCCTTGATCAATGGCTGCACCAAAAGCCGATTGGGCGATCACCCGCATGGGGCGATACAAAGTGCCGTCTACGGTGCCCACCGTATTTGCGTTGGCAAGGTTGAGTGCAGCGACTTCCACTCTTGTACGCTCTACGGTCATTCCCGCAGAGCTAATGGCAAAGGCTTGTGTGTAGTTCATAAGTTGGTCACAGAGCGCAATCAGCGCTTCCCTTCGGAAACGGCGGACGCAAGAATCCCCATGTGCTTTGAGAGTCCCTTGAGTAAGGCTTGGTAGTGAACGGCGTTCTGGGCCATTTGAGCCACTTCTGAGTCCAGTTGCACTGCCTGCGGCAATCCTGTGGCTCCCGAAACAGCAGGTTCAATCACAGCGCCTTCCTGTGCCCAGGACATAACGCTCGTTTGATCAAGGCGGCTTCCCTCACTCAGCTGCCTTCGCGCCTCATCCATGTGCGCAGAAAATTTGACCCGCATCGGCACAAATCCCTCTGCACCTGCATTGGCGATGTTGTGGGCAATGGCTTGATGTCTGAGCGTCGCGGCATCCAGAGCCAGAGACAAGCTGGCTTGCGTTATCGATTCAATGGCGGCAGTCACGGTTTCGGTCTTTCGTTATCGCTTATTGGATGATGAGTTCGGCATGCAATGCTCCGGCTGCTTTGACGGCACGAAGTATGGAGATGATGTCGCGCGTGGGTGTCTTCAGACGATTCAGCGATTGCACCAAGTCAGACACCGTCGTGCTACCAGCGACAAATCCTGCACCACTTTGCTCATCCACGCTGACTTGGGTGTTTGTTACTAACGCTGTTCTAACGCCGTCGCCTGCCTGGCCTATGAATGAAGGCTGAGACGCCGTGGTTTCATTTCGAATCGACAGTTTGATATCGCCATGGGAGATTGCGACTTTGGAGATCCGCACATCACCCCCAGAGACTACGGTGCCAGTGCGCTCGTTGAGTATGACCTTGGCTCTTCGATCAGGCTCGACCGTCACAGACTCCAGCTGGGCCACGAAAGCCACGAGTTGCTGCTGCTGGCTCTCCGGAATGGTCAACTCTATTCCGGAGGCATCACGCGCGTAGGCCCTGCCCTGCCCCATCTTCTGATTGATCGCGTCCGCGATTCGGCTGGCCGTGGTGTAGTCTGGCTCGCTCAACACAAATGTGAGCTGAGATCGGGACGTTGCCATTTGAGCAGATACGCCCAACTCGACTGTTGCTCCGTTCGGTACAGAACCAACGGTAGGGTGGTTCTTTTGCACCACATTGCCATTGGCGTCATAACGGTATCCACCGACCGAGAGAGGCCCCTGAGCAAGCGCATAGACCCTGCCATTGGCTGCCTTCATGGGAGTAAGCATCAAGCTTCCGCCAACCAAGCTACGGGCATCCCCAACGGAGGTCACCGTAACGTCCAACGTGTCACCTTCGCGTGAGAATGGGGACAACGAGGCGTTGACCATCACGACCGCCACGTTGCGACTTTGTATTTGGTCAGGGCTGACATTGAGGTTGAACTGGGACATCGCGTTTGACAGCGCCTGGCGGGCTGTCCGATTCGAAGAGGAGTCTCCCGTCCCCGCGAGGCCCGTCACGATGCCTGTACCAATCAACGCGTTCTCACGCCATCCCTGTAGTTTGCCCAAGTCCTTGATTCGGACCACTTCGGCCGCCGCACTGGCTGGCAGGAACATGGCTGCCGCAAGAGCCGTACTCGTAACTACGGCAAAAACAATTCGAAAAACTGCCATATTCACAAACCCACCGCATCCAGGAAACTTCTCCACCAAGGCCTTCGATTTCTCTCAGCCAAATCACCCTCGCCCAGAAAAGTGATCTTTGCATCAGCAAGTCGGGTGGACAGCACAACGTTGGCGTCAGAAATATCCAGGGGCCTCACTCGGCCCTCAAGACCGACCTTCTGAGGCTCCTCATTCACCGTCAGAACCTGCTCACCACCTATTCGAAGGTCCCCATTGGGCAAAATCTCCTTCACTGACACAGTCAGCGTGGCTAGCACCCGGTTGGTACGTTGCGTTTTTCCCCCTCCATCAAAGTCACCGCCAACGCCCAGATCTGTTTTGGCAACAACACCGCGCTGATGAGAAAGGTTTGCGGACAAGCCATTGTTTCTGCGCGTCCCCGTTTCGGCACTGGTGGTCGCGCTCGAGTTCTCAAAAACTTGTACTGTCAGCACATCGCCTATTCGAAACGCCCTGTTGTCGCCGACCAGTGGCCTGAACGTTTGCTCTTGATACAGACTCTCGGCAAATGACGGAAACGCACAGAAGATAAAAATCAGGGCGCTCAAGCCATTCAAGCCCCGCCAAAAATAGGTACGTGTCACACCAATACTCCGATTCATTGCTCAAACGCCAGCTGCCCAGGGGCAATCACCCTGGCTACCAAGGATCCCACGGCATTCAGAGGCTTGACCCGCACCAACTGGCCAACATGACCGTCTTGCAATACCTCCACACGACTCTCCAGCGAGACCGCTCCGCTGCCCGAAAGTAGAGTGGCAGATGCACCGCGTGATACGGCAGGCGTGGCCTTCAGATGTTGCCGCGTAACGACTTCGCCAGGCTCAAGCGCCTTTCTCACGGTGAGCTCCGATAAGGCCAGTCCTTCCTTGGTAGCCAGGCTCGGGTGGAGCGTGATTTCTGCTTCTTGCCAGACCAACGCATCTTGGCTCAACAGACTGCCAGTGGCGGCGGAGGTCGTGGCTACAGGAGCCATCGCAAACACACTCACCTCGAACCGCACGGGCACAGCCTTAAGATGAAGGTCGCCCGAGAAAACGTCTACCCAGACCACCATGCGTTTCGCAAATGTCGAATTCCCCAGAGGGCGAACTTGCAAACGAACGTCTTGCCCTGCGACAGATACGTTGGTTGGCATCGAAATCGGTTGCAACTCGATGCGAGCAGATGTCAATTGTTTGTTGGCCACGTCACGAGCCAGATGGCTTTGAAGCGCTGCTTGAGCCATCGCGATGACTTCGTCTCCCGAAACCTCACTGCCTGTGGTGCTGATTTGTGTTGATGACGGCCCCGCCCATCTCACACTGCCAGTCGGCAGTCCGAGACGAGAATGAAGCCATGACCCTACCCTGTCTGCATCGAGCGAGACGACTTCTCCGATGCGAGGCGAGCGCCCCAACGGCAATTGAATTGCCTTGCGAAGCAAAGGGAGGTCAGGGCTGTCCAAAAACGCGACATCGCCAAGACGCACGTATGGGGACTTGATGTTTGCGACAGGCCTGAGCTCCACTGTCAACAAAGATCCGCTGTGGCTGCCAGCCCAAGCGATCAATCCAGGCGTGCAGAGCCATACAACCGCGATCCGAACCAAGAAAGACAATGAGGGCCTTACCCAGTGGCGTCCAACGGTGGGACGTGTAAGGCTCACAGACACATTCATCGGCGCAGCCCGTTGATCATGCCCAGGATTTCATCGGCGGCTTGCACGACCTTGACGTTCGCTTCGTATGAACGCTGAGCAACCATGAGATTGACCATCTCTTCAACCATCTTGACGTTGGAGCCTTCCAAGTAGCCCTGGGCAAAGGTGCCAACACCTTCCTCTCCCGCCCGTGTTGCAATGGGCTCACCTGACATCGTGGTACTTAAATACAGGTTTTCACCCTGCGCAGACAATCCCTGTGGACTGGTAAAGCGCACCAAATCCAGCTTGCCAATATCCATCGGTGTATTTTGGCCGCTAGTTTTCGCCTGAACACGGCCATCAGGATGGATGACGACAGATTGCGCATCGCCCGGAATATTGATACTGGACTTCAGTGGATAGCCATTTTGCAATGACAAAACGCCATCCTTGTTGACTTTCAAGCTTCCTCCACGAGTGAATCCGCTTGACCCGTCTGGCATCACAACCTCAATAAATCCCTCACCTTGTATGGATAGATCCAAGGGGGCATCTGTTTTTTTAAGGTCTCCGACATCAAAAATTTTGGCGAGGTTGGCAATGCTGACACCAGCACCGACAGACAATCCTCGCGAAAAAATTCCGTAGGACTCATTTGCCATGGCCGAAGATTCCCCAGATACACCACGGGAGACCAAATCAGAAAAACTAATACGTGCCTTTTTAAATCCAGTAGTATTTACATTGGCAAGATTGTTTGCAATGGTGTCAACATTCATCTGCTGGGCTTGCATTCCTGTTGCCCCAATATACAAAGAATCAAACATATTAGTCTAATATTTTCTAAAAATTACTGCAATCAACTCACTCAAGAAAGCTCGCCTAGCTTCTTTATGGCCTGCCCTGTCATTTCGTCGTAGGCCAGAGTTATTTTCTGCATTGCCTCGAAATGTCTCATTGTTTCCATCAACTGAACCATCTCTTGCATGGTGTTTACATTGGAGTTTTCCAGAAAACCTTGTTTTAATTTCCTATCGGATTCTGCCAACTCACGAACGCCGCCATCAAAAGTGATCAAGCCATCACCCAAACGGTGAAAGGTTTTGGAATCCTCGCTCTCGATAAGCTTTATTTTATCCAATACTGTGGATGTTTCCGGAAGTCGGTCGGCCTCATTTTTATCAAAAATATTGCCTTGCTCATCTATGACGGGCCGCTCACTCTTCAGAAATATTTCACCCCCTTTACCTATCAAAGGAAATCCAGACGAATTGACTATTCGGCCGCGCTCATCCAGCCTAAAGTTACCTTGACGGGTGTACGCAGGCCCTGAAGGGGTTGCGACTTCAAAGTATCCGGGGCCAGCAATGGCTATATCCAGACTCTGGCCAGTGGCTTTCAGGACGCCAGGCTTTGTATCCATTTGAAGATGAACACCTTGGGCGCTACCTGCAGCTCTTGACGCGGCGCCATTAGCAACCATCCCAGATTCGACCATTGCGGAAAAATTACCACTCGAAATCGATATAGGCAAACGGGAAAGCGTCCCACGTTGATACCCGGGTGTAATAGCATTCGCCATATTGCTACTGATCTGGTCGAGCTTTTGCATATCCTGTCTCATGGATTGCAAATTGATTGCCAATATTTCTTGCATGGTATATTTTTAGATCAATCTCTAAGCACCAACAACGGCGTAAGACTTTAATTCAATGGAGTGCGGTATCTCACTCATTGATAAAACTCTTAAATGCGGAATGACCCGCTCAGACAAAGACCGCACATGGCGCCTTAACTCAGGTGCACACAGCAAAACGGGCAGCAAATTACTTTTCATCATTTTTTCCGATTGCTGCAGCAACTTCACCATCAATTGCTCCGCCATCTTGGGCTCTAAAATAAACTGCGTAGCACCAGTCGACGCGCCTTCCATTGATGACTGTGCGAGCTGGACGCTCTGCAAAAACTGACTCTCAACAATAGGATCCAGTGTCATTACATGCAGCGCGTTGGATTCACCCAGTAATCCTTGGCAAATGGCATGCCCCAAGCGCAAGCGCACCAATTCAGTGAGGTAGCCGGTATCTTTGGACTGCCTCCCCGCATCGGCCAAGGTTTCCAAAATGGCATCTATGTGCCGGATAGATACTTTTTCGCGCAATAAACTCTGCAATACACGCTGCACGTCACTTACAGCGAGCACAGTGGGTATAAGCTCTTCAACCAGTCCGGGATTTTTCTGACGAACCCTGGATAACAACCTATCGGTTTCAGCTCGGGTAAGTAAGGTCGCCGACTCTCGCCGAAGCACTTCGGTCAGGTGGGTCATGAATACCGTAGTTGCGTCAACTAGTGTGAATTTACCCGCCAACGCTTTTTCGCGGTAAATCTCCTCAATCCAGAGTGCAGGAAGCCCATAGGTTGGGTCGCGAGTGGATTCACCTGGAATACCATCCGTCTTCCCTGCAGGATGAATCGCAAGCAATCTATCCAATCGAACTTCCCCACGACCACAAATGACGCCATCAATATGAATTTCATACCGATCGGCTTGAAGTTTAGGAGCGTCTTTGAATCTTACTTTTGGCAGTATTAGACCCAAGTCATTTGCATGCTGCTTGCGGAAATTAGATATGCGATCTATCAATGGACTAGTTTCTTGACTCACCAAGGCTGCCCATGCCGATCCCACATGAACCTCGACAGGCTCAACCTGCAGGGCCCCATAGGGATCATCATTTTTGCCATTGGTGAGTGCATCGGAATCCAGTGCATTGCCTGACGTTGACTCGCCATCATCTACCGCCGCTTTAGATGCCTCGGCTGCCCCATTTCGATATGCAATCCACGCAACTCCTACCACCAACAGAAGAAGTACCGCTGTTGGAAATACAGGAATGCCAGGGAAAAGCAACAAGCCAAAGAGCGCAGCAGCCACTAGCAGCAGGGTCTTTGGGAAAGATGTAATTTGTTTCAGAACCTGCTGGCTCAAGTTTCCATCAGATGCAGATCGCGTAACAATAATCCCTGTTCCTACGGCAATGATCAGTGCAGGAACCTGAGTGACGATGCCATCACCTATGGTTAGCAAGGAATATGTGCGCAACGCTTGATCCCATGGCATCTTGTGTTGCATCACACCAATGATCAATCCTCCTACTATATTGATAAGCAGGATTATTATGCCGGCAATCGCATCGCCCTTCACGAATTTACTGGCGCCATCCATGGCCCCATAAAATCCAGCTTCTTTTTCGATGTTTTTTCGCCGACGCTGCGCTTCAATCTGATCAATAAACCCCATATTCAGATCGGCATCGATGCTCATTTGCTGGCCAGGCATGCTATCCAAGGTGAATCGTGCCGCAACCTCTGAAATCCGCTGCGCGCCATTGGTGACTACAACATACTGGACAACAATCAGTATCAGAAAAACAATAATGCCGATCACATAATTCCCGCCCACCACATAAGATCCAATAGCGGCAATCACGCGACCAGCATCTCCTTCGGATAATATTAACCGTGTAGCAGCAACATTTAGAGATAATCTAAAAAGTGTAGCAATCAACAAAAGAGATGGAAATGTTGAAAAATCCACTGGGCGCGACATGTAAAATGTCAGCAAAAGAATGAGAAAGGCGAAACTAAAATTCGTCAGAATGAGGAAATCTAGAAGTGGGCTTGGGATGGGGGCAAACAAAACCACCAGCACGCCCAGCACAAGCAGTACCATGGCTATATCGCTGTGTCGCCCAAAAAAACGCTGAAGTGATTTCATTTAATTCTTACGCGCTGCTCATTTTTTTATTTTTGTCTCTCATTGCAAAGACCCAAACCACTATTCTTGCAACTTCTGCAAACATTTGCGGAGGTATTTCCTGTTCTACGTCCAACTCTTTGAAAAGCCTCCGCGCCAAGCTGGGACTTTGAACTACGGGAATGTTGTGCTTTGACGCAATTTGCCGTATTGCAAATGCCAAATGTCCCGCCCCCTTAGCCACGATTTGAGGAGATTCCATTTTTCCGTGTTCGTAGCGCAAGGCAACTGCAACATGGGTCGGATTGGTCAAAACCACGTCTGCATTTTTAGTTTGCTGTAAAGCCTTGCTTTTTTTTAGAGCCTCGCGCTGCAATTCTCGGATGCGTGCCTTGACTCTAGGATCTCCATCCCGTTGTTTGTGCTCATCTTTAATTTCTCGCTTACTCATGCGCATTTTTTTTGAAAATTCACGCCTTGTGAAAATCCAATCTAAAAATGCAATAAAAATTAGCAGTGAGGCAATTTTTATACTGAGACTCGCAGCATCTGAGATCAACAATCGAACATATTCGGTCGGTGATAAATTTGCAATGCCATAAAACTGAGATGACAGGGCACTTAAAGCATAGAAAGCAACCACTGAGAGCAGCGATAACTTAATGACTGCCTTTGCAGTGTCAAACAGTGTTCGAATTGACAGTATCTTTTTAAAACCTGCGATTGGATTTATTCTTGTCAGATCAATTGAAAGCGATGAAGGTGAAAATACAAATCCAGTTTGCAAAATATTGGCCAGCACGGCGGATAGGCAAATCAAGACAAAAAAAGGCATCACCAAGATCAGCAATGAACCAATTGCTGCAGAAATGAGAGGCCAAAAGAAAGACGTACTCGACGTAGAGCTCCCGAGGCTACGAAGAAGTGCCTGATCAAGTTTAAACTGCTCAAATATGGCATCACCTCCTTGTGATACCAGATAGACTGCCGCCGCCATAAAGACCACAGAAGATATGACATCACTGCTTTTGGCGACTTGTCCTTTTTCTTTGGCTTTTTCTAATTTATACGGAGTGGCTGACTCGTTGCGGTCAAGATCTTGTTCGGACATGAATTTTGATTGTTATCTTAATCGGCAAGCCTATTTTTCTAATTTCGCATGATCTCAGCCCATGCATGAAAAATGGATGCATATACACGATTCATTGAAGGCCCCATCCCTACAAACCACAACGACAAAACAATCAGGCCAGCCACTATTTTTACAGGGACACCTATGACAAGCATATTTATTTGTGGGAGATTTCTGGAAATAACCCCCAAAGCCAGTTCCACTAGGAATATGCAAAACACAATGGGGGCAGCAATTCCAAAGCCCAAGCCAAACATGCCGGCAACTTGCTTCAAAATGCCAGTTGAAGCTATTGACGCTCTCCAAACTTGGCCCAAGGGGAACACATCAACGCTATACGCTAACGCTCTTAAAAGAGCGTGATGGCCATCAATAAGAAAAAATACAAGCAACCCCAAATAATTGAAGCTTGAAATCAATATAGCTGATGGCCTGTTGCTTAACGGATCATAAACTTGGGCAATGCCAAAACCAATCTGAATATCTAGCAAATTCCCCGCCATTGAAAAAGCGGCAAACGCCAGCAATATTCCGATGGAGAAGGTAAGCCCTAAAGAAACCTCCAGCAACGCTGCTTCAATCAGTCTTCCCGCATTCGAATAATGAATCTCAGCTTTACCCAAAAAGGCTGCAGCAAGAATCAATGAAAGCGAAACCACTAACAACGCCCGGACACGATTTGGCATAGGAATTGCGTAAAGTATTGGAGCCATTCCAAGTACCGTAGCAATGCGCAAGGAAAGCAGGAAAACAGCAGTAGCCCAAGGTGATACATCTGAAAAAACAGAAGACACCAGCGGCGTACTCAGAACTTGACCTGCAGCGCCCTGAGACATCTCAGAACATGCCAGGTATCGACGACCACAGTTGGGTCGCGAACTGCCCAAGCTTCTTCAACATCCATGGGCCAAACATGACAATGGCAACTCCAGCCATCAGCAACTTGGGCACGAAGGTCAAGGACATTTCCTGCACCTGAGTAACGACTTGAAGCACGCTGATTAGCAGGCCCACCAACATCGTCAGTCCCAGAACTGGCAAGCAAACGATCAACCCAGTCCAGAATAGGTCGGACAGCATTCGAAGTGCGAGATCGGCGTTCATAGGTTGCTTGGCTTGGTGAAGACGTCTAGACCAACACGAAGCAGGACACCTACCCCGAAAAGTGATGAACCAAGTTAGGAACAAGGCTAGTTCACAATTGTAAGAATAATTCTCGCTTACTTTGCGCGCCGTTACAGATTAAAACTTTGTGGAAACACAAGGGGAGCAATAGCTACGTGGCATTCCTTCACCAGTGCGTTTTTCATGGTGAGCATCTGCGCAGTCGACGGGCCGAATCGCACGCCCTTCTCGGTCACAGAACAGCGCAATCAGTCCATGACCTGCGACGACCGCCATGCCAAAAGCAATGAAAGCTGTAGCCCTCTGCGGCGATCAGACTATGACATGGTGAGGTAGCAGAAACCTTGCCTTGACACCACCATACGATCCGTCTTCTGCTGGAGCACAGCGCGAGCCCAGAAATGCCGCGACGCATAGAACTTGGAGTAGTAATGCCACTGTCGCACTCCATCTGATCATGAAATCCTAAGGTGAAGGGAGGCCATCGTGAAAATCTCTGATCGGGCTATGCTTCTGACATCGGCTGCGGAAGCGCGCTATGCAGAGCGTGCTGGCATTCGTGTGAAGCGCTTACAGGAGGCCGACAAAGGCAACATCTGGGCCGCAGACGATCCCGAGCGGGTGGCCAAGCGCCTTGCTCACGTACGCACCACTGAGCGCGCTGTTACTGCTTCCACGCTCATGCTCACAGAGCACGTCCCCCCTCTGGATGAGATAGATGCAGACACATTGGTTGCACAGCTGGCGCAAGAGCGGGCCATTGGTCGCGACGACCTTGTCACTCCGCAGTTTCTCCGGTTAGCACTTGCAGCGGCCCATTGCGTAGGCCGCATCACCGTACGCGGGCCAAGCGGCGTCCTGCTGGGCTACGGTACAGGCATGCTCGTCGGCCCCAGCATCCTGCTAACGAACCACCATGTACTTGAGCGCGCCGCCGACGCTGCGCAAAGTGAGGTGACCTTCGGTTTTGAGGCCAGCACTACGCTGGTATCTGAAGAACGCGTCTTCCGCCTCACCCCACAGAAGCTCTTCATTACTGACGAGGCATTGGATTTCACTTTCGTGGCGGTCTCTCCCACGGACAGTCGGGGCGTGCCCGGCACCGACCTGGGCTACATCTGCCTCAACCCGCAGGAGGGCAAAGCCATCAACGGGGAATTCGTCAACGTGATTCAGCACCCCAACGGCGGGCCCAAGATGTTCGCGCTGCGAGAAAACCGCATCGTGGACGTGCTGACGAATTACCTGCATTACGTGGCCGACACCGCTCCGGGGTCCTCGGGTGCGCCGGTCTTCAACGATCAGTTCGAGATGGTTGCTTTGCACCACTCGGGCGTCCCTGAGCGCGACTCACAGGGCCGAATCCTCAACCGCGATGGTCAACCATGGACCAGCGATCAGGGCGAAGCCCGTGTGCAGTGGAAGGCCAACGAGGGCGTGCGCGTGTCGGTCTTGGTCGAGCGCGCTAAGGAACTCGCCCGCACCATTGAAGAGCAGGCGCAGCTGGCCCAAGCACTCGATCTGTCGCGCGCCGTGCCTCAGTTGGAAGCGGCGGATCCATCCCAACAGACGGCTAGCGATGCAGTAGCCTCCGCGCAGCGGCCTTCGATCAAAGGAGATGTGGCAACGTGGACCATTCCGCTGTCCGTGAGCGTGAGTCTGAGTGGAATATTCAACCGCGAAGGCCCTTCGGGCAGCACTGCGCTGCCAGCGATGACACCCGCCCTGCCCTCACGGACCTCCGCCCTCTCGCCAGAAATGTCGCCGGAGCTGATGCGTGCAGTCGGACGGGCGCGCGACGTATTCCGGACGATTCCAGGTTTGCTGCTTGTCCGCGCCGGATGGCAGTTCACTGACGGCTGGATCACCGATCAAGCGGTGATCGTTGCGATCGTCGAGGAGAAGAAAACTACCGCATCGCTGCTCGAACAGGGGCTGCCCAAGTTGCCATCGACCTTCGATGGTTTCCCCGTGGATGTGCGCCAGGCCAGCGCAGAGGAGTTTTACGAACTGAGCCGCCTGAACGGCAGTGAAGCCTTCACCGAGCGCACGGCGAATCCTACCTATAAGAAGCCGCCGCACCTTTCGCTGCCGCGCGTGAAGGAGCACATGAAAGTCTCGGTGCATGTGAGCCCTGAACAAGGTTGGCCAGTACTAGATGCTTTCTTGCAGGAGACGAACAGGAAACTCACGATCGCGATGTACGACTTCGGAGCACCGCACATCATCGATGCCATCGCCAAGCGGCTCGAAGCTCAGAGCGCTCAGCTACAGCTGGTGATGCAATACGGTGCCTCGGTAGGCACAGGCACCAAGGCTGGCGACTCGGACGATGCCGACACTGTAAGAACCCTTAAGGGAGTTCTCGGCGACGATTTCGAAATGCAATGGGCCAATGTCGGCCAGACAGGATCGCTCTGGGCGTCGGCCTACCATATCAAGGTGGCTGTTCGCGATTCCAGTGCGTTCTGGCTCTCCAGCGGCAACTGGCAAAGCTCTAATCAAGCGCCTGATGCGCCGCCAGCAGACCAGGCCAGTGCCAAGGCTTTGCTCACGAATTACAACCGCGAGTGGCACGTCGTGATCGACAACCCTACTCTCGCTGGTATTTTCGAGTCCTACATCCAGTACGACTTCGCTCAGTCGAGCGGCTTCGTTCCCAAAGGCGCGGAGTTGGCCTACGAGCTCCTGCCGCCGCTAGATCCCGATCCGCGCGAAGCCTCTGCCGAGATCAGAACGTTCGATCCGCTGGAGATCGACCGCGAAGTGGATGTGCAGCCGGTACTCACCCCCGACAACTATGTTCAGGTGGTGCTCCCGCTGATAGAGGGTGCGAAATCCCGGATCTATCTACAGAACCAGTACATCAACGAATCATTGGACCCGCGAGCCGAACAGACCTATATCCAGCTACTCAAGGCCATCGCCCGCAAGCAGCGTGAGGGCTTGGACGTGCGCATCATCTTGCGCGCCGAGAACGGCGTAGAGGCGCGTCACATCGAGTTCATGAAAACTCACGGTATTGACATGGGGCGGGTGCGCTGGCGCAACCGTACGCACACTAAGGGCATCATCGTCGATTCGGCCCGTGTGCTACTCGGCAGCCACAACTGGTCCTACGACGGCACCGTGTTGAACCGCGATGCCAGCCTGCTTTTCTACGACGTGGAGATCGCGCGCTACCTGGAGAGCATCTTCATCTACGACTGGGAGAGCTGGTCGAGGTCCACGGTGTACGTACGCCCCGGCAAACCCAAGGTTCAAGAAATCGCCTCGCCTGAGGAGCTGGCCGAGCTGAAGGCGGCCGTGTACCAGGGCGAGATCCGGGCCCGAAGGTTGTTTCATCCGGATGATTGAGTACCCTGCTTGAGGATCAGGTGCTCTACCCCATGACCAGATGAGCCAGGACAGGGGGGTTAGTGGGCCACTTCTGCGTGGAAATCAACAATCTGCCCTTGCGCCAGCGTGGAAAACGCTGCGTCCTTACCGACCTACCTCTACAAATTGGTTTACGACGCCACAGAAAAGCGCGCCTGGGCGCACTGGCAAGAGAACCGTGAGGGTGAGACGGCAGGCCGTCCCATCAGCTACCAAGAACTGGTCAAAAGGACGGGGGTGGAGTTTTTACCCAAGGCGGCGCTGCAACCCTGAGTGCGCCCCCGAGAGAATTGCGTTCATTGGCATGTCCAATGCCGTGGCTGTCTGCATAGGCCTTGGGCGGCCTCACCGAGCTCTATTCGCACTGCCGAGATCAGCGCAAACCTTGCCCTACGCATTGACGGGGAGTGGCCTGAGCCAGATGTACTTCTTGCGCCAAAGGGTGATGTACAGGAGGGCAAGAAATGCATTGGAGTTGGGGCCGCAACCCATGACTAGGGTTTGACCCTCCTCTACGGTGACTTCCACTTTGGGAGAGGTGCACCAGTCCACGCTGAGTTGAAGGACGTGCTTGCCCGGTGTGATGGGTACATTGACTTCGGATTTCTCGCCAATCGAGGCGACGTGCTTGCCATCGATCAGTACCCGGTACTCGCGCAGCTTGTCTTGCCAATCCTTGCCGCGCTTCAATTGGATTTGACTCATTGGGCCTCTATGTCCATGGTTGGGTGCAATCGGTCATCATGAGTGTTGAGCAGGACGAGCGTTCCCGCCCTGCATGCCAGGGCATTCTGCCGTTGATGGTGCCGAGTTCTCTCGAATTTAAAATCCCCACATGAATCCAGAAATCAAAGCGATCGATCAACAGATTGCAGAACTACAAGCCCGCCGCGACCGACTCGCACACGAATACAAACGCCAGGCCATTGAGACCTCACGCCAGTTGGTGGCCCAGTTTGGTTTAACCCCCGCGCAAGTGGGTCTGGGCTCTATCAGCCGCAAGCCCTTGCCGCCCTCCACCAAACGCCCGACCACTTTCTATGACCCCAACACAGGTTTGGCCTGGGACGGCTCGTTGAGCGGCCGAGGCCGCAAACCCGCCTGGATCCAGCAGGCCATCGAAGATGGCACCATCGAGTCCTTCCGGGTGATGGTTCAGTCCGCGGCAGACGTCTCAGCCTGAACTCACTGGGAGCGAGGTCAAAGAGGCTCCTTCCCTACAGGCCATTCACTGCAGTTTGAGGTCACGCGCAGCGATCCCGAATCGAGCTGCGCGCTCAGGTGCAGATCTGCATTGCCCCGCACGAGAATGCGCCGATGGCGCAACACCAAGGCGGGCTGTACTGCAACAGTCTGAGCCAGGTGGTCATTCACAAACTCAAACTGCATTGAAGCCTTCAGGCGTTGGGGACAAGGGCTCTCACCGACGGCTCTGAGCCCAGGACCACTAGGGCGCAGTTTGCCCTTGTCCGTGCGCAGTTCGTCTTCTAGGATGACTTCTGAGGTACATCATGGCCATACTATTTCTGGACTTTGATGGGGTGTTACACCCCGAACACTGCCATGAGTCCAAACATTTCAGCTGCCTACCGGTGCTGGAAGACGCACTGCGGGAGGCGCCCCAATGGCAAGTGGTGATCACCAGCACCTGGCGGCTGCAAAAACCACTCGCCCAACTGCGCAGCCGGTTTTCTGCGGACATCGCTGCCAGAGTAGTGGGAGACACACCCCGCTTCAGTACCCTGATTGATGTTCCTTCCACCCTTGTCAGCTACGAGCGGGAGGCAGAGTGCCAGGCGTGGCTGAGAGCAAACGAGATGGCCTACCGACCCTGGCTAGCGGTAGATGACCGCTCATGGCTGTTCCGGCCGTTTTGCAAGTCGCTGTTCTTGGTGAGTGGGAAGACGGGCCTCACCGCCTTAGCGGGAGAGCAATTGAAGGAGAGGATGCGCCAGTTGCTCTGAGATTTGCATTAACGGCAGGATTCTGCTGCTCATGGGCATAGGACTGCGATGCTGCTTCTTGAGACCCGTGTCCCGCACTTGCACCATGCGCATGTCAGGGGCCAAGCAGGGGCATCCCATGTGCGAAGCTGCCCGCTTGGATTTGCAGCAGTCTCGGCTGGATCAAAGCCAGTCCTCCGGCTTCTTTCAGTAGATCCCCTGGAACACTATTCCTCAGCCAGCGCCACATGGCAGCGCTGCAGCTTCTTCCCGAGTTCCCTCTGAACCTCCGGATCTGACAGCCCTGTGGTTCCCTCGCAGGCGATCAGATTTTGCTTTGATGCATCGGGCCAGTCCTCCACATCGTCATCCAGAGCAAGCCACTGCCGTGGTTTCCTGCGCTGTGCATCTTCTTGCACCTGCACGCCCCGTGGCATGCTGCGGAACATGGACTGGTTCCATGGGTCTATGCCATGCACCCGCTTGTGGTACGTCCCCCCGATGAAGCGGGTGCGCAGTGCTGCTGGAAGTCGTTTGAGGGTTGCGCTGTAGCCAGGCCGGATACACCAGGTGCTGCTGAGCACCAAGGCCACTGCTGGGTAGGGTTCGAGAGCTGCCTCTAGGATCGGTACCCACTCAAACAAGGCGTGTCCCGCTGCTTCGTATGGGCTCATGAAGATCCCTTTGCTGGGATGCCAAAGCACTTTCTCGTGGTGCACCACGCCGTCCAAATCCAGGTACAACACCACATCAGCGCTGCGCGGTGGGGAGGCAGGGAGATAGGGGTAAGAGCCGGTGCTGCTCACAGCCGTCAGGCCCCTTGCGGAGCTTCCATGCTCTGCAGGTATGCCAAGACAGCCTTCATGCCTTCTTCAGTCTGCATCAGCGATGCAGGGGTTCCTGCAAGGGCGGTGTTGTGCGAGGCAATCCACCGTTTTGCGGCCTCTGCGTCCAGGCCCACGTTGGTTGCCAACGCTTGGTGGATCTTGATCAGTGTGATGGCCCGTTGCCCATTGGGTGTGTCTCCTCGGAGATGTTCGACGCCTGCATCCATGGCGGAGATCGCTTGTGCATCAAGGTGCAGCACTTGGGCGATTTTAGCATTGGCCAAGCCCAGCTGTTCGCCCGCTCTCAAAGCGCCTTTGGTCAAGACCTGATCATTCGTCATACGCCTGAACCCTCATTTTCACCCCCATTCGTGCCAGTGTACCCACCCGTTTCCCAGTTGAACTGGTCATCAAATTGGCGCACATCAGCTATCGCGAGCTGGTACGGCTTACCGGCGTGGCGTTCTTGCCGACTGCGGGCGGGCACGCGCTGAGGCTACATGCCAGAGCTCACTGAAGACGCTTTCTGGGGCCCCACATGGCATGTGATCGCACGGCATGGCGCACACGGCTGGACAGCAGCTTGCCGTCAACGACTTTGACGGGCTTGGGGTGAATCACGATCTCTCCGTCTCGCACTGCAAAGAAAACCCGTTGCCCCACTTTGAAGCCGGAGAGTTTTGGAGAGAGATGAACTGTGTCTCCTCGCACCATGGTGGTTGTGTGGGACACCTTGGGCCGAGTGAGGGATCGCAGGTTGCGTGAAGGATTGGTGGACACGGTTTAGCTCCAGAGAGTGCTCACCAGAGCGTACGGGGGATGCGCGCTGAAAGCAATCCAGCAGCCCCTCGTTTCTCAACGTAGAGCGGGAAACACCGCGAAACCAAACCTACCGCGCTCAGGCTGGGTTAGCCGATCTGGTCCGTGAGGGACAGCGTCCAAATTGACAGTGACCTACCGTCTATTTCTACGTCATGAGCGCAGCATTGATGCGCTACGTGAATTTATTTGGTTGACCCGAACGCTATAGGTTCATTAGGTAGATTGGCAGAACGGGGCTTTGAGAAACGATCCACATTGATGATTTAGCCCTAGCCCAGTCGAAGTGGGGTTGAGGTGGATTTTGGTCTCGCAAGTAGCTTAGCCCTTCTTCCTAGTTGGGCCAGTAACCTCCATATGGCCCAGACTTACGTCATACCGAGGGGACTGCTTCGCAGCGATTGGGGCTACTCATGCCAGCATGGCGAAGTACTGCCAAGTGGCATATAGCAGTCATTCCGAGCTATAAGACAATGTATTTCCCAATAACTGTTTTCTGATGAGTGCTGACCACTGATCGGCTGGTTAAAAAAGGGGGGCTGAAGCCATGCAGACATGAGAATAAAGCAGTTCTATTGAACTGATTTATCCACCACACCTAAAGAAGCATTGGCTGCTTTCCAGTAAATCGAGCACGATTACCCTTCACAGAGTCTTCATATTTCGGTGTATGGATAAGAATTCTTGATATTCGTCGCGTGATAGCTACCAACCGACGACGCGCTCCTGAGCTCATTGAAAACGTTTTCAGGGACATTGGAGTAGTCGTATGTCCTGTTCGACTTGAACTCGATGCGCAAAGTGCTTGAGCTTGAGTCATAGCCGATACGCTCGATGTTCGATGAGTCAACAAATTGCATTTCCATAGTTCCTCCTGTTTGGTAAGTTTTACTTTGGTGTGGCACTTGGGTCTTGATTGCGCCACGCAGAAACTAGTGCCGAATAATCCTCCTCGCCAACCGCCTTCGACCAGCTTGAAGCGACCACCGGGTCTTTGCTATCAGGGAAATGCCCTTCTCGCGGCAGCTTGAACCGACAACGCATCGGCAACCGGGCAGCCTCGCCAGCGATTACAGCCTCCCCGGTCCGAAGCACTGGCAAGCTGTCCACGATCCCGGATATCCCCTCCGACATAGCCGACTTCACGCGGCTACGGTCCGTGGCGTTATTGATCCTTAAAGCGAACAGCGTCCCGCACTGAGACAAAATTGTTTCATCGATTTCGGATGGCCTTTGGCTGACTAACATCGCGCCGACACCAAACTTGCGCCCCTCCTTCGCGATTTTCTGCACCATGCCCTTAGCCAACCCGACCGTGCCAGCTGACAAGTAGCGGTGAGCCTCTTCGAGCACCAGTAGCACCGGCCTATTTTTCATACCCTCTTTGTAGTTGCGCCCCCACAAAGCCGACTCGAAAATAATGTCTAGCACAGACCCCAGCAGCAAATCCAAGCGCGTTGAAGGCATGCCTGAGAGGTCGAGAATTGTGATCGGCTTGTCGTGACCCAGCCAGTTCTTAATGAGCTCTGAGAGATCCTTTTTCACCTTCAGTTCGGCGTCGGGCTGCCAATCACCGGGGCTCATAAAAAAGGAGAATTGATTATCCAACAGGCGGGATCGCATCAAATCGAGCTGCCTTTTCATCATGCCACCATTGCCTTTATGTGGCGCGGCCTTACCAGCGCTAGGCGGCTTGAATTTAGGCGGACTTAAGGTCTCCGGATCCCCTTTGTCTGTGAAGGATGGCAGCGTTTTTTCTTCGTCGTCCCAGTTCGCGTTGTCGTACACCATCATGTCATGCCAGATCTGCTTCAGGTTAAACGGAATCGGCGTATCCGCCGTAATCCGCCCCAAATCAATTCCGGCGACAGCATTGTTTTTGATGAACGCTAGCTTCTGTTCCACAATGCGATCAAAAATCAAACTCTTGTTACCCTCCGATATCGGGCCGCAAAGAAAATCGATCAAATTTTCGGATGAAACGCACCAATAGGGAATATGAAGCTTCGTCTCCCCTTCCTTGGGGATAACCGAAAAAACGGAGGCGATATCTCCCAGCGCTGCCGAATACTCTCCATGGATGTCAATCAGCACGATCCGCGCAGCGGGGTAACTGGTCGCCCCATGCTCGTCCGTCACGATGGACCTGAGTAGGCTGGACACGCTGGTGGATTTACCGGAGCCTGTCGACCCCAATACGGCGGAGTGCCGGGTCACGAGCTTGTCCAAGTCGATGCTGACCTTAATACTGTCCGAGCTCGAAAGCGTGCCCACGACGATTTGGCCGGAGTCCGCGCCGCCATAGATCTTTCTAAGGTCGGTCTCCAAGACCAGATGGGCCTCGTCGTTGATGCTGGGGTATTGGCTGATGCCCCGCTCGAACTCGTCGCCAATCGTTTCACCCACCAACTCGATCTTGATCCAGCGCCGATCCGTCTCATGTGTGTCGCCGATCTCGTCAACGCTAGAGGATTCGCTTGTCTCTGCAATCAGGCCATACAGGTTGTTATACCCTTGGGGAATTCTGACGAAACTTCCCACTTGACCCACACGATGAGTTTTACCGCCAATGATCAGTAAGCCCGATTTCACTTGTGGCGCCAGCTCAACCGTTAAGGACGATCCTGCCACGGCGCTAACACTGCCCAGGTAAGTCGGCTCCTTATTCATCGGTGGCGACCTCAGGCGCGGACTCTATCGCTTTGGTCTTTCCGCCGCCGGACATGGCGAGGAATCGAGCCAATAGCTTGAAGTCCCCCAACAAGAACTGGCCTTCCTTCCAGTACTCCGCGCGGATAACTTCCCAATTTTTGCTGGGAGGATCGCCCAGTTTCCAGGGAGCCTTGATGCCGTTGATGATCGCGCCATCCCGGCAGTAGACGCTTATGTTGGGGCAGCGCGACGCCAGATCCGCTGCATGGACCTCTTTGTCAAGATTTTGGTACTGTAACGCGATCAAGGCAGAGGAAGGGTTGGCAGACATGCACTCGCTCAGCTTGGCGGAGATATGTGCGTCGGCGAACGAGAAGCCCGAGCAGATCAGCAAGGTGTCCGGCTCAAGCAAAAAATTCTTCAAACGCTCAAACAACGACGAAAATGGCGCGGACTGAGTTTGGTCGTACTTGATATGCGATGGGTACACCATCGTGGAGCCCGCGTCGGCGTTGCTGCGAACGATCTCTCCGCTGTCGCTCTTTGACCAGCCAATGGAGCCGTGCAGCTTCCACAAGCGCACCCAACGCTTGGGCAAGTCGTTATTTGAAATGCTGGACGGATCGAAGAACGGAACCTTGGAGCCGGAAAAACCGTCGAAATATGGCGTCTTAACGCGTTCCATCGCCTCCTCAAAAAGCAAGTCATAATTCGTGGTAAAAATTTCTACCGGGTGATTGCGATTGATGCCATTGATCCAAGAGATCGTATCGGAGAACGGATTTTCTCCCGCTGGCAAATGCTTGCTGACTATTTCATAAATCAACGCGCATATTTGTTGGGACAAGGATTGGAAGCCCTCCGCGTTAAGACCGCAGACCTTGGATTCGCCGATCACCTCGGCCAGCGCCCGAATGCGCGATAACGCTAGTTCGATGTTCGAGTTCTGAATTTGTTTTTCGACCTCTTTAAACGCTTCCTTAAATTCATCCTTGAGGCCCGCCCGGATCAACTCCGTTAAGCCTGCAACATTAGGGATCAAAGGCTCGTAGGCACCTGCCTTGCCGACGTTCACGCTGACGGGAGCGCCCGCGCCGATCAGTATTCCTATCTTTTTTCTCCCATGGGAAATGATATGTTTGAAATCGAAAATATACTGATCTGGATTGTGAACGGTATTTGTCAAGGCTACCCTTAAATAATAGGTTCTGGAAATTTGACCATTATCAAAAATAAATCGGGCACTTTCATTTTTTAATTCTTTTATCTACGCTTCGTGCCCATGTACATCTCGCAACACATGATGTGTTATACAACCAGACAGACCGGAGCAGTGTCTTCTCTAAGTCAACTAAGCGGATGAAGTGACATGCGCGCAACACTTTGCTCCATGGTTTATTGAAGTGCTCTGCCCTGCTATGCAATCGGTTTGCGCTCACTACTTGGCTTGCGCGGGATTTGATTCGACCAGCCTATCTGAGATAGGCTGCTTTTGGTCGAGACCACCATCTCAACGAACGTCAAACCAGTGACTGGTGCTCTATTAATTCAGTTGATGACTTTGGAATGTAGAGCGGAGTTTCAGGAGCGCATCTTGGTGTCTGATGCACGCATCAGGAGTCATTGGGATTTCTGTGGCAAGCGGCAGCAATCAGCCTGAAGCGGTCGGCCGATACAGACGCTCTCCTTCCCGCAGACAAATCTCCGCCCTGTGGTGCAAGATGTCATGAAGTAGCGTGGCCAGTCACGTAACTTAGCAGTACCACCTCAAAGCCATGCCCAAATACGGCGCAAAAACGCAGGGGCGGGTCGTGCGGGCCGGAATACATAGCGGCAGGGCTTGTCCATGACGTTCTCCTCGTAGGTTTTTAAAATACTGTATATAAAATCAGTATTTTGTACAAGAGCGTGCCGAAACCTCTCAACCCTCTCGCCAAATTCTTCAGAATCGGCGCGGTAGCGTCCTTCGCCTCACCTGATGTCCTCTGCCCCCACACCCACCGAACTCCGGGGCTTCCTCCTCACACGCAACTGGCGCGATCTCCCAGACGGCACCGAGATCGAATACTGGCTGGCCACCGACCAGGGCCGAAGAAAGTACTTCTGAAGCAGCAGACTTCAGTCGCCTTCCTCCCGGTCCGATACAGGGCAGCTGCACATGTCCCGCTGGCGAGCCTGCAGGACCTAGAGGTCAAGGAGCTCGGTCTGAAGACGTTCGACCAGGATCCTGTCATCGGTGTCTACGCCCGCAGGTTCCGCGATCTCGGCAAGCTGGCGCGCGCACTCCAGCCACTGGGGATCCCGCTGTACGAAGCGGATGTGCGGCCGCATGACCGCTACCTGATGGAGCGGTTCATCACAGCTGGTGTCCTCGTGGAGGGAGGCCAGCGCGAAGACTCGACCATCATCGACGGCAGATTGAAGCCCGCGTCCGGTTGGCGCCCGGTGTTGAAAGTGGTGTCGCTGGACATCGAGACGAGCGCTACCGAAGAGCTGTACTCGATCGCACTGGATGGCGCGGGCGACCGGGTGGTCTTCATGCTGGGGGAGGCGCCAGTGCCAGCTTCAGAGTCGACGCCAGCTTTATCGCCGATGGACTTCAGGCTTGTGTACTGCCCAACTCGCCAGGAGATGATCGAGCAGCTCAATGCCTGGTTTGATGCCCATGACCCGGACGTCATCATCGGCTGGAACGTGATCCAGTTCGATCTGCGGGTACTGCAGAAGACTGCCGATGCAAACTCCGTGCAACTGCTGCTCGGACGTGAACGGCGTCCCATCGCGTGGCGGACACACCCCGGCCGGCAAGGCTACCTGTTCGCTCCAATGCCCGGACGTGTCGTCGTCGATGGCATCGAAGCGCTCAGGGCGGGCATGTGGAGCTTCCCGTCGTTCAGCCTCGAAGCGGTCTCGCAGACACTACTCGGCGAGGGCAAGGAAATCGGAGACGCCTACGACAAGATGGCCGAGATCGAGCGGCGCTACCAGGAGGACAAGCCAGCCCTGGCCAGCTACAACATCCGCGACTGCGCGCTCGTCCTGCGCATCTTCGACAAGCTGGAGTTGCTGCCGTTCGTGCTGGAGCGAGCTCAGACGACAGGCTTGCAGATAGATCACTTCGGAGGCTCCATCGCCGCGTTCAGCCATCACTACCTGCCACGCATGCACCGCCTGGGCTACGTGGCGCCGAACGTGGGTGACATCGCCGCCAAGGCCTACCCCGGCGGCTATGTGATGGACTCCACCCCAGGCTTCTACGACTCCGTCGTGGTCCTGGACTACAAGAGCCTGTACCCCTCCATCATCCGGACCTTCCTGGTGGATCCCGTGGGCCTGGCCGAGGGAGAGAGTGCCAACATCCAGACCGGCTTGGTCCAGGGGCCGCAAGGCACGCTGTTCTCGCGCGAGAAACACTGTCTGCCCGACATCGTGACCACCCTGTCAAATGCCCGGGACGAAGCCAAGCGGGTGCGAAACCAGCCCCTGTCGCAGGCCCTGAAGCTGCTTATGAACTCCTTTGCCGGTGTGCTGGGCGCGTCCGAGTGCCGCTTCTTCAATCCCAAGCTGGTGTCTGCCGTGACCCTGCGGGGCCACGAGGTGATGAAGCTCACCCGGACGTTCGTGGAGCAGCGCGGATACCAGGTCATCTACGGAGATACCGACTCCATCTTCGTCTGGCTCAAACGCACCCATGCCAACGCAGAGGCGCACGCCATTGCAGCCGAACTGGTGAAGGAGATCAACAGCTGGTGGACAGGCAAGCTGCGGGACGAGCAGCAGCTGGAGAACTTCCTCGAGATCGAGTTCGACACCCACTACGCCAAGTTCTTCATGCCCACCATCCGAGGCTCGGATGTCGGCAGCAAGAAGCGCTACGCTGGCCTGAGCGTCGATGAAGAGGGGCGCGAGGAGATGGTCTACCGTGGGCTGGAAATGGCCCGCAGCGACTGGACCCCGCTGGCGCGCCAGTTCCAGGAGGGCTTGCTGTCACGCATCTTCCACGGAGAGCCCTATCGGGCGTTCGTGGCCGACTATGCGCGATCCATGCTGGATGGCCAGATGGATGCGCTGCTCGTCTACCGCAAGCGTCTGCGCCACCGGCTTGATGCCTACGAGGTCAACGTGCCACCCCAGGTGCGCGCGGCGCGCATCGCTGACGCACACAACGCGAAGTTGGGCCGTCCGCAGCAGTACCAGCATGGTGGCTGGATCGACTACGTGATGACGCAGAGCGGCCCCGAACCTCTGGAGGCCCGGCATTCGCGCATTGACTATGAGCACTACTTCGTCAAGCAACTGCAGCCCATTGCTGATGCGATTCTTCAGCCGTTGGGGGAAAGCTTTGTGGCGTTGACGAGTGCACAGAAGGTGCTGTTCTAGGGGGGCAGGGAGAGCAAAGCGACTGGAATCCCGCACCCCGTGCTCGCCATCGTCACGAGACAGGTCAATGCGCGCCAAAAAAGGTTGCATTTCGCTGGAGCATCTGGGAGAAACACGTTGGTCGCGGATGGTTGGCGGGCCGCTTACTAAAAACCAATATGGAGGGATCTATGACACTTCGATTTGCATCAGGCGTTGGGTTGTCGGTGTTTGGGCCGACAACAACGAGCCTGCTGAGTTCAGCAACAGGCAAGCGCCCCAGCTTAGAAAAGAAGGACGCAGCGTCTTCTGCAACCTCTGCTTCGTTTGCGACCCGGAGCAATGTAGTGACAAGGCAAGTTCTCACCATTGGATTGCTTGCCACCAGCGTGCTGCAAGCCCATGCTTTTGACCTTTCGCCCAAGGGAACGCGTTATGACCGTGACGCCGTTAAAGCATGGGCTCCTTCATGGCTAGATGGGATTCTTTCTTCTTTGGCAGAAAAGGGACTACCTCGATTCAAGCAGTCGGTCCACGAAGAAATCACCCACCGGGCTTACGAATGCAACTTTGAGGGCGTTGGCATATGTGGCAATCCAGATGCTGAGTACGCCACACCCCACGTTATTGCTGGCGTCCGATGGAACGATGATCCGCCGTTTCAGTTGAAAAGCGACCAAGCCAGGGGTACATCTTGCAAAACCACTTATGCGGATGGGCGACCGATGACCATCAGGTTCATCACCCAGCCTCGCTGCTGGGGTGAGTTGTTCCTCGCCGCAGAAAAACAGATCAAAGCGAATCCAGAGAACGCTTTCAACGCCACCAACCAATCTGCGCTACCGCTGCGCTCCCATTTTGGCGATCTACAGTTCATCCACTCGATGGCGTCTGCAAACGGCGAGTACCCAGCCGAGACGCGCAGGAAAATTTTAAGCTGGGCGGAGTTCACATGGGGAGTCGTCAGCGGTGACTACCAGCTTGGCACTTGGCTCAAGGATGTCAAGCTACCGGTCGTTGAGCAGTTTTTTGGCACGAGCGGGTGGAGGGTGCAAGAGCTGTTTACGCTGGGAGACCCCAGCCTGCGCGCTCACCTGGGAGACATAGCCTTCGGGAGTCTGCTGCACATGGTAGAGGATAGCTTCGCTGCAGGTCACGTCGATCGCATGGAACCCGCCAGCGGCGAGAAATGTGGGGGGAGCCAACACCGCGCGCCTGGCCCTATTCAAGAGTTTCATTCCTACACCCACCAGGACTCAGCCAAACATGCAGACGCCGACAGCCGCACGGCATTCGTCAACAACCGCTTGACCCCTGACGTGGTGGATGTCGGAAGAACACTTATTGCTCTGCGCGACGCCAAGGCGGGCTGGACGGAGGTCGGCCCGTATCTTGAATGCGTCTATCGACTAACGCCAACCGCGCGTAATGCCACCGCAGGAAATTTCTGAGCCTGGCACCGATATAGGCGCCCCATTACGAGCGGGACCCAAGCCGCTAATTGTGAGCAAGGACGTTCCTGCTCCTCACCAAAGGCCCCGCTTGTTCACTTGAGTAAGTGCACGGGTGAGTGCGTCCAGAGTCTCGGGCTCTGCAAGCACCTCAGGTACTTTAAGCATTGGTGGCATCGGGGAACCAGACACTTCGAGGGTCCGCTGGAGAACCTGCTGCATCAAGCTGGTCCGAGGGACAAACATGTAGTGCACTTCGCAATCTAGACCATGGGCTAAGCGAGCGAGGGTGTTGAGCGTGATGGTTCCGCCCTCCTCCGCTTGCTCCAGCTTGCGGACACCTTGCGCCGTCACACCCAATCGCGCCCCCAGCGCTTTGGAACTCATGCCCAGTGCCAATCGGATGGTTTTTGTCCAGCCGCACCTGGGCGTAGGACCACGCTGCAGTTTCGCGAAATCGCAAAACTGGCGATCAAGTTCGGCCAAGCGGGTGAGATCCAAGCGGTTTTTCAAGGCAGTCCAACAAATGAGGCAACAGGCTGGTTGCCCGATTCAGGGAATTAGGCAACCGGTAGCTTTCCATTTGGCCGTGGGCGCGCTTCCCACGTCTGAACGGCATGTGTGTTCAGCTATCTTCGCACGCCACGGTCTCAAACGGGACCAACTAGTCTCATATTAACTGGAATGGCGAATGATGCTGCGTTTGGAAAAAGCGACTCTCGGACAATTTGGAGCACAGGACATGATGGACTTGATCACATCCGGAGGATGGAAATCAATTTTGCCAGATGCTCTTGAAGACAAGAAATTGTTGTTGATTTCTGAACAGCTCAGAGATCTTCTTTCAGGGGTCGGCTGGCATGAAGACTATGACCCCGCCAGTGCAGCCTTGCCTCTTGCGCTGCTGCTCCTATCTAAAGCAGGAGCCGAAGGCCCTGAAGGTCGTCTGGCAGTTAGCATGGAGACTCTGCAGGAGTCACTGTACTTGCTAAGCACCGCAATTGATCGAGAGATAGTCAACCGAATGCTTCAGCGGAATGACGCCACGCCTATTGGCGGTGGTCTACTAGAAGGACTTCAACTGCTGGTTCTGGACTCAAGGAAGAACGCGCAGCCCTCCGTGCACATTTAGTCTGAGGAGATCTTCTTGAAGTCTGCCCTAACCGTTTTGAGAATTTCACTGACGGATGCGGCGTCAAAGTCCGGACAGTATGCAGCAGCAACAAGCGTCAAAGGATGGATTTGCATCTGTTCGGCCAGCACTTCGATGGTACGGATACTGGGAACCTGATGCCCCTGCTCGATACGACTGATGTGACGGCGGCTAGTGGCCAGCAGCATGTCTTCCTGAACCAAGCCACGCGCCGCGCGCAACTGTTGCAGCGCTCGACCAAAGTCGGCTTGGGGTGGAACACGCTTTCGGGAAGACATCCGCCCGATTTCCGCGCAATGTGACCAAAAAGACCACGACCAACTAGTCTCATTGGCTTGCAATGCCGGGAGAAATCTTCATCGCGTTGGAAATCTGCCCAGGATTGAGCATCATGCCTATCCTGCTTTTGGGACTTCGATGGGCGCCAGGTGCAACAAGGGGCTCTAAGTCAAATTAGTCCCAAACTGCAATCGGTTGTCTTTGGGTGTCCGATCTTGGCTTTACCAGCAGCTTTGTAAATCGCGCTGTTCGGTCGATGAGCGCACAGGCCTTACACCGAGAATCGGATCACAACTGGCAACTCGACTTCGACCGCGTCAATGACACAAATCCGGACGGGCGATTACGCCAGCGAATAAGACATGGGTAATACTTGCCTACCGACAGCGTGTTTGCACCGGGGTGAGACTACTCCGCGCCGAGCTCTCGGCCGGGAAAATGCTCCTGATCGAGCCCCATCTCAACCCTCTTCATGAGCCCCCAAGCGAGCCCCACGTCGCCACCTGCAGGCTGGGCTTCCAGATGAGGCCGTGACACCTCCACGGACCCCAGATACAGAGTCTTCCTCCGCTGCGCCCTGACAGCCACTTCCAGACTGTCCAGCGGCGGCAAGCACAAGGCCTCACGGCGTGGCATTGAAGCGGCCATGGACAGCCCCTTGGGGTCGAAATCAAAGAATGCCAGCACGGGACGATGGTCCTGCACCAACAGCTCGTTCGCCACGTCCGTGCGGAAGTACCCTGGCGCTCCCCGGAACAGCGCCAGCGCGAGGCGCCCCTTGAGGAATCCCGCTAGCCATTGGTATTCGTGCAACCGCAGCATGGGCTCCAGGTTCTCGCAGAACACGAGAACCTCATAGGGCAAAGCCAGCGCTTGGCGCATATGCATGCACAGCATGCCGCCCTTGGGGATCTGAACCCCAGGCAGGCCCAGTGGCACCACCGCCACCAGGCCCTCAGAGACGCGCTGGGAGCCCCATTTCTCAGATTCACCAGGTTGCACCTGACTGCGCGGTATCGGCTCCACCTGGCGCGACGGCTCAAAGCCCCGCGCCTTGAGCAGATTGCGCGCCATTTCAAAGTCTCTCTGGGTGTAGACCACCCTCCTCCCCTGCACCTTCCCGATGAACTCGACGTTGAGGAAGTATTCAGCGGTCGCGCTGTAGGGCCGGGAAGGTGGCTCCGCCTCGATCAGCCGCCTCAGGAACGTCACCTGCTGCTGGTTCATGCCTTCGTGGGCCCCGCAGCCGAGGCCGGGTGGACCATCGCATCGTGGAACCGGTGCCGGAACCGCTCACCAGGGCGCGCGGGGCTGGAAACCACCTCCACACGGTATTTCTGCTCCCGCAGTGCGAGAACGGCAAAGCCCAGCCATATATGGGGCTGCAGGGTCTTGGCAAGGTCGTCGGTCTCGCGCCATTCAGCCAGCGAGAACTTGTCGGTAGCGCGCTTGGCGGCACCGGCCAGCCTGTCCAGCGCAATCGCGGCGTCGGACTTCTTTTTCACGGGCCGCTCGTCTACCACCCGCTTGAAGCGCTTGATCTCCTTGGGTTGGGGCTCTACAGGCTGTGGAGGGAGTGCCGCCACCTCCTTGACCATGGCTTCCACAAACTGGTGGTCGGTGTCCTGGGGCTCGATCTGGGGCACGAAGTCGGGCAGGCGCGCGGCCAGTAAGAAGTTGGGGATGGGCGCTGAAGGGGCCAGCTCGAATCCCAGCCATGAAGGCTGCTGGCGCATGAGCAGGTCCAGGCGCGCGAGATGCTTGTGGCTGTCCTCCACCTCCCTGATGCGGAAGATCTCCCGCGACAACTGCGCCTGCATCTCGGCCATGGCGTGCTGCCAGGTCTGCAGGTGAGCCTGCAGGTTCATGCGGACGAACTTGGCCAGCTCGGGCATCCCGCGAGCGGTTGCTTCGCTCTCGATCCTGTCAAAGACGCCAGCCATGCGCGACATGTCTTGGGCTAGGATGTTGGCTTCGCGCTGGTAGAAGCGGTTCTGCGACTTCTTAGCCTCCAGCGTGCGCACATTGCCGTAGCGAGTGGACAGTAGCGTGTGCAGGTACAACAGGTTGCGCTCCACGCTGTCACCGATATCGAAGACCGTGGATTCGATGGTCTCCACGATGTTCTCCACCGCGCTGTAGTCCTTGGCTCGGTACAGATCGTCCACATCGTTCCAGAGCTGATGCGCCTGGCTGATGCGCGAGCCGATCTCGGCCAGGGTCTGGTAGGCCGGGAAGAGCTGCAGGTGGTCGTTCAGGAAGTCGCGCAGCTTGGGGTGCAGCCGATATCCATCCTCCCCCGCGGGGCGCAAGGCGTTGGCCTGCCGCAGAGCCCCCACGGACGCCTGCGGGGCATCTTGCGCCGGCACGATGATGCCGTCGCGCCGGGTTTGCTCCACCACATCGGCATGCTGGTAGAGCGTCTTCAGTACGTCCTTGATTGGGGAGGAGGTCATGCAGCCCCCGCTTCGGGAGCCTCAGCCTCTTCCAGCCGCGTCTGGGAGTCGATCTGGTCCACCACCTGGTCATCAGAGATGTGAGGGGTGTTTTCGTTGATGAAGGCAATGAGCTGCAACAGGTAGTCCACCTTGCCGGTGAAGGTGTAGCCCTTGCTCACCTCGTTGGTCTGCTGCAGGTAGCCCGCGTCCTCCAGGATCTTGAACATCTTCTGGACGCGAAACACCGTTGCACCACTGTCCGTCACCCGGTTATCGGCGAGTTCGCGCATGTCGGCCAAGCGCCGCTCCAGCGCGGAGGAGTTGCGTACCGCCTCGCTGATCTCGGTCAACCACACCACGTCGCCCGCGTGGAGCTGCGGATCGCTCCCCTGCGCCTCCCGCAACAGGTTGAAGAAGCCTACATAGGGCATCAGCCGGTGGCGCACCGTTTTGAGTTCCTCCCGGATGCGAGCACGGGTGTCGGTGGTGGGCGATTCGTCATAGGCCATGAAGAACGCCCCCTCGTCGTGGAGACGCGCCAGCCGATACCCCACGGCCGACAGCCATTCCTGGGCCTGCTGCTGGCCTTCCTGTGTCGCCAGTGCCTCGTACTCACTCTCAAACCGTACTTGGCAGACAAACTCACCCTCGGCGAGCAGCTTGAGCGCGGATTTAAGCGAGTTCATGCTCGGCCTCCAGTTCGTGGGTCTCGTTGGTGAAGATCGCCCCGGTGTTCTCGAACAGGCTCAGGCGCGGGAAGTGGCGCGCGAGCGCAGGATCGACACTAGGGCTGGCGCTGATCACGTCGATGTTGTTCAGGGCCAGGGTCTTGAGGAACGCGCCGACGTTCTTGGCGTCAAACCGGCCCAATTCGTCGGTCACCCACACCAACCGGACCGGCGAGGAGCCCCGGATCATCTGCACAAAGCCCATGAGGAACATGGCCGTGATGAGGGCGGAATTGCCGTTGGACGACACTGCGCGGAACTCCTCCTCATTGCTGATGACGGAGCGCTTGCCGTTCTCGTAGAGGCTGAATTCGAGGCGAACCTGCTCGTTCAGGTCCACCTGCACCCCACCATCGGAGCGCAGGATCTCCTTGTACTCGCGCACCAAGGCGGTGTCCTCATCCGAGGGCAGCTCCATGCCGACACGGGAGTACGCGCGCCCTGTGAGCGAAATCGTGGGGCTCTTGTCCCGCATCTTGCGCAGCACCGAGAGGAAGGCCTGCTGGCCCACGCTCGATGTGACGCGCACGCTCAGGTTCTTGAAGCGCTCGAAGTGCTCGGCAGTGGCCAGCGCCCTGCCCAGCTCGGTGTTGAAAGTCGCCACCAAGCGGTCGAAGGTGTCCAAACGGCTCACGAACACGCTGGCGTTTTCGAAGAAGCCGTTCATCTGGTGGGTGAGCTGCTCGATGAAGCTCCCGCATTCAGTGCGCTCAAACCAGTCGCACAGCTGCTCCGCTTCGAGCCACAGGTACTCGTGCTCAAGACGGGTCTGCCGGTCGGGCAGCTCCTTGCGCTTGAGCTTGAGCCAGTCATTGGGCCCGCCCTCCTTCTTCTCAAACTCGTTGCGCAGGGCGAGGACCTCGCCACGCAGGGCCGCAGCCTCATCCACCAGCGTGCGGAGTTTGCGAGTCACCTCCTGGTCGAGTTCCAGCATGGGACGCCCGATGTAGGCGCTGCTGGGCACAAAGTCGAGGAAGTCCTTGAGCTTTTGGTCGCACAGTTCCTGAAGGCGCTGTGCGTCAGAGGTGGCGGTTGCAATGCGCCCGTCGAGGGCATCAAGCACCTCCTTGGCCTGCTTTGTCAGATCATTTCGGCTGGTTTCCAGATTCCCAAGGTTCTGTGACGCCTTGAGATAAGCGGTGTGCAGTTCTCCCACCTTGCGCCGGGTGGTTTCAAAGTGAGGTAGCTCGTCCTTACAGAATTTCTTCCACGCGGCCACCTCATGCCGGTTGTTGGCAATCGCATCAAGCTGGTCCCGCAGCCCTTTCAGTTCTTCCTCCACGGCATTGATGCGCACGGTATCGAGCCCCATGCCAGAAAGCTTGCGCTCGTAGTCCCGTTTGGCGTTGGACAAATCGTTCTTCAGGGTCGCTTCAACTTGCAATGCCTCGGCATCAAGCTTGTTGATCTCCCTCTTCGACTCGGCTTCAAGGGCATCAGCCTTGAGCTTGTACCCGGCGTTGATCGCTTCACGCTTATTCTTGACGCCTTCGCGGATGGCACGTTCTTCATTGCCAAGCGCGTTCAGAACCGCACTCAAGCCATCAAGGTCCTTCCGAGCCTGGGCCTCTGCAGCGCTACGCTCGGTCTTCACAAGGCTGTCGAGGCGTCCTTTGTCTTTGACCGCAGCATCAAAGGCCGACTTCGCCAAACCAAGGTTAGCTGCCGCCCTGCCGTGGTCGGTACCGACCTGCTTCAGCTTCAGTCGGGCTTTTTCCGCGTGGTCAGCCGCTTTGTCCACCGACGCGTTGATGTCTACCAGCTGGACTTTTGCCGTTTCAAGCTGGTGGCGCACCGAATCCATCGAGAACCACTCAGGCAGGGGTAGCTCCTGAGTGCTCACCGTGGCATTGCCGACCACCACGGCCCCCTCCTCGCCTCTCTGTGCGGCTGGGATGTCCAGCATCGCAGGGGAGAGGTCGGTACGGTGAATCACTGCCTCAGCGATCAGCTTGCTGGCATGGGGCCATACAGGGTCGTCGCTTGCACGGATGAAGGCGAGCAAGGAACCGGGTTCCGGGGTGACCTGGACGGTCAGGGCTTCAATGTGGGCCAGCAGCGCTTTCTGACTGGCCTCAAGACCCTCCACGGCCCTGATAGCCGCTTCAAGCTCACCGCGAGCCTGACCTTCATCTTTTTCGCGTGCCAAGGCGGTTTCCCTGGCTGTGTCGTGATCCTGGCGGCGCTGTTCGAGAATGGCCTCTGCCTCCTCTCGTGCAGCAAGGGTCTCCGGCGTGGCAGCGGGGTTTTTGATCTTTTGGGTGATCTCGCCTTCGCGGGTGGCCAGGCGGTTGCGCTCCTCGGCGATCTCGGCGAGCCTGGGGGGCTCCTCCAGCGCCTGCAAGTCCGCGTCCTTGGCTTCACCGAGGGCCAAACGCTTATCGACCCCCGCGCTTTGTGCCGTGGTTTTGCGATCAGCGATTTCCCTTTGCTGAGCCTGTGCGGACTGCTCGATTTCGAGACAGCGCCGTTCGTATTCGGTCTGGAGTGAACCCGATTCAGAGGTAAGGCGCAGATGCTCTTTTTCCTTGTCCCGCGCCTGCTGCTGCAGGGCGGCTTCCCTGGATTCATTGCCCGCAAGGGTCTTCGCATCGATCAGATCGAAGTGATTCTGGCGATTGATCACGGCCTGAAACGCTGCATTGAGGCGCTCCCAATCGCCATGGGCATCGGCCTTTTTCTGCTCGGCCTCCGTGATTTCGTTGCCCAAAGCACCAAGCTCCTGATCGAAGGCCTCTGCCTGGGACTTGCGCTCACTGATCAACCGTTCTTGGTCCGTTGCCGCCTGGGCGAGTGCTGCCTTGACGGCCACATGGAGCGAGCACAGCTCCATGTGAACACCTTTGATGCGGCCGATGCGTTCCTTCATCCGGTCAGCGTCGGGTTTGCGCTTCAAGATATCGGCCATGTGGGTGCGACTGTCCAACCAGGTTGTCACATCCTCCCGGCGCTGCTTGAGTTCGCGCACGTTCTGGCGCTTCGACTCCGTGGCCTGGTCCTCGGCCACACGCTCCAGCACGATATTCTGCAGGTCCCGAAAGCTAATCTTCTCGTTGGCCATCGCGGCTGCAATCTGGTTGAGATTTCGCAGGGGGCGAGGTCCCAAAGAGTGATCGCGGGCCAACAGCATCATCTGCTTGGCGTTCTTGCTGTTAATGCGCTCATTCAGGATGACGCTGCGGTATTCGTTGAGCTGCAGGACGGGCGAGACGTTGATATTGCGCTTGTGAAGCCGGGAGGCGAACTCCGTGCGCGTGACGAAATGGTCGTTTTCGTCGTAGAAGAAGGTTTCATCAAACCCGGCTGAGACGATCCGAAAGTCCGGGATGTCCTCGCCCTCCTTGGCGTACATCACCACCGTGCGCAGATGGGAGTCACTCTCTCGTTCGTACTCATAGGCAACAGCGCTGCTGGGGTCGGGTAACGTATGCCGGATCATGGACGCCTTCCCGGACCCCTTGAGGACCTGGGAGGGGGTTGCGCCGTAGAAAAGAGGGATCAGGCGCAGAAAAGTGGTCTTGCCCACCCCGTTGTCGCCCACCGCCAGAACACCGCCGCGTGGGTTCAGCTCCGAGATCCGCCCTGAAGGGTTGCTGTCGCTGGGGTTCCTGATGTTGATGGCGATGATGCGGCGAAGCTGATGGGGCATGTGGTTCGTTCCCTCAAATTAGTTTTTTCTTTGTGAATTCATTGTGCCTTGACTCGAACATCGCGTCGGGAAACCTATGCACCCCAACAGGTGGCAGCTGCCAACTGACTGGAGAAGAGTCGGGTCCGCAAGGACAGTCGTGACGCGTGTCATTCCAATAGGACACTTATGTCGTTGATTGCGACAGAACTCACCCTCTTCCGCCAGTAACGGCCGCAGCTAAGTGATTGTTTTTATTAGTTGCTCATTCGTGGATGAACAGGGAAACTCATGTCGGACAGCTATCACTTTTCAACGTGTCTCCCCGGGCACGTCAATCTGGATGAAGAGTCCCAGCTATTTGGCATTCGCCCTAGGTATGCTGGTTAGAGCTCTGCGGGAGGCCGAGTGCCTCGCTTGACTCTGGGCTTTGTCTGCTAACTGCATGAACACCGAAGATTCCATTACCCCAAAGTTTGAGGAAAACTATCCTTGATTCACACCTGTATTCCGCGTACCGACACGCCAGTAAACCCCAAAAAATCAAAGCTCTAATTAACGAACCTGTTGGTGAATCGAAAACGATTTCCTTCAGTCAATAAGTTCAATGTGTACACATTATTTGATTCAAAGCCTATTGAATACCTCACTCCAGACGGTGCAACGCCACCATAATTTCTGCAAAAGACCAACGCCGCATCCCTGATGGCTTCTAGCGCGCTTTCTTTGTCGCATCCCCAAGATTGCAAAATTCCATCCGGAGTGGTTGCAACAAAATTAAAAACTCTATCAAACAGGATGCATTTAATTTTGTATTTTCCATAATAAAAAAAAGACTCAAAAACTGTCTCCTTTAAAAAGCCACTCAGTCCACGAACCGCTTTGACCGAACTGAAATATGTCTCTTCCTTTTCATTAATTTCTACAGCATAATTGTTTCTGTATAGAGTTTTAAAATTTAATCCAGAAGCTACTGGTCGCAGCTTGATATCAAATGAAAAAGAGGCATTTATCATATTTTTTGCGTAGCCAACAAATAGAAGTTTTTCATATTTCTCGATCGAATACCAAGCTACTCTACCCTCTTTCCAATCAACATCTTTAGTCGTCCAGTCAGCCCAGTTTTCATCCATTGACTTCTCAACTTGACGAATCGCTTCTCCCCATGCGATCAGGCACACCAAAGCGGAATAATGATACTGGAGCCAGGTGTCATACCTATAGCTGACTGATTTTGTATAGGCGAATTTTTTCGGCTTTTCAAAAAAATTCTCAAATACAGATACGTAATTTTTATGATCATCATGCACTTCGCGCCTGGGCCATCGCCACAGATATGCATGGTTTTCAAGTCGGCGGGTCCATAACATCTCGAGAAATGCATCGCGCACCGGCTTTTTATCATAAAAATCTCTCGAAAGGCTGAAGGGATCTTTAGCCTGGCATGCCTCTACGACTTTTTGATCTAGATTTTCTTTTGCTTGCCTCCTGAGATGTCGCGACATTGCCCTATAAACGGAAAGTTGAGGATTAGTTTCAATTTCTGAATAATACTTTCCGACGGCATTTTTTGCATTAATTGATGTGCTCGCAGTGTATGGTGTCCAGTGCGCAATCGATGACTTTGCAGAACGCCAAAAATATTCTGATTTTTCAAAACAAGCCGGATATGGAATGCCTAAATCAGAACACCACTTCTCGGTAAGCGCGAGCTGTTCAATCGAATCGGGTCTGCTTGCTTCAATATTTACATGCATCTTCTCCGCATGATGCACCCATTGGGCGACCTCTGACCATGCATTAATTCCTTCTTGTGCTAGCGTTGGCTGTCTCATCGAATATGGTATTGCTCCCCATTTTGGTCCGCATCGACATCCTAAGGATCGTACTGCGAGTCCCATCAAGCCCATTTTTAAATCGCCACCACACCTTTCGCAATGACTTCGCAGTTCCACGTGATGGATGGGACACTCTACAACAAGTCTTATCGACATTAGCCATGTGTGGTAACCGAGTCGTATACATTGGGGGCAGCATCGAGGTCGTGCGCTGGCATGATCCAGATATAGCCATTGAGGAATTTGGTCTTTTAAACAAAAACTTGAAAACGAAGTGCGTGTCTCACCCAGAACGTCAGCTACGAGCGTAACAATCGCCGCACTACCCCCACTCCTTGCATCAATATCAATAATATTTTTATCTTCAATTTGAGCTATTTTATATATATCACCCTTGTGAAGATCATTTAACCAAGTCGCACGCAGCAAAGTGCTCCACAGCGATGCATAAGGCAACACCGATCCTTTGTACCATGTTAGAGGTTTGACGACGTTCAGCATTGAAATTTATGTATTTTGTCTTGAAATTTTTAAGATTCTATTTTTTCCCCCGCAACAGTCGTGGTGCTGCCGCGCCAACTATTGACATTAATTGCTTGTGTCCGCAGTAGATAACAACATCGCGAATGGATGATTGTGAAACAACTGAAAGGGGGTCGGCACCAGATGCAATTCTAAGAAGAAGATTTCGAGAAACTTGAGATATTGTTTTCATAGGGAATTCCATGGGGCCACAATAACCTGGCGGCAGTTCCTTAACCATGGTTTCCCAAATTAAAGTAGCACACTCAGCCATACGAAACCCCTTTTCCCATGCCAACGGCGCAACACCCTTGGTAAACGAAATTCCGGATCCCTTTGGCCAATCGGTGCCGGAGTCGTATCCCGTCAGCACAAATTCAAGCTCTTCCTCAGAAGAAATCCCTAAAAAGCGATACTGCGACAGCATAAATCTGGCCGCAGCATGCGCGCCACCTGTAAGTGCAAGAGCCATTGGTTGATCGAAAATCTGGACCGAGGCAATCGAAATTACCGTTAATCGAATTCTTTCCTTCTCCAATAGACTATGTATTTCAACCAACCACAACCACTCCCTCTCCGTCATCCCTTGTGACTCATCAATAACAAGAACGACAAAGCGCCCCCCTCCCTCGAATGCAAGGTGAACAACTTTTTCTATAAGTTGATGTTTCCGTTGCAAACTGGTGCGCACATCACCAGCCAAACCATGGTGAGCTGCATGCAAAAGACTTCCATACATTATTCCAGCAGAAATACATTCCGAATGACTCCAAATAATTAAAGGTATAATTTGACCGCATCTCTCGGTAAGCATAGACCCGAGCCAGTTATCAACCCCACTAGATTTTCCGAATCGGGAGGGGCCAAATACAACCCCTCCATCCATTTGGTCATCGAGCCATTGACCAATGCCCGAAACCATTGCGTTAATTGATGGGGTAAAAAGTGAGTAGTCCCGAGTTACCAATGGATGATCTTTAGGCAAGTGAGGTGGAACAAGAGGTGGATCCATCATGTATATCCGCCTTAATTTTTTAAATCTACATCACGAGAAATAATTAAAAATTACCAAGTTTTCGCCTTGCGCATCGTGAGTAGCACTGGCTTTTTGGGTGCGTCTGCTATGTGGGGATTTGTATTTTTTACAGTCTTTTTATTATTTTTCGTCACGATTTTTATATCATGAATCTCTGGAATTTCACATGCATCTTCGAGTCCATTGGAAGATTGTTGGGTGTAACTATTAAGCGATATGGGGTCAATGGAGGGGTTGATTGCAATATTTTCAGAGTAGGCTTGCAAAATTCTCCGAGTCTCAAGATAGGCAGGGTGGACGGGCAGTTTATTATCTCTTTGATTTTCACTATATTTAATTAACTCATCTACTGCATCATTTGAAGATGTTAAATGCAAAAATCTCTCGCTCGCAAGTGCACGAATAGCACTCCGGACATAAAGGGAGTGAGGTGTTTGATGCCAAGGAGGTGCAGCACGGACCGTGCATACATGCAGTCCTTCTTGAGTACTGACAGTAGCCCATCGTGCATCATCTTCATTTTCAATAGTCAGCCAGAAATTACCCCCCACAAGATCAAGTCGATGTGCTAAATCTTCGGATGAGTATTGGGCGTTTTTAAAATGAAAATGTGGACGACGTCCTGAATTTTTTCCTCCAAGCAATTTACATAGCTTTCTGGTGGCGCCAAGACGAGCGACTTGACGAGAGTCGGCTTTTCTAATGCAACATGAATTTTTCCTGCTCTTAAGAAATTTCATCTGAGCAAGAGGTGTGCGATAACCTAGGCCATGATGCGGGGTTGCATTGTAATTTGCAATAATGACATCTAAAAGCTCATTAAGATATTCAACTTGAAACTGAAGTTCGAAAGCTTTTTTTGCAGGATCACAATCGCCCTTTAGATCAGCTGGTTTTGATTTTGTTGAATTAGACAAATTATGCAGGCCAGATCCTCCGCCAGCTAATGTTCTAAAAAAAGTTTCAATAAATGGTCTGTCATCAAGACTTCGTCGCGATGAAAATGAATCTTGATCTTGAGGTTTTATTATTTTGCAATCAACAGTTTCTTTTATTCTTTTTTCAACTCGGGCACATGTATTTGCTAAAGCACCATCTACGCTGAACTCTTCCCAACACGCCCCCAAGAAATCTGGATCGACAGCTGAGGGGAAATTTGCTTCTGCACTGTAAGCAAATTCACCAAATGAAATTGTACGGCGACACCATTTTCCAAGAGCGTTTCGAACGGCGCGCAAAACATCCTCTGCCCCCACTTCTCTGCGCATGCTTAGATAATATCCAAGCACCGCCCGAGTGGATACTTCAATAATTACTATGACCCAGAGCCTATGAATTTTTCGTGGTTGATATCCTCCGTGTGGTGAAGGTACCATTACAACCATGCGCAAATCCAATTTATGCGCATCGCACTCCACGCGGTGGAATAAATTAAATATAGGTCGCTTTGTTCCGTCACCTGCACGTGACTTTTTTTGCGCATTCTGGCCACCTAGTATTGCTATGCTTTTTTTGGCGTTCTCGTTGAGAACCTTATTTATGAACTTGCATATCGTGGTGTATCCGCGCGCGGCAGTGTTAAAGGGCCATTCACCTCGAAGCTCAACTCCGTTTTCTTGAAGTTTTGAATAAAACCATCGTAAAAGTACTTGCTTAGATCTCCTCGTGCCCTCGAGACCTGTTGGTGTTTTTAAAATTCTTTCACGAAATTTTTGCTCTAACGTCCTGTTTTGCGGAGAAGAAAACAACCATTGCAGACTACCGGCGCTACCAGCGCCGCTTCCCTCAATAATTTCAGGAGTTGTTTGTCTTGTCCAAGGCGTGATCCGCATGTGAGGAATCAGCCCTCTCCACCCAAAAAGGTGCCCGTCGCGTGCCGTTTTAAGACAGCGCTCGCTAATGAGCCGATAGACCTGCGAGCGGCCCATGCCCCACCGCTGCTTTATTTCCTGAGCAGAGGCTCCGTCGAAATAGTCGAGCACAGCTTTTTTTCGGCGTAGGAAAAGCTCACGTCTCTCTTCCGTGAGAGCGTCCTCATCAATTTGACTCCAAGTTGAGGGATCAACTAGCTCTCCCGCTTGGATATTGAGTTGGATCTGACCAGCCCAAGCCGTGGAACCGATACGCGCTTTTTTAGGCATACACGCCTCCGAGTCCAGAAAATCTTCCGCTGGACGGTGGGTTGCAAAATTTTTACAACTTCACTTTTTTCGCTAATTGAACTACAACTAGTCTTCCGTTACAAGATGGCGAATCAATTGAATTGAGGCCATGCTGCGTAGTCAATAGACGATTTTTCAGAGCGTAGATAGTTACAACTTCTGTTTAGTAAACGGAAGCTTGCGATTGCATGCAGTCTGCCTCCTTCGCTCCTGTGCTGCATTCCAGACTCCTGTACGCGCTATTCAGCCGCTACCATCCACGCCCATGAACCTTACCAGCCCAGCACCTTCCGTCGCGTCTTCCGTCCACTTCGGCCATCAAGGCCGTGTTTGTATCGTCACGGGCGGTGCGCAAGGGATTGGCGAAGCCTGTGTGCGCCGCTTTGCCGCAGAAGGCGCCAAACCCGTCATCGTGGATGTGGACGACGCCCGTGGCCACGCTTTGGCGCAGGCGCTGGGCGCGCTGTATGTGCGCTGCGATGTGGGTGACAAGGCGCAGGTGGACGCTTTGGTGGCGCAGGTGCTTGCTGCCTACGGACGCATCGATGTGCTGGTGAACAACGCGGGCATCTTCCGCGCGGCAGATTTTCTGGAGGTGACCGAAGAAGACTTCGATGCGGTGCTTCGGGTCAACCTCAAGGGGTCATTCCTGGTGGGCCAGGCGGTGGCGCGGGCCATGGCGGCACACAATGGCAGCCGCGGTGGCGGCGCCATCGTCAACATGAGTTCGGTCAATGGCGTGCTGGCCATTCCCAGCATCTCCAGCTACAACGTGAGCAAAGGGGGTGTGAACCAGCTCACTCGCGTGATGGCGTTGGCGCTGGCGGACAAGAACATCCGTGTGAACGCCGTGGCCCCAGGCACCATCGCCACGGAGCTGGCCGCCAAGGCGGTGCTGACCAGTGATGAGGCCAAAAGCAAGATCATGAGCCGCACCCCCATGAAGCGGCTGGGCGAGCCTTCGGAGATTGCCGATGTGGTGGCCTGGCTGGCCAGCGATGCCGCAAGCTACGTCACCGGCGAAATCGTGACGGTGGACGGCGGCCGCATGACGCTGAACTACACCGTGCCCGTGTGAAACGGTGGGCGTCGTAGGTCGGTAGTTACTATGGTATTGATAGCTGCTAGCGCTTATTGATAAAGCGCTAGCGCCCAATTTCTTTCAATATCATGCTTGCGCCACATGCCGCAGCAGCCCTGACATGCTGCGTGGCCACCCCACCCGGCCAAACCAGGCGCCACCCGCAATCGCCCAGGCGTTGACCAGCCCGTAGAGCACCAACGCCACGCCCTGCGCAGCGAAAACGGCCTGCAAGCCGCCGCCCCAGCGCAAGGCCAGCCCACCACCGGCCACGGCCACGGCGAGGCGCGCGATGTTGCCGATCACAGGCCACATCAGGCGCCCTGCCCCTTGCGAGGCAAAGTACAGCACCAGGCCCAGCCCGAAAAAGCCATACACCGGGCCCACCGTGCGCAGATAGAGCGCGCCGGATTCGAGCATGGCCGGGTCGCTGTTGAACAGCCGCAGCCAGGTGGCTGGATACGTGGCTGCCCACAATCCGATGGCCTCGGCCATGGCAAAGGCCATCGCAGCACCGATCCAGGTGGCGCGCAGGGCGCGCTCGCGCTGGCCGGCTCCGATGCACGTGCCCACCATGGCCACCAGCGGGGCACCCAGGCCAAACACCAGGGGTACCAGCAGGTATTCCAGCCGCGACGCCGTGCCATAGCCTGCGATGGCTGCCGTGCCAAAACCGCCCACCAGCGCCGTTGTCACGCCAATCGCCAGGTTGGTCGCCACGGTGGAGGCGGTGCCCACCAGACCCACGCGCAGGATGTCCTTGAACAGCGCCCAGCGAAAGCGGATGTGGGCCAGTGATGGCCGAAGTAGGCTGCGCGGCGACCAGAGGTAGGCTGCCAGCACCACACTGCCCACCGCGTAGTACGCCATCAGTGCCAGCGCACCGCCCGCAATGCCCATGCCCGGCAGCGGCCCCCAGCCAAAGATGAGCAAGGGCGACAGCGGCACCAGGACAAAGGCGCCCAGCACCGTCACATACGCAGGCACGGCCATGTTGCCCGTGCCGCGGATCACGGCCGATAGGGTGTTGAACAGCCAGACCAGCACTGCGCCCGCGAACACCCAGTTGGAATACACCAGTGCGGCCTCCAGCGCCCCACCTGTGCCGCCCATGCGGGCGTAGAGCCAGCGCCCTCCTCCGACCACGCCTACGGTGAAAACGAGCGCAAACACCGCCGCTATCACCAGTGCGTGCAGCACCAGCGCATCGGCATCCTGGCGCCGGCGGGCGCCCAGCGCGCGCGCAATCGCCGATGCGATGCCGCCGCCCATGGCGCCTGCGGACGTCATCTGCATCAGCATGACCACCGGAAACACCAGCGCCATACCCGCCAAGGCGTCCGTGCCCAGCTGGCCCACGAAGTAGGTCTCGATGAGCCCGACGCCAGCTTGCGCCAGCATCACCAGCACATTGGGAGCCGCCAGCCGCAGCAGCGTGGGCGCGATGGGCGCCTCCAGCAGCATGCGGGTGCGCGGGTTCAGGGCCTCGGTCATGGGGCCCCCGCGCCATCGGCTGCGGGCTTGCGCGGCACCACGATGCGCACGGTGGACAGCTGCAGCACATCGCCATGCTGGTTGCGGGTTTCGCTGCGCACGGTGACCATGCCGCGGTCGGGTTTGGATTTAGAGGGTTGGATTTGCACAACCTCGCTCACCACATGCAGCACATCTGTGGCGCGCGTGGGGCGGGGCCAGCTCAGCTCGCCCCCTGCTCCGATGATGCCGCCCGCAATGGGCAGGCCGCTCGTCACTTGCAGGCGCATGGTCACGGCGGCGGTGTGCCAGCCGCTAGCGGCCAGCCCGCCAAACAGTGTGGCGCGGCCCGCCGCTTCGTCGAGGTGAAAGGGTTGCGGATCAAACTGCGCGGCGAACGCCTTGATCTGGCCCTCGTCCATGGCGTGTTCGCCGCTGGTGAACTGGTTGCCAACGGCAAGATCGTCCAGGTACAGCGGTTGTGACATTTCAGGCGATGCGGCGGCTGCCGCCAGGTGGGAAGTCATGGCAGGTTGCTTTCGGCGGTGGAGAAAATGAAGTGTGTCGGGTCAGGCGGCGGCAGGCGCCGTGCTGCGCGCCAGCAGTGCTTCTCGGATGGGCAGGTTCACCAGGGCAGCCCCGGCAGCCAGCGCGATGTCGATGTACCAGACCCAGTCATAGCTGCCCGTGGCCTGGAACACACTGCCGCCCAGGTAGGCACCCAGAAAACCACCGATCTGGTGCGACAGCATCACGATGCCAAACAGCATGGCCATATTGGCCGTGCCAAACATCTTGGCCACCAGCCCCACCGTGGGCGGGACTGTAGAGAGAAAGGTCACCCCCATCACGGCGGCAAAAATCATCACCACCGCCGGTGTTTTGGGCGCAAAAAGGAAGACCAGCACCGCCACGCCACGCGTCGCATACAGCAGCGAGAGCAGCGACTTCATGCGCCAGCGCCCTACCGCCCAGCCCATGCCCAGGCTGCCAATGATGTTGAACAGACCAATCACCGCCAGGGCCCAGCCGCCCACTTCAGGGGGCAGCCCGCAGGCGGCAATCACGCCGGGCAAGTGGGTGGCCAGGAAGGCCACATGAAAACCACACACCAAGAAACCCACCGCCAGATAGCGGTAACTGGGGGTGGCCAGCGCCTGGGCCACGGCCTCGCGGGCCGTCAGTGCCTTTTGGCCGGATGCCGCTGCGGCCTGCGCTGCGAGCGCATTGGAATTCCCCTTGAGCGCCCACACCGCGGGCAATGCCAGCAGCACCATCACCCCCAGCCACTGCATGGCGCTGGCCCAGCCCACGGCCGCCGTCAGGCTGATGGCGATGGGCGCCATGACGAACTGGCCAAACGAGCCGCCCGCGTTGACGATACCGCTGGCAAGGCCCCGTTGGTGCGCGGGCACCAGCCGTGCCGTGGCCGCCATCAGCACGGAGGGGCCGGCCATCCCTGCCCCACCCGCTGCGAGCACGCCGATCGCAAAAATCAGGCCCCAGGTGCTGGTCATGTAGGGGGTGATGAACGTGCCCAGTGCCACCAGCGCCACACCCAGCAGAATGACCCGGCCGGTGCCAATGCGGTCGGCCACTGCTCCCGCAAAAGGCTGCGTCAGGCCCCACCAGAGCTGGCCGAATGCAAACGCCAGGCTGATGCTGCCAATGCCCAGTGCGGTGGAGGTGTTCAGCGCCGAAAGGAACAGCCCCATGGTCTGCCGCGTGCCCATGGTCAGTGCGAAGGTGCCTGCCGCAGCCAGCAGCACAAGCCACAGTGCCAGCGGCGCGGTGGCGCTGGCTTGGGGGCCGGCCTGGGCGGCAGCGTTGTGCGTTTTATTCGTCATGACCAGCCTCCTGGGCAGGCAGCGCCGCCAGCAGCGCGAGTGAATCATCGACCAGCGCATGCAACGCCATCACGCGCTCCGCACCCAGGGCGCTGTTCAACGCCAGTTGCGCGGCTTTCCAATGGCGCTGTGCTTGCGCACGTTTGTCGCGGCCGGCGTCTGTGATGTGTACCAGGCGGCTGCGGGCATCGGCACCGGCCTCCAGCGTCACCCACCCCGCGTCCACCAGGGGGCGCAGGTTGCGCGTCAGCGTGGAGGCATCCATCTTCATGGCCACAGCCAGATCGCTGGGGCGAATGGGGCCCAGCTTGAGCACATGCGACAGCAGCGAATACTGCGTGGTCTTGAGATCGCACTTCGCCATTTCGATGTCGTAATGGTTGGCGACGCGGCGCATCAGTTGGCGCAGCTTGAAGTTGGTACACCCCTGCGGCCCCCCCGCCAAAGCGGGGGAAGCAACAGGTTCGCGGAGGGTGGTGTCGGCTTGCATGGATTTAATTGTATCTGCAATAATTGCATATGCAATACTTTGATTTCCACCACACCACCCACCAGGAAACCCCATGACCCAGCACAACCACCTTGAACACTGGCTTGCGCAAGAACGCGACATCCTCGCCACGCTGGACGCAGGCCCCGGCCCCGGGGTGGCCCGGCGCGACCAGATCGCCCACCTGAACGGCCTGGAGCAAATGCAGGCCATGCTGCGGGGCGAGTTGCCTTATGCTGCCATCGCCAAGACGCTGGACTTTTTGATTGTGGAAGTGGGTGAAGGCACGGCCATCTTTCAGGGCACACCGCGCCTGGAGCACCTCAACCCCATGGGCACGGTGCACGGCGGCTGGTTTGCCACCCTGCTCGACTCTGCTCTCGGCTGTGCCATCCACACCCGCATGGAGCCAGGGCGCGGTTACACCACGGCCGAGCTGGGCATCAACCTGGTCAAAGCCATCACGCCCAAGGTGCAGCGCGTGCGTGCCGAAGGCCGCGTGATCCACTGCGGGCGCCAACTGGCCACGGCCGAGGCGCGCCTGGTGGGGCCAGATGGCACGCTCTACGCTCACGCCACCACCACCTGCTTGGTTTTTGACTTGCCTGCACAATCGAAGGGATGAAATTCCTTCACACGATGCTGCGCGTTGGCAACCTTCAACGCTCGATTGACTTCTACACCCAGGTGCTGGGCATGCAACTGCTGCGCCAGTCCGAAAACCCCGAGTACAAATACTCGCTGGCCTTTTTGGGCTTTGAGGGCGGCAACCCCGCACAGGCCGAGATCGAGCTGACCTACAACTGGGGCGTGGAAAGCTATGAGATGGGCACAGCTTATGGCCACATCGCACTGGGTGTGCCAGACGCGTATGCCGCGTGTGAAAAGATCCGGGCCTCTGGCGGAAACGTGACGCGCGAAGCGGGCCCGGTCAAAGGCGGCACCACCGTGATCGCGTTTGTGACGGACCCTGATGGCTACAAAATTGAGTTGATCCAGCGCGCCGAGGGTGCTGCAGGCGCTGGCTTGCGCTGAAACAAAAAAGGGCGCCTGGGATAGGCGCCCTTTTTGCTCTGTTTTTAGTAGCTGCTAGCGCTTATAGGGCGGGCGCTATATGCCGATTTGGCTCAAAACCACTGGTGCAGTGGCTTGGGCTCAGCTCACTTCACCAGGCCCAGCACATCCTTGAAGTCCGGGTGCTCGCAGGTGCGCAGCCACTCAAATGCCACCATTTCGGTGGTCACCAGCTCTGCCCCGGCGCCCGCCAGGCGGTCGAATGCGGCATCGCGGTTGCGTTCGGTGCGCGAGCCGCAGGCATCGGTCACCACCCACACCTCGAATTCGTCTTCAATCAGGTCCAAAGCCGTTTGCAGCAGGCAGACATGGGCTTCGCAGCCCGCGATCACGATGGTGCCGCGCTCTGGTGCTTGTTGGGCAGGCTTTTGCAGGTGTTTGGGCAGGCTGCGGGCATTGCCGCCTTGCTGCGGCTTGGCGGGGGGCGCAGCCATTCGCCCAGGCCTTCTTCTGCCGCGCTGAAATGCATTTTGGCCAAGGTGCGGGCGCACAGGGCTCGCAACTGCGCATCGTTGGGGCCCAGGCGCGAGGGGTTTTGCTCGGTGCCCCACACCGGCACCTCCATGATTTGCGCCACTTGGGCCAGCAGGCGGGCATTGGCCAACACTGAGGGGCCTTCAAAGATGGCGGGCATCAGGCGTTCCTGGTAGTCCACCAGCACCAATTGGGATTCTTCAGCGTCGAGCAGCATGGTTGTATCGCCCCGGTGGCGTTGATTCATTGAAACAGGCGGCATTGTCGCAGCAGCTGAGCCGTGCCGGGTGCTTGGGCTGCTGGCAGCGGTGGTTTTGGCCAAGGCGTCTTTGGGGCGCGACCTGCTGGATATCAATGCGATGCAGGCGCCAGATTGCAAAAAAATGTCACCTGAGCGACAGCTGCCCCAGGGGGTAACGCCTGACTCAGGTCATGAATCACGGTTTTTACGGGCGGTTTTTTCACCTAACCGTGTTACCCTCCGCCCCCATGTCCAAATGGCTTTGCTCACTTCTCATCGTTTTTGCCTCTGCGGCCCATGCGGCCCCGGTTGACGCAAACTCCGACGAAATCGACCGCCTTTTGACCGATAAAGGCTTTTTCACCCAACTGGAACATGTGCGCCTGAGCATGGCAGACAAGGCGCACACCGTGGCAGACCGTGCCTCGGACCTGGTGGTGAACGCCATGGGTTTCCTGGGCGTACCCTACAAACGGGGTGGCAACAGTGCCGAAACCGGGTTTGACTGCAGTGGTTTTGTGCGGGCCATGTACCAGCAAACCGTGGGCCTGATCTTGCCGCGCCGTGCAGACCAGCAGGCGGCTTCTACCGAAGTCATCGACAAGAAAGAGCTGCAGCCAGGCGATCTGGTGTTCTTCAACACCATGCGCCGCACCTTCAGCCACGTAGGCATCTACGTGGGTGACGGCAAGTTCATCCATTCACCCCGCAGCGGCTCGGAAGTGCGTGTGGAAGACATGCGCCAGACCTACTGGCAGCGCCGCTTCGATGGCGCCCGCCGCGTCACGCCATCGGCCGCCAACCAGTTTGCTGTGCAGGCCGACGACGGCAAGTAAGCCAGCGCAGGCTTGCCGCCTTCGCAGCCCCATTTAGCGTGTTCGCTCTCAGGGCTTGATGTCCACGCTCGTGATGGTGGAACGGATGGGGCCTCCGGTCACATTCACGGGGCGTGCTTCGGGGTTTTTCAATAGTGCTTTGGCTGCGGCCATGTCTTCCGTGTAACGGGCGCGGGCCTGTGCGTTGCAAGCCGTGCGCTCTGTCATCGCTGCTGCCTTGCACTCCTCCAAGCTGATCTTGAGCCCACCACCCGCTTCCCGTATGGCGGTTTGGTAGCGCTGTTGTGGCGTGGTGTCTTCCTGGGCGCCCCGCGCCAGAGAGGCGTCTTCCGCTGTCTGTGCATGCAGGGTGCCCATCGGTAGACACAGGGCCAAGGAGGCTGCCGCGCAAGCGAGGCCAGAGCGGCCCAGGGAAAAATCTCGATGCTTCATTCCAACTCCTTTTCATCAGACGCGTGCGGCCTGCACGCCATGGCTGCCATCATCCTGCGTGGTGCAGCCTGGGCCTGCCAGCGTGTGGCTGTAGCGCGTGCCAGACAAGGCCTACCCGGCCGCATGGCATGGAGGCATGGATAGCGCAGTTGTCTGACAACCCGGGCCCTTCCCGGGCCTTACATTCCAGACTTTATTTTTTGAAAGAAATCTCCATGCTGTCTTTGTTGGGAACCCTGCTTGTGGGTCTGGTGGTGGGTCTGATTGCGCGGGCCGTCAAACCGGGCGATGACAAGCTCGGCTGGATCATGACGGCGCTGCTGGGGGTGGCGGGATCGTTTTTGGCCACCTATGTGGGCGTGGCCATGGGGTGGTATGCACAAGGCGCTGCCGCGGGCTGGTTCGCCTCGGTGATCGGCGCGGTGGTGCTGTTGGTGATTTACAGCCTGGTCAAAAGCAAAGGCTAAGCCAGCCCCGCTGCAAGGCCAGTGTGGCCGTGCAAGAGGTAGGCAGAGGGGCAGACTGGGCGCCCTGCCCTTGTCCGCCCATGCCTGCCGCCTTTACGCGCTAGGGTGCTGTGCAGACAAAGCCGCTGGCATCCTCTACGCTGCCTGTGCCCTTGTATTTGGCAAACTGTGGGTAGGGGCACAGGGGCCGCGTGCGGTTCGGAAAATCAGCGCTGCTGGCCAGGGCCTTGGCGGTGATGCTCTGCGGTGCAATGCCTTTTTCCACCCAATCCACCATGGTCTGGATGGAGTCGAAGTTGTCAGTGGCTGGCCCGCCAGAGCAGTGGTTCATGCCGGGTACCAAAAAGGTCCTTGCAAAGTTCTGGGTGGCGGCCATGCCGCCGTTGTTGGCTGCCAGGCGCTCGTAGTAGTCAATGGTGTCAAACGCCGAGAAGATCGGGTCTGACATGCCGTGGATGAACAGCATCTTGCCCCGCGCTGCTGGAAAGCGGCCAGCTTGTCATCACGGTACGTGTCGTAGATGGCTGAGTAAGCCTCCATGCGGGTGGGGTCCGTGTCAAAGTTGAACTTGAGCGGGTCGAACGCCACATCGGGGGGCGTGAAGAATTCGTTGGTCAGTGCGTCCACCATGAGGGTGATGTAGCGGGCGTCGGGCGTGGCTGTGGTGGAGTTGCCCAGCGTCCAGCTGCGCCAGCCAGAGGCGGCCAAGCCTGCGTCCCAGGGCTGGCCTGTGTAAAGCCCCTTGCCTGCTGAATTGCGTGGGCCGGCAAACACATTTTTGAGTGCGCCCACTTGCGCTGATGACAGGCAACTGTCCGTCTTGCTGCCGCTGCATTGCAGCACGGCGGGGTCGAACGCCTTGCAGGCCTGGAAGTTTTGCGCCAGGCCATCGACCACCCCGTCGGCAGCGTCGCACGTGGCATTGACGGCATTGGCTACCAGCTTGAGATCGCCATTGCTGAAGGCCTGCGACAGGATGCGCTTGCCGCTGGCGTCTTGTGGCGCGATGGCGTTGAACTGGATGGTGTTCCACATGGCGGCCACCGTGGCGCCGCTGGACACGCGCATGGCGGGCGCCCCTGCGGTGATGCCGTCAAAGTAATCTGGAAACCGCTGCGAGAACATCATGCCCTGGCGTCCACCGCCTGAGCAGCCCGAAAAGTACGAGCGGTCTGGCTTGCGGCCATAACGGGTGCTGATGAGCGACTTAGAGGCCACCGCCGTTTTGTCGTACGAGTTGTAGGCGTGGTCAATGCGCGCCTGCGGGTCGGCACCAAAGCTGGCGCTGGTGCCGCTGTGCCCCGCATCGGTGGACACCACGGCAAACCCTTGCCCCAGGGGGATGCGGTGCCGCCCGAGATGCTGGAGCTGAGCGACGTGTCGCGCAAGATGCCGTCGTTGCCCCCACCACCGATGAACAGAAACCGCCCATTCCATTGGTCCGGCAGGCTCAGCTGAAAGCCGATGGCGTAGTTTTTGCCATCCACGCCCACACGGGGGTTGATGCTGCCGGTGACCACGCAGTGCCCAGGCAGAAAGCTGCCCGAAGCGGCGCCGCCAGGGCGGCGGGTGTCCGCAGCTACATAACTGGTGGCCAGCGTGGTGCCGCTGAGCTGGGCCTTGGCGACCAGGTCGGCGCAGGCGGCCGCTGGATTGGTGGTTTCGGTGACCAGCACGGCGCTGCCGCCGCCGCAGGCACTCAACGCCAGCGTCAGCGGTGCCAGCAGTGCTGTGGGCCAGCGGCTGGTGCGCAGTGCGGGGCCCGTTTTGCCGGGTGGGGTTTGAAGGGCCCGGCCGTGGTGTGTTGGGCGTGTTTGGGGCATGGCATGTCTCCTTGTGTTTTTGTGTGCTCTGAAACGCAGCGCAGGATCAGTCGGCCTTGAACCCGGTGGCGGCTACGGCCTTGCCCCAGGTCACGGCGTCGGCCGCAATCACGCGGGCAAACTCCTCGCGGGTGGTGCCGGTCGCGCGAAAGCCAGCGTCTTCCAGCTTGGCCTTGCCATCGGCCGATTGCACGGCCTTGATCACGTCGGCCTGCAGGCGCACCAGGATGTCGGGCGGCGTCTTGCTGGGCGCCACGATGCCAAACCACGAATTGAATTCCAGGCCGCTGTACCCCTGCTCTTTCATGGTGGGTACATCGGGCAACGCGTTGGACCGGGTGCCACCCGTGGTGCCCAGGGCAATCAGCTTGCCCGCTTTCACATTGGGGGCCGCCAGGCCCACGCTGGCAAAGACGCCCTGGACATCGCCACCAAACAAGCCCCCCAGCGCGTCGGCCGTGCTTTTGTAGTGCACGGGCTCGGGCTTGAGCTTGACGGCCTCGCCAAACATGAAGGCGCCAAAGTGGCCCGGGGTGCCTGCACCAAATGTGGCCAGGAACAGCCCCTTTTGCTGCTGTGTCCAGGCCACAAAATCTTTGACGTTGCGCGCGGGCACCTTTTGCGGGTTGACCAGCAAGGCAAAGTCTGCAGTGACAACCTGGCTGACTGCGGCAAAGTCCTTTTGCGGGTCGTAGGGCAGCTTGTTGTAGCTGCTGGGGGCAATGCTAAGCTGGCCCGTTTCGCCCAGCATCAGCGTGTAGCCATCGGGGGTTGCGCGTGCGGCCTCGCTCGCGGCAATCAAGCCGCCAGCGCCAGGCTTGTTGTCCACGATGACGCCCAGGTTGCCCCAGCCTTCCGAAAGCTTTTGCGCCAGCAGCCGGGCCACGATGTCTGGCCCCGTGCCTGCGGCAAAGCCCACGATGATGCGCACGGGCTTGTTGGGGTACGGCGCCGTTTGCGCCCAGGCCCCAGTGAAGGGCGCGAGGCCGGTGGCCAGCACCGCAGCCATGCTGGCAAGCCGGAGGGCGCTGCGGCGGTTGGTTGGGGCGGGGTGGGGTTGGTGTGTCATGGCAAAGGTCTCCTGGTGTTTTTCGAGTGCTGGGTGTGATTGGTGTGATGGGCCCATGGCGGGCCGAGAAGCTGATCGTTCTGGCATGTGCTGACGTGTCTACATCACCTCCCAAAAGCGCATGGCCACTGCATCCGGGTAACGGGCGCCGCTGCCGGTGAACAGGCGCTCGGCAATCCAGCGCAAGGTGGGGGACGCGGTTTCAAACTGGGGGCTACAGCGAAAGTAGATGAGCGCCGGGTCCACCAGCTCGCCGCGGGCCAGCTGTGCCATCAGCTCCGCCGGGCCCGCGCGCAAGGCGCGGTTTTGCACATAGACGAGGTCACCGGCATCGGTCTCCAGCGTGTAGCGGGCATCCAGCTCGGCCAGGGTGTCGCTCACGATGAGCTGAAAATCCGCCCCTCCCGCCAGCACCCGCGCTTGCCAGCCATCGCCCGTGGCGTGGCCGCCGGTGATGGGGATCAGGCGGCGCAGGCCATGCACGGTGCGGCCCACCTCTTGGGGGGCGCCCACCTGCACACGCAGGTCGGCAAAAAAGCGCAAACGGGGTTCAGGCAATGGGACAGGTTCGGTCATAGTGGGCTTTGGGGTTTTGGCAAGGTGCAACGCAACCTAGCGTAAGCCCTGTGGCGCTTGATTCGCGTCATCCCTGAAGATGACACGATGACTTTCACCTGCCGTTGCGCTGCATACCACCCATGAGGCACTGGCTCCCAGCAAGCACCTTGGGCGATGGCATTGCGCCGCCCACTCACGGCACGGTCGCGGCCCTGGGCGGCATGGTCCAGCGGCTGGGCGATGCCGGCTTTGCCAGCGGCTTGCTGCAAGAGCTGGCCCCTGTGCTGCCCGCCGCGTCGTGGTCGGTGTACCGCACAGGGCGCCATTGCCAGCCCACGCTGTTCATGTCCGCCAGCCACGGCATTCCAGACACCACGCGAGATTGCTGGTGGGCCTACCTCTCAGGCCCTTATCGCAGCGACCGCACTTGGGGGGAATCGGTCGCAGCCGCTCCCAGCACCCGCTTGTGCCACCTCACCGCCAGCGAAGTGGGCGGCGAACACCAGGCGCGCGTGTATGAGGCCCACGGCATGGCCGAGCGGGTCTCCATTGTCGAGCACGAAAACGATGGCGCCGTGTTTGCCGTCAACTTTTACCGCCACCAGCACCAACGGCCGTTTCTGGACCGGCAGATCAGCGACTTTGAAACCATGGCCCCCGTACTGCTGGCCCTGGCGCGCAAGCACATTGCCCTGGCCCAGCACCAGCCTGTGGCCTTGCCAAACACCCCCAACCCACTCCAGGGCTTGCCCCAGCAATTGCCTGCGCTGCGCGAGCGCCTGCTGCGTGCCCATGCGGGCCTGACCGAGCGCGAGCTCGACGTGTGCACCCGCCTGCTGCAGGGGATGACGCAAGAGGGTATTGCCTGCGACTTGGGCCTGAGCCTGCCCACCGTCAAAACCTACCGAAACCGCGCTTTTGGCCGCCTGGGCATCCATTTTCGCAACGAGTTGTTTGCGCTGGCGCTGGGCCACTAAGAACCTGTTCTAAGCCTTGGCAGGCGGCGCTGTCGCCAGGCACCCCTCCTCTTTTCAAAGGGCCCTCGCCCTTCATCCCCTCTTAATCTTGACCGCTTCCAATGCAGTTCGTGGGCAGACAGCCTGCGCCTTCTCGGTTCATCTTCTTTGAAAGTTACCCATGAAACTGCACATCACCGCACTCGTTTTGGCCCTTGGTTCTGCTGCTGCATTTGCTGGCCCCACCTGCAATGTTCCGCAAGACAAATGGATGAAAGAGGCCGACTTCAAGGCCGGGCTGGAAAAGCAGGGCTACCAGATCCGCACCTTCAAGGTCAGCAAGGGCAAGTGCTACGAAATCTACGGCTTGGACAAAGCTGGCAAAAAGGTGGAAATCTATTTCGACCCCGCCACTGGCGCTGAACTCGAACGCAAGTAAAGCAACGTCGCGCAGACCGACCCAGGCCATTGCCAAGCGAGTTGCCCATGAAACCTAGCCCTTCTGATCAAGCCCCCTCAGCCACCAAAGTGTGGGACCCGTTCGTTCGCATTTTTCACTGGAGCCTGGTCACCTGCGTGGTCTTGAACCAGTTTGTGCTGGAAGACGGCAAAACTGCGCACGAGTGGGTGGGCTACACCGCCAGTGCGCTGGTGTTGGCGCGCGTGGTGTGGGGCTTCGTGGGCAGCAGGCACGCGCGGTTCAGCGACTTCTTCCCCACCCCTGGCCGACTGCTCCGCCACGTGCAGGCCCTGCGCCAGGGTCAGCACTTGCACTATGAGGGGCATAACCCACTGGGCGCTCTGATGATGCTGGCGTTGATGGCGCTTGTGCTGGCCCTGGGCGCCACGGGCTGGCTGCAAACCACTGACGCATTGTTTGGCGAAGAATGGCTGATGGAACTGCACGAGAGCTTGGCGCAAGCGCTGCTTTGGGCTGCAGGATTGCACGCGGTGGCGGCCATTGCCATGGGGTGGCTTGAGCGCGTGCGCCTGGTGCGTGCGATGGTCACGGGTGTGAAGCAGCGTTATTGAGACGAAGGCCCCAGGTGCGACTGCTGTTGTTGGAAGACGACCTGACGTTGGGCGAAGGCCTGCGGGACTATCTTGAGCAGGACGGTTACCTGGTGGACTGGTGCTCCACGCTGGCACAAACCCGGGTGTTGGCCTCCGATCCTTACGACGCGTGGCTGCTCGACTGGAATTTGCCCGACGGATCCGCCCTGGACTGGCTGCGGGGCCTGCGCTCCAAAGGGGCCAAGACCCCGGCGCTGGTGCTTACCGCGCGGGATTTGCTCAGCGACCGCATTCACGGCCTGGACAGCGGGGCAGATGATTTCCTGGTCAAGCCCTTTGCCCCTGAAGAACTGTGCGCCCGCCTGCGCGCCCTGTTCCGGCGCATGGCGGGTGGCACCCCTTGCAAGACGTTTGGAGCCGTGGACGTGGCTTTGGCCGACAAGACCGTGCGCCTGCACGGCCAGCGGGTGGAGCTGACGGCCCGCGAATGGGCGGTGCTGGAGGCCTTGGTGCTGCGCGCAGGGCGCACCGTTTCAGCCGCCGACCTGGAGGCGCTGGTGCTAGGGCTGGACAGTGAACTCAGCAGCAACGCCCTACAGGTACACGTTTTTCACCTGCGCAGCAAACTGGGCAAAGGTCTGATTCAGACAGTGCGTGGCTTGGGTTACCGGATAGAGGCACCCCATGCCATTGGCTGATGGCCTGCGCGCGGCCCATCCTCCGTCCATTCGTGGCCGATTGACGCAATCGCTCCTGTGGACCGCCATTGCTTTTGGTTTGCTGACCACACTGGTCGTCTGGCTGGTGATGGCCCATGAGATGGGTGAGCTGATGGACCAGGAGCTGCGCGAGACTGCCGAGATTTTTCATGGGGTGTTGGCAGCCCAGCCCGCCGAATCGGCAGGTGGCCCATTGAACGCCACTGCAGGCCCGCACTTTGGGTACGAGGAGCACTTGGTCTGGCAAGTGATCGACGCAGTGACGTTCGAGGTGCGGCAGCGCTCCCACAAGGCACCTGCACAGCCTTTGCTGGCGAAGGCCGACACCAAAGCCCTCTGGACTGCCGATGGTCAGTGGCGCGCCTTTGCCTTGCCCTTGAGCCCACAGGCAACGCACTATTTGGTGGTGGCACAAAGCCGCAATGAGCGCGATGAGGCACGCAGCGAGGTGGTGCTCTACACGCTGGGCGCAGCCCTTTCGTTGGGGCTGCTCTCTGCGTTGTGGATGAGCTGGCGCATCCGCCAGGAACTCAGCCCGCTGGGGGCCTTGAGCCAAGACGTGCAACGCTACGACCCCCTGCGCCCCGAGACGACACCCCGGGCTGAGCCCAGGGCGGAGCTGGTGCCTATCGAAGCTTCGGTGACTGAGCTGGGGCAGCGGCTGGCCCGGCGTGTTGTGAGCGAGCGTGCCTTCACCGCCCATGCTGCACATGCCTTGCGCACGCCTGTGGCAGGTATTGATGTGCAACTGGCCCTGGCCATCAAGGAGGCACCCGAAGCCATTCGCCCCCGGCTGGTGCGAGCCCGCGAGGCCGCTGGGCGCCTGGGGCGCGTGATGCAGGCGTTGCTGATGATGTTTCGCAGCGGCATCGAGCCCAAGCGCCAACCGATTGAGCTGGAACCATTTATCCGATCGCTCTCGTTCCACGACTTGAACATCGAGATCCAAGCGCAAGGGCCTCTCTTTGCCGATCCCGATCTGCTTGCGGCCGCTTTGTTGAACCTGCTGGACAACGCCCAGCGTTTCCACGCCCGCACCGTTTCAGTCACGGCATGGAGCCGGGGCGCAGAGACGGTTTTGCGCCTGCAGGATGACGGCGACGGCTGCCCCCCGCAAACCAAGTCGGATCTGCAGCAGGCGCTGCGGCAGCAAGCTTACGCAGAGGGCAGTGCCATGCGTGGGCTGGGCTTGGTTTTGACCGATCTGGTGGTCCGCGCACATGGCGGGCATACTTCCCTACCCGACTGTGCCCAAGGCTTTTGTATTGAGCTTTGCTGGCCAGATCCGGTGCAGGGCCCTTTGGCCCCGCAAGGCCAAAGAGCCACCCCATAAAAATGACCCCGAGAGAGAGACCCCCGATGAGAACCCAACTTCAAACCCCTCACCCCGTAGGCACGGTGCGCTTGTGCGCAGCGCTCTTGGGCCTGGCAAGCGCCCTGGCCGCACATGCCGAGGCACCGATGCACACCGACGATGCCGGCACCCTGGGCCAAGGCACGATGAAGCTGGAGACTGTCATCGGCCGCGATGGCAAAACCCGGGGGGCGAGTTGCTGTGGGGCGCAGGGGTTTTGCCCAACCTGGAGATGGAAGTCTCGCTGGCACGGGCCACAGACCGCAGCACCGCACCATCGACCACGCTGAAAGGGCGTGGGCTGGGGCTGAAATGGGTGCCGTGGCAAAACGAAACGGGTTGGTCCCTGGGGGCGCGGCTGGATGTGGGGCACACCCGTGTGCGCGATCCAGCCACCCCCGTGCGTTTGACCCACCGCGAATACGCGCTCACCGGTTTGGCGACCTACCGCTTTGCGAACGAGCAGGTGCTGCACCTCAACGCGGGGCGCAAATCCACCAAGGTGGATGGCGCGCGCAACAATGCGGCCACCTGGGCTGTGGGGTACGAGCTGCCCTTGGCGCAGCGGCTGCAGTTCACCTCTGAGGTGTTTGGCGAGCGGCACAGCCGCCCCGACAAGGCCGTGGGCCTGCGCTATGAAGTGGCCGATGGGCTCAAGGTCTCTGCCGCAGTGGGCCGGGGCAATGGCCGCACCTTCAGCCAGTTGGGCATGGCCTGGGAGTTTTGAGTCTGGTTCTGGGCGCCGGTGCTAGGCCTCTGGCCAGCACGGCACAATCAGCAGCCTATGTCTGCCCCCGGCGCCCACTCTGCAGAGCCCATTCCACCCAGGTCTGACCGCGCTGCCCTTGTGCAGGCGTGGGTACACGCCCTGCGCAACCAGGCCAGCAGCGCCCAGCTGCAAGCCCTGGCGCCGCTGAGCGACGCCGAGGCCGCCCTCGTGATGGCCCTGCTGCGTGGCGATGCCCACGCGGCGCAGCCCGGGCCACGGCCCAGCGCCCCAGCTGCGGCCAAGCCCAAAAACGCCGACACGGGCATTGCCCCAGGCCATTTCACCCCCCGCATCACCCTGATGACGTTGGGCCGGGGCGATGGCCTGCTGGGCCTGCAACCGCAGGGCAAGCTGGGCCCGCGCGGCGACAGCGTGACACTGGTACAGATCGACTGGACCTACCGCACTGACGGCGGCGCCACCTGGCAGGCGCCTGCGCCTACCTCGATCCTGAACGCCCGCCCTGCCCCCGTGCAGGACCTGTTTGACACCGGCGGCCCTGTGGTGCGCATGCAGCGCAACCTGGCGGCTGAATCCGACGCCATGGACCGCGTGTGGGACCTGGGCCTGACCCCCGTGGATGTCCACAAACTGCAGTGGCGCCACCGCGCAGCCGCCAGCACCTTGGGCCCCGTGTGGACGCTGCCGCAAGAAGCGCACTTTGGCGACTTCTGGGCCGAGCAGATTCCCCAGCTGCGCGCTGAGGGGTGGAGCGTGGTGGTGCGGCCCGGCTTTGCGCACGAAAGCGTGCCCGTGCTGCGCTGGAAGCTGCACATCGCACCCGACACGGGCGAGCTGCTGGGCAAGGAAGTGGACGGCCAGTTGGGTTTGCGCGAACGCCCCGTGCAAAAGCTCATGCTGCCCGAGCGCGAAGGTGCCTGGCTGCTGACGCTGGGCATTGAGATTGACGGCCAAACCCTGGACCTCGCCCCGCTGCTGGCCGACCTGCTGCGCCGCGATGCGCGCTGGCTCAACGCCCAGCAAATGGCCGCCATTGACGACCTGGCCATCATCAAACTGCGCGCCCCGGGCGGCAAACGCATTGAGGCACCGGCCGGGCCACTCAAGGCCATTGTGGGCGCCATGGTCGACCTGCTTACAGACCCCACCCGCAACCAGCGCAAGGACGGCGACCCGCTGCACCTGGGCGCCTGGGAGGCCCGTCGCATCGAGGCCCTGCGTGCCGGGCTGGTGCAGGCCCACCGCGTAGGCACCGTGAACGGCTGGAGCAACGACTGGCAACTGCAGGGCGATGCAGGCCTGGCCCACCTGGCCCAGCGCCTGCGCCGCATCGGCACGCCCCGGCCTGTGGCCGCACCGCAGGGGCTGCAAGTGCAACTGCGCCCGTACCAATTGGAGGGCCTGGCCTGGCTGCAATACCTGCGCGAACAAGGCCTGGGCGGCATCCTGGCCGACGACATGGGCCTGGGCAAAACCGCCCAGGCCCTGGCCCATGTGCTGGCTGAAAAGGAAGCCGCTCGCCTGGCCCGGCCCGCGCTGGTGGTGGTGCCGACCTCGCTGCTGTTCAACTGGCAGGCCGAAGCCGCCCGCATGGCCCCCGGCCTGCGCGTGCTGGTGCTGCACGGGGCCCGCCGGGGCGAGCGCTACCTGCAGGTGGGCGAGCATGACCTCGTGCTGACCACCTACCCCCTGCTGTGGCGCGATGTGGAGGCACTGGCTGCGCAGCCGTTTCATCTACTAATCCTGGACGAAGCCCAGATGGTGAAAAACGCAGGCAGCCGCAGCGCCCGCGCCTTGCGCAAGCTGCAGGCCCCGCACCTGCTGTGCCTGACGGGCACGCCGCTCGAAAACCACCTGGGCGAGCTGTGGGCGCAGTTTGACTTTTTGATGCCCGGCTTTCTGGGCGATGTGCGTAGCTTCAACGCCCGCTGGCGCAAGCCCATTGAGGAAAACGGCGAAACCCTGCGCGCCCAGCTGCTGTCACAGCGCGTGCGCCCGTTCATCCTGCGCCGCCGCAAGCAGGACGTGGCCACCGAACTGCCGCCGCGCACCGAGACGATCCTGCGCGTGCAGTTGCAAGGTAAGCAGCGCGAGCTGTACGAGGCCGTGCGCACCACCGCCGACAAGCAGGTGCGCCGCGCACTGGAGCGCCAGGGCTTTGAAGGCTCGCAAATCGCCATCCTGGACGCGTTGCTCAAGCTGCGCCAAGTCTGCTGCGATCCACGATTGGTCAAGGGCATAAAACAAGGCCCCCACGCTCCGCCGCTGCGCGGGTCGCTGCCCCCCGAGGGGGACGCTTTTTTGCCTTGGGGCGGCCCGGCGGCAAAAAGGACCGCGCAGACGATCGAGCGCGCCAAGCTCGAACTGCTGGCTGACCTGCTACCCGCCCTGGTCGATGAAGGCCGCCGCGTGCTGGTGTTCTCGCAATTCACTGAAATGCTCACGCTGGCGGCAGAGCAACTCGACACCCAGGCCCTGCCCTACCTCACGCTCACGGGCCAGACACCGCCGGGCCAGCGCGGTGCAGTGGTCAAGAGTTTTCAGGCTCAGGACGAAGCCAGCGCGCCCATCCTGCTGGTCAGCCTCAAGGCCGGGGGCGTGGGCCTGAACCTCACCGCCGCCGACACCGTGATCCACCTCGACCCGTGGTGGAACCCTGCTGTGGAAGAACAGGCCACCGCCCGCGCCCACCGCATCGGGCAAGACCAGCCGGTGTTCGTCTACAAGCTGGTGGTGGAAGGCAGCATCGAAGAACGCATGCTGGAGCTGCAGGCCCGCAAAGCCGCGCTGGCCCAAGGCGTGCTGGGCCACGACGCAGAGGGCGCGGTGAAGTTCAGCGAGGCAGACCTGCGCGCCCTGCTGGCCCCTTTGACCGAGCCAGCCAACAACCCGCTGGCCATTCCTGGCGAAGATGCCTTGCGCTGGGGTGGCACCGGCAAGCGGCGGCCCCGGCCGCTGCAGCCGCCTGAAGTTTGAGTGTTTTTTGCCTCTAGCGCTCTCTGAATAAGCGCTAGAAGCTATGCTTTTGCTAGCATTTGCGGTGCAGGAAGGGTGCAAGCGACAAGGCCAATAACCCCCTGGGCCACCCATGAGGCGATGCAGGCCAGCTCTCAGCCCCTTTCTTCGCGTTCAGTGCGCTCAGCGGCCACACCGCGCAACAAGCGCAGGCCATTGGCCACCACCAGCAGGCTGGCCCCCATGTCGGCAAACACCGCCATCCACATCGAGGCATTGCCCAACACCGCCATGGCCAAAAAGGCCCCCTTGATGCCGAGCGCAAACACGATGTTTTGCCACAGCACATTGCGCGTGCGGCGCGATAGGCGGATGACCTCGGGGATGCGGCGCAGGTCGTCGTTCATGATGACGATGTCGGCGGCCTCCATGGCCGTGTCCGTGCCAGCGGCACCCATGGCAATGCCAATGTGCGCGCGCGCCAAAGCGGGGGCGTCGTTGATGCCATCGCCCACCATGGCGGTGGGGCCCAGGTCAACCTGCATGCGCTCGATGGCGGCGAGCTTGTCCTCGGGTAACAGGTTGCCTTGCGCCATGTCGATGCCCGCTTGCCGGGCGATGGCCTGGGCGGTGGACAGGTTGTCGCCCGTCAGCATGACCGAGGCCACGCCCAGCGCGTGCAACTGCGCTATGGCCTCACGGGAGCTGTCCTTGATCGTGTCGGCCACGGCAAACAGCGCCAGCACCTCGTGTGCATTGGCCAGCAGCGTGACGGTGCGGCCCTGGGCCTCGTGCGCGGCCAGCAGCTCCTCCAGGGCCGCAGAGCACAGCCCCCGCTCTTCCACCAAACGGTGGTTGCCAAGCCACAGCGTCTGGCCTTGCAGCTGGGCCAGTTGTGCCTCCACCCCTCGACCCGGTAGGGCCTTGAAGTGGCTCACGCCGCCGGGCCCGTTGGGCAGGCCCTGGGCGATGGCTTTGGAGACGGGGTGGTCGGAATGCCCGGCCAAGTCTGCGGCCCACGCCAGCACGGCGGCTGCGGGCTGCTGGGTGCTCAGCACCTCTTGGGCGACGAGCTTGGGCTTGCCTTCGGTGATGGTGCCGGTCTTGTCCAGCGCGATGGCTTTGAGTTTGTAGGCGTCTTCCAGGTACACACCGCCCTTGATGAGGATGCCCCGGCGTGCGGCGGCGGCCAGGCCGCTGACCACGGTGACGGGGGTTGCAATCACCAGCGCGCAGGGGCAGGCAATGACCAGCAGCACCAGCGCCTTGTACAGCGCCTGCGTCCAGGTGAAGTCCAGCAATACCGGGGTGAGCACGGCCACCAGCAAGGCCATGGCAAATACGGCTGGGGTGTACACCGCAGCGAACCGGTCCACAAACTGCTGAGTGGGGGCCCGTGAGCCTTGGGCCTGCTCCACCGACTGGATGATGCGCGCCAGGGTGGTGTTGTTGGCAGCCGCCGTCACGGCGATTTCGAGGGTGCCGGTTTCATTGATGGTGCCCGCAAACACCAGGTCGCCCTGGGCCTTGTCCACCGGAATGCTCTCCCCTGTGACAGGGGCTTGGTTGACGGCGCTGGTGCCGCTGGTCACCGCCCCATCGAGCGGGATGCGTGCACCGGGCTTGACGCGCACGGTGGCTGCCACGGGCACGTCGGCGGCGGGCTGCAAAGCCCAGCTGCCGTCGCTTTGGCGCACTTCGGCGGTGTCTGGGGTCAGGGCCAGCAGGCTCTTGATGGCGTTGCGGGCGCGGTCCACCGCTCGGCCCTCAATCAATTCAGCGATGGCATACAAGGCCATCACCATGGCAGCCTCGGGCCACTGGCCAATGAGGAAGGCGCCGGTGACGGCTACGGTCATCAGGGCGTTGATGTTCAGGCGCGCCTGCATCAACGCGGCCAGGCCCTTGCGGTAGGTGGAGAAACCCGCCAGCCCGATGGCGCCAGCCGCCAGTGCCATGCCCAGGCCTTTGAACACGGTGGTGTCGGGGGAGAAGAATGACAGGGCCTCTGCCGCAATCGCCAAGCCCAGCGCCAGCGCCATGCGCCACAGGCCTTCGGTGGCGCCATGGGGCTGCGCCCCTGCATCGTCTGTGCCAATGGGCTGCGGGTCAAAGCCCGCCTTGCGGATAGCTGCCACCGCGGCCGGGATGGCATCGGCCGGTGCGTCAATCGTCAAAGTGCGCGCACCCAGCTGAAACCCCAAGCCGCGTATGCCGGGGATGGAGGCCAGCGCGCGCCGGATTTCGCTTTCTTCGGCAGCGCAGTCCATGGCGGCGATGCGAAACACCGTGCCTTGGGTGGCTTGCACAGCCGGTGGTGCGTTGCCTGGCTGGGTGGGGGTGCAGTGGTGGTCGCCGCAGCAGCTGTGTGCAGTGGCGTGGGTGTGGAGGGCTTCGGTGGACTTCATGGTGTGACGGCGTTGTATGCAGTCTATTGGAAACCTTGAAGTGACTTCAATGTCAAGCAGGGGCGAGGTTTCTTCTTTTCGTTTGGCGTGCCAGCCCCTGAAAATGAGGTGATTTATGGGTGTTTTGAGGCTCTGGCGCTTATGAATAAAGCGCTAACAGCTATTGATTTGATAGTGACTTGGACGCAACCCGGGTAACCCCAAAGCCACGGTGCCGTGGCCTGATCGCTAGGATGTGCGGCTGCACAGTTTTGGTGCAAATCTGCCAGCCCTAGACGGGCCAAACACGGGTCATAGACGGCCCACGCCACGGACCCTTTCACGTGCCCAAAAGAATAAGCGCCTGGTTTCACTCCAGGGTGCTCAGCAACACCCTGTCCCTATCGCGCAGCGAACGCTGGAAAGCCAGCCTGGGGGCACTGCTGTGTCTGGCAGCCTGTGGGCTGCTGCTGCGCAGCCTGCCGCTGGATGCCCATTGGCTGCTGGCCCCCGTGGGGGCCAGTGTGGTGATCTTGTTTGTGCAGTTTCACAGCCCGGTGGCGCAGCCCTGGCCTTTGCTGGGCAGCTACCTGGTGGCCACGCTGGTGGGGCTGGCCTGCTCGCACTGGGTGGCGCAGCCCGCGTGGGCCGCGGCCCTGGCGGTAGCGCTGTGCATCTGGCTCATGGCCCGGCTCAATTGCGTGCACCCGCCGGGGGGCGCGCTGGCCTTGTTACTGGTGCTCAACGGGCCTTACACCCCCGCGCAAATGCTGGCCGTGGGCGAGCTGATTGGCATCAACGCTGTGGCCTTGCTGGTGGCCACCTTGCTGATCAACCGATGGGTTTTGCGCCGCCGCTACCCGCACAGCAGCACACCGCCTGGCCTGGGCCACCGCACGCAAGACCGGGCGCCCATAGAGCGCATGGGGCTGACCCATACTGACCTGGAGAGCGCCGTCAAAACGCTCAACACCTTTGTGGACGTGCAGGAAGATGAGCTGGTCGAGATTTACAACCTGGCCGTTGACCATGCGTTTGGGCGCCATGTGGGGCTGACCTGCGCGGACATCATGTCGCGCGATGTCATCACCGCCCACTTTGACACCGACCTGGCCGTGGCTTGGCAGCTGCTGCGCAAGCACAAGATCAAGTCGTTGCCGGTGATCGACCGGTTTGACCGCCTGATCGGCATCGTGACGGTGGCAGACTTTCTGCGCCAGATCGATGCCCAGGCCACGCCTAAAGACCTGGCAACGCTGGTGCAGGCGCTGCTCAAGCGCACCTCGGGGCCTTATGCCGACAAGCCCGAGGTGGTGGGCCAGATCATGAGCCCGGAGGTTTTTACCGCCACACCACAAACACCGCTGTCTGAGCTGATCCGCCAGATCTCGCAGCGCGCCCTGCCCCATGTGCCGGTGATTGACGCGCGGCGCAAGGTGGTGGGCATGGTCACGCAGTCTGACCTGCTGGTGGCGCTGTACAAGAGCATTGCACTGGACCAGGCCAGCCAGTCGGCCAAGGCTTGAGCGCCTGGGGGCTGCGGTGCGGCCCCGCCCACACCGCCCACACCACATTGCATCGCTTTATGCGTGGGCGGATTGCTGCCGCCTGCGCAGCAGCGTGCGCGCCACCCAAAACACCATGCTGCCCCCAAAGGCTCCAAACACCAGGGCCAGCCCCAACTGCAAGGCCAGCAGCCCGGGGCGCAGGCTGCGGTCCACGACCGATTCGGCGGGCTGTGCAGGGTTGACCCACACTGGCACCGGCTCGCCCGTGCGTTCAGCGCTCTGCAATCTGTGCCCCAGTCGCTCTTGAAAGCTGCCAATGTTGTCTGCGCGCGTGGTGATGGAGGCGCGGTCTCCGGTGTATTCCACCCCGGCCACCTGATAGCGGTAGTGGGTAGATACGCGGTAGGTGGTGCCGCCTTTGCTGGGCTTGTGGCTTTGGAGCGTGGCCGAATCCACTTGGGCCGGTACGCTGTGCCACGTTTGCATGCGCGCCCAGTCGTACACCATGGGCGCGGTCATGAAGAGCAGGATGCCCAGGCCTGCGGCGGCAAACGGCACAGCCAGCACGGCCAGCATGACCAGCCCAAGCAGCGTTTGCTTTTTGTCGGCAGCAGTGGCGCGTTTTTTCATCAAAGGGGCTTTCGGTGGCTGGCGGGGCCTTGGCGTTCTGCGCTCTGCCCAGGGTCGGCGTCTGCGGCCTTGCGCGCCAGGCGCAGGCTGCTCCAACTGAGCAGCAGCACCCACCAAAAGCCCAATCCCACGCCCGTGAAGCCGAGCCCAATCACCGCACTCAGCGCTAGCGATTCAAGGCTCAGACTGCGGTCTGCGACCGACTCGGAGGGCTGTGCAGGATTGACCCACACCTGCACCGGGGTGCCCGAGCGTTGGGCGGCCTCCAGCCCATCGCCCAGCTGTTTTTGGAACACCGTGTCCGAACCACTGTGAAATGAAGCCCGGTGCCCCTGGTATGCCTTGCCCTCTACTTCGTAGCGGTAACTCACCTCTACACGGTAGCCTCCACGGCCTTTGGGGTAAGGCTCCCACAGGGTGGCGGCTGATTCCACGACTGCCGGTGTGGCCCGCCATGACTGGGCGCGGGCCCAGTCCACCACGGTGGCCCCTGTGCCAAACAGCAGCATGCTCAGCCCGATCACGACAAAGGGCAGGATGAACAATGCCGCCAGGCTGAGCGTGAGCGGCGATGCCCCAGGCCCCGGGCGCCATGGGCTTGCGCGGGCGGAGGACGGAGGGGCGGACGGTGTGGATGAACGAGGCATCGAGGTGGTATGGACGCTGGGCTGCTTTCAGACCGATCGTGCGGGCAGCCCGGTGGCTTTGGCCAGCGCCTGCAGCATCTGGTCGGCCACCGCCCTGCCCCGCAGGCTGTCGGCCACGGTGATGGTCTTGCCGTTCTTCAGCGCCACCCGAATCCGAAACCACACCGTGTGCCGCGTGCCGGTTTGCGAGGTGTAGCTCTGCACCAGTTGCAGCCCCCGTAAATCGCTGCGGGGCACCTGGTGCCAGGCAAAAATGAAGCCCAGCAAGCGCCGCTCGGTGCGCAGGCCCTGGGGGCTGAACTGCACCTTCAGGCTGTTGCTCAGCGCAAAAAAGGCCCACGCGGCAAAACCCCCGCCCAGGCCGCCAAACACCAGGGGAAATATCAGCGGGGCCCCCATGCGGCCTGCAAACACGCCAAAGCTGCCAAAGCTCAAACCAAACACCAGCCACGCCAGGTGTTGCTGCCAGGTTCGGCCATAGGGCAAATACAGTTCCACCCCGCCGGGCGTGTGCTGCAGGTGGGCCACCTCGTCCAGCTGCGCCTTGCGCGACTGGACCGCCGCAGGGTGCTGGGCTGCGTCCAACACCAGATGTTGCGATGCCTCGCCCGTGGCGTAGACGGGCACATCAAAGTGCCGCTCAAACGCCAGCGGTGGGTCGCTGCGGCTTTCCAGGGTCAGGCACCAGGCATGGTGGTCGCCCTCCGTGGGCTCGGATTCAGGCAAGCCTTTGGGCACATCCAGCCGAAAGCTCAGCCGGATGCCATCGCCCTGCGGCTGCACTTGGGCCATGCCATCGCCCTGCCACAGCACGCTCTCGCGGGCCTCAGTGTCGCCGCCGGTGGTGCGGCGGGTGCTGTGGTGCAGGCACGCCAGCGTGGCCACAAACTGCAGCCCTGGCCGGTAGGCAACAGGCAGCACCGTGCTGGCGCCAAAGTGGCCGCCAATGCTGCCAGGGAAAGGGTCCAGCTGCAGCGCCACATCGCCAAAGCGGCGTGCGTCCCGCGTGGTGCGCACCGCCCCCACAAGCAAGCCCACGGCCACCAGCAGCATGACCCCGATGATCCCGGCCACCAGTGTCTCGCCCCGTGCCAGAGCCCGTGGAATCTGCACATAGGCCAGGGGCGTGGCCAGCAGGCTCCAGGCCACGGCGAAGCCCCACAGGATGATGACTTCCCACCGCTTGTGCGAGCGGATGCGGTTGGTGGCCCATGCTTTGCGCTCAAGCCACGGCTGGGCGCTGCGCGCCCGGGGTTGGGTTGGGGATGTCATGGGATGGCCACGCCTGGGGCGCCTGCAGCGGCGGCTGCGGCGGCCCATGCCGCACAAGGCAAAGCTCTGGGCACCATGCCCGCTCTCTCACATGTCCACCGTGGTGAATGCATGCCCATCCCCTCGCAAATGTTGTGGTGCACGGTGTGGGCGCCTGATTTAGAACCGGTTCCAAGACCCAAACCCCTGCACTCTTTGTGGTGTGGAATCAGTCTAACTTCCCGTCGGCAATTCAAGTCAAAATGGCACATGGCGCTTACGGAATAAGCGCCAAAAGCTATCAAATAAATAGCACAAACACCCTGTCAATCCTGCCCGCCAGCCCCATGACCACCTCCACCCAGGCTCCTACGCCCCGCTACTGGCTCATGAAGTCCGAGCCCGAAGAGTGCTCCATTGACGACGCCTTGGCCGCCCCTGGCGCCACCGTGCCCTGGACGGGCGTGCGCAACTACCAGGCGCGCAACTTCATGCGCGATGGCATGCAAGTGGGCGACGGCGTGCTGTTCTACCACTCCAGTTGCCCCGAGCCCGGCATTGCAGGCCTGGCCCGTGTGGCCAGCGGCACCCGGGCCGACCCGACGCAGTTCGACCCGACCTCACCGTATTTCGACCCTAAGTCTCCCGCCGACGCCCCCCGCTGGCTGCTGCTGGACGTGCAGGCCCTGCGCAAAACACGCCTCGTCAGCCTGGCCGAGCTGCGCAGCACCCCGGCGCTGGCCAGCATGCGGGTGCTGCAAAAGGGCAGCCGCTTGTCCATCACACCGGTGGAGCCTGGCGAGTGGGCGGCCGTGGCGCAACTGCTGGCCCGCTGAGCGTTGCGGCGGGGCTGCACACGCTGTTGCGGCGCTGATTGAGCACCGATTCAGCGCTACCCGGCCTGGTACACCAACACCTTCAGTGCCCTGCCCTCGTCCACATCGGCAAACACGGCAGGGTTGGCCACGCGCTCCAAAAACTTCAGCTCGGGTGCGAATTCCTGCATCTGGTTTTGCAAAAAGTCCACGCCCAGCTCGGGTGCGTTCAGGCACAGCAAGGCATGGCCGCCTGGTGCCAGCAAATCGGGCAGGCGCCGCATGAGGCGGGCATAGTCTTTGGTGGCCACGAAGCTGCCTTTTTGGTAGCTGGGCGGGTCCACGATGACCAGCCCATACGGCCCGCTGCGGGTGATCTTGCCCCAGCTGCTGAAAATGTCGTGCGCCAAAAAGCTGGCCCCGGTGGTGATGCCGTTGAGCTGATGGTTTTGCTGGCCAATGCCCATGGCGCCATGGCTCATGTCCACGTTGACCACCTGCTTGGCCCCGCCCTGCAGCGCCACCACTGAAAAGGCGCAGGTGTAGGCAAACAGGTTGAGCACCTTCAGACCATAGCGGTCTTGCCTGCGGGCCTCGGCATAGTTGCGCACCCAGCGGCGGCCTTCGGCCATGTCCAGGAACAGGCCATGGTTCTGGCCGCGCAGCACATGGGTTTTGAAGCGAGCGCCCTGCTCGGTCACGGTGTGCGGGTCAGGCACCTCGCCTTGCATCAGCCGCGTTTCGGTGCGGCCCTGGGTGCGCAGCGCTTCGTTGCGGCACTGAAACACCCAGTTCAGCGGCTGGCCTGGGGCGATGGAATTCCAGCGTTCCGCCAGAGCCGCGCCGATGGCCGCCAGTTGCCCCTCGGTTTCGTCGCCTGCAGGCAGAAAGCTGGTGAGCACAAAGACGGGTGGATAGGCATCCAGCGTCCACTGCTCGCAGCCTGGGTAGCGGCCCCCACGGCCGTGAAAGATGCGTTGCACATCGGTGGGCAGGGGCATGGAGGCGATGGCGTCGAGCAGGGCTTGCATTCGGTATGGCTTCTGGCAGTAGGGGCGTAGGTGCCCCAAAAACTGGCTGCCGCTGCAGGACTGGCACGGCAAAGGCTGCCGGTGTGTGTCGCTGGGAGCGGAGGGATTCGAGGGCTCTGAAGCTTACTTGTTCTTTGCCTCTTTGCAGCTTCCAGCCGCGTCAGTTCGTCAGTGCCCGCCCTGCAATGCCTCCAGCGCCACATGCTGCAGCAACATGATGGTTTTGCCGTCCTCAATGGTGCCTGCACGGATGCCCGCCAGCGCTTCGCTCAGCGCCATCTCGACCACCTCGATGTCTTCGCCTTCGTGCGCCAACCCCCCGCCCTCTTGAACACGGTCTGCCGCTTCGTAGTCGGCCACAAAGAAGTGCAGCTTTTCGGTGACGGAGCCAGGGCTCATGTAGGCCTCAAACACCTTGCGGGGGGCGCGGATGCGGTAGCCGGTTTCTTCTTCGGCTTCGCGGCGGATGCAGGTCTCCGGGTCGTCGCCATCGAGCAGGCCGGCGCAGGCTTCCAGCAGATGGCCATCGGCGCAGCCGTTGAGGAACGCTGGCAGGCGGAACTGCCGCGTGAGCACCACCGTGCCGCGCCGTGGATTGAACAGCAGCAACGTGGCGCCGTTGCCCCGGTCGTAGGCCTCACGGCTCAGGCGCTGCCACTGGCCGTCGCGGCGTTGCAACTCGAACGTGACCTTGCGCAGCACATACCAGTCGTTCGACAGCAACTGCACGTCCAGCAGGCGCACATGCTCGGCCTGGGCGTTGATGGGGGCGGGTGAGGGGCGGCTCATGCGGCAGCCCCTTCGTGGCTCGCCGCCCGCACCGGCAATTCGTCGATGTGGTGGTACACCGGCAGGCCCCGCACCTGCGCCCGGGCCACATCCATGTCCGCACCACGCGATGCGCCGGGCAAGCGCAACACTGCGTCGCAGCGCGCCAGCAGCCGCTCAGCCACCGGGTACTGGTAGGCACGGAACACCGCATCGCCGGGCTCGCGCCCACCCGCCGCATGGATGATGGGCAACGCCAGCCATTCGCCCAACAACGGGAGATGGCCTCGCTCGTAGATGGGCAGTGCCGCAGCCTCCAGCCGCGCACGGTTGGCTGCGATTTTGGTGGGATCGCCGTCGGTGCCCGACAGGTAGGGGCCCGCAATCAGGACCAGCAGTGGGCGATCGGGTGCATCGGTGTCAGGCATTGGATTGTCAAAAGGTTGATTTGTGCAATATCATGCACTTTCAATTAAATTCGTGCAATCACATTTCTGCGCCTAACCTTTCAGACAAACCACGCCATGCTCACCACCCAGCGCAAGCAACTCATCCTCCAGCGCCTTCGGCAGGAGGGCCAGATCGTGGCCAAGGCATTCAGCGAAGAGCTGGGCATCTCAGAAGACACGGTACGGCGCGATCTGCGCGAGCTGGCCGCCGAAGGCCAGCTGCAGCGCGTGCACGGTGGTGCGCTGCCCGCTTCTGCCGCCATCGGTGATATGCAGGTGCGCGCTGTTTTGGCTCCCGACGAAAAACGGGCCCTGGGCCGCGCTGGCGCAGCGCTGGTGCAGCCGGGCCAGGTGGTGATCCTGGACGGAGGCACCACATCGCTGCAAGTGGTGCAGCACCTGCCGCTCACCCTGCGCGCCACGGTGGTCACCCACAGCCCCACCATTGCGGTAGCACTGACTGGCCATGCGCAGATCGAGGTGCTGGTGTTGGGCGGCCGTCTGTTTCGGCATTCCATGGTGAACGTGGGCGCCAGCGTGGTGGAAGCCGCCGCCCGGCTTCGCGCGGATCTGTACCTCATGGGGGTGACTGGTGTGCACGCCCAGGCGGGGCTGACCACGGGCGATTTTGAAGAGGCCGCAGTCAAGCGGGCACTGCACGAGCGCGCGGCCGAGACCGTGGTGCTGGCCTCTGCGGACAAGCTGGGTGCGGCTTCAACTTTCACTATTGCCCCCCTCAGCGAACTTGCGGCCCTGGTGGTGCCCGCCTCCACCCCAGCCCCCTTGCGCAAAAAGCTTCAGGCGGGCGGCGTGAAGGTCAGCACCGCCATGGCCTGATCAGCTGGCAGACGCCGCGCTCTGGCGCAAATGGGCCACCAGCGCCTGTGCAAAGCCGGACAGCACCGCGCCCTTGCGCACGCAAATCTGCAGGTCGCGCTGTGCCCAGGGCTCGTTCATTTCCAGCACCACGGGCGGCTCGCTCAACCCTGCCACCTGCAAGGCGGCACCCCGTGGCACCAGGCCAATGCCCACACCTGCCCCGACCATGCGGCACACGGCCTCAAAACTGCGCACCTGGATGCGCACATCGAGGTGGCGCCCCAGTGCGGCTGCTGCGTTCATCGTGAAAGTGTGGATGGCAGAGCCCGCATGCAACATGACAAAGGCATGGTCAATCACCTCGGCAAACCCCACCTGCGAGCGCCCTGCCAGCCCATGGCCTGCAGGCACGATGAGCACCAGGCGGTCCTGCCGGTACGGAACCAGTTCCACCCCCGCGCCCGAGCCACTGTCTGCCAGCACGCCCACCTCGATCTCACCACCGGCCACCGCCACCACAATTTCTGCGCTGGTGCGCTCCTCCAGCGTCACGCTCACCTGCGGGTGCTGCTTCAAAAAACCGGCCAGGTCGTCGGGCAAAAAGGTGTGCGTGGCGTGCGTGTTGGCCCACAGGCTGACATGGCCGCGAATGCCCGATGCAAACGGCTGCAGGTTGGCGTGCATTTGCTCGATGCGCGCAAACACCTCGCGGGCGTTGCGCAGCAGGGCCTCGCCCGCAGGCGTGAGGGCCAGGCCCCGGGTCTGGCGCTCAAACAGCGGCGTGTTCAGGGCATCCTCCAGCCGCCGCAGCCGGTGGCTGGCCGACGAAGGGGCCAGGCAAGCCCGCGCGGCGCCGCGTGTGAGGTTGCGCTCCTCGGCCATGGCCACAAACAGGCGCAAATCCACAAGGTCGTAGTTCACAAACGGGCTCCTGGCTGGGGTGGCGGACTGTGCGCTGCGTTCGTATTTAACGAACGCATGCTTGGGGAATGGGCAATTGTGCCGCCGGTGCGCCTCAGGGATCATCGCCCATCGTTGAACCCTTGCCACGGCAAGCGTTCGCCCTGTCCGCATCACTTACCCATTTTGGACGCTGCCCCTTCCCATGCCCTGGAAACACTGGTCCGCCGAACGCCTCGGCATTGTTCTGGCCGTTTTGGCTGCCCTGGGCTTTTCCTTTAAAGCCATTTTTGTGAAGCTGGCCTACGCGGTGCCGCAAGCCGTGCCGGTGGATTCGGTCACCCTGCTGGCCCTGCGCATGGCGTTTTCCGTGCCCGTGTTTGCCTGGGTGGGTTGGCGCGCCAGCCGCGCCCTGGCCCCGCTGCCTCGGCGCGACTGGTTGGTGGTCATCGCGCTGGGCTTGCTGGGGTACTACGGCTCCAGCATCCTCGACTTCATGGGCTTGCAGTACATCACCGCCAGCCTGGAGCGGCTGATCCTGTTCACCTACCCCACCCTCACCATCCTGATTGGCGTGCTGTTCATGGGCAAACGGGCATCTCGGCGCGAGCTGGGGGCGCTGCTGCTGTCCTATGCGGGCATTGGCCTGGCGTTTGCGCACGACTTGCACATTGCGGGGGACACGCGCGCCGTGCTCATCGGGGCCGGTTTTGTGTTCGGCTCAGCGGTGTCTTACGCGTTCTATCAGGCGGGCAGCGAGCCTGCCATCCGCAGGCTGGGCGCAGCGCACTTCACCGCCTTGGCCATGTTGGTCTCCACGGGTGCCACGCTGCTGCACTTTGGGGTGTCGCAGCCTGTGGGCGCGTTGGTGCAGCCCACCCCGGTCTATCTGCACGCGTTGGGCATGGCCCTTTTCTCGACCGTGCTGCCCGTGTTCATGACCTCGGCCGCCATCCGCCGCATTGGCGCCGCCAAAACCGCGCTGATCGGCACGCTGGGGCCGGTGCTCACGATCTTTTTTGGCTGCTGGTTGCTGGACGAGCCCTTGTCCTGGCCGCAGATGGCGGGGGCGGCGCTGGTGTTGGCGGGGGTGTTGTTGATCAGCAAGCGGGGGGTGCCTGCAGTGAGTCCATCCCCGAGTGCTGTTCATCCGTTAGCCAAGCCGGGCACCCCATCTGCCTGAGCCACCGCTTCAACGCAAGCCCAACCGCGTCATCTTCTTGATCAGCCCCACCCGCGAGATTCCCAGCCGCCGGGCGGCCTCCGACTGATTGCCAGCCACCGCCGCCAGCGTGTCGCGGAGCATGCGCACTTCCAGCTCCATCAGGGCTGCGTCCAGTGGCCCGGTGCTGCCCTGCGTGCCAAGTGTGGCGTGGTGGGCGGGGGCAATGTCGCTTGCGTCGGGTAGGTCGCCGCTGGCCAGTTGCAGCAGCTCGGCATCGACCTCACGCTGGCCAGGCATCAGCAGTGCCCCGGCAGACTCCACCACGGCCTTGAGCTCGCGCACATTGCCCGGCCACTCGCGCGCCATCAGCCACGCCAGGGCGCTGGCCGACAGGCTGGCGCGGTGCGCCACGCGGTGCAAAAAGCGCGTGGCAAGCAACGGGATGTCGGCGGGCCGCTCGGCCAGCGGCGGGGTGCGCAGCACCACGCCCTTGAGGCGGTAAAACAGGTCTTCGCGGAACGTGCCTTCGCGCACCATCGCTTCCAGGTCGCGGTGGGTGGCGGCCACCACACGGGTGTCGGCGCGCTTGGGCACACGGCCGCCCACGGGCACAAAAGTGCCCTCTTGCAAAAAGCGCAGTAGCTTGACCTGCATGGGCGGCGGCATTTCGCCCACCTCGTCCAGAAACAGCGTGCCGCCGTGTGCAGCCTCCACCAGGCCGGGCTGGTCGCGGTAGGCCCCGGTGAAGCTGCCCTTCATGTGCCCGAAAAGCTCGCTCTCCAGCAGCTCGGCCGACAGGGCGCCGCAGTGGATGGCGACAAAGGCCTCGCTCTTGCGGGCGCTGCAGGCGTGCAAGGCGCGGGCCACCAGTTCTTTACCGGTGCCCGTGGGGCCCAGCACCAGCACGCTGACGTGGGTGGGTGCCACGCGGCGCACCAGGGCGCGCAATTGCACCGTGGCCGCCGCCTGCCCCACCATACCCAGGTCGTCCAGCGACTGCCCTGCGCGCAGGGTTGCCAGTTCGGCATCCAGCCTCGCCTTGCGCAGCCCGCGTGCCACCACAAACCGCAGCATGTCGGGGTCGATGGGTTTGGTCAGAAAGTCCCAGGCGCCCAGCTCGGTGGCGCGCAGGGCCAGCGCGTGGTCCCCGTGGCCGGTCAGCACCACCACCGGCACACGCGCAAAACGCGGAATCAGCTCCAGGCCGATCTCCGGGTCCATGTGCGGCGGCATGGCCAGGTCCAGCAGCACCAGTTCAGGCTGCTGTTTGGCAAACGCCGCCAGGGCCTGCTCGCCATCGCCCGCCAGCGTGACGGTGTGGCCCAGGTTGCGCAAAAAGGCACCGCCCAGCCGCTGAAAAGCCGCCTCGTCGTCGACCAGCAGCACATGGCCGTTCTGCGGCTCGCCTGCTGGCGTGGCGTCTTGCCCTGCATCCGGCGGGGCGTCGGCGGCGTTGTCTGTGGTGTTGGCGGTCATGGCAGGCGTTGTGTCGTCGTCAAAGGAAAGCGCAGCGTGAAGCAGGTGCTCCATGGCGGCCGCTCTGTCAGCGCCACCGAGCCACCGTGCGCGGCCATGATGCGGGCCACGATGGCCAGGCCCAGCCCGGTGCCACCGGGGCTGCGCGATGCAAAGGGCTCGAATAGGCGGCTGCGGATTTCATCCGGCACGCCGGGGCCGGCGTCGCAGATGTGCAGCAGCACGGCGTTGTCGGTGGTTTCTGCGTCGATGTGCACGGGGCTGTGGGTTGCTGCCGCTGTTGCGCCGCCACCGGCATCGGTATACCCGGCATCGGACGCCAGTGCGATGCGCGCGTTCTCTAGCAAGTTGGTCAGCGCCTGGTCCACGCGCCGGGGGTCGGCCTGCAGCACCAGCGGCTGGGCCAGGCCCGCACCCAGGCTCACCTCCGGCAGGCGCAGGGCCGCGTTGCGCACATGGGCGGCCAGGTCCAGTTCACGGGGCACCAGCTTCCAGGGCTTGGCAAAGTCCAGCAGGTCGTGCGTCAGGTTGGCAATGCGCGCCACTTGGTCGGCCACCTCGCGCCGCGTCTCGCCGGGCGCCGCGGCCACGGCCACGGCCATCGAGATGATGTTGAGCGGGTTGCGGATATCGTGCGCCACCGTGGCGGCCAGCGCACCCAGCTCGGCCAGCCGCGCTTGCAACTGGCGCTCGCGTTCGCGGGCGGCAAACTGCTGGGCCTGCTCTACGCGCGCAGCGGCTTCAGCCACCACCGTACCAAACAGTTCGGCCACATGGCGCGGCCCGGGCGGTGCAGCGTCCCAGCCCTGCAGCGTGGTTTGCCAGCCTTGCTCGCCCGGGGTGCACACCAGCTGCGGGGTGCTCCCCGGTGGCGTTGATGGGGCTGATGACGTTGAGGGTGTTGTTGATGCGGACGGAGCGCCAATCTGCACCTCCACCTGCGTGCCAATGCGCGCACTCAGCAGCATGGCGGCCTGCTGCGCCAGGGCCTCGGGCGTCTCCGCCGACAGCAGCGCGCTGCGCCACGCACCCAGGTCGGCAATCGACACCTCACCCCCTGGGTAGATCAGCCGCTCGGCCACGCGGCGCACCGGGCCGTTGAGCGCCAGCACACTGGCCGCTACCGCCAGCCCACCCAGCCAGCGCGATTCAAACGGCAGCAGTGGCGTGAGCGCCAGCACCACCGCCCCCAGCGCCAGCAGCAGCGCCCACACCAAGGCGCGGCGCGCCCAGGCATTGGCCACAAACACGCCGTAGCGCAAGATGCCGTAGACCAAAATCAACGAGTACAGTGGCAGGCCGAGCAAGGGAAACGGATAGATCGGAAGATCCAGCACCGCAATGCCGTAGCCCGCCAGGCACAGCAGGCCCCACAGGCACGATGCGGTGACCGCAGCAATTTGCCGAAACTTTTGCCCGTCGCCAGACTGGCGTGCACGCAGCAAAGCATGCACCAGCACCGCCACACCTCCAATGCCCAGAATGACCCAGGCCATGCTGGCCACAGCGCCTACGGTGTCTGCAACCGCAATCCAGCCTATGTCACGGTGATGGATCAAGTGCCCTGGCACCAAAACCATGGAAACCACCGTAGCGCACCCGCCCAGCGCATAGGCTGCCGCAACACCCCAGCGTCCCAAGTCCACACGGCAAAACACCGTGCAGAAATGAAAGAACAGCGCAGAGGCAAATGGCGCCGTCGCCAGCAAGCGCATGGCCACAGGCTCGGTCTCTGGGCCTAGCCAGTTGGGTAGTTCGTTGCCCACCATCCACAGCGAGATGCCGGTCAAGAAAGCCGCCAAAAGCCGGGCACCCGCCACACGGTCTGCCCACGCCAGCAGCACGGCGGCCAGCACCAGCGTTTCGAGCACCGAAAACCCCAGGACGGCGTGGATCAGCATGTGCAGACAGGGTGGGCAAAGACGTTGCACATGGCGGAGACCTGTTCCTGGGGTTAACGGTGGGGGCTGCGCGCACTGTAAACCAAGTATGCAGGTCGGCCCGCGAATTTCAATGAAATCAAGCACTTGCAGCGCACGATGAGGCTGGCCCAGGTTTCGCAATAGACAGAGCAACCGCCACTCTTTCCGAGCCCGCCATGTTTGCCCTTTTCACCCCTGCGCCCCGCCACAGCGAAGCACCCGCGTTAAGCCCAGCCCGCGATCTGGATTTGCGCGCCTTGGTGGGGACCGCAGCCTGGGCACGCCTGCCCGCTGCCGTGCAGCGCCGCTTTGGCCTGGCACACGCCGATGTGAGCTACCACGGCCAGATGGAGCTGCGCTGCTCGCGGATCGGCCATGTCTATGCCGCATTGACCCGCCCTTGGGGTGGCCCGCTGACCCACCTCCACACCACCGCCCTGCCCGCCACCGTGCATGTGAGCCACAACGGGCGCGGCGGTGTGGTGTGGGAGCGGTGCTTTCACGCCAACACAGACACCGGCCAACGTACCGAGCGCACTGTGCGATCTACCAAGGAGCTGGACGCCGATGGCGGCTTGCTCGAGCGCACTGATGGGGGCCTGGCCATGTCGCTGGATGTGCTCGAAGAAGACGGCGCGTTGGTGTTTCGCAGCCGCCGCTTCTGGTGGGTGCTGGGGCGCCTGCGCATCCCTGTGCCCACCCTGCTCGCTCCGGGCACCTGCCGGGTCGCCCACACCGACCTGGGCGCAGGCCAGTTCCGCTTCACGCTGAGCATGGTGCACCCGCTGTGGGGCGAAACCTTCCACCAGTCTGGCGTATTCACCGACCCCGTGGTCGATGAGCGCACCGATTGACCTCCTACCCATTTTTCTTCTCACTGAGGGCAAAACCATGAATGCCATGAACACCATTTTTCTGCTGCTGTCCGTGCAGGCCGTGATGGGCGCGTTTGACAACCTGTGGCACCACGAGCTGGAGGCCCGGCTGCCGCAGCGCACCTCGGCGCGCTACGAGTTGGCACTGCATGCCGCACGCGAGGCCATCTACGGCATCGTCTTTTTCGGCCTGGCCTGGTTTGAATGGCGCGGCGCCTTTGCCGCGCTGCTAGCTGCCCTGCTGGTGATAGAGCTTGGCATTACCCTGGCCGACTTTTTGGAAGAAGACCGCACCCGCCGCCTGCCGCCGTTTGAGCGCTTGCTGCACACGCTGCTGACCATCAGTTACGGCCTGTTCCTGGGCCTGGTGGCGCCGGTGCTGTGGGGCTGGCTGCAGCAACCGACTGCCATGGTGCTGGCCCCGCACGGCTGGGTGTCTTGGCTGTTCACCGCCTACGCGGTGGGCGTGTGGGCCTGGAGCGTGCGCAATACGATCGCCACGGTGCACCTGTACCGCGTGGCTGCGTCTGCTCAGACTAGCGCTCCGCTTGCCAGCAGCCTCTCACCCCAGCCAGCTACTTTGGTCACCGGCGCTACAGGCTTTGTGGGCAGCGCCCTGGTGGCAGACCTGGTGCGCGATGGCCAGCGGGTGATCGTGCTGACGCGCGACGCACTGCAGGCCCGTGCCAGCTTTGGCCCGGGAGTGTGGGTGGTGGACACCCTGGACGCCATCCCCTCTGAAACGACCATCGACGCAGTGGTCAACCTGGCAGGTGCCCGCGTGCTGGGCATGCCCTGGACCCAGGCGCGCAGACGCCAGTTGCTGGCCAGCCGGGTGGACACCACCGTGGCCCTTGTCCACCTGATGCGCCGCCTGCAAAAGGCTCCGCGTGTACTGGTCAGCGCATCGGCCGTGGGCTTCTACGGCGCATCACCCAATGCGTCGATGGAGCCCTTGGACGAAACCGCCCCACCCCGCCCGGGCGAGTTCCAGTCCGACCTGTGCGCCGCCATCGAGCACGAGGCGCGGCGGGCAGAAGCGCTGGGCGTGCGGGTGGTGCGCATGCGGTTTGGGGTGGTGCTAGGGCACGGTGGTGGCGCGTACCCGATGCAAGCGCTGGCCGCCCGCCTGGGCCTGGGTGCTGTGCTGGGCCATGGGCGCCAGCCTGCTCCATGGATTCATCTGGCTGACGCGGTGGGGCTGGTGCGGTTTGCGATGGCGCACCACACCCTGCAAGGCCCCGTGAATGCTGTGGCGCCTGAGGCGGTGACACAGGCGGCGTTTGCGCGGGCCCTGGCCGCATCGTTTGGCCGACGCGCCTGGCTGCGCATGCCTGGGTTGCCGTTGCGGGTCTTGCTGGGGGAAATGTCCTCCCTCTTGCTGGACGGGCAGAACGCTGTGCCGTGCGAGGCAATTGCCCAGGACTACCGATTTGTGCATGCGCAACTGAGTGGTGCGCTGACAGACCTTACGTGGGCCGAAACGCACGCATGAACTTCGACCAGCGAAAATATTAGTCAAAACAGGCTCTAGCGCTTATTGGCAATCGCTGAAAACTATCAAAACAGTGGCAATGGACTCTCAGGTTCACCCCGACCTATGCCGAGTTCGGTGCTGCAGCAACCAGCGCCCGTGAGCCACACGCAGGCCTATGAGTTCCCCAGTTGAGCTATTTACATTCAACCGATAACGGCCAATTTGACGGAATTTTCACATCCAAAAATAGATTATATCGACTGCGCTGCGATGAAATCATCTTCAGGATCATCTACCAATACACATAATCCAGACGCCAGATCTGCCTCGAATTTTTTATGCTTACCCTCCTTGAGATCACCATTATAAGAGACCCTGACTACTTCATTTCGCCCAATTTTTCTCCCAGGTCGTTTCTCAGTCAACAGCTTTGCAGGCCGAGCCAGGGATAAAAGCGCAGTTCGAAGCTGAATAAGGAAGTCACTAGGGAACCATAGAAGACTAAACTCTTTAGCTGAGTCAAGTCGCTTGCGAAGATCCCTCACAGCTTCCGCAGCGCGGGTCGCTTCACCTCTAAGCAGCCTTTTTCGAACATCTAAATATTCGCGCAACAAACTGATTGATTCAGTTTCAGTTGCAGTTATCCCCCCCCTTGTGCAACTGTCATATTGATCGCACGATAGGCTTTCTCCAAAATTTGATCCGAAAGTCTATTTTTACTTTCCGCTATAATTAAATAAAGGGGTCGAAAATCAGCTAACCCGAGTTCTTGAAGCGACGCACTCTCAAAGGTCTGAATATAGCGATCACTATATTTAATCAAACTCTCTTCGCCTCCAATAAATAGCACAAGACCGAGAAGTTCTCGCTTCTGATCGACTGGCAGTGAGTCATCACCGGCCTCAAGGCCTAAACCAAATAGCTTCGCGGCTATCTGTCGACGGCGTGGGAGTTTGAGTCCTAATGAACATATTGAGGTGATCGCCTCGTTGAGCACCTCTCCTTTTGGCGCGACTTTAAAAACATGCTCAGCGACTCGAAGTGCATCTTCGTGACGATCCGCTTCGATTAGCTTTGTTATTAGCACAAGGAACTGGTCTAAACTCAAATCTTCATGGGGGCGCTGAGCTCCACTCGAATTGATATTCGCGCTCATGGCTAGCGCGTGGGCGCGATCAAGAGCATTGCCATTTGCTCCAACAACAATATATTGAAGCAAGCGAATAGACAAATCTGCCTTCAATCTCTCCTCTTGAAGCTCGATCTCAAGTTCAAGTACCTGTGCGGCAGCAGCGACATTACCCTCCAGTTTGTAGGCTTGGGCCAAAATTACTGCAGCAAATCCTTTTAACTCGCTACGTTCAAGAGTAATCGGTTCACCACTAATGTTTTCTACTGAATTAGCTATCTCCAAACAAATATTTTTCACCCGCTCTGTTTGAGGCGTTTTATCTTGCGTGAGGCACGACGCCAAATAGGCCCGAGCTTCAACCCTCAGCCAAGGCATGTCGATCTCGTTCCCGCTGAGATTCGCAATATATTCAAAAAACACTACAGCACTTTGATATCGGAATAGCTGCCATGAGGCAACACCGGTATAAAACACCCGCATTAAAGCTAGGTCAGACCTCAACTCGCCAGAATCCTCCTTCAGATAGTTCAACGCTTCTTCGTAATTACCCATCCAGAAATAGCAATACCCGGCATAGTACGAGGCCAAACTACGACCAACAGCATCCTCGGCGCTCGTTACGAAAACAAGTAGACCCGGCAGTGCAGCGGCGTAGTTTTTGGATTCAGCCCTCTCAACCCAACTTGTCAAAGGGTCAGTCTGCTCAGTTACGGATTTCAACAAGTATGATTCCGACAACGCCGTTTCAAGAATTTGATTCTTGAAACTAATGGTTTTTTCTTTAATATCGTAGCTGGTGATGCCAGCCAGGTAAAGCTTGGTGCGCGTGCTTTGAGGGATCGTAATAGACTTTTTATAATGAATTGCAATTAAAGAATCTCGAATCTCCCTACTTTCAAGCACCAATTTTTTTATGTGATCAATCGGGGGAACATCCACCTCCCCAAAATAGAGTTTTTTGACCGCAGAATCAACGTCGTCGATAGTTAGAGTTTGATCGCGATCTTCCAGCTCGGAGCATACATCCCAAGTCATACGCGGATGACCACTTGTCCAATAGTACACGCGCGAGATAATTTCTTCCGTCATTGGAATACTTGCTCGCTGAACCAGATAACTGACTTCAGCAAGGCTAAAGTCGTTCAGATATATTTTTTCACCAATATTGAAAGGTGAAACATCTTTATTCTTTATAATATCGGCTGGTTCAGCAACACCTGAAAGCAAATACGTTAAACGATTAAATTCTGGAAAGTTTAGTCTTCCGCCAAAATATACACTTCTAATAAATGTAAAAACTTGATCAGAATATGCAGATCCAGCAATTGCGTCAATTTCATCAAGGCAGACGATCAGTCGGCCTGGAATTGATCGCAGTAAGATACGTAACTCACTTTCGTGCTCCCTGTGCGCCAGTCGAGTATTACCATGCCGTCCAATCGCAATATCATTTAGCGTTTCGGCACTTTGCGGAAACACCTCAGTCGCAACGTCAATAATATTGCGGAAAAATTCTCTAATGTCGGGAATAGGATTCGAGACATCAATGTACAAAAATACATCTGACTCAGGTTTTAGAAATTGCTTGGCATGCAACAGAAGATTGGTTTTACCCATCTGCCTTGCTACTAACACATATCCGGGCCGCCCCATTTCTTCGAGAATTTTTGCAACTTGTCGGTCCGCGTCACGCTCGACATACAGGTGCTCAGGTATAACTGTAAGCGAACGTAGAAATTTTGATTTACTCATTTCCATTTCCATAGAATTCAAATTCGCTTAGTGCAGTTTCAACATTATCTGGAGAGGCTCCACCTAGCGCAACCACTCTACGGAAAAAGTTTTTTATTTTTCGCGGAGTGCAGAGATCGAGTTCCACAAGTCGTATTCGGAGATCGTCCGCCCCAAGTTGCAGTCCCACTGATTCCTCAATGAGTTTTATGAGACTCATTAATTCGTCTTTTGACCACATATCTAACGCATTAACCTGCAAGCTTTCTTGGACTTTATCCGTCATCAAATCATTTGAAGGGGTGTTTATGGAGCAAATAACAAATCTAATATTCGCTTTTGAGGCGGAATTAACTTTCACTATGAGATTTAAAAGAAATTCCGTTAGCCTAACGCCACTCGAATTATTCAAAGGAATTTCGTCAAGCAGAATTCTCACTGCAGATTGGGAACTGTGGGCTTTCACGAGAACGCCAACTGCGTCTGCAAAGTTGTAGGAAGGGCGATCTAGGTCGGTTAATCCAAGTGACCGATACGTCGAGACGATAGCCTCATAACAAGCTTCGATGTTTCCCGCCTCATATGCCAGTCCGAGATCAATTTGGGTAGCAACAGGCTTGCCAAGAGAAAATACTGCATATCTCGCCAATGATGTTTTACCACAGCCAGATGGGCCGCAAATCCACACGCTTGAATATTTTATTATTTCTTCGAATTCAAGATCTGCATCTCTAAGCAAATAATATGGCTTGCATTCTATTTTGTAAATATCAAACAAGGCGTTAGCATCTTGTTTGACTTCCTCAGTCAACACGTTCGCCATCTGTTGCTTCGATTTTTCAATACATGCTTTTTCCAAAATTGGCTTAAAGCTTTGATCAAAAAACCTCAGGAAATTTACATAGATAGCGGAATTTACACTTCCGGGTTTTGCGATGTTGAAGTGATCCGATCCAGGAATTATTGTGGCAACCCCAAAGTACCGTGAGGAAGATGACTTCTCGACGATCGGCTTGGTGCGTATAGGCAGCCACTCCGCCCATACAGGTCCATAGTTCTCGCTAACCTCTGCCCCAACCAGCCGCGGAATCGTCTTCTTATGAAGAAGATCTCGGAATCTTCCATCCAGATCATTAAGAACCTCACTGCCAGAATTTAATTGCCGCACGACTTTGTTTTTATATAGTCGACCGACAATATCGAACGTTTTGGCGTATTCAGACCCTCCAGATGGAGAAGCCACTAAGAATAGGCCTATTGCTTTTTCGATCAGCAAGTGCTTTTGTTGCTCTACAAGTCGTCGCACTAAGATGCCACCAAGACTGTGACATACAAATATAATATTTGTAAAATTTAATACAGGCCGGTACTCCGATGATGGTTCAAAGCTAAAGCGGTTGAATAACTCGTTGGTACTTTGCTCGATGTCATACTCTCCGGAATTGGCGATGGTATGATATTCTGAAACAAATACTGCACACTCCTTGAATTTGGGATCGGCTTTAATAAGATCTGGCCATGAATGCCCCGACTTTCCTTTCCAACAATCGGAGGCGTTTGAGAGAAAGCCATGAACGAAAACCACGGCAATTTCAGCGGAATCAGGGTATTGGATCCACCCATTAGAGAAAATTGGTGATTTGGGCTTATCCGCTCCTCCGACGTGTTCAACAGGCTTCACCGGTGTCAATTTATTCTCCTTGTAGCTGATCTTGATCCGCATTGGAATTACGGGGTGTGCATTTAAAGCATGACGATGAACTGGCTGGCACTGTGAAGCGTTTATGCCCATCAAGCCGACTTGGTAGAAGATGAGCATTCCATGCCGAAAGAACAAATGTATCCGGCAACGTGGCAGGGACAACCTACGGCAAATTCTCCCGAAAAATTACCTGACTCCGCGTCGTCTCCACCCCACTCGTCGGCTCCCGCCCATCCCTCAGATTGGCAAAAATCCGCACACGCACGGGCGCTGGGGTCAGGTCTTGCATCTTGCCCCAAGCGTGTATTTCTCACAATCCAAATCACGCTCTAGCGCTTATTCATCAAGCGCTGGCAGCTATCAAAATTGAAGTAGCCTCCAGCCGCTGCAGATCAATGTCTGCCTCAACGCTGCAACAACCGCCGCCGCTCCAGCCACACTTTGCGCACAAACGGGTCGGCCACGGTGTAGATGCCGTGGCCTGGGCGGGCGATCAGGTTGGCGCTGATCATCTTTTCGGCCAGCTTTTGCACCTGCGATGTGGGCACCTTGCCCCCCGTGCGGGCGGTGTAGCTGGCCATGGCTTCTTCGCCAAACAGGCCCGATACACCGGTCTCGCTGCCCTGCGCGATGAAGTCAAACACCGCCTGGCCCAGCTCTCCAAACTCTTCAATGGCGCGCAGCTCTACATCGGCAGCGGCTGATGCCAGCGTGGCGCAGATGATGGGAAACGCCTGGTCTGCCGGGGCCTGGGCGCTTTGCAGTTGCACCAGGGCCTTGAGCATTTCTTCGGGCCGGTGGCCAAGGGACTGAAAGCCCGCCCAAGCCATATCAGCACTGGGCAGCACCACGCCTGGGCTGCTGGCAATGCGTTGCAGTTGCCATTGCACAAAGTCTTGCCCCAGTGGTTCGTAGGCCGTGGTCAGCGCGCCGGTAAAGGGCTGCGAGTGGCGCGTGGCCATGTCGGTGATGAGCGACTTGTGCGAGCCCGTGCCCAAAAATAAGAAGTACCCCGGCGTGCCGGGCTGGGCGTTGACGGCATCGCGGGCGGCCTTGAGGGCGTGCAGCAGGCTGGTGCCGTCTTCGGTGCCCAGGGCCTGCTGCACTTCGTCCACGATCAGCACCACATCCACCTTGGCTTTGGCCACCAGCTCTGAAAACGCCTGAGCCAGCGTGGTGCCACCCGGCGTGCCCAAATGCTCCACCTGAAAACCCAGCGTGATACCCGCCGCGCCCAGGTTCAGCCCCTTGAAGCGCTGCAGCAAGCCTGAGCCTGGGGTTTGCATTTGCAGCAGCGTGGCGCGCACGGCATCGAGCACCAGCACGGCTGGGCTTTTGCTGCGGTCAGCCCACAGGTCCACATAGATCACCAGCGCACCCCGCGCCTCCAGCGCAGGCACCAGGTCCTGGCGCAAAAAAGTGGTTTTGCCCACGCGGCGTATGCCCGACAGCAGCACGCCCGAGCGCACGTTCATGTGCAGGGGCGATGGCTGCAGCAGCTGCTGGGCCATTTGCTCTGCATAGGCGGTGCGGTGGAATACGTCGGGGGCCATGGTTATCTCCACTTATCTGAATATGGTTAATTATCTGATTTTGATAAAAAAAGATAAAGGCCTGCAAAACACGCTAAGGCCACATCTGGGTGCCCCACCCTGCCCACAAAAAAGCCCGCACGGGGCGGGCTTTTTGAAAGGTGGCTTCGTGTCAGACGCGGGGCACAGGCGTGCCGGAGTTGACGCACAAGGCCATGTTCAGTGCCTTGATGGCGGTCTTGTAGTCTTCGCGCTCGATCACGAATTGCATGTTCACCTGGCGCAAAGTCTGCGACACGCAGTTCACGTTGACTTGCGCGTCGGCCAGTGCCTGGGCCGCCTTGGCCAGCACACCGGGGATGCCGATGTTGGAGCCAATGGTGCACACGATGGCGCTGGGCTTGATGGTGACGACCTGGTAAGCCTCTTGCAGCTCGGCCACCAGATCAGGAGTCACCTGGTTGTCCCACACCAAGTGGGCGATGGAGTTGGCGTTGGTGGCCTTCAGGATGTAGCTCACGTCGTGCTTGCAGAACACTTCCATTAGCCCTGCATCAAAGCCCACGGTGCCCACCATGCTAGGGTCATGGATCTCGATCAGGGTGACCTTGTCGGTGCCGGTCACGATCTCCACGCGGGCGCGCTCACCCACAAAGTCCTTCGTGATGAGCGTGCCGGGGTGGTCAGGCTCAAACGTGTTTTTCAGGCGAATCGGGATGCCCGCCAACTCCATCGGCTTGGCGGCCTTGGGGTGGATGGCTTCCATGCCCACGTCGGCCAGTTGGTCGGCCACGTCGTAGTTGGTGGCACCCACCACGATGGCGTTTTCCAGGCCCACCAGATTGGGGTCTGCGGACGACAGGTGGAATTCCTTGTGGATCACGGCCTCGGCGGGGCGCACTTCCACGGCGATCTTGCTGAAGGTGACTTCGGAGTAGCCCCGGTCAAACTCGCGCATGATGCCTTCGGTGCCCTTGGTGTAGCCCGTGGCCACCACCACTTTGTCGCTCAGGTCGATGCCCTTGAAGCTGTGGGCAATGCGCTCGTCAATCGTCCAGGCTTCGTTGTCATCAAAACCAGCCAGATCCATCAGGATGGCATTGACGCCATTGGCCTTGAGGATCTCGACCGAGTTGAACGCGCTGTGCGACTCGCCAATCGATGCCAGCACTTCGCGCGCGGCCAACAGCACATCCTTGCGGCTCAAGTAGCCGCTGGCCAGTACATGGTGCATGGCGCCCAGGTACTCGCGCGCCTGGCCAATGCGCTGGTCGATAAAGGCATCGGCCACAGCCAGCGGCAGGCCGATGTCGGCGTAGCCAGCATTGAGCTTCTTCAGGCTGGCAGCCAGGCCCGTCAAGGCATCCTGGTAACCCTTGCCTTCTGCAAACAGGGCATAGATGCCGCGCTCGCCCGTCTTCTTGTGCTCCAGCAACTGGTTCGTCACGCCCGAGTAGGCTGACACCACGTAAATTCGGCCGTAAATGCGTTTGGGGTCGTGCAGCACGATATGGCGCAGCACATCGCCAAAAGCGGTCATGGAAGTGCCGCCGATTTTCTCGACAGAGATCTTGGAGGAGTTGACGTCTGACATGGACAGGCTCAGGGGAGCAAAAGGGTTAGAAGGCCAAGTGGGCTTCTTGTCGGGATTGTCGACAGAAAGCCCTCCATTTTCTCTCACTTTGGCGATGCCTCGGCTCTGGGACCGATTCTGGTGCGCCAGCGTGATTCAAGGCCGCTTTGGAGCTACCCCAGATAGGGGCGTTCAGTGACCAGCAAGGCCCGCTTGGCAAATTCGCGCCACGCAGGCGGCGCCTGCTTGCCCAGCACGATCAAGCCGACGACGTAGGCTTGCGCGCGACGTTGTGGCGGCTCGTTTTGCAATGCCTTCTCGGCCTGCGCGGCATTGCGCGTCGTCTGCATGATGGCAACGAATTTGCGCAGCGCAAGGGACTCGTCACTGCTGCTGGCATTGAGCTTGGCCAGCAACGGTTCGACATTGCGCTGGTGGCGCAATGCCAACCCCAAGGCGCTCCAATACACGTCGCCGTCGATGCCTTGGTCGGGCAACAGCTTCAAGCTGCGTTCGATGATTTCGGCGGGAGCACCATCCGATGCCGCAATCAGTCGCAAGGCACGCTCGCCACCCTTGTTGGCGTTCCAGCGCCTGGCGGCAGACTCCACCTGACCCCGATGGAGATCAAAATAGATTTTTGCTTGCGCGCTGTCGGAGATGTCTTTGCCTGTTTCAAGGCTGTAATTGCTGCGCAAAGTCTCTGACTTGGGCAACAAGTCTTGCACGTTGGCGTCTACGCCCTGCATCAGGCGCCGCATGCGGGCCATGTCAACCACGACAAACTCTCTCAATGCAGGGTGATTGCTGGCCACACCATAGGCGGTGTATGCATTCCCCCATCGGCCCGCCACAGCGGCATCGTAAGCACTGACCAAGGCGAACCAAGGGTTGTTCGGGTGCTTTTTGTACCCTGCTGCAAATGCGGCATCGCGCGCTGCGCCCTCTTCCATGCAGCGCACAGCCAGGTACTGCATGTCGGGGTTGCTCGCATTCTGGGCGAACAGTGTTGCCTGCCGTTTGCACACCACCTGCCGGTTAGGGGCCACATCTTGCTCGATGCGCAGTGTCATGACATCCAGCGGGTTGATCTCCAATCGGCGCTGCAAGACCGTCGGGTACTCCGGCAAATCAGATGCCTGCATCAACCAATCCCTCAGACTTACAGAGTCAGCCGCGTCCCACTGGGCGTGTGCAAGCACTACGGCCTTTCGGGTGCTGTCTTTTTCAGCCATCCCCAGATTGGATCGCCATGAGTTGGCCTGCGCCGCGCTGAGCACCGACCGCGTGCCGCCGCCACCTTTGGTTTGAATGTTGGCTGGCGGCTCAGACAGCACATGATCAACCGATGTCGAAACCCACCGACTGCCCGCAACTTCGTGCGGAGGCGATCCATTCTGGTTTCCGTACCCCGCGCTCCACTCCACCAAGGGGCTGGCCTGGGCGATGTTGTAGATGTACTGGCCGCTGATGACATCCGGCGTTTCCTCAAACGACTCGATCTGTTGGCCTTCCACCGTGCGGGCGCCCAGCCGCAACGGCTTGTCGAGGTCCACACCCATGCTCTGCGTTGCGCCCGGCGCGAGGGTGATGGTTTTGCTCCCTACTTGAGAAACGACCTTGCGATCCAATCCGTTGTGCACCCACAGCGTGGCGGTGCCCACGGTGGCGCCCATGCCCAAAATGCTTCCGATAATGCCCCGGCCACAACCAATCGGGCGGCGCCTGGGCCCCACCCATCCGCCACTTGAAAGCGTGACCACCAATCGAGCTTTTTTTGCAGAGGCCGCTCTTGACCTGTTGTGAAGCTGCTGTAGCTTTTGGGCACATTGGGCGCCGCTGGTGCGTCCCCCATCGCATCCGCATTGCCTGCGGTTTCTCGCAAGCGGCGCTCGGTCTCCAGCAACTGGTCCAGCGCAGTGCGACGCAGTTGTCCCAGCGCGCCAGCAACGGGCCGCATCCAGCTGTCGATCACATTCAACCAATCGCCAATGTTGCCCAACCCCGGCGCCACCAGATTGAACTCGCCCAGCAGTGCGCTCCAACTGGCCGATCCCAAGCGCTGCAGCGTCGCGTCGTCCAACGTCAATGATCCGCGCGCAGCATTCACCTCTTGCAGCAGGCGGTACAGTTCCATCGCGTGGCTTTGCAAGCGGTTGCGCTCGTCGTCATTGACCTTGCGCTTGGCAGTCACCATAGACACCACATTGGCCAGAGCGCTGTGTGCGTCGGCGATGTTGGCCTGCATGTGCTCGGCGTAGTGAACGAGCGACAGCAAGCCCAGCCAGTAACTCTCCCACCCCGAACGTGCTGTGCGTGCGAGTGCCAGGGCCGTCGAACGGCAGAGGCGGTCGTGCGCGACGATGCGCGTGTCCAGCGCTTTCATCTCGCTTTCGACCGTCTGCAAGGCGGCCCCCACGTCTTTGCGCTTCAGCGTGCGACCGCGAAAACGAATGACCCCATCAACGGCCTTGGCCACGCCGTCTTGAATGGCCAGCAGTTGGCTCTTCTCCTCACCAAGCCGGTCCATTTGCTGCAGATCGGCACGCAGCGAATCGGGGTACAGCTCTGTGCCTGTCGTTGTTGCATCGGGCGCGCCAGCTTCTGCGGCATAGAGTTCGCTCGCTACATGTGCGTACCGGGTCACGGGGCGCGCCAGATAGCGGCCCTTGTAAACGCGCTGATAAGACTCCCTGCCGTATTCCGCATCCAGTGCCGCAAGCGACTCCTCTCGACTCGCCACGGGCAGGGGCGGGTCGATGGCCGCAACCATTTCAGCGCAGGTCTTGAGCTTGAGCGATTCGGCATCCCTGAACAATGTCCATGCCGAGCAGGCCTCCAGCGGCACTGGCAGGTAAATCTGCTTGGCGTTGAATTCCCGTTCGTGATTGAGCGGATGGCTCGCCCACATGCGGGAGGGTTGCACCATCTGCTGCTGGAAAACGCGGTGCTGGCTGGGGTCACCTTGCGGCTGCGCAGGCTCACCGAAGGTAGGGTCATCCAGAATTTCGCGCAATTTGGCGATGATCAGCGACTGGATTTCAAACAAGTCGGCCGTCACGCGCCCGGCGCGCACCTCCGCATTGGCAAACGCGAGCGTTCGGTCCCAGGCCATATCGGCGGACTGGCAGCGGTACAGCGCATGGATGAGTGCATCGCTGCCCGTCAAGCTGACAGACACCTTGTCTGCCTGAAACTCCATCTCGCGAGACAGCGCGCGTTCTGCCGCCAGAACGAGTTTGAAAAACGTGTCCACCACGGACCGGATCGCCCACACCACGAGCGAAAGAATCCAGCCGACCCAGGCAACGCGAATATCGAAAGACGAAAGACTGCGCAGAAACCCGTCCAGGCTGTCGCGTTTGGCGACCACATGCCCCGCGATTTGCTGAGCGACATACACCCACCGCCCCACCGCCATGGACCGCTGCGCAAAATGCCCGAATTCATGGGCCAGAACGGCCTTGAATTCAGAGGCGTTCAGCACGTTGACGAGGGGTAACCCAATCTCAAGGTTCTTTCGAGATGGGAATATCAGGTTCAGCAGCGATAAATCATAAAAAACGGCCGCATTCACCCGTGCGGAAAGAAAGACCTTGCGTGGTCGCGGTGCACGCGCTTCATCGGCCAAGCGGTACAGAAATGCAAAAAGCTCTGGTTGTTCGTCTTTCGTGATCTCGGTGAGATCAGACATATTGCTGCGTTTGACGAACCAAATGGCTTTGAGCATGAACAGCGCGACAAAGCCCGACGCCACCCCGCCCAAGAAAAGCCACAGGGCTTGGTGTGGAGCCTGCAAACTTGCGCGTATCAGCGCATAGGCCTTCCAGGCAAACCAGCCTGACAGCGAAAAGTAAAAAGCGACAAAACCCAGTAGCGCCAACAGCGCAATCCACGCGTGGCGCTTGTAAGACGAAGTGGCTTTGATCAATTCCTCTGGGTAAGCCTGCGGCCCAGCTGGATACTTCAGCTCCATGTAATCCTCCCTGAATCTCTCTTAATAAGTATTCAAGGAAGTTTATCTTCGACGGCCATGGAGATCGGTGCAGATGCAGTCTTTTACCAAAGCTGCACGCCGCCCAATATGGGAGCCTGTTTTGAAGGATGTGGACCGCCGTTTGTGTCCATTGACCCGCCTCGGGCGGCGCGCCCACGGCCCGGCTTCAGGTGTTTGGCTCGCGGGGACTGGCACTGAGGCTATTGGCCGACTTTTCCTCAGCGTCAGCATCCAGCCCCCACTGATCCCAGTCGTCCCCGAACAATTCCGCAGGGTGTTGCGTGCGGTCGGAGCCATTGCCACAGCGCATGTCTTTGGCGGGGCAGTAGAGGTTGCAGCCCCAACACACCCGCTCGGGGTGGGCGGGGGCTTTGGGAAACTTCTTGACTGCCATGGCTCGTCTCCAGACTGGGTACCGGGCTCCCGCCAAACCTGTGCTGTGTGGGCGCCTTACTTGCGTGCGGGCGGCACGTCCGTGCAGCTGCCGTGCGCAATCTCTGCCGCCATGCCGATGCTTTCGCCCAGCGTGGGGTGCGGGTGGATGGTCTTGCCGATGTCCACCGCGTCGGCGCCCATCTCAATGGCCAGCGCGATTTCGCCGATCATGTCGCCCGCATGGGTGCCCACGATGCCGCCACCCAGGATCTTGCCGTGGCCGTGGGCCTCGGGCGAGTCGTCGAACAGCAGCTTGGTCACGCCCTCGTCGCGGCCGTTGGCAATGGCGCGGCCGGAGGCCGTCCAGGGGAACAGGCCCTTCTTGACCTTGATGCCTTGGGCCTTGGCTTGGTCTTCCGTCAGGCCGACCCATGCCACTTCGGGGTCGGTATAGGCCACCGACGGAATCACCCGGGCATTGAAGGCAGCGGCTGCCAGTTCCTTGTTGCCCTGCAGTTCACCGGCGATGACTTCAGCCGCCACGTGCGCTTCATGCACCGCCTTGTGCGCCAGCATGGGCTGGCCCACGATGTCGCCGATGGCGAAGATGTGCGGCACGTTGGTGCGCATCTGGATGTCGACGTTGATGAAGCCACGGTCTGTGACAGCCACGCCAGCCTTATCGGCGGCGATCTTCTTGCCGTTGGGCGTGCGGCCCACGGCCTGCAGGACCAGGTCGTAGACCTGGGGCGCGGGGGCGGTGCCGCCCTCTTCCGCTGCGGCAAACGTCACTTCAATGCCTTCAGGCGTGGCCTTGGCCCCCACCGTCTTGGTCTTGAGCATGATGTTGTCGAAGCGCGGGGCGTTCATCTTCTGCCAGATCTTGACGAGGTCGCGGTCGGCACCCTGCATCAGGCCGTCCATCATTTCGACCACGTCCAGGCGCGCGCCCAGGGTGCTGTACACGGTGCCCATTTCCAGGCCGATGATGCCGCCGCCCAGGATGAGCATGCGCTTGGGGACTTCCTTGAGCGCCAGGGCGCCGGTGGAGTCGACCACGCGTGGATCGTCGGGCATGAAGGGCAGGCGCACGGCCTGGCTGCCAGCGGCGATGATGGCCTTCTTGAAGGCAATGACCTTCTTGGTGCCCGTCTTCTCCTGGCCCGTGCCGGTGGTTTCTTCGACCTCGACATGGTTGGCGCCCACAAAGGCCCCGTAGCCGCGCACGGTGGTGACCTTGCGCATTTTGGCCATGGCGGCCAGGCCACCGGTCAGCTTGCCGATGACCTTTTCCTTGTGGCCGCGCAGCATGTCGACGTTGACCTTGGGGGCGCCAAAGTCAATGCCTGCGGCGGACAGATGGCTGACCTCGTCCATGACGGCGGCCACGTGCAGCAGCGCCTTGGACGGGATGCAGCCCACGTTCAGGCACACGCCACCGAGCGTTGCGTAACGTTCGACGATGACGACCTTGAGGCCCAGATCGGCCGCGCGGAAGGCTGCGCTGTAGCCGCCAGGGCCACCGCCCAGCACGAGCACGTCGCACTCCAGGTCGGCCGCGCCAGCAAAGCTGGATGCTACTGGATTGATAGCTGCTTGCGCTTGTGGGGCGGGCGCTGGAGCCGATTTTGGCTCAGATGCCGCAGCCACAGGTGCCGCTGGTGCGGGGGCCGCAACAGGGGCTGCAGCGGCAGCGCCCTGCACTTCCAGCGTCAGCACCACGGCGCCTTCGGCGATTTTGTCGCCCAGCTTCACTTTCAGCTCTTTGACCACGCCAGCGTGGCTGGAGGGGATCTCCATGGAGGCCTTGTCAGACTCCACGGTGATAAGGCTTTGCTCGGCCTTGATGGTGTCGCCGGGTTTAACCAGCACTTCGATGATGGCCACTTCGGCGAAGTCGCCGATGTCGGGCACCTTGATGTCGATGATTGCCATGTGTCGCTCCCTCGCGTTACATCACGATGCGGCGGAAGTCCGCCAGCAGCGAGGCAAAGTACACATTGAAGCGCGCGGCGCTGGCGCCGTCGATCACGCGGTGGTCCCAACTCAGGCTCAGTGGCAGCATGAGACGCGGTGCGAATTGCTTGCCGTCCCACTTGGGCTCCAGGGTGCTCTTGCACACGCCCATGATGGCGACTTCGGGGGCGTTGATGATGGGCGTGAAGTAACGACCACCAATACCGCCCAGCGAGCTGATGGAGAAGCAGCCACCGGTCATGTCGGCCGGGCCCAGCTTGCCGTCGCGCGCCTTCTTGGCCAGGTCGCCCATCTCTTGCGAGATTTGGACGATGCCCTTCTTGTCTGCATCGCGGATGACGGGCACAACGAGGCCGTTGGGCGTATCGGCCGCAAAGCCGATGTGGAAGTAGTTCTTGAGCACCAGTTGGTCGCCGTCGAGCGAGCTGTTGAACTCGGGGAACTTCTTGAGCGCGGCCACGGCGGCCTTGATCATGAAGGCGAGCATGGTGACCTTGACGCCACTCTTCTCGTTTTCCTTGTTGAACTGCACGCGGAAGGCTTCGAGGTCGGTGATGTCCGCGTCGTCGTGGTTGGTGACGTGCGGGATGACGACCCAGTTGCGGTGCAGGTTGGCACCGCTGATTTTCTTGATGCGCGAAAGGTCCTTGCGCTCCACCGGGCCGAACTTGGCGAAGTCGACCTTGGGCCAGGGCAGCAGGTCCAGACCGACGCCGGAGCCACCGCTGGCAGCGGGTGCCTTGGCGGCCTGGGCCTTGGTTTGCGCAGCGCCGCTCATCACTTGCTTGGTAAAGCTCTGGATGTCGTCTTGCGTAATGCGACCCTTGGGGCCGGTGCCCTTGACTTCTTCGAGTGGCACACCCAGCTCGCGAGCGAACTTGCGCACCGAGGGGCTGGCGTGGGGCAGGCCCAGCGTGCCTGCGCCTGGCTGATGCGCCGCTGGCGCAGCCACGGTGGCCACGGCCACAGCGGGGGCTGCAGCAGCAATGGCTGGGGCTGCTGCCGGTGCCGCAGCGACGGGCGCGGCAGGGGCTGCCGCCGCAGTGCTGGCCACACCTTCGAGGATGGCCATCAGATCACCGATGTTCACGGTGTCACCGATCTTGACCTTGAGCTCCTTGAGCACGCCTGCGGCGGGCGAAGGGATCTCCATGGAGGCCTTGTCCGATTCGACGGTGAAGAGCGATTGCTCCAGAGCGATGGTGTCGCCCACCTTGACCAGCAACTCAATGACGGCCACGTCCTTGAAATCGCCGATGTCAGGCACGCGCACTTCCACGGGGCCTGCAACGGCCGCAGCCACGGGGGCCACAGGTGCTGGGGCCGCCACCGGGGCGGGCGCCGCAGCCGCTGCGGGAGCTGGTGCTGCAGCCTCAGGGGCGGCCGCTGCCACACCTGCGGCTTCAACCACAGCAATCACCGAGCCTTGTTTGACCTTGTCGCCCAGAACCACCTTGAGTTCCTTGACCACGCCAGCGTGGCTGGAGGGGATCTCCATGGAGGCCTTGTCGGACTCCACTGTGATGAGCGATTGCTCGGCCTTGACGGTGTCGCCCACTTTCACGAGCAACTCGATCACGCCGACTTCATCGAAATCCCCGATGTCCGGGACTTGAATGTTGACCAATGCCATTGTTGTCTCCGGTAGGGGTTACGCGTACAGCGGGTTGATCTTGTCAGCGTTGATGCCGTACTTGGCAATCGCTTCGGCCACCTTGGCCACGGGCACCACGCCATCGTCTGCCAGTGCCTTCAGGGCGGCGATCACGATGTAGTGGCGGTTCACCTCGAAGTGCTCGCGCAGCTTGCTGCGGAAGTCGCTGCGGCCAAAGCCGTCGGTGCCCAGCACGCGGTAGGTGCGGCCCTTGGGAACGAAGGGGCGAATCTGCTCAGCGTAGGCCTTCATGTAGTCGGTCGACGCCACCATGGGGCCGCTGCGGCTGCCCAGTTGCTGCGTGACGAATGGCACGCGTGGGGTTTCCAGCGGGTGCAGCAGGTTCCAGCGGTCAGCGTCCTGGCCTTCGCGGGTCAGCTCGTTGAAGCTTGGGCAGCTCCACACGTCGGCTTGCACACCCCAGTCGGCGGCCAGCAGGGTCTGGGCTTCCAGCGATTCACGCAGGATGGTGCCCGAGCCCAGCAGTTGCACGCGCTTGTTGCCGTCTGCACCGGGCTTGCACAGGTACATGCCCTTGATGATCTGCTCTTCCGTGCCGGGCTGCAGGCCAGGCATGGGGTAGTTTTCGTTCAGCAGCGTCAGGTAGTAGAAGACGTTTTCCTGGCGCTCGACCATGCGCTTGAGGCCATGGTGCATGATCACGCCGACTTCGTGGGCGAAGGTGGGGTCGTAGCTCACGCAGTTGGGAATGGTGTTGGCCAGGATGTGGCTGTGACCGTCTTCGTGCTGCAAGCCTTCGCCGTTGAGCGTGGTGCGGCCCGAGGTACCGCCCAGCAAGAAGCCACGCGCCTGCATGTCGCCCGCTGCCCAGGCCAGATCGCCAATGCGCTGGAAGCCGAACATCGAGTAGTACACGTAGAACGGGATCATGATCCGGTTGTTCGTGCTGTAGCTGGTGGCTGCGGCAATCCAGCTGGCCATGCCGCCGGCTTCGTTGATGCCTTCTTGCAGGATCTGGCCAGCCTTGTCTTCGCGGTAGTACATCACCTGGTCGCGGTCCACCGGGGTGTACAGCTGGCCCTTGGGGTTGTAGATACCGATCTGGCGGAACAGGCCTTCCATACCAAACGTGCGGGCTTCGTCCACCAGGATGGGCACCACGCGTGGGCCCAGGGCCTGGTCGCGCAGCAGTTGCGTCAGGAAACGCACGTAGGCCTGGGTTGTGGAGATTTCACGGCCTTCGGCGGTGGGCTCCAGCACGGCCTTGAAGGTGTCCAGCGATGGAACGGTGAAGTGCTCGTCTGCCTTGGGCAGGCGCTTGGGCAGGTAGCCGCCCAGGGCCTTGCGGCGCTCTTGCAGATAGCGCATTTCCGGCGTGTCGTCAGCCGGCTTGTAGTAAGGGATGTCGGCCAGTTGGCTGTCCGGGATCGGGATCGCGAAGCGGTCGCGGATGTACTTGATGTCTTCGTCCGACAGCTTCTTGGTCTGGTGCACGGTGTTCTTGCCTTCACCGGCCTTGCCCATGCCGTAGCCCTTCACGGTCTTGACCAGCAGCACGGTGGGCTGGTTCTTGTGCGCGTTGGCAGCGTGGAAGGCGGCGTACACCTTGGCGGGCTCATGGCCGCCGCGGCGCAGCTCGAAGATCTCTTCGTCGGTCATGTGCTCGACGAGCTTGGCGGTCTCGGGGTACTTGCCAAAGAAGTTCTTGCGAACGAAGGCACCGTCGTTGGCCTTCATGGCCTGGTAGTCGCCGTCCAGGGTTTCCATCATCAGCTGCTTGAGCTTGCCGGTCTTGTCGCGGGCCAGCAAGGTGTCCCAGCCATTGCCCCACAGCAGCTTGATGACGTTCCAGCCTGCGCCGCGGAATTCGCCTTCGAGCTCTTGCACGATCTTGCCGTTGCCCCGCACCGGGCCGTCCAGGCGCTGCAGGTTGCAGTTGATGACGAACACCAGGTTGTCGAGGTTTTCACGCGCGGCCAGGCCGATGGCGCCCAGCGATTCGGGTTCGTCCATCTCGCCGTCGCCGCAGAACACCCAGACCTTGCGGTTTTCGGTGTTGGCAATGCCACGGGCGTGCAGGTACTTGAGGAAGCGGGCCTGGTAGATGGCCATCAGCGGGCCCAAGCCCATGGACACCGTGGGGAACTGCCAGAACTCGGGCATCAGCTTGGGATGCGGGTAGCTGGACAGGCCCTTGCCGTCCACTTCCTGGCGGAAGCTGTCGAGCTGCTCTTCGCTCAGGCGGCCTTCGAGGTAGGCGCGGGCATAGATGCCGGGCGCGCTGTGGCCCTGGATGTACAGCAGGTCACCGCCGTGGTCTTCGCTGGCGGCATGCCAGAAGTGGTTGAAGCCCGCACCGAACATGCTGGCCACCGAGGCGAAGGAGCCGATGTGGCCGCCCAGATCGCCACCGTCGGCGGGGTTCAGGCGGTTGGCGCGCACCACCATGGCCATGGCGTTCCAGCGCATGTAGGCGCGCAGGCGCTTTTCGATGGCGATGTTGCCGGGGCAGTGGGCCTCTTTGTCAGGCTCAATGGTGTTCACATAGCCGGTGTTGGCAGAGAACGGCATGTCAATGCTGCTCTGGCGGGCGTGTTCCAGCAGTTGTTCGAGCAGGGAGTGGGCACGCTCAGCGCCCTCTTTTTCAATGACGGCGGACAGGGCATCCATCCATTCGCGGGTTTCCTGCTGGTCTGCGTCGGTGCCGATACCGAGGCCGGCCTTTGGGTCGGGCTGAGCTGACATGCTTTGTCTCCTGTGAAGTGCAGCGGGCAAAAATCGGGCGTAGTTTCGCACATTTTTTCATCATTTCAAATCGTGCTTTTGAATTTCATATTAAGAAAAAATGCTGCAAACGCACATAATTTCAGCTGCTGAAAAGTGCACGCCCGTCCTCTACACTTCGGCCATGGATACAAGCTCAGAGCCCATCGCAGCCCCCTCTGCCATTGCCGCGCCAGCGCGCTGGTGGCGCAAATGGTGGCGCAGCCTTTCGCCTACGCGACAAGACCGGTTTGCCGCCCTGGCGCCCTTGGCGGCGGTGATGATGTTCCTGGCCGCCATCGTGGCCGCGTTCTGGTATTTGAGGGCCGAGGAGGCGGAGCGCGAACAAGAAGCCTTGCGCCGCGACGTGGAATATGCCCAGCAGCGGGTGCGCCTGCGGTTGCTGGAGCGGCAAGAGCAGCTCATGCGCATCGCACGCGACCTGTCCAATCAGGAGCTGGAGCGTGCGGAATTCGTGAACCGGGCTGAGGCCCTCATCAGCCAGTACCCCGAGCTGCAGGCTATCACCTGGATTGACGAGCGCCGGAAGATCCGTGCCAGCCATGCCGCGCCCACCCTGTCGAGCCCGCAGCTTCGGGTTGCGGGCGAAGTGCTCAAGCCGGGGGACACGGCCGATACCTATGGCTTGGCGCGCGATCTGCAGCAGCCCGTGTATGCACAGCCCGCAGCGGCCAAGGGCGATGTGTCGCCCCTGCTGCAGCTGCAGGTGCCATTGAATAACCAGGGCAAATTCGCTGGCGTGGTGCTGGGCGAGTATTCGATTGACAGCCTGCTGCGCTATGGCACCCCCACCGAGGTGCTGGCGCGCTACGCCGTGACCCTGCTCGATGGGCGCAGCCAGGTGCTGGCGGGCACCCCGCTGCCAGCACGCAACCCCGCCAGCCACTTGCTGCCCTGGACGCCCAAGGCCAACGAATACGAAGTGCCCGTATCGCCCGTAGGCAACGGGCTGGTGCTGCGAGCGCAGGCCTATCGCACATCACTTGGGGTGGTGGGCAGTGGGCTCTTCTGGTTGGTGGGCACCCTGAGCGCCATGACTGCGTGGATGCTGATTGCCACCTGGCGCCATACCCGCCGCCGTTTGCAGGCCCAGCAGGCGCTGGTGGCCGAGACCAATTTCCGCCGAGCGATGGAGAACTCCATCCTGACGGGCATGCGCGCCCTGGACATGGAGGGGCGTATTACTTATGTGAACGCCGCGCTGTGCCAGATGACGGGCTGGAGCGAAGCCGAGCTGGTGGGCTTGCTGCCCCCCTACCCTTATTGGCCCAAGGAAGACCATGAAGCCTTGCACGCCAAGCTGCGGGACGAAATCAGTGGCCGCAGTGTGGCGGGCGGGTTTCAGGTGCGCGTGCAGCGCAAGAACGGCAGCCTGTTCGATGCACGGTTGTATGTGTCGCCGCTGATCGACGCGCATGGGCAGCAAACCGGCTGGATGACCTCGATGACCGACATCACCGAGCCCAACCGTGTGCGCCAGCAGCTGACGGCCGCACATGAGCGCTTCACGATCGTGCTGGAGTCTCTGGATGCATCCGTGTCCGTGGCGCCGCTGGGCAGCCAGGAGCTGCTGTTTGCCAACAAGCTGTACCGGCAGTGGTTTGGCTCCCAAACAGCAGGCCACCTGCAGCTGGTGGCCCAGGCGGGTGTGTTGCCGGTGGCCAGCAGCACCAGCAGCGGCGTGGACGATGAAGATGGCCTGATGGGCCTGCCCACCGACCCGTTGACCAGCGCCCGCTCGGAAAACGCCGAGATCTACCTGCCCGATCTGGGCAAGTGGCTGGAGGTGCGCTCGCGCTACCTAAACTGGGTGGATGGCCGACTGGCCCAGATGGTGATTGCCACCGACATCACGCCCCGGCGCCTGGCCGAGGAGCAGGCGGACCGGCAGGCAGAACGGGCGCAGTCGGTCAGCCGCCTCATCACCATGGGCGAGATGGCGTCCAGCGTGGCGCACGAGCTGAACCAGCCGCTCACCGCCATCAACAACTACTGCAGCGGCATGGTCTCGCGCATTCAAAGCGGCCAACTGACCGAAGAGGCCCTGCTGACGGCCCTGCAAAAGACGGCCCACCAAGCCCAGCGCGCGGGGCAGATCATTCAGCGCATACGCGCCTTCGTGAAAAAGAGCGAACCCAACCGCACGCTGGCCGACGTGCACCACATGGTGTCTGAAGCGGTGGAGCTGGCTGACATCGAACTGCGGCGGCACAACGTGCGCCTCACGCACTACATCGCAGCCCGCTTGCCCCCCGTGATGGCCGACACCATCCTCATCGAGCAAGTGCTGGTGAACCTCATGAAGAACGGCGCCGAATCGATCCAGCATGCCGAGCGCCCAGCATCGGGCCGCAGTGTGGAGTTGCGCGTGGTGCCCAAGCAGGTGGATGAGCGCGAGGTGGTGGAGTTCTCGGTGCAAGACACTGGCAAGGGCTTGGCCCCTGAGGTGCTGGAGCGCCTGTTTGAAGCGTTCTTTTCTACCAAGCAAGAAGGCATGGGCATGGGCCTGAACCTGTGCCGCAGCATCGTCGAGTCGCACCAGGGGCGGATGCAGGCGCAGAACATCTACAATGGATCAGAGGTCACGGGCTGCCGATTCTCCTTCTGGCTGCCGCTGGCAAAGCCTGCCGATGACACTACAAACTCTGTAGCAAACGAACAAACTCCAAGGACCATTGCATGAGCTTGATTCCGAAAAAAGGCACCGTATACGTTGTTGATGATGATGAGGCCGTCCGCGACTCTTTGCAGTGGCTGCTAGAGGGCAAGGACTATCGGGTGCGCTGCTTTGATTCGGCTGAGACCTTCCTGTCCCGTTATGACCCCCGCGAAGTGGCCTGCCTGATCGTGGACATCCGCATGGGCGGCATGACCGGCCTGGAATTGCAAGACCGCTTGATCGAACGCAAGTCCCCCCTGCCCATCGTTTTCATCACCGGCCACGGCGATGTGCCCATGGCGGTGAACACCATGAAGAAGGGCGCGCTGGACTTCATCCAGAAACCCTTCAACGAAGAAGAACTGCTGGGCCTGGTGGAGCGCATGCTCGACCATGCCCGTGAGGCCTTCGCCGGCTTTCAACAGGCCGCCAGCCGTGACGCCCTGCTCTCCAAGCTCACCAGCCGCGAGGCTCAGGTGCTGGAGCGCATCGTGGCCGGCCGCTTGAACAAGCAGATTGCCGACGACCTGGGCATCAGCATCAAGACCGTGGAAGCGCACCGCGCCAACATCATGGAAAAGCTCAACGCCAACACCGTGGCCGACCTGCTGAAGATTGCCCTGGGGCAAAACGCACCCAAGGGCTGATTGCTCCTTTTTTCATAGCTGCTAGCGCTTATCTAACTTGCGCTAGCGGCTGTTTTTATTTGAAGATCAGAATGACTGCTCAACCCATCGACGGCAACGCACTTTCCCGCCAACTGCGCACCGAAGTCGCCGAACGTGCTGCGGCCCTGAAAGCGCGCGGCGTTACCCCCGGCCTGGCCGTAGTGCTGGTGGGCGATAACCCTGCCAGCCAGGTGTATGTGCGCAACAAGGTCAAGGCCTGCGAAGACAGCGGCCTGCATTCGGTGCTGGAAAAGTACGACGCCAGCATGAGCGAGGCCGAGCTGCTGGCCCGCGTGGAGGCCCTGAACAACGACCCCAGCATCCACGGCATCCTGGTGCAGTTGCCCCTGCCAGCCCATATCGACGCCCAAAAAGTGATCGAAGCCATCTCGCCCGCCAAGGACGTGGACGGCTTTCACATCGCCAGCGCCGGGGCACTGATGACCGGCATGCCCGGTTTTTGGCCCTGCACACCCTATGGCTGCATGAAAATGCTGGAGAGCATTGGCTACGACCTCAAGGGTAAGCACGCTGTGGTCATTGGCCGCAGCAACATCGTGGGCAAACCCATGGCGCTGATGCTGCTGCAAAAGGACGCCACGGTCACCGTTTGCCATTCGCGCACCGCTGACTTGAAAGCACTCACCCTGCAGGCCGATGTGATCGTGGCCGCCGTGGGCAAGCGCAACGTGCTCACGGCAGACATGGTCAAACCCGGCGCCGTGGTGCTGGATGTGGGCATGAACCGCAACGACGAAGGCAAGCTCTGCGGCGACGTGGACTTTGAAGGCGTCAAGGCCGTGGCCAGCCACATCACCCCCGTGCCAGGCGGCGTGGGCCCCATGACCATCACCATGCTGCTGGTCAACACCCTGGAGGCCGCTGAACGCGCCGCCGGGTAAACCTTCGGTAAAAAGCCGCTTGCGGCCGCTTGGCAACTTGAACCTGCGCACTGCGCCGTTATCTACATCCGCATGAGCAACGCCCTCCTCGACTTCTCCACCCTGCCCGCGTTCGATCGCATCCAACCCGCCGACGTAGCCCCCGCTGTCGACGCCCTGCTGGAGCGCGCCAACGCCGCACTAGATACGGTGACCGCCGCAGACTTTCCAGCCCGCTGGGATGCAATTGCCAAGGTGCTGGACGTGGCCACGGAACAACTGGGCATTGCGTGGGGGGCCGTCAGCCACCTCAACAGCGTGGCCGATACCGCCGAGCTGCGCGCCGCCTACAACGCCGCCCTGCCCCAGGTCACAGAGTTCTGGACCCGTCTGGGTGCCGATGAGCGCCTGTATGCAAAGTACAAGGCCATTGACCCAAGCACCCTGAATGCCGAGCAACGCCAGGCGCACCAGAATGCGGTTCGCAACTTTGTGCTCAGCGGTGCTGAGCTGGTTGGGGCGGCCAAGGAACGGTTTGCCAAGATTCAGGAGCGCCAGGCGGAGCTGAGCCAGAAGTTCAGCGAAAACGCCCTGGATGCCACTGATGCGTTTGCCTACTACGCTACCGAGCCCGAGCTGCAAGGCGTGCCCGCGGATGTGCAGCAAGCCGCCCTGGCGGCTGCCCAGGCCGAGGGCAAAGAGGGCTACAAGCTCACTCTCAAGATGCCTTGCTACCTGCCGGTGATGCAGTTTGCCGCGCAGGCTGCGCTGCGCGAAAAGATGTACCGCGCTTACGTGACCCGGGCATCTGACCAAGCCGAGGGGGATGCGCGCAAGTTTGACAACACCGCGCTGATGGGCGAGATCCTCGCCTTGCGCAAGGAAGAAGCCCAGTTGCTGGGCTATGCCAACTTTGGCGAAGTCTCCGTGGTGCCCAAGATGGCCAAGTCGCCCGCCGAAGTAACGCACTTTTTGCGCGACTTGGCCCAACGTGCCCGCCCTTACGCAGAGAAAGACGTGGCCGATCTGCGCGAGTTTGCCCGCACCGAGCTGGGTCTGGCGTCCCCCCAGGCGTGGGACTGGCCCTATGTGGCCGAAAAGCTCAAAGAGGCGCGCTATGCGTTCAGCGAGCAGGAAGTCAAACAGTACTTCACCGCGCCCAAGGTCCTGGCAGGCCTGTTCAAAATCATCGAAACCCTGTTTGAAGTGGCCATTCGGCGCGACAGCGCCCCAGTCTGGCACCCCTCGGTCGAGTTCTATCGCATTGAACGCACACACCCGGAGGGAGCCCACATGGGCACGCAACTGGTCGGCCAGTTCTATCTGGACCAGCCCGCCCGCACCGGCAAGCGTGGCGGCGCCTGGATGGACGATGTGCGCACCCGCTGGCTGCGCCCGGACACGGGCGCGGTGCAAACGCCGGTGGCCCATCTAGTGTGCAACTTTGCAGACAGCGTGGACGGCAAGCCCGCACTGCTCACGCACGACGATGTCATCACCCTCTTCCACGAGTTCGGTCACGGCCTTCACCACATGCTCACCCAGGTGAATGAGCGTGATGTGTCCGGCATTGGCGGTGTGGAGTGGGATGCGGTGGAGTTGCCCAGCCAGTTCATGGAGAACTTCTGCTGGGAATGGGACGTGCTCAAGCACATGACCGCCCATGTGGACACGGGCGAGTCGCTGCCACGTGCATTGTTTGACAAGATGATTGCGGCCAAGAACTTCCAGAGCGGTATGCAAACGCTGCGGCAAATCGAATTTGCCTTGTTTGACATGCTGCTCCACACCGAGCACGACCCAGCCAACGACGTGATGCCCCTGCTGACGCAGGTCCGCAATGAAGTGGCTGTGCTGCAGCCCCCGGAATTCAGCCGCACTGCGCACACCTTCAGCCATATTTTTGCGGGCGGCTACGCAGCGGGTTACTACAGCTACAAATGGGCAGAAGTGCTCAGTGCCGACGCTTACGCTGCTTTCGAGGAAACCATGGGGGCCGATGGCCTGCCCAGCATCGAAACCGGACGCAAGTACCGCAAGGCCATCCTGGAGGCTGGGGGCAGCCGCCCTGCCATGGAGTCGTTCAAGGCCTTCCGTGGCCGCGAGCCGCAGCTTGATGCGTTGCTGCGACACCAGGGTATGGCCCAGGCCTCGTAGCCTCTATGATGCGCCGTTGTCCCAAGTACCCCACGAGGAAATTCACCATGCAGCTCAAAGCCCTGACCTTGCCATTGATGTTGGCGCTGCTTGCCGTCGGTGCACAGGCCCAGACGGTGTACCGTATTGTTGGCCCAGATGGCAAAGTCACGTTTTCTGACAAGGCCCCAGAGACGCCATCTAAGAACAGTCCGGCAGTTGTCACCACTACAGGCGGAGGTGACAGTGCTGGCGCTGGCCTGCCTTACGAGCTGGGCAAAGTGGCCGCACGGTTTCCTGTGACGATTTTCACTGGACAGAATTGCCCCCCCTGCGACAGTGGAAGGCGCTTGCTGGTGTCCCGTGGTGTTCCGTTTACCGAGCGCACTATCAACACCAACGAAGACCTGCAAGCCCTGACCAATCTGGGCAGCGACTCCAGCCTGCCTTTCGCCAAAATCGGAGGCCAAAACCTTTCGGGCTTCTCGGAGTCGGAGTGGACGCAGTACCTGGATGCGGCGGGGTATCCCAAAACATCGCAGCTCCCTACCAACTATCGGCGTCCAGCGGCAACGCCTTTGACCCAACCCGCCAAGGCCGCGCCAGCCGCCTCGGCATCAGATGCCGCCACCGCCGAAACTGGGCGCCGCGTACGGCCTCCCGCTCCACCGGCAGACCCCAATGCCCCCAACCCCAACAACCCGGCAGGCTTGAAGTTCTGAGCACCTGCTTGCGGTCTTCCTATCAAAAAGGCGCATTCAAGGAATGCGCCTTTTTTGTTTGCCTCAATAAACCAGCGTTTTCACACCCTGCGCTGTACCCAGCAAGCACACCGCCGCCTTCTGGTGTGCAAACACGCCCACGGTTACCACACCGGGCCACTGGTTCACTTCTGACTCGAACTTCAGCGGCTCGGCAATCGACAGGCCCGTCACGTCCAGAATGTGCTGGCCGTTGTCGGTCACCAGCGGCTTGCCGTCTTTTTGGCGGACGGTAGCCACACCGCCCATGGCCGCAAAACGGCGAGCGATGTGCTGGGTCGCCATGGGGATCACCTCCACTGGCAGCGGGAACTTGCCCAGGACTTCGACACGCTTGGTTTCATCTGCAATGCAGACGAAACGCTGGGCCAGGGCCGCAACGATTTTTTCGCGGGTCAGTGCCGCGCCGCCGCCCTTGACCATGTGGCCCTGGCCATCAATCTCGTCAGCGCCATCGATGTAGACCGACAGGGAGTCCACTTCATTGGCATCCAGCACAGGTATGCCCAGCGCCAGCAGGCGTTCGGTGCTGGCCACAGAGCTGGACACTGCGCCTTTGATGTCGCCCTTGATGCTGGCCAGCGCATCGATGAACTTGTTGACCGTGGAGCCTGTGCCCACGCCCACGATATCGCCGGGCACCACATAGTGCAAAGCGGCCTGGCCCACCAGGGCTTTGAGTTCGTCTTGGGTCAGTGAGGAAGGTGTCGTCATGAGAGAAAATCGGAGGTAATCCTTCAATTATCGTCCCATGTCCCTCATTCCCTACGCTCTCACCCGCCCCTTTCTGTTCGGCATGGACCCCGAGGCCGCACACGACCTCACCATGAACCTTCTGGCCAAGGGGCAGCGCACCCCACTGCAGTGGGCTTGGTGTCAAAGCCGGGTGGAAGACCCCGTGGAGCTGGCTGGACTGCGGTTCCCTAACCGGGTGGGGATGGCTGCGGGCCTGGACAAAAATGCCCGCTGCATTGATGCCCTGGGCGCCATGGGATTCGGTTTTGTCGAGGTAGGCACCGTGACGCCCAAAGGCCAGCCGGGCAACCCCAAACCGCGCATGTTTCGCTTGCCGCAAGCCAAGGCCCTGATCAATCGCCTGGGCTTCAACAATGAAGGGCTGGACGCCTTTGTGCGCAATGTGCAGCAAGCGCAATTTCGCCAGGCTCGTGGTGTCACCCCCATGCTGCTGGGCTTGAACATTGGCAAGAACGCTGCAACACCGATCGAAAATGCCACCAGCGATTACCTGACGTGCCTGGATGGCGTCTATCCGCATGCGGACTATGTGACGGTGAATATCAGCTCGCCCAACACACAAAACCTGCGCGCACTGCAAAGCGATGAAGCCCTGGACAACTTGCTGGCGGCCATCGCTGAACGCCGCGAGTGGCTGGCTTCACAAGATGCTCCTTCGGGCAGTGCAACGGCTGCGGGCAAGCGGCGCGTTCCTATCTTCGTAAAAATTGCCCCAGACCTGGACGAAGCCCAGGTGGCTGTGATTGCTGCCACCTTGAAGCGACATGGCATGGACGGTGTCATCGCCACCAACACCACCATCGCCCGCGATGCGGTCCAAGGGCTGGCCCATGCCACTGAGACCGGTGGGCTCAGCGGCTCACCGGTATTGCAGGCCAGCAACCGGGTCATCCGGCAACTGCGGGCTGAGCTGGGCGCCCAGTTTCCCATCATCGGTGTGGGCGGCATCATGAGCGCCAGCGATGCCGTGAGCAAGATCGAGGCTGGCGCCGATGTGGTGCAAATCTACACAGGGCTGATCTACGAAGGGCCAGGCTTGGTGTCCGCTGCAGCGGCAGCGATCAAAGCGGCGGCCGTGCATCGCTGATGCATGTGAGCTGAAACAAAAAAGGCCGGGGGTCAAAAAACCACCGGCCCTGAGGCAGCCTAGCCATGTGCCACTAACGCCGCAATCGCACAATCCAAGGCAAGGCGACGCCCATCCAGCGAATGAGACGCCGCGGCCCCAAGGCCATCGCCGCCGCAGCAACGGCCGCCACGGCGGCAGGGTGCTGCTTGGCAAAAGCCACCCCTTGCAGAATCAGTGAGTCGCCCGCGCCTGGGTTACCGGCATCCAGCGTTTGCTGTTGGGCCAGAAAACGTGCGGCTCGGCGCTCCCGAATGCGTTCGCGTTGCGCGGAGATGCGCAGCAGCACCTTTTGCTGCTCCAAGGTGGGGACGATGACAGGTACAGCTGTGCGCACCGATTGTCCGTGGCGGCCATCTGGGCTCATAGCTGCTCCTTGATATCGCGCCAGTCCTGGGCCAGCTCTTGCCGCGTCAGGGCAAAACCATTGCCCGCCCGCCGCGCCGCGCGCAGCAGCCCAACCAGAGCCAATACCCACAGCACCAGCCAAACAGCGCTGACCAGCCAGCCTGCCAGGCCCCGGTGCGGCGTATCCCAAAAATGCACGACCACGGCAATGGAGAGCACCACCATGCTCACCACCGTGAGCCCGGTGACAGCCACCGCCAAAATCAGCAGTTGCAGCAGGCTGCGCTTTTGGTCCTGCCATTCCAGGCGCGCCAAATCCAGGCGATCCTCCGCAGCGATGGCCCCTTCAATGGCGACCACGCGAACGCGCGCCAGCAGGTGGTCCAGTCCGAGCAGGGAGATCCAGTTCATGCGTGGCCTTGCTGCGCGCCAGTGGGTGGGTGCACAGCCTTAGCGGCGTGCAAGCAAAAAGCCCACCAACGCGCCTACAGCCAGGGCCGCACCGGCAACACGCCAGGGCTCATCGTGGGCATAGCGGTCGGCAGCCAGGGCTGCGTCCTTGGCTTGGCGGGCCGCATCTTGCGCGGCACGGATGGCCGATTCGCGGGCCGAATGGATTCCATCGTCCAGGCGCTGGCGCAGCAGCTTGATCTCTGGCACCGCATCCAGGTCCTTGTTGGCCAGCAGGCCGCGCAGGTCAGACACCAATTTTTCCAGTTCACCTTGGGTGGAGGAAGTTTCAGAGGCACTCATACAAACCCTTTCAAAAACAAGTCAAACCAAAAAGGATGAAACCATGGGGTGGCTGCTGGTGCATCTTAGCGTTGCCATGCAGCGGCGGGCTGTAGGACACTGACGCATAGGGTTACAACGTCTGCGCTGGCTCAGTGGGGCGCTACAAATTGGCAGTGGGCTGCACCAACATTTGCGCCACATGTTCGCCAATGGCCAGAGCGCTGGTCAAGCCGGGGGATTCAATGCCAAACAGATTGACCAAGCCTGGGGTGCCGTGGGTGGCTTGCCCTTGGATGCAGAAGTCGGCTGCAGGATCATGCGGGCCGCTGATTTTGGGGCGCATGCCTGCGTAGCCAGGAGCCAACGCACCATCGGGCAAGGCCGGCCAGTACTTGCGCACCTCCGCATAAAAAGCGTCGCCACGGCGTGGATCGACCAGCAGATCTTCAGCAGAGTCCACCCATTGCACATCGGGCCCAAACTTGGCCTGCCCGCCCAAGTCCAGCGTCAGGTGCACGCCCAGTCCGGCGGCTTCGGGCGCCGGGTAAATCAAATGCTTGAAAGGGGCTTTGCCTGCCAACGTGAAATAGCTGCCTTTGGCAAAGCGCGCCACAGGAATGTGGGCAGGGTCCAACCCTTCAAAGGCGTGTGCCAGTTGGGGCGCATGAAGCCCTGCGGCATTGATCAAATACTGTGCGTGGAGCTGGGTGCCATCGGATGCTATCAATTCAATAGCTTCTTGCGCAATGCGTGCGTGCGCCAGAGGCGAATTGAGCACTACAAGACCGCCTGCGTTTTCAAGATCACCTTGCAGGGCCAGCATGAGCCCGTGGCTGTCAATGATGCCGGTGCTGGGGGAATACAAGGCCGCAATGCACTCCAGTGCGGGCTCCATCGCTCGGGCTTGGTCGCGGTCAAGCCAGTGCAGGTCCGTGACGCCGTTGGCCTGTGCCCGTTCGTAAATGCTTTGCAGACCCGCGCGTTGCTCCTCTGCCGTGGCTACCAGCAACTTGCCGCAGCGATGGTGGCCTATGCCCCGTTCACTGGCATAGGCGTAGAGCATGTTGCGCCCCTCCACACACAGGCGGGCCTTGAGTGAGCCTGGAGGGTAGTACAGGCCTGCGTGTATGACTTCGCTGTTGCGAGAGCTGGTGCTGGTGCCGGTGCCAATGGCATCGGCCGCCTCCAGCACCATCACTTCCATTCCCCGCAACGCCAGCGCCCGGGCCACCGCCAAGCCCACGACACCAGCACCCACCACAACGCATTGCACTTGATCCGTCATTCCTTGCTCCTGCGTCTTTTTCATCCGCGCCCAACTTACGACCTAACGGCTTCAAAGCCGCGAATCACCTGCACCGCATTGGCCCCCAGTTCTGAAGCGGCATAACCCCCCTCAAGCACCAGCGCCGTGGGCAAGTGCAGGGCTGCCAGCCGTTGCCCCATGGTGAAAAAGTCATCGGTGGTCAAGGCGAAATGCGAGATGGGGTCACCCACAAAGGTGTCCAGGCCGAGGGACACCACCAGGGCATCAGCGCCATACTGCGCGATGCGCGAGCTTGCAGCCTCCAGCGCGGCAAACCAGGCGGCCACCGATGAACCTGCGGGCAATGGAAGATTGAGGTTGAAGCCCGCGCCATCGCCCTCGCCCTGCTCATCGGCATGGCCCAGGTAAAAGGGGTACTCGGTGAGCGGATCACCGTGGATGCTGATGAACAGCACGTCCGAGCGGCCATAAAAAATGCTCTGCGTGCCATTGCCGTGGTGATAGTCCACGTCCAGCACCACCACCCGTTTAGCCCCCTGGTCCAACAAGGTTTGGGCTGCTACCGCTGCGTTGTTCAAAAAGCAGTATCCCCCCATGAAATCAGGGCCCGCGTGGTGACCCGGGGGGCGGGTGCAGCAAAACGCCGCGGATGCCCCTTGCGCCACCCGCATGGCAGCACTGGCGGCTGCATCCGCGCCAGCCTTGGCGGCGTCCCAGGTGCCTGCGGCCATGGGGGTGCCGTTGTCCATGGAGTACAGCCCCAGTTTGGCGATGAAGTTGACTGGCTCCACATCACTGCGAAGGGTGCGCACAGGCCACACCGACGGGAACGGCTGGGTTTGCGCATTCTCTGGCGCCAATTGCACCCACTGCTGCCAGGCCGTCTGCAAAAAAGCCAGGTAGCGGGCATCGTGCACTTTGTGGAGCACGCTGGCAGAGTCTGTATCGGGCGCCAACAGGGTGTATCCGCACTGCTGCAGCGCCTGCTCCACAAATTCGGCCCGCAAAGGCTTTTCAAAACAATCGACCCGCGCGCCCCTGAAGAACTCGTGCTGTGGTGCGTGCAAGTGGTGCAATGGGTTGTGGAAGCTGATCATGGCAATGCAGGTGGATTCTGAGGAGCGGCCCAACAGACCGATCTTTTCACGATGGAACGGATGCGGGCCGGACTGATGTAGGCGGGCAGTTGGGAGCCATTGTGCCCTCAGAGAATGAGGCCATGCGCGAGGAGCGAAGCACGACGCCAAAGAAAAAAGCGCCTTGCATTGCTGCAAGGCGCTTTCAAATTTGGTGGGTGATACATGGATCGAACATGTGACCCCTGCCGTGTGAAGGCAGTGCTCTACCGCTGAGCTAATCACCCAAAGTGACACCCTGAAATTTGGGCATCGTCATAACAGCAAATGGTGGGTGATACATGGATCGAACATGTGACCCCTGCCGTGTGAAGGCAGTGCTCTACCGCTGAGCTAATCACCCCTTTGCGTCAAGCCTTAGATTATGGCACAAATTAAACAGCGGCCTGCAATTTTCGCCAAATTGTTTTACCGCCGCTCGATTTGTCGATCTGCACCATCACCTCTTCGTGCGTGCCCAGCTCTTGCTCATTGGCAGCCACAACCTGCAGTGCAAAGCGGCTCAAATCTATCGAAGGGACCACGACACCGTCTGTGTTCTCCTGCGGCTCGTCCGCCATCAGCAAGGCGTCTTGACCACGGGTCAGGTTGATGTAGACATCCGCCAGCAACTCCGCATCCAGCAAAGCCCCGTGCAGCGTACGGCCTGAGTTGTCCACTTCCAGGCGGTCACACAAAGCGTCCAGAGAATTGCGCTTGCCCGGGAACATTTCCTTGGCCATCGCCAAGGTGTCGGTCACGCTTTCTACATAGGTTTTGAACGGTGGGCGCCCTGTGAGCTCCAACTCTTTATTCAAGAAGCCAACGTCAAACGCCGCGTTGTGGATGATGATCTCAGCCCCCTGGAGGTACTCCAGGATCTGGGGCGCCATGTCCGCAAACTTGGGCTTGTCTTTGAGGAACTCGTTGGTGATGCCGTGGACCTTCAGGGCATCTTCATGGCTGTCGCGCCCTGGGTTGAAGTACAGATGCAGGTTGTTGCCCGTGAGCTTGCGATTGAGCAGCTCTACGCAACCCAGCTCAATGATGCGATCCCCACCTTCGGCCGAGAGGCCGGTGGTCTCCGTGTCCAGAACGATCTGACGGGTCATCAGTGGTTTTCCTTGGCGTGGTTGATCGTGTATTTTGGAATCTCAATGACCAAGTCCTTTTGGGCGAGGATGGCCTGGCACGACAGGCGCGATTGAGGCTCCAGGCCCCAGGCGCGGTCCAGCAGGTCTTCCTCCTCCTCCTCCGCCTCGTTCAAAGAAGCCAGCCCCTCGCGCACGATCACATGGCAAGTGGTGCAGGCGCAGCTCATGTCGCAAGCGTGCTCGATGTTGATGTGATGTTCCAGCAGGGCTTCACACACCGACGTGCCTGCAGGGGCTGTGATTTCCGCGCCAGCGGGGCAATATTCGGGGTGGGGGAGGATTTTGATGACGGGCATGGCGTCCTGGATTTTGTATCTTGGAAACGGGTAGAAGGGCTTGAATTCAGAGAGACTGGACGTTCTTGCCTGCCAGCGCCTGCTGAATGCCACGGTTCATGCGCTGGGCGGCAAAGGCCTCTGTGCCCTTGGCAAGTGCCTGAGTGGCAGCTTCGATGGTGGCTGCCTCATCGGAGCCGCGCTGCTGGCGCAGGGCTTCCATCAGCGCATCAATCGCACTGCGCTCGGTGGCGCTCAGCACGTCGCCATCGGCATCCAGCGCGCTTTGGGTGGCCAACAGCATCCGGTCGGCATCGACACGGGCTTCGACCACTGCGCGAGCCCGCATGTCTTGCGCAGCGGTGGCAAAGCCGTCTTGCAGCATCTGGGCAATCTGGTCGTCCGACAAGCCATAGGACGGCTTCACATCAATGCGCGCCTCTACCCCACTGCCCTGCTCTTTGGCACTGACTGACAACAGACCATCTGCATCCACCGTGAAGGTCACGCGGATACGGGCGGCGCCTGCGGCCATGGCGGGAATGCCGCGCAATTCAAAGCGGGCCAGGCTGCGGCAGTCCGCCACCAGGTCACGCTCACCTTGCACCACATGGATCGCCAGCGCCGTCTGACCATCCTTGTAGGTGGTGAAGTCCTGCGCTTTGGCCGTGGGTATGGTCTCATTGCGCGCGACGATGCGCTCCACCAAACCTCCCATGGTTTCGATGCCCAAAGACAGGGGGATCACGTCCAGCAGCAGCAGATCGCCTGCGGTGTCGTTGCCTGCCAGTTGATTGGCCTGAATGGCGGCTCCGAGCGCGACCACTTCATCGGGGTTGAGGTTGGTGAGGGGGGCACGCCCAAAAAAGTCTGCCACCGCTTGCTGCACCTGCGGCATGCGGGTCGAACCACCGACCATGACCACGCCTTGCACTTCGTCCTTGGCGAGTTGGGCGTCGCGCAGGGCGCGGCGTACTGCGGCCATAGAGCGGGCCGTCAGTGCGGATGTCGCTGCCTCGAAATCGGCACGTTTCACATCAAAAAGCACGCTACCACCCGCCAAATCAGCGGTAAATGCTACTTTTTCTGTAGCAGTCAACACCTCCTTGCAGGCGCGGGCTGCCATGCGAATGGCTGCTTTGTCGGCGGGTGTTTGCACAGTCGCGCCGGTTTGTTGCAGCACCCAGTCAGCCAAGGCCGCGTCGTAGTCGTCGCCGCCCAGAGCAGAATCGCCCCCCGTGGCAATGACCTCAAAAACGCCTTGGGTCAGGCGCAGAATGGAGATGTCAAAAGTGCCCCCGCCCAGGTCATAAACGGCATAGATCCCCTCGCTGGCATTGTCGAGCCCATAGGCAATGGCCGCCGCCGTGGGTTCGTTGATGAGCCGCAGCAAATGGATACCTGCGAGCTTGGCCGCATCCTTGGTCGCCTGGCGCTGTGCATCGTCAAAGTAGGCGGGCACGGTGATGACGGCGCCATAGAGATCGTCGTTGAAGGTGTCCTCCGCACGGTAGCGCAGCGTAGCCAAGATTTCAGCACTGACTTCCACAGGTGATTTCACCCCATCGGCCGTGGCCAGGCTCACCATGCCACCGGGCACGCCACCAGCAGGCTGGACGAACTCGTAGGGCAGTTGCCCGGCCTGCGCAACGTCGTGCAGCCCGCGCCCCATGAAGCGCTTGACCGACGCAATCGTGTTGCGTGCATCGCTGGCCTGTGCAGCCACGGCGTCGTAACCAATTTGGCGCCCGCCCTGCCCCAGGTAACGCACCACCGACGGCAGCAATACACGGCCTTGCGCATCGGGCAGGCATTCGGCAGCGCCGCTGCGCACCGCAGCCACCAGCGAGTGCGTGGTCCCCAGGTCAATGCCAACCGCGATGCGGCGCTGATGGGGATCGGGGGACTGTCCAGGCTCGGAAATCTGCAAAAGCGCCATGAGATTTTGGGGGTCTACGTGAAGAAACCTGGCGCACTGGCCGGGTGTTCATAAAAAAGAGGCAAACGCTATTGTCCCAGTTGCTCGCGGCGGCGCTCGATGTCGTCTGCAAATCGCGCAATGAACATGAGGGCTCTCACCTGTTGCGCAGCGCTGGCATAGTCTTGCTGCTGGTCTATCAGCACCTCGCACCGCGCCAGCCCCGCTTTGCAGGCCTGCATGACTTCATCGTCCAGGGCATCCATCGCCGCAGCCGTCTGGGCATCTTCCAGGGCTTCACGCCACTCCATTTGCTGCATCAAGAATGCTGCGGGCATGGCCGTGTTGTCTTCCGCCCGTATGGGCGTGCCACGCAATTCGCACAAGTAGGCAGCGCGGCGCAGTGGTTCTTTAAGGCGCTGATAGGCCTCATTGATGCGCACCGACCATTGCATGGCCACCCGCTGCGCAGCGGCGCCTTGGGCTGCGAACTTGTCTGGGTGGGCCTGACGCTGCAGTTCCTTCCAGCGCGCGTCCAGAGCGGGTCGGTCTTGTGCAAAGCGCTCCGCGATGCCAAAAAGTTCGAAGTCGTTGGACTGCAGGTTCATGCCATGCCTAGGTAGGAAGATCGGTACGCATCAAGAAAAAACCGCCAGCACAAAGCGCGGTGGCGGTTTCACACGGAGGGCCTTCGCAAGAAGGCTGCCTGGCTCAGACGCGGAAGCTTTCTCCGCAGCCGCACCGGTCGCGCTCGTTGGGGTTGTTGAACTTGAAGCCTTCGTTCAGGCCTTCGCGCACAAAATCCAACTCGGTTCCGTCGATGTACGCCAGGCTTTTGGGGTCGATCAAAACCTTGACGCCATGGTTCTCAAAGACGATGTCTTCTGGCTCGGTGTCGTCCACGTACTCCAGCTTGTAAGCCAAGCCGGAGCAGCCCGTCGTCTTGACGCCCAGGCGCACACCCACGCCCTTGCCACGGCGGGCAAGGTACCGGCTCACGTGTCGCGCTGCGGCTTCTGTCAGGGTGATAGCCATCGCGTCAGGCTGCGGCACCCGCATGCTTGGCCTTGTAGTCGTTCACTGCGGCCTTGATGGCGTCTTCCGCCAGGATGGAGCAGTGAATCTTGACCGGAGGCAGTGCCAGCTCTTCGGCAATCACGCTGTTTTTGAGAGCTGCCGCTTCGTCCAACGTCTTGCCCTTGACCCACTCGGTCACCAGTGACGACGAGGCAATGGCGGAGCCGCAGCCATAGGTTTTGAAGCGTGCGTCTTCGATCACGCCGGTCTGGGGTTCACCTTGATCTGCAGCTTCATCACGTCACCGCAGGCTGGAGCGCCCACCATGCCGGTGCCCACAGATTCATCACCCTTGTCGAAAGAGCCCACATTGCGGGGGTTTTCGTAATGGTCAACCACTTTGTCAGAATAAGCCATGGCAAGTCCTTTGGTCGGTTTGGGCGCTCAGTGCGCGGCCCATTGAATGGTGCTCAGATCCACGCCATCCTTGAACATCTCCCACAGGGGGCTGAGTTCACGCAGCCGGGCCACGTTCTCGCGGATGGTGGAAATCGCGTAGTCAATCTCTTCTTCGGTCGTGAAGCGGCCGATGGTCATGCGCAAGCTGCTGTGCGCCAATTCGTCGCTGCGGCCCAGGGCGCGCAACACATAGCTGGGCTCCAGGCTGGCGGATGTGCAAGCTGAGCCCGACGACACGGCCAAGCCTTTGATGCCCATGATGAGCGATTCGCCTTCGACGAAGTTGAAGCTCATGTTGAGGTTTTGCGGCACGCGGCGTTCCATGCTGCCGTTGATGAACACCTGCTCGATGTCCTTCAGGCCGTCCAGCAGGCGCTGCTGCAATGCGCGCGCCTTGGCATTGCCTTCGATCATTTCTTCCTTGGCAATGCGGAAGGCCTCGCCCATGCCCACGATCTGGTGCGTGGGCAAGGTGCCCGAACGCATGCCGCGCTCGTGACCGCCGCCATGCATCTGGGCTTCGAGGCGCACGCGGGGCTTGCGGCGCACGTACAAAGCGCCAATGCCTTTGGGGCCGTATGTTTTGTGGGCTGTCATGCTCATCAGGTCAACCGGCAGCGTGGCCATGTCGATCTCCACACGCCCTGTCGCCTGCGCAGCATCGACATGCAGCAGGATGCCTTTTTCGCGGCACAAAGTGCCGATGGCCGGAATATCCTGAATCACGCCGATTTCGTTGTTCACGAACAGGATGCTGATCAGAATAGTGTCTGGGCGGATAGCCGCTTTCAGCGCGTCCATGTTGACCAGGCCGTCTTCCTGCACATCCAGGTAAGTCACATCAAAGCCTTGGCGCTCCAGCTCACGCATGGTGTCGAGCACGGCTTTGTGTTCGGTCTTGAGCGTGATGAGGTGCTTGCCCTTGCCTTTGTAGAACTGGGCTGCGCCCTTGAGGGCCAGATTGATCGACTCTGTGGCGCCGCTGGTCCAGACGATCTCGCGGGGGTCGGCACCAATCAAGTCGGCCACCTGGACGCGTGCGTTTTCCACGGCCTCTTCCGCTTCCCAGCCCCAGGCATGGCTGCGGGAAGCCGGGTTGCCGAAATGCTCACGCAACCAGGGAATCATCGCATCCACTACGCGTGGGTCTACAGGGGTGGTCGCACCGTAGTCGAGATAAATAGGAAAGTGAGGAGTCATGTGGATCGCTGGCTCAGTTGGCGTTTCTGGCTGGCAGCAAAAAACGGTTGGCGTTGAGAAAACAGTGAAAAACGTTCAAGGCGCTGCCGGCCCCAAGGCCCTGTTCAGCGCAGCCCCTTCAGGACTTGGCGAAAACGTTGCCGAGTGCAAACACCGAGTTGGGGGCGTTCACACGGATGGGTTTGACCACGGGCGTGGTGGAAATAGCGCGGCGCACCACCGGCTTGTCTTCAATCTGCACGCCCTTGGCCAGTTGCTCATCAACCAGCTTTTGGAGGGTGACCGAATCCAAAAACTCCACCATGCGCTGGTTCAGCGATGCCCACAGCTCGTGTGTCATGCAGCGACCGGCTTCGCCCAGGCAGTTTTCTTTGCCGCCGCATTGGGTGGCATCAATGGGCTCATCCACCGAGACAATGATGTCGGCGACAGTGATTTCGCCCGCCTTGCGGGCCAGTGTGTATCCACCGCCAGGGCCACGGGTGGATTCCACCAATTCATGGCGACGCAGCTTGCCGAACAGCTGTTCAAGGTAAGACAGGGAAATTTGTTGGCGCTGGCTGATGGCTGCCAGTGTGACGGGGCCGTTGTTCTGGCGCAGGGCCAAGTCGATCATGGCGGTGACTGCAAACCGGCCTTTGGTGGTGAGACGCATGGAAAGCTCCTTGTGCTGAGGCTCGTTCGTTAAAGAAACTGCCTGCGCTGGCAAGTGGTCAGCACGGGCACCGTCTCCGCCCCTTACTCCGCACAGCTTTGCCTGCCACGGAGCCCTTCATCGTTGGGCTTTGTTCTTGAGTATTTTGTAAGAGTATACCACAAATCCCTATCGAATTGGTCGGATTAAGAAACCAATGGGTCACGAATTCGCCAGTCACGTATTGACCTGGACAAGACAGCGTTTCACAGCGCCACGGAGTCTCCGCCATGCGCCCCGAAAGCGCGGTCCTTCAGTTGGCTCAACTGGTCGCGCACGCGGGCTGCCTGCTCGAACTCCAGGTTCCGCGCGTGGTCCAGCATCAGCTTTTCCAGGCGCTTGATTTCCTTGGCGATGTCTTTCTCTGACATCTCTTCCACCTGGGCGCGCTGCATGGCTTCTTGCTCCAGCCGCTCGGCATCCTTGCCCGCTTTTTCACTGTAAACCCCGTCAATCAGGTCTCTTACCCTCTTGACAATGCTGCGCGGCGTAATGCCATGGGCTTCGTTGTGCGCAATTTGCTTGATGCGCCGTCGCTCCGTCTCCCCCATTGCCTTTTTCATCGACTCGGTGATGCGGTCGGCATACAGAATGGCCCGGCCATTCAGGTTCCGCGCCGCCCGGCCAATGGTCTGGATCAGGCTGCGCTCGGCCCGCAAGAAGCCTTCTTTGTCGGCATCCAGAATCGCCACGAGCGATACCTCTGGAATGTCCAACCCCTCGCGCAGCAGATTGATGCCCACCAGCACATCAAAGGCGCCCAGGCGCAAATCGCGGATGATTTCCACCCGCTCCACCGTGTCCACGTCGCTGTGCAGATAGCGCACCTTCACCCCGTTGTCGGTCAGGTAGTCGGTCAGCTGCTCGGCCATGCGCTTGGTCAGCGTCGTGATGAGCACGCGTTCGTGCTTCTCAACGCGGATGCGGATTTCTTGCAGCACATCGTCAACTTGGTGCGTGGCCGGGCGCACCTCCACGATAGGGTCGACCAAGCCCGTGGGGCGCACGACCTGGTCTACAACCTGGCCGGAGTGCGTCTTTTCATAGTCGGCCGGGGTGGCCGTCACAAAAATCGCCTGCCGCATGCGCTGCTCAAACTCCTCAAACTTGAGGGGCCGGTTGTCCATCGCTGAAGGCAGGCGAAACCCGTACTCGACCAGCGTGGTCTTGCGCGCCCGGTCGCCGTTGTACATGGCCGAGAGCTGCCCGATCATCTGGTGGCTCTCGTCCAGAAACATGAGCGAGTCTTTGGGCATGTAGTCGGTCAGCGTGCTCGGTGGATCGCCTGGCGCCGCGCCCGACAGGTGGCGCGTGTAGTTTTCAATGCCCTTGCAGTGCCCCACTTCGCTGAGCATCTCCAGATCAAACCGGGTGCGCTGCTCCAGGCGCTGGGCCTCCACCAGCTTGCCATCGGCCACCAGTTGCTGCAGGCGCTCGGCCAGCTCGATCTTGATGGTCTCCACCGCCGCCAGCACCTTGTCGCGCGGCGTCACGTAGTGGCTGCTGGGGTACACGGTAAAGCGCGGGATCTTTTGTTTGACTCGCCCCGTGAGCGGGTCGAACAGCTGCAGGCTCTCGATCTCGTCGTCAAACAACTCGATGCGGATGGCCAGCTCGGAATGTTCGGCCGGAAACACATCGATGGTGTCGCCCCGCACGCGGAACTTGCCGCGCGAAAAATCCGCCTCATTGCGCTGGTACTGCATGCGGATCAGCTGGGCGATCACATCGCGCTGGCCCAGCTTGTCACCGCTGCGCAGCGTCATCACCATGCGGTGGTAACTCTCTGGCTCACCAATACCGTAGATGGCGGACACCGTGGCCACGATGACCACATCCTTGCGCTCCATCAGGCTCTTGGTGCACGACAGGCGCATCTGCTCGATGTGTTCGTTGATGGCGCTGTCTTTTTCAATGAACAGATCGCGCTGCGGCACATAGGCCTCGGGCTGGTAGTAGTCGTAGTAGCTCACGAAGTACTCGACAGCGTTCTTGGGGAAGAACTCGCGAAACTCGCTGTACAACTGCGCCGCCAGCGTTTTGTTGGGCGCAAACACAATGGCGGGGCGGCCCATGCGGGCAATGACGTTGGCCATGGTGAAGGTCTTGCCCGAGCCCGTCACACCCAACAGCGTCTGAAACGCCTCCCCATCCCGCAGCCCCTCCACCAGCTTGGCGATGGCCTCAGGCTGGTCGCCCGCAGGCGGATACGGCTGAAACAGCTCAAAAGGCGAATCAGGAAAGCGAACGAACTCGCCCTCTTGCGCGGGCGGTATGGATTCAGTCAATTCCAGCATGGATGTCGTCAACGGTTGGTGTGGGCAGGCCGTTAAAATCGGCGGAACCCGGCACAGTACACCACGCCCGGATTCTTCGCTACTGACAACCTTTCAAGGATTTTCATGTCTCTGTTCACCGCCGTCGAAATGGCCCCCCGCGACCCCATCCTGGGTCTGAACGAACAATTCAACGCAGACACCAACCCCAACAAGGTCAACCTGGGCGTGGGCGTGTATTTCGACGACAACGGCAAGCTGCCCCTGCTGCAATGCGTGCAAGCCGCTGAAAAGGCCATGATGGACAAGCCCACCGCCCGTGGCTACCTGCCCATCGACGGCATTGCTGCCTACGACGCCGCCGTGAAGGGCCTGGTGTTCGGCGCTGAGTCCGACGTCGTCAAGAGCGGCCGCGTGGCCACCGTGCAAGCCATTGGCGGCACCGGCGGCCTGAAGATCGGCGCCGACTTCCTCAAGAAAATCAGCCCCAACGCCACCGTGCTGATTTCTGACCCCAGCTGGGAAAACCACCGCGCGCTGTTCACCAACGCCGGCTTCCCGGTGGATACCTACCCCTACTTCGACCAAAGCGCCAACGGCGGCCTGGGCGGCATCAACTTCGAAGGCATGCTGGCCAAGCTGAAGGCCGCTGCGGCGGGCACCATCGTGCTGCTGCACGCTTGCTGCCACAACCCCACCGGCTACGACATCACCGCCGCCCAATGGGAGCAAGTGATTGCCGTGGTGAAGGAACGCAACCTCACTGCCTTCCTGGACATGGCCTACCAAGGCTTTGGCTACGGCATCGCTGAAGACGGTGCTGTGATCGCCAAGTTTGTGGCCGCTGGCCTGAACATCTTTGTGTCCACCAGCTTCTCCAAGAGCTTCAGCCTGTACGGCGAGCGCGTGGGTGCCCTGAGCGTGGTCGGCAGCACCAAGGAAGAAACCGACCGCGTGCTTAGCCAGCTCAAGATCGCCATCCGCACCAACTACTCCAACCCACCCACCCACGGTGGCGCCATCGTGGCTGCCGTGCTGGGCAACCCTGAGTTGCGCACACTGTGGGAAAAAGAACTGGGCGAGATGCGGGTGCGCATCAAGGCCATGCGCCAAAAGCTGGTCGATGGCCTGAAGGCCGCTGGCGTGGCCAAGGACATGTCCTTCATCACCACCCAGATCGGCATGTTCAGCTACTCCGGCCTGTCCAAGGACCAGATGGTGCGCCTGCGCAGCGAGTTCGGCGTGTACGGCACCGACACGGGCCGCATGTGCGTGGCTGCGCTCAACAGCAAGAACATCGACTACGTCTGCCAAGCCATTGCCAAGGTCATCTGATCTGACTGAAGAAGCGGCGCTGCGGCGCCGATTCACGAGCGAAGCGCTCCAGAACCCGTACAACGCGGCCATTCTGGAGCGTTTGCCGCTTCTGGGCCTGCCGGATGCCTGGCTGGTGGCCGGCTGCCTCTTTCAGACCGCGTGGAACCTGGACAGCGGCTTTGCACCCACGGCGCATATCAAGGACTACGACCTGTTTTTCTTTGATGCGTCAGATATGTCTGAAGCGGCAGAGCAGCAGGTGCAAGCCCGTGTCACCGCCCTCTTTGCCGATCTGCCGATCACCGTGGAGGCCAAGAACCAGGCCCGCGTGCACCTTTGGTACGAACAGTGGTTTGGCTACCCCTACGAAGCGTTGCAGTCCGCCAGCCAGGGGATTGAGCGGTTTCTGGTGCCCTGCACCTGCGTAGGCTTGCAACCTGCAGCTCGGGCCGCAGTACCCAACCTTTACGCGCCATATGGCCTGCAAGAGTTGTACCGCGGCATATTGCGGCCCAACCCGCAGTGCCCGCACCTGCCGTTGTTCAAGGCCAAGGCACAAAGCTACCGCGAGCGCTGGACCTGGCTGGACATCCAGGAGATGGTGAACCAGTGAGCGACGCCCGCCGATGACCTGCTCGGTGGGCCGCAGAGTTCTAGCCTTTTAAGCCTCTAGCGCTTTAAATAAAAGCGCTGGCAGCTATCAAAAGCAGAGCAATTTGCCACTACCCCCAAAGCACCGACCGCATCGAAATCGACGCCGACTGGTAGCCCGTGTTGAAAAACCGGGGCATCTCCGTGGCCTGCACAGCGCCTGCGGCGTACAGCAAGGGCAAGTAATGCTCATGCGTGGGATGCGCCTGCTTGGCGATGGCGCCCAGGCTCAGAAAGTCCTGCAGCGCGCTCAACTGGCCCTTCTTGATCTGCTCTTGCACCACGGTGTCGAACTCGGCAGCCCAGTCATAAGCCTCGTTGGCGGCGCTGCCCCGGCGCGTCACGCGCAGGTTGTGCACGATGTTGCCGCTGCCCACAATCAACACCCCGCGCTCGCGCAAGCGTTGAATCTGCTGGCCCAGCGCGTAATGCTCGGCAGGCGGGCGGCTGTAGTCCATGCTCAGTTGCAGCACCGGGATGTGCGCCTTGGGGAACATGGGCTTGAGCACCGACCAGGTACCGTGGTCCAGACCCCACTCGCCATCGTCCACGCCCAGTGCCGCGCCCGTGGACGGAGACTTCAGCTCAGCCGCCAGGCCCCGGGCTACGGCAGGGGCACCGGGGGCTGGGTACTGCTGGTCAAACAATTCCTGAGGAAAGCCACCAAAATCGTGAATGGTCTTGGGGCTGGCCATGCCCGTGAGCTGCCAGCCGCCGCTTGTGAGCCAGTGGGCCGATACGCACAAGATCAGCTGAGGCTGCACGGCGCGGGCCAGCAGCTCGCTGCCCACGGCCTGCCAGCTGCGGCGCCACGCGTTGTCTTCAATGGCGTTCATGGGGCTGCCGTGGCCCACAAACAGCACCGGCATGCGGGGCGATGGCTTGAGGGCTTGCAGCAGCGGCAAGCCCGCTGCGCTGGACAAAGAGGTCATGAAGGCTCCCGAGGAAGCGGCCAGCCCTGCCAGGGCGGCCAAAGAGGTTCTGCGTTGCATAGGGCAAAGGCGAAGGGAGCTACCGTAACAAATTATGTATAACCCGGTGAAGGACGCCGCGCCCCAGGCAAAGTTCCTTCTTTCAACGGGTTCTCAGCCCCTTCAATCGCCCGCCATTCCCCCATTTGCCATGCCCACCCTGCCCCTCCAGCCGCTGCGCGGCACCCGCATCCTGAGCCTGGCGCTTAACCTGCCCGGCCCCGCCGCCTTGCTGCGCTGTGCACGCATGGGCGCCATCTGCACCAAGCTCGAAGCACCCGCCACCCCGCCATACCCCAGCGCAGACCCCATGGCGCTGTACAGCCCCCGGGCCTACAGCGACATGCACCAGGGCATCGCCGTGCTGCAAGCCCACCTCAAGACGGACGACGGCCAGGCCACGCTGCATGCCGAGCTGGCGCGCACCGACGTGCTGATCACATCCTTTCGCCCGTCGGCCCTGACCAAGCTGGGTCTGGGCTGGGCGGCATTGCATGCGCGGTACCCCCGCTTGTCGGTGGTGCAGATCGTGGGGGCCGCAGGCACGCGTGCCGAAGAGCCCGGCCACGACCTCACCTACCTGGCCGACGCAGGCTTGTTGGCAGGCACCGACATGCCCCCCACGCTCTACGCCGACATGGGCGGCGCGCTGATGGCCAGCGAGGCCGTGCTGCAAGCCCTGCTGGGCCGTGCCCAGACCGGCGAAGGCCAGCAGCTGGAAGTGGCCCTGGCCGCCGCCGCCGCCTGGCTGGCCCAGCCACACCACTGGGGGCTGACCACCCCAGACGGTGACGTGGGCGGGGCGCACGCGGGCTACCGCATCTACCCCTGCGCCAATGGCCGCGTGGCCGTGGCTGCGCTGGAACCCCACTTCGCCGCCCGCCTGTGCGCCGCCGCAGGCCTGCCCGCACAGGGCGACGCCGCCACCTTGCGTGCCCCAGCCACCCATGTAGCGGTGGCCGCCTTCATCGCCACCCAGACGCGCGCGCAGCTGGATGCGCTGGCGCAAGCGCAGGACATTCCGCTGCACACGCTGCCTTGATCATGGAAGTCCTGATGGCAAGTACCTAGCCTTGACTCAGCGAGGCCTCAAGCAGCTGTCGGTGATATTGCTCGGACAATTTGGAACGCCAATAGAGCGCGATAGGATCACAGCGTCTAACCCAGGAATCCGCTGCGCGAATTGAGCGGCAAGTGCGCGCAGCGGATCAGGATGGGCAGCTAGGTGCATGGAAATATGCTGCCTATCTTGATAGGTGATATTTATTTCCTGCCGAAATAAAAGATATAAAATTATAATAATAGCAACCGAAATCAATGCTTAAAAAGCATTCATCTCCAGTTGTTTTAAATAATCAAAGACCATGATGAATAACAATTACGAAGATCAATGCAAAACTGCGGAGCAGCAGTTGGCACAAGGTGATGCAGTGACGGCGATTGAAACGGCGCACCATGCTTGTAGTAGCGCACCCAGCCAAGGTCGGGCGTATAAAATCATCGCCACGGCGCTCCTCGCCCAAAATGAGTGGCTGAGTGCCCTCGAGACATACGAATTAGCATGGCTTTTGGACCCAATGGATGCAGATGCAAACATCGGCGTGAGCAAAGCACTGGTTCATTTACGTGCTATCTCAGACGCAACCCATATCGTTAGACCTTTACCGGAGCTTTCCGAATTTGGCTACTACAGTAAAGCATGCCGTCGATTTCTGCGAATCAAATTACTGGCAGCAGCCCAACGCGCAGGTGATTTGGCGCAAGGTGAAAAAACAGATGTTTTGCTGAAAACTGCCATCATTGACATTGATGCGGCTTTGTGCAACTGGAGTCACTTCCAAAAACATGTGCATTATTTTTATGAGTATGCACATCCGCAAAAATATCTTCCACCTACATCTCCGTGGCTTTCATTGTGTTTCAAAGATGATCCTGAGCTACATTTGGCTGTTGCTCAAAAATTTGTCAATGACCACGCCGGACATCAAGCGGTTACCTCTCGAAAACTGCGCCCTCTTGGCAAACTTAAAAGTCGGCCGCGCGTTGGATATTTGTCTGCTGATTTTCACGATCATGCTACATCACGCTTGATGGTCGGAATGCTAGAGGCTCATAACCGCAATGAATGGGAAATAGTGGGCCTTTCTTATGGTCCAGATGACGGCAGTGCCATGCGAAAAAGAGTGGGAGATGCCTTTGAGAATTTTGTTGACCTGAGAGGCAGTGCCATTGTAGATAACATCAAAAAAATAAAATCGCTTAATTTGGATATATTGGTAGATACAAAAGGGTTTACTGGCGACTTTGAAATGGCCTACTCCGCAAGCCGGCCAGCTCCAGTTGTTGTCAATTTTTTGGCATACCCGGGATCGATGGGCAGCACCGCCTACGATTACATCATTGGTGATCGAATTGTTACCCCATTCAATCATCAAAAATATTTCTCAGAGTGCATTGTGCAAATGCCCCATGCATATCAGCCCAATGATCCTCATCGGGTTTTTACAGAAGAAGCCCAAAATCGATCCAAAGAGGGCTTGCCAGAAAATGCATTTGTTTTGGCGGCCTTCAACAATACAAGAAAAATCACCCCCAGTCTCTTTCAGAGTTGGATGCGAATTCTTCATGACTTACCTCAAGCGGTTTTGTGGCTGTATTGCGATGATATAGCCGCAGCAAATAATTTGCATGCTAGCGCTCAGCAATCAGGAATTTCCATTGAGCGAATCGTGTTCGCAAAGCATCTGCCAGAAGTTAAGCATTTGGCACGCCATCAATTGGCGGATATTTTTCTGGATACATTTCCCTGTAATGCGCACACAACGGCCAGTGATGCACTATGGATGGGGTTGCCCATAGTAACCATGCAGGGGCAGTGCTTCGCATCACGTGTGGCGGGAAGTCTATTGGAAGCGATGAAATTACCGGAATTGATCACACAAAATCAAAGTGAATATGAACAACTCATCAAAAAATTAGCGGCCGAGCCTGAGCAGCTTAAAGCTTATAGAAATCATTTGAAAAGCTATCGCAAGGACTCAACACTATATAGCGCAGAGGCTTATGCAAAAAATATTGAGCAAGTATATTCTTTTATGATCGAACGCAGTCGAAAAGGAAAGGCGCCGCACTCATTTGAAGTTCGCGATATCAATGAGGGCGGAGGTTTTAGACTGGCCGGTAGTACAGAGTTCAAACCTGTTCAAAGCTATGTGAAAGCATAATTTCAATCTTTCAAAGAAATTGCAAGCGAGTAGTGTCCTTAAGCTTGCTGTCCAACGTTCGGTATAGATACTGCCTTGAGCACAGATTGCGCCCCCCTTCCACCCTGTTCACCGTATTTTCGGCATGCAAAAGCAAGGCACCATCACCCGCTGGGACAGCGCCCGCGCATTCGGCTTCATTCGCAGCCCCGGCGTCACGGCCGATGTGTTTTTTCACCTCAAAGACTTTCGCAGCGCCACACCCCCGCGCGAAGGGATGGCGGTGGTGTATGACGATGTGCATGTGGGCGGCAAAGGCCCGCGTGCCGTGGCGGTGCAGCCCGCAGGGGCTATAGCCACTGCGGCGCCCAGTCCCCGTTCGCCGGGTGCTCCGCGTAACGGGCAACGCCCACGCCCCGCCGCCAGCAAAGCATTGCCCCACCCCGATACCGCCCGCGCCTCTCGCTCGGCAGCGCGCCCATTGCACCCATCGGCCCGGGCCCGTGCGGGCGGCGGCCGACCCGCGGCGGGCGCTGGGCTGGCTTATGCCCTCATGCTGCTGTGGGCGGGCATGCTCGCTTGGGGACTGTGGACGCAGCGCTTGCCCCTGTGGGTGCTCGGCGCCCTAGTGGCCCTGAATGCGCTGACCCTGTGGGTGTACGCCGTAGACAAAAATGCGGCCCAGAGCGGCGGCTGGCGCACCTCGGAGAAAAACCTGCACACCCTCAGCCTGTTGGGCGGCTGGCCTGCGGCTTGGCTCGCGCAACAAAGCATGCGCCACAAATCCAGCAAGGCGGCGTTCCGCGCCATGTACTGGCTCACCATCGTGCTGCACTGTGCGGCCCTGGGGGCGTGGGTGAGTGGCTGGCTGGGTTCACAGCTGGGCTAAGCCGCCACCCCGGCGGCGTGCACTGGGCAGGCCAGCCTCTTTTCAAAATTGATAGCTGCCAGCGCTTATTTCATAAGCTATAGAGGAAATTACTGGCAGTATTTGCCCACATGCAGTGCTGAAGGCGCTAGTGTCCTGAGTTGGAGGTTCGTTGATGAAATAAGGAGGTCGAAATCGTCGTCAGGCAAGGCGCAAACCGCAGCGATAGACGCCGCTATCGCGAGGATTTGCAACGCAGCATGGCGGCGATTCTCGGCATCTTTATGAAACGAATCTCCCACTCAGGACACTAGGTGCCTGCCGCCGACAAGCGTCCAGCCTCTTGGCCTACATAGCCCGGCGCCCTCCCACGATCCAATCCAAGGTTCTGAAACCTTTACGGGAGACGCCCATGAAACCCCTCGTCATCGATTCCACCCTGACCCAGGCTGGCGGCATGTTCTACCCCACAGGCCATGTGTTTGCCCTCTTTCCGGACGAAGGCTGTGTGCGCCAGGTGGCGGCAGAGCTGGAAGCCCTGCCCAACACCGGTGAGACCGCCTACGCCCGCCCAGAAGTCATCTTGCAAGATCTGGTGCGCACCGAGGGGGCAGCGGGCGGCACCTTGCCCACCACGGGGCTGGAGGGCGAACACCTGCGCCGCATGGGCGCCCTGGCACGCCAGGGGCACCATGGTCTGCTCATCACCGTGAGCGATGCCGAGGCCGACACCCAGGCCCTGGCCAACGTGCTGCAAGCTGCTGGTGCCACAGCCGCATTCCATTACCTGAGCTTTCGCATTGCCAACCTGCTAGCCGATGCCAGTGCCGATGCCACCCCGCAGGTAGCGGTGGCCTAAACCGCACGGCGCAGCCCTGTAGCGCGACGCCCCACAAGGCGTTGCCGGCTCAGCAGGGTTTAAGAAAAAGAAGCTGCCAGCGCTTATGAAATAAGCGCTGGCAGCTTCTTTTTTGATAGCAAACTCCGCGTGCGCGATCAGCGGGGCTTGCGTGCCGACGGCTTGCCGCCACCGGTGACACGGGGCGGCAGGCCGGTGTGCTGCGTGAGCAAGCGGCCCTTTTGGGGCTGGCCTGACGGGCTGGGCTTTGCAGCTTTGCCTTGCACAGCTGCCACAGCGGGCTTGCCCACAGGCGTGGAGTTTTTGCGCCGTGCGCTTTGGTAGCCACCGTCCGTCAGGGGCTGGAAGGTCGGGATCAGGTGGTGCTTGCCGTTGCCGATCAAGTCCGCCCGGCCCATGGCCTTGAGCGCATCGCGCAGCAGCGGCCAGTTGTTGGGGTCGTGGTAGCGCAAGAAGGCCTTGTGCAGGCGGCGGCGCTTTTCACCGCGCACGATGTCCACCGACTCTTCGGCCGCGTCGCGCATCTGGCGGCGCACGCGGGTCAGCGTGTTGCGGCCCGAGTGGTACATGGCCGTGGCCGTGGCCATGGGGCTGGGGTAGAAGGTCTGCACCTGGTCGGCGCGGAAACCGTTCTTCTTGAGCCAGATGGCGAGGTTCATCATGTCCTCGTCGCTGGTGCCCGGGTGCGCGGCGATGAAGTACGGGATCAGGAACTGCTTCTTGCCCGCCTCTTCGCTGAACTTCTCGAACAGCTGCTTGAACTTGTCGTAGCTGCCGATGCCCGGCTTCATCATCTTGGTGAGCGGGCCCTGCTCGGTGTGCTCGGGCGCGATCTTGAGGTAGCCCCCCACGTGGTGCTGCACCAGCTCCTTCACGTACTCGGGCGATTTCACGGCCAGGTCGTAGCGCAGGCCCGATCCGATCAGGATCTTCTTGATGCCTTTGAGCGCGCGGCCACGGCGGTAGATCTTGATCAGCGGGCCGTGGTCGGTGGTCAGGTTCTGGCAGATGCCGGGGTACACGCAGCTGGGCTTGCGGCAGGCGGCTTCGATCTCGGGGCTGCGGCAGCCCAGGCGGTACATGTTGGCCGTGGGGCCACCCAGGTCGCTGATGGTGCCGGTGAAGCCTTTGACCTTGTCGCGGATGTCCTCGATCTCCTGGATGATGGAATCCTCGGACCGGCTCTGGATGATGCGGCCTTCGTGCTCGGTGATGGAGCAGAAGGTGCAGCCGCCGAAGCAGCCGCGCATGATGTTGATCGAGAAGCGGATCATCTCCCACGCGGGGATCTTGGTACCGTGGTCGTGGCTGCCGTTCTCGTCGGCATAGCTCGGGTGCGGGCCGCGTGCGTAGGGCAAATCAAACACGTAGTCCATCTCGGCCGTGGTCAGCGGGATGGGGGGCGGGTTGAGCCACACGTCGCGCGCCGTGACCCCCTCGCCATGCGCCTGCACCATGGCACGGGCGTTGCCGGGGTTGGTTTCCAGGTGCATCACGCGGTTGGCGTGGGCGTAGAGCACGGGGTCGCTTTTCACCTGCTCGTAGCTGGGCAGGCGGATCACGGTCTTCTCGCGCGGGGGCACCTTCAGCTTGGCCCGCAGTGCCGGGTTGGGCACAAACTGGATGGGCTGGATCGCCGGATTGGCATCAATTTGGCCGCTACCGCCCGTCCCACCAGCGCTGGCAGCTCCTGAATCAGGAGCATCTTCTTTGCTGCAAGTGCTCCCTTGCGAGGCGGCTTGCTCGCTGGTGGTCATGTAGGGGTTGATGTGCGCTTCTACCGGGCCGGGTTCGTCCACGGTGGTGGAATCGATCTCAAACCAGCCCTTGCCGCTTTCGTCGTCGGGGCGGCGCACAAAGGCCGTGCCGCGCACGTCAGTGATTTGCTCCACGGGTTCACGCGCTGCCAGGCGGTGGGCCACCTCCACCAGGGCGCGTTCGGCGTTGCCGTACAGCAGCAGGTCGCACTTGGCATCCACCACGATAGAGCGGCGCACCTTGTCACTCCAGTAGTCGTAGTGGGCGATGCGGCGCAGGCTGCCTTCGATGCCGCCCAGGATGATGGGCACGTCCTTGAACGCCTCGCGGCAGCGCTGGCTGTAGACGATAGCGGCGCGGTCGGGGCGCTTGCCGCCCACATCGCCGGGGGTGTAGGCATCGTCACTGCGGATCTTGCGGTCAGCGGTGTACCGGTTGATCATCGAATCCATGTTGCCTGCCGTCACGCCCCAGAACAGGTTGGGCTTGCCCAGCACCTTGAAGGGGTCAGCGCTTTGCCAGTCGGGCTGGGCGATGATGCCCACGCGAAAGCCCTGGGCTTCGAGCGTTCGGCCAATCACGGCCATGCCAAAGCTGGGGTGGTCCACATAGGCGTCGCCGGTGACCAGGATGATGTCGCAGCTGTCCCAGCCCAGTTTCTCCATCTCGGCGCGGCTCATTGGCAAGAACGGGGCCGTGCCAAAGCGCTTGGCCCAGTACGGACGGTAACTGGTCAAAGGCTTTGCGGCGCGCGCAAAAAAGGAGACGTCAACGGGGGCGTTCATGCAAATGGAAATGGCCGCCGAAGAAGCTTGGCGGCCACAGTCATATCGTGGGGAGGCCGCGATTTTACGGCGCCCGCCTGTTTTTGTCGCTGTTCAGACCGATGGCCCCTCAGGTTGGGGGCCTGTTTCTATACTGATGGACCACCCACACTCTGCTGCCCACCATGACACACCCCACGCCCCCTGGCCCCGTCACCCTACGCGCACTGGCCCCCGGCGACCTGGGCTGGGTGGTGCAGCAGCACGGCGAGGTGTACGCCCGCGAGTACGGCTGGAACGGGCAGTTTGAAGCCCTGGTGGCCGATATCGCTGCGCAGTTTGTGCGCAAGTTTCAGCCCGAGTGGGAGCACTGCTGGATCGCTGAGCGAGACGGTGAACGCCTGGGCGCCGTGTTTGTAGTGCGCAAAAGCCGCACGGTGGCCCAACTGCGCATGCTGATCCTGGCGCCGTCGGCACGCGGCCTGGGGCTGGGGTCACGACTCACCGACGAGTGCATTGCCTTCGCCCGCGCCAAAGGTTACAAAAAAATGGTGCTGTGGACCAACAGCTGCCTGACCACCGCCCGCCACATCTACGCGCGGCGCGGCTTTGTCTTGGTCAAGTCCGAGCCGTACGATGGTTTCGGTCAGCATTTGGTGGGTGAGACTTGGGCGTTGAAGCTTTAACCGTCGGTGCAGACCACCATGCCTTTAGATCCATCTCCGTTGATTCGCCCCGTCTGCGCTGAAGACGACCTGACTCGCATCACCGCCCTCATCCACGCGGCCTACGCACCTCATGCGGCACAGGGTTTGCGCTACTGGGGCACCCACCAAACGGTAGAAGACACGGCCAAACGCTTTGCCATGGGCATTGGGCTGGTGATGCTGGAGGGTGACGACTATGTGGGCACCGCCACCCTGCGGCGGCCCCAGCCCGAGTCTGCCGTGGTGCTGTACCGCGACCCGCAGGTCTGGTCGCTCAGCCAGTTCTGCATTGCCCCCAGTGCCAAAGGCAAGGGCTACGGCAAGCTGCTGCACACCCACTTGTTGGACGCAGCGCGGCAAGCAGGCGCCACCACCTTGGCACTGGACACCGCCCAGCCTGCTACCGCGCTGATTGCCATGTACGCGTCCTGGGGCTACCGCGTGGTGGGTGAGTGTGACTGGAGGCCCTTCACCAACTACCCCAGCGTGGTGATGGCGCAACCGCTGTAACGCGGCTGGCTATGCCACGCCGCTACTGCCAATGGGCATCAGCGGGCTACCACTCGCCCACATCCCGCACCCGCTGCGCCAGGTCCGGGGCTTCATCCCCTGCCCGGTCGGCTGCCACCGCCGCGACGACAGGAACGGGCACTGGCGCCGGGCTGGCGGGCTTCGGGTCTCCACGCCCAAAGGCGTGGTTGGTGAGTGCGTGGTGCAGGGTGTTGGCAAAAGGCAGGGCGAACATGGCGTCTCCTTCGGTGGGGTTTGGGATGTCCGGCATCACTCCCTGCGGTCTGTGGCAGCGCGGGCTCGGGCGGTTCGCTGCGTTGCTTTTCTTGCCAATAGCCCGGCTATTGGCTGCCAAAAGACGCCTTGCACCCCATCCCAACCCGCACTACCAACGCCTCGCGAGGGTGATGCAGGACATCCCAGGGCCTTTTCTTTGAACAAGTCCTCAGGCCTTTATCGGCACATGCCACCGCAAACTGCAGCAGGCGCGTGCTGTGGTGAAACTATGAACCGAAAGCGCCGCCCTGCCTATCACCCAAATGCGTTAGCTCAGCCTGTGTAGCGTTCACGCCAATGCACACCTGCCGCCACCTCTTAGAGTGGCTAACAAAACTCAGCGTAGCGGCCCTGGCTAGGCGTTTCGCCGCAGGCAGTACAAGTAGTACGACAAGGCGAGACAACGACGCCAGGGAGTTTTGTTAGCCACTCTTAGCCGCCGGGCACCACCGCCTCGCCCAGGTTCAGCATCAGCCGGTTGGCCCAGGCAAAGATGGCCACGGCGTGGATGAGGTCCAGCACCTCCAGCGCCGACAAGCCCGCCGCCTGCACAGCTTGCAGCTGGGCTGCGCCGAACTGGCCGGGGTTCAGCGTGAGGTCGATCGATGCCTGCACGATGGCGCGCTCGCGGGCGTTGGTGCCTGCACCGTGGGGATCGGTGAACACCTGGTAGATCACATCGTTGCGCTTGGCCAGTTGCTCAAACCGCTGGGCGTGGACGGAGGCGCAATACACGCAGCCGCTGATGCGCGAGACCACGGCGCTGGCCAGCTCGCGCTCGGCCCGCGAGAGCCCACCGGGCGCGTACATGATGGCGTTGAAGGCCACCGAGCGCTCTTGCAGGATGCGCGGCTGGTGCACCAGCGTCAGGTAGTAGTCCGAGGTCTTGGCGGCTGGGTGGCTGGCTTCTAGCACCGCCAGTTGCTCGGGCGAAGCCTGCTCCAGCGCCAGCACGGGCAGCCAGGCCTTCCAGCCCAGGGTCTCGCTGGTGTAGCCGTTCACGCGCACGGGCTCGCCGGGCTTGGGCAGATGGGCGGGGTGCACGAAGGGGGCTTCAGCGGCCGCCGGCGCCGTCTGCGCTGCCTCACCGCCAACGGGCAAGGCAGCCAGCGCCTGCAGGCCCGCCACCACGCGCACCTGGTAGGCCACAAACGCGATGAGCTGCGCCAGCGCGACCACCTCGGGGGTGGTCAGGCCTGCGGCGGGCAGGCGCAGCAGCGCCGCCTTGTCGCCCTCCACCGGGCGCAGGGCCAGGGTGCGGGCAAAGGTCAGGATGGCATGCAGCCGCGTGTCTGCCTGCACGCCATCCTGCGGCTGCCCCTCCAGCGCAGCCTGCTGGGCAGACGTGAGCGGTGCCGTAGCCGCCAGCGTTTGCAGTTGCGCGCGGTAGTGCGCCACCAGCACCGCACTGCCCGAGAGCTCGGCAATGCTCAGAGCCACCAACAGCCGCTCGGCCAGGCTGGGGCCGGGCAGCGCCGCATCGAACAGCCCGTCGTAACTGCCCTGCGTGGCCACCACCACCTTGTCGCGCTGGTGCCGAACGGCCAGGGTGGCGTGGCCTGCGGGCCACTGCAGCAAGCGGTCAATCACGTCCTCAGAAGTCTGTGCCTGTGTGGTGAAAGGGGCAGCGGTAGGCATGGGTTCGGTCTCCAAAATCAATCAAAAAAATTCAAACAAAATCAGGCCCCAGCGCAAGTCAGACGCCGAAAGATTGCTTCAAAAACGAGAGCACCCCAGTCCACGACTGCTGGTCGGCCAGGGCATTGGGCGCGGGCGAGCCGCCCGTGGTGCTGAGCCGCCTCGACACCGGATGGGCATACACCAGCTGCGTAGTGGGCACAAACGGGAACAGGATGGAGTGCCCTGCCCCCTCAAAGTCCAGGTGCTGCACGGCATGGGGGTGCGCGTGGCGGGCCAGCCGGTCAGCCACCATGCGGCAGTACAGGCTCGATGGCCAAGAACCGTCGTCGCTGGCCGACAGCAGCAGCACCGGGCCTGCAATGCGTTCCACCGCGATGGCAGCACGCTCCACCGCATCGGCATCCTGCAGGGCCGTGAGCAAGGCGTTTGCATGGCGGCGCGGCTCGGGGCCTTCGTCCCATGGCTGCCAGGTGGCCGTGCGGTTGGCTTGCCACAGGTGCGGCAGGGGCTGGCCCCGGTACAGCCAGGCGGGGCCGTTGCGGCTGTCGGGCCCCAGGGCTGGGTCGCAGGCGTTTTGTGCGCTGTGCACCACCGCGCCGGGCACGTAGGCAATGACGGCAGACACCCATTGCGGAAACATCGATCCCAGCAGCAGCACCAGCTCGCCACCGCGCGACTGCCCGCTGAGCGCCACCTGCCCCCGGTGGGGTCGCAGATGCCTATGCACCCATTGCAGGGCGTTTTCAAAATACTCCAGCGGTGTGTTGGAGATGTAGTCGGGCAAGCCCGGCGCCTTGAAGTAGCCCAGCGCCAGGGCTGCGTAGCCGTGCGATGCGTACAGCGCAGCACGCGGCTCGTTGAGCCCGCCCCCCGATCCGTTGAGCACCACGATCACTGGCGGCGCTAGGCCATCCACACGCGGTGCGGGGGTGAACAGCGTGGCCACCAAGCCGTCCTCGCGCACCTCGCGCCGCGTCACGCCCTCGCCTGCCAGCTGTTGCACTAGGTCAGCTTCAACGATTGAACCTGCGTCAGCGCCTTGGCGTGTGACGCTGATGGTGGTGGTCAGTGCAGCCGAAGGCTCGGCGGCAAACAGCTCGCGCGGGGCGCGGCCCCCCTCTGGCACTTGCGACCACACCAGCCCCATGGGCGATACGCCCTCGTAGCTACCTTCCACAGGCGCATCGCGCTGCAGGTCTACCTGACCCTGCGCATCGGCCACAAAGTCGGCCTGGGCGCGCCAGTGCACGCCAGGGCCGCGCACCGTGGTGCTGTGCAGGGTGATGCGCTCGCCGGGCGCCAGGCCCTGCACGGTGATGTGGCGCGGCACGTCGATCAAGGCGTGCTGCGGCGTGATGGTGAGCAAAGCCGTCATACGGGGTGCCGCCTTGGTGCTGTTCTGTGATGTGGGCCGATTACTTGGCCGCGCGCGTGACCTGCAGCGCCGTGGTGCGGTCGCTCAGCAGCGGGGTAACCTTCAGCCCCTTTTTGGCGGCCCAGATGTTCTGGTAGTGGAACAACGGGATATGGCCCACGTCGTCCGTCACCAGCTTGGCCGCGTGGCGGAAAATGGCGGAGCGGCGGTCGGCCGAGAACTCCACCGTGGCAGCATCCAGCGCCTTGTCCACCGATTCATTGTTGTAACGCCCCCAGTTGTTGGCGCCCCGGCCGCGTTTGGCGTCGGTGGTGGCCAGGGTTTGCAGCAGGCCATAGCCCGCCTCGCCCGTGCCATTGCCCCAGGCGATCACGCTCACGGCGTAGTCGTTTTTGTTGGCGCGGCTGGAGTACGCGGCCCATGGCACCACCTCCACCTTGGTCTTCACGCCCACACGGCTCCAGAACTGGGCCACAGCCTGCACCGTCTCAGGTGCCTGGGGGTAGCGGTCGCCGGGCACGTGGATGGTGATCTGAAAGCCCTGGGCAAACCCCGCATCGGCCAGCAGCTTCTTGGCCTGCTCGGGGTTGTAGGCAATGTCTTTGACCTCGGGGTTGTAGCCAAAGCTGCCCTTGGGCATCCACTGGTTGGCTTCGGTCACGGTGCCTTGCAGCACGCGGTCGGCCAACGCCTTGCGGTTGATGGCCACCGACAGGGCCTGGCGCACGCGCTGGTCGCGCAGTGGGTTCTCGGCCAGCGGCTTGCCCGCGTTGTCGGTGATGAATTCGTTGGCACCGGGCTTGAAGCTGGGCTGCAGCAGCAGCACACGCAGGCCGGGGTAGGTATACACGCTCACGGTGGGCGTCTTGCGCAGCTTCTCCACATCGGTCACGGCCACCTTGTCGATCACGTCTACATCGCCCGCCAGAAGTGCGGCAGTTCGGGCGGCACCGTTGTTGATGAAGCGGTAGGTGACCTTCTCCCACTCGGGCTTGGGGCCGTAGTAGCCAGGGTTGCGCTCAAACACGGTGCGGTCGCCCGGCGTGAACGAGACAAACTTGTATGGGCCCGTGCCCACCACGGCGCGGCCTGCGTTGTAGTCCTCGGTCTTGCTCTTCTCGCCCACATGCTTGCTCACGATGTAGATGGAGGCGATCTCCAGCGGCAGCATGGGGTTGGGGGTGTTGGTCTTGACGATGACGGTGTGGGCGTCTTTGGCGGTGACAGATTCCACCGTGCGCAGCGCACCGGCATACGACGCGACGGAGCCCGGCACGTTGCGCGCCCGGGTGAACGAATACACGATGTCGTCGGCCGAGAAGGCCTTGCCGTCTTGCCACTGGATGTCGCTGCGCAGCTTGAACTCCCAGGTTTTTTCATCGAGCGATTTCCAGCTCGAAGCCAGCGCGGGCTCCAGCTTGCCGCCGTCGCGCGAGTTGATGATCGAATCCCAGAAGTGCAGCGCCAACGAGCGGTCGCCCGCATGGTTGTTGAGCTGCGGGTCCACCGACGAGATGGGGTCGGCAAAGGCGATAGACAGGTTCTGGGCCTGGGCGCTGGCGGCCAGCAAGGCGGCCGCAGCGATCACGGCAAGGCGCAAGGGGGTCATGGGGTCAATCTCCGGTTGAATGCGGTCAAGGGCGAAAACGGTGTGGAAGCGGTTTGAAAAATGCTCAGGCGCCGTCATTGAGGTGGCAAGCGCTGGCGTGCTGGATGGCAATGCCGCGCAGCGTGGGCACCTCGGTGGCGCAGCGCGGCATGGCCTGCGGGCAGCGCGGATGAAAGTGGCAGCCCGAGGGCGGGTGGATGGGGCTGGGAATCTCGCCCCGAATCGCGCCAAAGTGCGTGCCCCGGTTGCCAATGCGCGGGATTTCTGCCAGCAGGGCACGGGTGTAGGGGTGGTTGGGGCGGGCAAACAGCTCTTCGACCGGCGCGGTTTCCACCACGCGGCCCAGGTACATCACGACCACCCGGTCGCTCAGGTGCTCGATCACGCCCAGGTCATGGCTGATGAACAGGTAGGCCAGGCCCAACTGGTCGCGCAGGTCCATGAACAGGTTCAGGATTTGCGCCTGAATGGACACGTCGAGTGCTGCTACGGCCTCGTCGCATACCAGCAGCGTGGGCTGCACCGCCAGCGCCCGGGCAATGCCAATGCGCTGGCGCTGGCCGCCGCTGAACTGGTGCGGGTAGCGAAAGCGCAGCGATGGGTCCAGCCCCGCACGTGCAAGCTGGGCGCACACGTAGTCGTCCTCGCCCGCTGCATCGGTCAGGCCGTGCAGCCGGGCGGCCTCGCCCACTATGCGCGCCACGCGCAGGCGGGGGTTCAGGCTGCCAAACGGGTCTTGAAACACCATTTGCGTGGCCAGGCGCGCCGCGGTGCGCTCTGGCCCTTGCAGGCTATGCAGCGCACGGCCTTGGGCCAGCACCTCGCCCTCGGTGGGCTGCAGCAGGCCTACGGCAATGCGCCCCAGGGTGGACTTGCCACAGCCGGACTCGCCCACGAGCCCCACGACTTCGCCAGGGTTTACTTGCAGGTCCACACCGTCTACCGCGTGCGTCACCACGGGTGCCTTCGCCAGACCCAGGCGCTGCAGGGCCTGGCTCACCGGGCCTTTAGGCGCCTGCTTGCCAAAACGCTGCGCGACGCCGCGCAGCTCAATCAAAGGGGTGGTTGCGTTCATGCGGCCTCCGCCAATGGGGACGCCGTGCCAGCGCCGGGGTGAAAGCAACGCACGCGGTGCGTGCCAGCATCGCCCTGGCCCGCTGCCGACGCCACCGCCAACAACTCTGGCTTTTGGCCACAAGCCGCGCTGGCCCGGTCGCACCGGGGGGCAAAGGCGCAGCCTGCGGGCATGTTCAGTAATTGGGGCGCCATGCCCGGGATTTGCCGCAGCCGCGCGCCGCGCCGGTTGGCGCTGGGCAGGCTGCCAATCAGGCCCTGGGTGTAGGGGTGTTGGGGGTGGTCCAGCACCTGGTCCACCGTGCCCTGCTCCACGATGCGGCCGGCGTACATGACGGCAATCTCGTCTGCCAGCCCGGCCACCACCGACAGGTCGTGGCTGATCCAGATCAGCGAGGTGCCGCGCTCGCGCACCAGTTTTTGCACCTCAGACAGTATCTGGGCCTGGATGGTCACGTCCAGCGCCGTGGTGGGTTCGTCGGCAATGATGAGGTCGGGCCCATGCAGCATGGCAATGGCAATGGCCACGCGCTGGCGCATGCCGCCCGAGAGCTGGTGCGGGTAGGCCAGCAGCCGCTCGTGCGGACTGGGGATGCCCATGAGCGCCAGCGTCTGTGCGGCCTGCTCACGCGCCTGGGCTTTGGACACCTTGCGGTGTGCCAGCACCGTCTCCATCATCTGCACGTCAATGCGCAGCACGGGGTTGAGGGTGGCCATGGGGTCCTGAAAGATCATGGCCATGCGGTTGCCGCGCAGCGCACGGCGCTCGGCCTCGCTCAGCTGGGTAGTGTCTTGCCCGTTCAGCAGTACCTGCCCACCCTCGATGCGCCCCGGCGCATCGACCAGGCCCATGATGGAAAAACCGGTGACCGACTTGCCAGAGCCCGACTCCCCCACCAGGCCCAGCACCTTGCCGCGCCCAATGACAAACGACACGCCATCGACCACCGGCAGCACCCCTGCGCGGGTGTGGAAGCGGGTGACCAGATTGCGCACTTCAAGAAGAGAGTCGGTCATTTTTCTAGCCTTGGGTTCAGCACATCGCGCAATTGGTCACCCACCAGATTGATGGCCACGATGGTGCCCAGCAGCGCCAGGCCCGGGAAGAAGCTGATCCAGTACTCGTGGGACAGCAGATATTGGTAGCCGTTGGAGATAAGCAGCCCGAGCGATGGCTCGGTGATGGGCACGCCCAGACCCAGGAAGGACAGCGTGGCCTCCAGCGTGATGGCGCGTGCCACCTGCAGCGCACCAATGACCAGCAGCGGCGGCAGGCAGTTGGGCAGGATGTGCCCGGTGACAATGCGCCAGGGCCCAATGCCCTGCCCCCGAGCTGCTTCGACGTATTCGCGCCGCGCCTCCACCAGGGCCTGGCCCCGGGCGGTGCGGGCGTAGTAGGCCCATTCCAGCAGCACCAGCGTGAGCACCACGTTGCCAATGCCCTTGCCCATGTAGGCCAGGATCATCAACGCCATGAGGATGGTGGGAAACGACAGCAGCAAGTCCACCAACCGCATCAGCGCCGCATCGACCTTGCCTCCAGCGTAGGCGGCCAGCAGGCCCAACAGGGTGCCCAGCACCGCCGCAATCAGGGCCGATCCCACGCCCACCAGCAAGCTGATGCGCAGGCCGTAAATGATGGCCGAATACAGGTCACGCCCCTGCCCGTCGGTGCCCAGCACGTAGCGGTAGCCGCCCTCTGCACTGGTGCTGCCGGGGGGCAGGCGCGCGTCCATCACATCCAGCTGCATGAGGTCGTAGGGGTTTTGCGGCGTGATCCAGGGCGCGCACAGGGCGGCGATGGCCACCAGGGCCAGCACCACCAAGCCGCCAAGGGCCACGCGCGATTGCACAAAGTCCGTGCCCACGCGCCACCAGATCGAGCGGTCTCTGACCGCAGGGGTAGGTGTTGCCCCGCTCATGCTGCGCCCTCCAGCCGCACGCGCGGGTCAAGCAGGCGGTAGAGCACGTCCACCAGCAAATTGAGTGTCACAAAGATCACAACCACCACCATGAGATAAGCAACCACCACGGGGCGGTCCAGCGAATTGATGCTGTCCAAAATGAGCTTGCCCGCGCCCGGCCAGGCAAAGATGGACTCGGTGACCACTGCGTAAGCGATGGTCGATCCCAGCTCCAGGCCCAGCACCGTGACCAGTGGAATCAGCGTGTTGCGTAGCACATGCATGAGCACCACGCGCAGGGGCGAGAGGCCCTTGGCGCGCGCAAACTTCACAAAGTCTTGCGGCAGCACCTCACGCACCCCGGCGCGTGTGAGCCGCAGCACCAGCGAAATCTTGAACAGCGCCAGATTGAACGCGGGCAGCACCAGGTGCTGCAGCCCGTCCCACGTCAGCCAGGACCATTGCACGCCCAGCAGAGAGCGTGTCTCGCCCCGGCCACTGGCGGGCAGCCAGCCCAGTTGCACGCTGAACACCATGATGAGCATCAGCGCCACCCAAAACGCAGGCAACGAGAACCCCACAATGCTGCCCGCCATAAGCCCTTTGGACAGCGGATGCTCGGGCCGCATACCCGCCCACAGCCCCAGCGGCACACCCAGCACCACCGCCAGCAGCAAAGCGGCCACGGCCAGCTCTAGCGTGGCGGGCAAACGGTGCAGGATGAGACGCACAGCGTCTTCTTGGTAGACGAAACTCTTGCCTAGCTCACCACGCACGGCACCCTCGACAAACGCAAGGTATTGCTGCCACGGGGGCTTGTCCAGCCCCAGGCGGGCAATGGCCGCCAGGCGTTCGGCCTGGTTCATGTCGTCGCCCACCAGGATGTCCACCGGGTTGCCAATGGAGTGCAGGCCCACAAAGACGATCATCGTCATCACCCACACCACCAGCGCGGCCTGGGCCAAGCGGCGCAGCAGCCAGCCCAGCGTCATGCCTGTGCCACCGGTTCAGCCGCACCGGCTGGCACGGCTTCGTCGTAGGGCGGAAACTCAGCGGGTGTCCATTCCGTGCCGTCCAGCTCGGGCTCGGCATAGGCCTGCATGGCGCTGTAATGGGTTTGCACGTCCTGCGCCAGCAGGCCTGCCGCCAGCCCACGGGCCAGGCGCTGCGCACCATCGCTGATTTGCGGAATGTCGCCAGCGCCCGCGCCTTGCGACAACGCTGCGGCGTAGTTGAAGCAATGCACGCGCTCCAGCCCCGGCAAGGCCCCCGGCGTGCGCGGCTGGAACTCAAACACCGGCCCCAGGTCGGGCGAGCCCGCCAGCTCAGCATCGGGCACACCATCGGCTGGCGCGAACCGATCACCCCAGGTGCGCACATGGGGAGCCAGCCGCGCAAACTCAGGCCGCTGGCCCCAGTCGGTGCGAAAGCCGGTGCAGAAAATCACAAAGTCGGCGGCCAGTGGGCCTTTGCCGGTGTCGATGCGCAGCACGCCATCGCTGCGCTGCTGCACGCCGGTCACGGGGGTGTTCAGGTGGAAATGCGCGTTGGTATGGCGCGATACCCGCAGTGTGCTGCCATGGGGTGGCGGCACTTGCGAGATGTTGATGTACCGCCGAAAGCGCCACTTCCACTCGTCAGGCAGGGCCCAGAAGCCCTGGGACATGCCGGGGTTGCCTGCCCCCTTGCCTTTGTTGACGCGCGGCAGCTCGGCGCGGCGGATCAGCAAATCCACGCGTGCAGCGCCATGCTCCAGCGCCGTTGCGGCGGCGTCCATGGCCGACGAGCCACCGCCAATCACGGCCACACGCAGGCCGCGCAGTGCTTCCCCATCCCACTCGTGTGAGGAATGCACCCAGCGCTCACGCGGCACCTGGGTGGCCCAGTCGGGCAGCCAAGGGCCACCCAGGCCGTCGCGCCCGGTGGCCAGCACGGCATGGCGGGCCAGCACGGTGTAGGGCCGGGGCGCTGCGCCCGGGGTTTCGTCCCGCAGGCTCAGTTGCACCACGCCGTCGCCACGCGGTTGCACATCTTGCAAATGCTGGTGGTTGCGCACATCCAGGCCCAGCACCTGGCGGTACCAGCGAAGGTAGTCGGCCCATTGCAGGCGCGGAATTTTGTCGAGTGCTTGCCACTGCTCCAGGCCAAACTGGGCCTCGAACCAGGCGCGGAAGGTCAGCGCGGGCAGGCCCAGCGCGGGGCCCGTGAGCTCTTTGGGGCTGCGCAGGGTTTCCATGCGCGCCGTGGTGGCCCAAGGGCCCTCAAAGCCAACGGGTGCCTTGTCAAAAATGCGGGCTTGTACCCCCAGGTTGCGCAGCGACGCAGCCAGCGCCAGCCCGCCCATACCACCGCCAACGATGGCCACGTCCAACACCTCTTGCCCATCGACCGTGCGCGCAGGCACCCAGGGCTTGGCGGGCAGGCACAGCCACTGCAGGTCTTGGCGCAGGCGCGCCTCCAGGGCAGGCAAACCAAGGGCGTCGCCAGACACTGCGGTCGTGGCGGAGGGTTCAGCGGGGGACGGTAATGTCATAGGGTCGTCACAGTCAAAAGTTGTCACTCAATTCAGGCGCCGCTGCCTTGCCTTGCAACAGCCGCACCTGCTCAGCAGCGCTGTGCTGCACGAAACCCGGCACGGCCTGGGCGGCCAGCAGCAGCGCGTTGGCCAGCGCCTGCACGGGCTCGCTGATGGGGCGGCCCGCAGGCACCACCACGCCAAAGTCAAACGGTATGGACAAATCCAGCGGCCGCACCACCACCCCTTCGGCGGGCGCGCCCAGCGCGGTCAGCGGCTCCAGCACCGCCACGCCCAGCCCGGCGCGCACCAAGGCCTGGGCGTTGATGGAGGAGTTGGTTTCGATGAAGGGCTGCTGCAGCGCGGCATCTGCTGCGCCCGCAGCCTGGGGCCACACCGCGTTGAGCCGGTGGCGCAATCGGTAGGGGTTGCTCATGGTCACGATGCGGCGCTGCGCCAGGGCCGCGAGTGGCACCACGGGCAACGCGGCCAACGGGTCATTGGCCGCAAGCACTGCCACGCAAGGCGCCTGGCCCAGCCACAGCACCTGCAGGCCCTTGTGTTCCAAAGGCAGGCTGCTGGCGCCCAGCTGCACCACGCCGTTGAGCACGTCTTGCACCACCTGTTCGGGCGCCGCCGAACGCAGGCGCACCGGCGTCACTCCGTTGCGGGCCTCCAGCGCCCGCAAGGCCTGCGGCATCAAGCCCACGGCCAGTGCAGAGGTGGCCGCCAGCACCAGGGGTTGCGCGGCACTGCCCCGCGCGATGTCTGCAGCGCGGGCACGGATGTGCCGCAAGCCCCCCAAGGCGCGCTCCACATCGCCATACAGCAGGTAGGCCTGCTCGGTGGGTGTGACACGGGGGCCACTGCGCACAAACAGGGCGTAGCCAATCTCCGCCTCCAGCTCTTGCACCAAACGCGTGATGGCGGGCTGAGAGCGGTCGAGCAAGCGGGCGGCGCCTGTCACGCTCCCGGAGGTCATCACAGCTGCGAAGGCTTCAAGTTGGCGAATTTCCATAGCACATGAATAAGATTTACGCATCATGATGCATCAAGCATGCCAAATACAAATACTAAAACCGCATGTGCATATGCAAAGAAATGCGCTGTGGTGTTCTGCCCGCCCGCAGCGGCACCAGCGGGGCAGGCGTGGTGGCGCTTTACACTCAGGCCCCCATGCCCCAGACCCTGGCCGCCCCGGCCCACAGCGAACTCATCATCAAGAAAAGCCGCTTCATCGGCTGCGTGCAGCCCATGCCTGACCGGGCCAGTGCGCAAGCCGTGGTGGATGCGCTATGGAAGCAACACCCCGGCGCGGCCCATGTGTGCTGGGCATTGTTGGCCGGCGGGCAGTCGGCTGCGGTCGACGATGGCGAGCCCAGCGGCACGGCCGGCCGCCCCATGCTGGACGTGATGCGCCACCAGGACCTGGAAGGCGTTCTGGCCACCGTGGTGCGCTACTTTGGCGGCGTGAAACTGGGCGCTGGAGGCCTGGTGCGGGCCTATACCGACTGCGTGGCCCAGGCGCTGCTGACCGCCCCCAAGGTGGTGCTACAGGCCATGGCCACACTCGAATGCAGCGTGCCCTATTCGCTAGAGGGGCTGCTGCGCCGCGAAATTGACGCGGTTGGGGCGGAGCTGCTGCGGGTGGACCATGGTTCACTGGTCACACTGCAGTGGCGGCTACCGAAAAGCCAGGCCGCTGCTTGCCAACAGCGCATCAATGACAGTGGCCAAGGCCGGGTGGGATGGATTGAAGCCCGCGAGATGTAACAACGCGCCAGCCCCCTCAAAAAGAGCTCAATACCGAGTACCTACCTGCCGATAACTAACCACTAACCCAAGGAATCACCATGGACGTGGCACTTACCAACAGCATTGTCAGCACCGCCACTTCGCTGGCCAGTGCCAAAACATCGGATGCATTGAACATGGTGGTGCTCAAGAAAGCACTGGACATTCAGGCGACATCGGCCAGCACCATGCTCAATGCCATGCAGCAATCGATGCCGCAGCCCGCCCTGGCCACCAGCGGCACACTGGGCACCCAGGTCAACACTTTTGCCTGAGCGCGCTGCGCCAAGCAAGGCGTAACGCAAAAAGGGGCTACAGGCCCCTTCCCCCATTCTTGGCACAGTGTCAAGGCTAGCGCAGGCGCGCGGGTGACAGGCCTTCGACGGAGACACCCTCGCGGACCAGGCTGTCGGCCAGTGGCTCAGCGCGCAACAGCTGCCGCGCCAGCAGCGATGCACCTGCTGCGCTTTGAATGCCGTAGCCGCCCTGCCCGGCCAGCCAGAAAAATCCCGGGACATGGTTGTCCCAGCCAATCACCATGTCCCCATCAGGCACGAAAGAGCGCAACCCAGCCCAGGTGTGGGATGGGCGGCGGATCTGAAAGGTGGTTTTCTCTTCAATGTGGTAGATGCCTGTGGCCACATCCAATTCTTCGGGCACCACATCGTGCGGATGGGTCGGGTCGGCGTTGGCGGGGGAGCCCAGCAGCTGGCCCGCATCGGGTTTGAAGTAGAAGCTCTCGTCCACGCTCACCACGGCGGGCCATTGGTGCGCATCCATGCCCTCGGGCACCGCAAAGGTGAAAGCGGTGCGCCTGCGCGGCTCCAGCCCGATGGGGGGCACGCCCGCAAGACCGGCCACCACATCGGCCCAAGCGCCCGCAGCATTGACGATGGTTTTGGCCTCCAAGACTCTGCCATCGGCCAGCGTGACTTGCCAAACATCGCCCTGGCGTTGCAAAGCTGTGACCTCTGCGTGGGTCAGCACCTGCCCGCCCCGCTGGCGCAGCCCCCGCAAGTAGCCCTGGTGCAGGGCGTGCACGTCAATGTCGGCGGCTTCGGGCTCGCTCATGCCTGCAGCCACGGCTTCGGGCTTGAGGCAGGGCAGCTGGGCCAGCAAGGCCGCCTGCTCTACCCACTCGACATTGGGCGAGGCAGCCCGGGCCTCGTCATAGGTCTGGCGCAGCAAGTCCAGCTGGTCTGGCCCTGCCACGTACACCACCCCACGCGGCGAAAGGATGGGGTCGTCACCAAATTCCGGCGGCGGCGCGTCGTAGAACGCGCGGCTGGCCCGGGTCAGCGCCTGGATGTTGGGCGTGCCGTAGGTGGCCATGTACAGGGCCGCTGAGCGCCCCGTCGTGTGGTAGCCGGGCTGAGATTCGCGCTCGAGCAGCAGCACGCTCGCGCCCTGTCCCTCTTCTTGCGCCAACTGCCAAGCCACCGACGCACCCGCAATGCCTGCACCGATGACGATGTAATCTGCCTTTTGTAGGGTTTGCATGGTCTGTACCCCCCATTCAAACCGCAGACACCAGCGCAGCCGAGGCCGCACGGTCGTCGCGGGGCAAGCTGCGCGCATCACGCGGGTCGGGCGCCCCCGTGGCGATAGAGGTCAATGCGGGCTCGGCACGGGTGGCCCGCAGTTTGGCCAAATCGGGCCTGGGGCGCGCCAGCCCGGCAATGCCCTTGAAGGCTTTTTCTAGCGCATGCCCCACGCCCAGCGTGTGCCGGTCGGCACGGAAGCGGCCCACGATCTGCAAGCCAAACGGCATGCCCTGCGCATCCAGCCCGCAGGGCAGGCTCAGCGCGGGGTGCGTGGTCAGCGTGGTGACATAGGTCAGCGCCAGCCAGCGGTAGTAGTTAGCCTGCGGCTCGCCGTTGATGTGGCTGGCAAACAGTTGCGTCCAGGCAAATGGCGAAACCGGCGTGGTGGGCGCCAGGATCACGTCGTAGTGCTCATACAGTTTCTGGAACCGGGCCAGGATGCGCGTTTGCTCCGCCTGCGCCCAGGCGCTGTCCAACAGCGTCATGGCGGCACCCATTTCGTAATTGGCGCGGGTGTTGGGGCCCAGGCTGGCAGGGTCGCGTTCGTAAGCATCCCGCGTGCTGGCCACAAAGGCTTCAGCGCGCAGCACATCAAAGCAGCGGTGCACGTCGCCCAGGTCCACGTCGATGGCATCGCAGCTGGCAAAAAGGTGCTTCATGGCCTGCACTTTGCTGCGAAAGACGCTGCGGATGCCGTCGTCCACCGAACAGGCACCAAAGTCCTCGGTGTAGGCCACGCGCAAGCGGCTCAAATCCACGGTTTCGGGCAGCAGGAAGCTGCTCGGGTCCAGCGGGTAGCTCAGCGGGTCGCCCGCCGACATGCCTGCTGTGGCGGCCAGTTGCAGGCAGGCTTCTTCCACCGTGCGGCCCATGGGGCCGACGACCGAGATGGGCGTCCAGCCCAGCAGCTTGCGCGAGCTGGGCACCACACCCGGCGAGGGTCTGAACCCCACCACGCCGCAGATGGATGCGGGAATGCGCAGCGAGCCGCCCGTGTCGGACCCTGTGCACACGGGCAACAGGTCGCAGGCCAGCGCAGCCGCAGAGCCGCCCGACGAGCCGCCTGCGTTCAAATTGGGGTTGAAAGGGTTGCCCGTGGCCCCCCACACCGTGTTGCGCGAATTGGCACCCGCTCCCATTTCAGGAATGTTGGTCTTGCCTGCCACGATGGCGCCCGCCGCACGCAGGCGGGCCACCAGCACGTTGTCCTGCGCGGGGATATGGTCGCGGTAAATCTCCGAGCCGTAGGTGGTCAGCAGGCCAGCCGTGGCTTCAAGGTCCTTCACGCCCAACGGCAAGCCGTGCAACAAGCCCAGTGGTTCGCCGCGCAGCACCGCTTGCTCAGCCGCCTTGGCTTCGGTGCGGGCACGGTCGTAGCAAGTGGCCGTGATCGCGTTGATGTGGGGGTTGATCGCCTCGATGCGCTCGATGCAGGCCTCCAGCAATTCAACGGGCGACACCTCGCGGGTGCCGATGCGCTCGCGCAATTCGTTCGCGGTCAGCTCAACCAAAGGGCTGTGTGTGGTCATGTCAGGCGTGTCGCTTTCTTCAGTCTGCTGTGATGCTGGCACGCTGGGCAATGGCGCGCATCAAGGGCAGCTCTTTGTCAATCAATTCGCCGAGGGCTCTGGACGAGCCATAGGCGGGCTCAAAGCCCATGCTCAGGAGCTTATCGCGGGTTTCCGGGTCAGACACCACCTGTGCCAGCGTCAGCTCCAGGCGCGACTTGACAGCTGGTGGCAGGCCACGCGGCGCCACCACGGCCAGCCACGTGTCCATGTCCAGGCCGGGATAGCCGCTCTCCGCCAGCGTAGGTACCTTAGGCAGCAAGGAAGTGCGCTTGGCGGTGGTGACGGCAATAGCTTTGACCTTGCCGTCCTTGAGGTGCGGCAAGGCGGCTGAGACCGTGTCCACGGTGAAGGGAATTTGCCCGCCAATCAAATCCGTCATGGCTGGGGCGCTGCCCTTGTAGGGCACGTGCTGGATCTTCACGCCCGCAGCGTGGAAGAACATTTCACCCGCGAACTGCGAGGTGGTGCCCGCGCCAAACGAACCATAGGAGTACTTTTCAGGCGCGGCCTTGAGCGCTGCCACAAACTGCTTCACGTCGGCCACCGGCACATCTTTGTTGGCCAGCAGGATCAGGCCTGTGCGGCCGGTGATGCCGATGGGCTCAAAGCTCTTGACAGGGTCGTAAGGCAGCTTGGGGCGCACCGCAGGGTTCACCGTGAAGGTGGTGCCCGAGCTGATCAGCAGCGTGTAGCCGTCCGGGGCCGCCTTGGCCACATAGGCGGCGCCAATGGTGGTGCCACCGCCGCCTTTGTTGTCTACCACCACGTTCTGGCCCAGCTTGTCGCCCAGCTTCTTGGCAATCACACGGCCCAGCACATCGGTGGCACCGCCTGCAGGAAAGGGCACCACCAGCGTGATGGGTTTGGTGGGGTAGTTGCCCTCTTGCGCCATGGCGGGGGCCCATGCTGCAGCCCCCATGGCACACATCATGGCGGACAAAAGCAGCTTCTTGCGGTTCATGGCGTTCTCTCCAAAGGTCACAAAAGTAAAGGAAAAAGTAAAAATCAAGTGATCGAAACAGGGGGCGCACCCCGTCAAAACGGCAGCGATCCGCGCCCTGCCAGCACAGCGCGCCCGCGCTGCACAAAGCCCTGGTACTGCGCATCGGGCACCAGCAGCCCACCGGTGGTCCACACCAGCTGCGTGGCTTGGCGCAGCACGGCATCCACGCCCGTGCTGCGCAACCAGGCCTGCCCGGCCGTGGTTCCCACCAGCATGCCGGGGCCGCTGAAGCCCGCAGCAGCAGACGGCTCGATGCGTTCCTTCAAGGCATCCAGCACCTGCACCAGGTGCGCAAACAAAGTGTCGTCGGCCACGGTGAACACACCCGACAGCAAGGGCTGCATCAGCGCTGCGGCCAGCAACGAGGCGCGCGGCACGGCCAAGCCGTCGGCTTCTGTGCGGTTGGTCAGGCCCCAGTCATACACCGACGGGTGCTGCCCTGGGCCCTGCGTGGCATCTGCCAGCATCTGCACCATGAAGCATGGCGACTGCACGGGCTCGGCAAAAAAGCAGTGCACATGTGGCCCCAGCAGTTGGCGCAAGCCAAACGCAATGCCCGCAGGCGCACCGCCCACACCGCAAGGCAGGTACACGATGAGCGGGTGCTCGGCATCCACCGCCACCCCTTGCTCTGCCAATTGGGTCTGCAAATGCAAGGCTGCAGCGCTGTAGCCCAGCAACAGCGAGAAAGACTGTTCATCGTCCACAAAATGGCACGTCGGGTCGGCGCTGGCCTGGGCGCGACCTGCCGCCACGGCACGCTCGTAGTCGCCCTGGTGCTCCACCACCTGCACACCCCGCTGGCGCAAGCGGTCTTTTTTCCACTCTTTGGCGTCGGCCGACATGTGCACGGCCGCCTTGAACCCCAGGGCCGATGCCACCACGCCAATGCTCAACCCCAGGTTGCCCGTAGAGCCCACCGCCACCTGGTAGCGCCCCAGTACCTCGCGCGCGGCCGGGGTCGCCAGGGTGCGGTAATCACCGCCTTCCTCAACCAACCCGTGCTGCAGCGCCAGTTGCTCGGCAAACTCCAGCACCTCGTGCATGCCGCCCCTGGCTTTGATGGAGCCCGCCACAGGCAAACTGTGGTCAGCCTTGATAAACAAGCGCCCTTGTCCCTCGGCCATTCCGATGGCGGCCTGCAGAGCATCGGCGGGCAGCAAGGGCGACTCCACCTGGCCCGCCGTCTCAGCCAACTCGGGAAACACCTGCGCCAGCAACCCGGCAAAGCGGGCCAACCGGGCGGCGGCTGCTTTCGTATCATCCAGACTAATGGTTCTCCCTAGTGCCGAAAGCACGGGCGCAGGGTGGGCCTGCACAGCGGCATTGGTCCAAAGCGCAGGCTGGGCGTTGCGCAGGCGTGCTGACAGCAAGGCATCTACCGCAAGGATCGGGTTCTGGCGAAGGTCTGGGGGCAAGGAAGGCACTGCAGGCTGGCACTCAAGGGATGTCATGCGCACTTGTGTCATTGTTAACTGACTGCATTTTTAGTGGGTCACGCCGCTGTCACAACGCATTTATATTGAGAAAGACATTAGTATTAATAATGGATATTCGACTCTCCCCTTCCCTGCTGGCCTGGCTGCGCAGCTTTGATGCCGCTGCACGCCATGGCAGCTTCACCAAAGCTGCTGCAGAGCTGTGCATCACCCAGGGTGCGGTCAGCCAACAGGTGAAGCAACTGGAAGAATGGCTGCGTCGTCCGTTGTTTTTGCGCACGCCGCGGGCCCTGGTTCCCACACCCGAGGGCAAATGGCTGGCGGTGGTGCTGCGCGAAAGCTTTGACGCCATTGAAAGCACGCTGGCGCAAATGCGCCAGCCGGCAGAGGCCACCACCGCGACGCTGAGTTGCTCCCCCTCGTTCGCCATGAGCTGGCTCACTCCTCGGCTGGGCGACTTCTTTCGCCAATACCCTCGCACCGGGCTGCGCGTGTTTGGCGAATTCCATACGCTGGACCGCACCCGCATGGTGCGCGACGGCATCGAAGCAGCCGTGCGGTTTGACCTGGGCCTGTATCCCGACCTGAATGCCACGGTGTTTCTGGACGAATGGCTCATTCCCGTGGCCAGCCCTGACTTCCTGGCACGCCATCCCACCATCCATACCCCCGAAGACCTGCGCAGCGACTGGCTGCTGCACGACAGCAGCGCATGGGAAGGCGCCGAGACCTACGAAGAATGGCAACACTGGTTCACCCAAAGGGGTGCCACGCCGCCCCCATGGGCGGGCGGGCAGCAATTCAACCTGTCGCAACTGGCCCTGGGGGCGGCGCTGGCCGGACAAGGCATTGCCATGGGCCGCGCGGCGCTGGTACTGCAAGACGTGAAGGCTGGTCGGCTCGTGCCGCTGCTGGGCCGCAGCGTGCTGTCTCGCGCCGCCTACTCGTTTGTCACCTCCAGCCACCCCAGCCCCGCCATGCAGCAGGTGCGCGATTGGCTGGAAGAAGAAGCCAAGCGCTTTTGCACTGAGCGGGAGATGCTGCTGCCTGCGGTGCAGGGACCATGAGCCGTCTGAGTAAGTCACAAGGCTCAAAAATAACTTGGCACGGTCTACCAAGCGTGAGAGAAAGCTGACCATCCCCCAACACCATTGGGTGACCCTGCGCAACATAGTGGCCAGACTCTTTGATGACCCATAGCACCTTAGCTTCACACCCACTGTGCGCTCCATCGGAAACAGGCTCTTTGCACGTGCCTCACCTCAAACGCAGTTGGTCGCGCTGGATGGCTGCTCGCGCGGGCGCACAGCTAGGACACGATACGGACTACCACCGCACCATGCTGGTGTTGTCGGCGCTGGGCGTGGGCCTGGAGCAGACCATGCAATACGTGCTGCACGAGGCACCGGATTTTGCGGCGTTTGAAGACTGGATCGTCCGCACAGCGGGCCAGCCGCACCCTGCCACCATCGCGCGCATCTGGGCGCTGGTGCTGGGCGAGCCGGTGCCCCGCGAAGTCTGGGAGCTGCACCAAGCGATTGACGCCATGCCTCCCGTGCTCAGCGCTGCCGATTTGGAGCAATGGAATGATCAGGGCTACGTCGTGGTCCAAGGGGCCGTTTCGCCCACACAGAGTGCCGAAGCAGCCCAGGTGGTTTGGGACACCGTGGGGGCCGCAGACGACGATGAGGCATCCTGGTATGCCAAGGCACCTCGCAACATCATGGTGCAGCGATTCCAGCACCCTGCGTTTGAAACCAACCGGCGCTCACTGCGTATCCACAAGGCATTTGCGCAGCTGTGGGGTACTGCGGACCTGTGGCGCAGCACAGACCGCTGCGGTTTCAATGTTCCTGAGCGGCCAGACCATCTATTTCAAGCCACAGGCCTGCACTGGGATGTGAGCCTGCAACAGCCGATTCCGTTTTGCACCCAAGGTATCTTGTACCTGACCGACACCCCACCCGAGCAAGGGGCGCTGCGCGTTGTGCCCAGATTTCAGCACTCTGTCGGAGACTGGCTTAGCAGCCTCCCTTCAGGCGCCGACCCCAGATCGCAGGACCTGCAGGCTCTGGGCGCGCAACGCATTGGGGGCAAGGCCGGTGATTTGGTCATCTGGCACCAGGCTTTGCCCCATGGTGCCAGCCCCAATCACGGCAAACTGCCGCGCTTGGTGCAATACATCAATATGTTCACTGCAGACGTGCCCATTCAGAGCGTCTGGCTTTGAGGCCACTGGCATTGCGCTGCGCGCGTGACGGGCGCTGGGGGTCAAACACCGACGAGCCACTCACCGATAAAGCATCAAGACGTAACGCCTGTCTGCCAGGGCTGATTTGGCTGGCTTTTTTGGATACCCTCGGGCCCCAACACGGCGAGCCTGCGCAGGGGTCGCCAGACCGCATACCACCAACAAGGGACTGACATGGCGCAAATACTGGTTGTGAAATACGAAAGCCAAGCCGATGCCAAGGTGTTTGAGGCTCCCTATGAAAGCCAGGCGGATCTGGCGGTGCTGGAAGTACCCTACGAGCAGCAAGCCACGGGCGACGCCGTATGGCATCTGGTGAACTACGAAAGCCAGGCGACCTTCAAGATCTTCAAGGTCAAATACGAGGCACAGGCCGATTTGCGCATCTTCAAGGTGAAGTACCTTGAGCAAGCAGGCTGGCGGGTGCAAGAGCACAAGCTGCAAGGCACCTTGGGTAAGTAACAAGCCCTGCGGATCGGCGGAGCTAAGTTGTTGCTCCACCCGCGTTCTCGGTGCGCCCCACGCACTGCTCCGTATTGCTTGGCATGCACCAACGCGTGCCCCGCCCTTTCCGGTCTGCGATGGCAAGGCCCGCCTGGCGCAAGGCGGCCGCGCGTACCATGGCGTACTGAGAATCACCCTGCAGCAAGCGGTGCGGACTCTGCCGCCCCGGCAGGTGCCGGTTTCGCACAGATACTTGCGGGATGCCCCAGTGATTTACTCCTGATTTGATAGCTGCTAGCGCTTTTAAATAAAGCGCTAGCAGCAGTTTTTATGCTAAATGCCATTTATGACCGAAGCCGCCGACGCCAGCGCACGCCCACAGCCCCGCAACTGCTCTGACCTGTTTTGGTCCTTCACCTGGCTGGCGCTGCAAGGCTTTGGCGGCGTGCTGGCCGTGGTGCAACGCGAGCTGGTCGACAAAAAGCGCTGGATGACCAACGAAGAGTTTGTCGAAGACTGGGCCGTGGCGCAGATCATGCCGGGCCCCAATGTGGTGAACCTCTCCATCATGATTGGCGAGCGCTACTTTGGCTGGCGCGGTGCACTGGCGGCGCTGGCGGGCATGCTGGCGTTTCCGATGGTGCTGGTGCTGGCCCTGGCCGTGGTCTATGCGCAGTTTGCCGATCACCCTGCGGTGGCTGGCGCGCTGCGCGGCATGGGCGCGGTGGCGGCTGGGCTGATTGCAGGCATGGGCCTGAAGCTTTCGTCCACGCTGAAAAAGCACCCCCTGGGCTTGTGGGTGTGCGTGGGGTTGGCGGCCCTCACGGTGGTGGCCATGGCGGTGCTGCGCTGGCCCCTGTTCTGGACACTGCCCACCGTGGGCTTGCTGGCCTGTGTGTTGACCTGGAGAAAGCTCACCCCATGACATCCACCGCACCCGCCTTGGCCGCGCTGTCTGCGCTCGACTGGTTTCACCTGTTCATGTACTACATGTCCCTGTCGTTGCTGGCCGTGGGGGGCGCCATCAGCACAGCGCCAGACATGCACCGCTTTTTGGTAGACCGCAACGCCTGGCTCACCGACACGCAGTTCAACACCTCCATCGCCATTGCCCAGGCCGCGCCCGGCCCCAATGTGCTGTTCATCGCCCTGCTGGGCTGGAACGTGGGCCTGAACGCAGGCGGCCCGGGCATGATGGGCTGGGCCCTGGGCCTGCTGGGCATTGTGGTGTGCATGGTGGGCGTGATGTTGCCCAGCAGCGTGCTGACCTGGCAGGCCACGCGCTGGGGCCACCGCAATCGCAACCGGCGCAGCGTGCGGGCCTTTAAACAAGGCATGGCACCGGTGGTGATTGGTTTGCTGCTGGCCACCGCCTGGGTGCTGACACGCACCCAGGGTTCGTCACTGCACAACTGGCCCTTGTGGGCCCTGACCGCCATGGCCGCCCTGCTGGTGTGGCGCACCAAGCTCCACTTGCTGTGGATGCTGGGGGCCGGTGCGCTGCTGGGCGCCATGGGCTTGGTGTAGCAACGGCGCCCCTCCCGCAAACGGATACCGCCATCATGATCGTCCCTGATTTTTGGGCAGAAGCCCGCCTGCAACAACAGCACGGCAAACGCCAAACCACGGTGCGCCGCTGGGGATGGTCTGACACCAGCGAGGCCGACGCGCAAGCCATGGCCGATGCACGGGCCGCGCAGGCCATGGCAGACCTGCAGGCAGGCCGCACCGTGGCGCGGCGCGAGCGCAAGCAGGCCTACAACGGCGCGCAGGGCCTGCCGATCCGCGAAGAGGTGCTGGCGCGCCACGGCAGCACCGTCATCACCCGCAACGCCTATGGCGCCCACTGCCTGAATACGCCCGATGTGGTGTTTGCCGATGTGGACTTTGCCACCCAGGCGCCTGCACGGCTGGCCTGGGTGCTGTTTGCGCTGCTGGCACTCGCCGTCGTAGCTACCAGCCGCGCCTACGTGGGTGGCTGGGCTTGGCTGTTGGCATTGGTGCTGGGCGGGCTTGCCTCTGCGCCAGCCGCCCAGGCCTTGCACCGGCTGTGGATCAGCCACAAGGGTGGGCACGAGGGCCTGGCCCGCCAAAAGCTCCAAGCCTTTGTGGCCGCGCACCCAGACTGGAACGTGCGGCTGTACCGCACCCCGGCGGGCCTGCGTTTGCTGGTCACGCACGCCGTGGCAGAGCCCACCGATGGGCTGGTGCAGGCATTTTTTGCACAGGTACTGGCCGACCCGATGTACGTGCGCATGTGCAACAACCAGCATTGCTTCCGCGCCCGCGTGACTGGCAAGCCCTGGCGCATGGGCATAGACAGCCCCATGCGCCCCCGCCCGGGTGTGTGGCCGGTGCGGGCCGAAGCCATGCCCCAGCGCACCGCCTGGACGCAGGCATACGACAGCAAAGCCCAGGCTTATGCCGCATGCCGGTGGCTGGGCGATGTGGGCAGCGGCACTGTGCACCCCCAAGTCAAGCCCGTGGTGGCGCTGCACGACGAGCTGAGCCAGGCCCTGCAGCCGAACCTGCCCCTGGCCTGACGGCCAGTTGGGCGGGTAGCAGCGCAGGCCTTAGCTGATGCGGCGGGCGTTTTCTGCGTAAACAGCCAGGTAAAGCGCGTCAGAGCCCACAAAAGGCGCTTTGCCGCCAAAGCCCACACTGAAGTCGCCAAACGACAGCGCGCGGATACTGGCCAAGCCGCTGCGCAGGCGGTCCCGGGTGGGCTCCTTGCCCGCGTTTTTCAGGCCCTCGATCATCACTTGTGCGTTCAGCCAGCCTTCCAGGCTGCTGGTGCTGGTGAAGTGAGCGGGGTTGGCGCCGGTGGCCTTCATGGTGGACTGGAACTTGCGCACCACGACTGATTTTTGCGAATTGGCGTCCGGAAACACCTGCACCAGAGCCAATCCACGGCTGGCGGCAGCCAGCTTGGGCAGCTCGGACGACACCACGGCCACAGACAACCCAGCCAACGGCACGCCCTGGGCCTTGGTGCGAAACGCCAGCACAAACGCCGTATTGGCCGTGCCCGTGGTGGCCAGCAGCACCGCACCGGGGCGGTCTGCGGCCACTTTGTCGGCCAGCTCAGCCGCATTTTTGCCATCGACCGCCAGGGCAAATTCACCCGAACGTTCGACCTTGGCATCGTCCAGCGCCTTGGACATGTCCTTGAGCACTTCCTTACCAAAAGGGTTGTCCAGGTACACCACGGCAATGCGCTTGAGGCCCATCTCCACCACTTGCTTGACCAGGCGCAGGGATTCTTCGCGGTAGCTCGGGCGCAGGAAAAACACGTTGCGCTGCTCGGCCGAGCGCAGCGATGTAGCGCCCGTCACCGGCCCCACTGTGGGAATGCCCTTGCTTTCCACCATGGGCAAAATGGCAGCCGTGTTGGCCGTGCCCAAGGGCGAAATCAGGGCGAAGATGGACTGCGCTTCCAGCATGCCCGTCACGTTCTGTGCGGTGCGGCTGGCCACATAGGCGTCATCCTTCACATCCAGGCGAATTTCACGGCCATGCACGCCGCCTGCGGCGTTCACCTCGGCAAAGGCGGCTTTCATGCCTGCCACTTGCTCAGAGCCTGCAATGCCCAGCGGGCCGGTGAGTGCGATGGAGCAACCCAGCGTGACATGCTTGGCAGACAGGGCCTCTTCTGCCGCCAGAACGGAGTGAGACCAGGCGGGCAAACCCGCAGCAGCCACAGCTTGGGTGGCTCGCAAAAGAAATTGACGACGACTCATGTGCAGTTAGCCCGAAAGATGCAAAACCGCACAGACTAACAAGCGCATCGGTGAATGAGAGTCGACTAGGCGACAATTCGTGATGCAACCCACACAACGTGAAAGATGGTGAACGAGGATTGGAGGACGCTTGGCAGGCGCGCCCTGCCTTGGTGGCCGCCTGTGGTGGCGGGGCCCTTGCTGCCCCGCCTTCACCGTCACATCAAAGCGATCGCTGGCGCAGTGCCTCGTACAGGCACACCCCACTGGCTACAGACACGTTCAGGCTCTCCACCGCCCCCTTCATGGGAATGCTGACCAGCTCATCGCAGGTCTTGCGGGTGAGCTGGCGCATGCCGTCGCCCTCGGCCCCCAGCACCAGGGCCACGGGGCCCTTGAGGTCGACTTGGTACACGGTCTTGGGCGCATCGTCACTGGTGCCAATGCACCAGATGTTGCGCTCCTTGAGCTCGCCCAGCGTGCGGGCCAGGTTGGTGACCATGAAGTAAGGCATGGTCTCTGCCGCCCCGCTGGCCACCTTGGCCACGGTGGCGTTGATGCCCACCGCATGGTCTTTGGGGGCGATGACGGCATGGGCTCCAGCGCCATCGGCCACGCGCAGGCAGGCGCCCAGGTTGTGCGGGTCGGTCACGCCGTCCAGCACCAGCAGCAGAGGCTGCTCGATGCCTGCAGCTTCCAGGTTCTCCAGCAGTTCGTCCAGCGAGGTCACCTGCGCCACGGGTTCCACCCGCGCAGCCACACCCTGGTGGCCGTGGCTGCCCGCGAGCTTGGCGATGCGGACGCTGTCGGCTTCGATCAGGCGGGCACCGGCTTCCTTGGCACGGTCCAGAAACTGACGCATGCGCGCGTCACGGCGTGTGGACTCGTAATAAATCTCGATGATGGATTGGGGCGCCGTCTTCAGGCGCACACCTACGGCGTGAAAGCCGAAAAGAACTTTGGGGGAGGACATGCAGGGATTATCGTTGCGCGGCCGCCAGTGTCCCGAGTTGGAAGTTCGTTAATGAAATAAAGAAGCCGAAATCTTCGTCAGGCAAGGCGCAAACCACAGCGATAGCCGTAGCTATCGCGAGGATGGCAACACAGCACGGCGGCGATTCTCGGCGTCTTTATGAAACGAATCTCCAACTTGGGACGCTTGGCGCCCCAGCCGCGGGCAGAGAAACTGCCAAGGGCTTGTGTCATACGACCCAATTGCTATCAATTCAATAGCTGCTAGCGCTTATTCAATAAGCGCTAGCAGCCAATTTTCTTTGAAATCAATCCTCAACCACCCGCCCGGCGTCGATGGTGATCCGCCGCTCGCACTGCGCGGCAATCCCCCGGTCGTGGGTCACCAGCACCAGTGTCGTTCCCTGCTCGCGGTTGAGCTCAAACATCAGCTGCATGATGGATTCGCCCGTGGCGAAGTCCAGGCTGCCCGTGGGTTCGTCGGCCAGCAGCAAGGCCGGTTGCACCACAAACGCACGGGCCAAGGCCACGCGCTGCTGCTCACCGCCCGAGAGCACCTTGGGGTAGTGCCCCAGCCGTTGCCCCAGGCCCACGCGCTGCAGCATCTCGGTGGCGGCCTTGCGGGCATCGCGGCGCTCGGCCAACTCCAGCGGCAGCATCACGTTCTCCAGCGCCGTGAGGTTGCCCATGAGCTGAAAGCTCTGAAATACGAACCCAACCTTTTGCGCCCGCAGCGCGGCACGGTCGTCCTCGTCCAGCGCGAACAGATCGTGGCCGTCCAGCCGCACGGTGCCCCGCGTGGGGGTGTCCAGCCCGGCAATGATGGACAGCAAGGTGCTCTTGCCCGAACCCGACGCGCCCACGATGGCCGCGGTTTCCCTGGACGCCAGGCGGAAATCGATATCCCGCAAAATGTCGAGTGTGCCGGTGGAATCCGTCACCGACTTGAACACATGCTCCACCGCAATAATGGGTGTCACGGGCGATGAGGGGGATTCGGACATGAAAGGCTCTTTACTTTGATTCGCAATCTGCATCGGCGTCACTTTATCCTGACCACGGCCTCCGCCCTTGCCATGGGGATTTCCAGCCCGGGGGTTTTTGCCCAAGGCGCCCCCAAAGCGGCGGCAGGCAAGCCCGCCGTGATTTTGGTGGTGGGAGACTCATTGAGTGCGGAATACGGCCTGCCACGCGGCAGCGGCTGGGTGGCCCTGCTGGAAAAGCAATTGGCGCAAGAGAAGATCAACGCCAAGGTCATCAATGCAAGCGTGAGCGGTGAGACCACCTCGGGCGGCCGCTCGCGCATTACTGCACTGCTGCAACAGCACCAGCCCAGCCAGGTGGTGATTGAGCTGGGCGGCAACGATGCGCTGCGTGGCCTGCCGCTGCAAAACACACAAGACAACCTGGGCTTCATGGCCCAATCGGCCCAAAAAGCCGGGGCCAAGGTGCTGTTGATTGGCATGCAGGTGCCGCCCAACTACGGCACCGACTATGCCAACCGCTTTGCAGCGGTGTTTGAGGGGGTGGCCAAGGCGCACAAAGCGGCGGTGGTGCCGTTCTTTCTCAAAGGGGTGGCCGATGGCGCAGACCCTACGCGCTTGTTTCAGGCCGACCGCATCCACCCCAAGGCCGAGGCCCATCCACAGATGCTGGCCAATGTGTGGCCAGAGCTTAAAAAGCTGCTGCGCTGAGCGCCATGGGCAGGCACTGACAGACAAAAACAAAGAGCCCGTGCGCTGCCTTTTTTGGAAAAGGCAGCGCACGGGCTCTTGAGTGGATCATTCCATTGCGAGGCTTCTGAGTGGGACATCAGCCAAGCCATGAATGCCCGCCATTAACTGGCCGCAGGGTCCGCCGGTGCAGAAGGCGCTTGAGCGGCCTGGTCACCGGCATCTGGCCCAGCGTGCGGATCGTCAGGCCGGCGCTGTGTTTTGGCTCTCAGCTTCTCTTCTTTCTTTTGTTTCTTAGCGAGTTCGCGCTGGCGTTTTTCGTATCCGTAGTTAGGTGTTGCCAAGGTGTTTGCTTTCTGAAGTAGAGGTCCACTGTAACAGCTAGCCCCGCGCGCTGAGCCTCAAACCGGCTCTGGCGCCGCGTTCGTATCGACTGGCAAGCGTTGCACCGCCGCCCGGTAAGCGTGCCAGCTGGCATGCCCCAGCAAGGGCCCAACCAGCACCAAGGCCACACTGCCCGCCCACAGCGATGCCGCCACCAAAACAGTGATCAAAGCGCCCCACAGCACCATGGCCAAGGGGTTCTCCAGCACCACGCGCATGCTGGTGATGCCTGCGGTCAGTGCGTCGGTGTCACGGTCCAGAATCATTGGAATGGACACCACCGAGGTAGAAAACACCAGGGCAGCAAACACCCCGCCCACCACGGCATACACCGCCACAAAACTCCAGTTTTCGGGGTTGAACACCGCCTGCAAGACCCCGGTGGTCGACGGCATACCTGTGTTGAAGAACACCGCAAACACCACCAGCGATGCCCGCCCCCAGAGCAGCTCTAGCACCACCAGCACCAGCACCAGCATGCCCATGCTGCCCATGTGGCTGTCCCAGCAGGTCAGGGATTCGCTCAGCTGCGGCGCCAGCCCAGCCTCACGCCTGCGGCTGGTGTCGTACAGGCCCATCGCCAAAAGGGGCCCAGCAGCAAGCAGCCGCTGGCAATCGACATGGTGTACTCCGGTTTGGTGCGAAACACCCACCCCAGCACCAAGGCCATGAACCAGAAACACAGGCCGTAGAACACCGCAATGCCGGGTGCGGCCTTCAAATCGTGCGCGCCGCGCGCCAGCCAGCGAAAAGGGTCCGCCAGCGTCAGCGGCTGCAAGGTGATGGCCGCCGTGTCGCGGGCGGTGGAGACCTCAGTAACGGATGTGTCGGGCATGAGGAGTGCAGCGAAGTGGAAAGATCCACCCCACACAAGGCGGGGAGCGAAACAGACGCCACCACACCGTAATCCAGCCCACCACCGCGCGCCACTGAGGAAACTACCACCCCGCCCTGCGCATTTTCAATGCGGCCTGCTCAACCTGCGTGCGCAGTGCGCTCCATCACCGCCAGGGCTTGAAGCAGGTCCTGGCGCAAATCTTCGGCAGCCTCCAGCCCAATCGCAAACCGCACCAGCGTGCCAGGTTGCAGATGGGGCGTGCCCCTCTCACGCATGCTGCGCAGGTGGTAAGGCACCACCAGGCTCATAGGGCCGCCCCAGCTGTAGCCCAGCTTGAACAGCTGCAAAGCATCGCAGAAAGCATCCACCTGGGCTTGGCTGTAGCGGGCGTCCACCATCACGCTGAACAAGCCCGCCGCAGCGCCCTGCCCCGCCTGGGCTCCGCCACACAAGGCCTGCCAGTGGGCATGGCCGTGCGAGCCAGGCAGCGCCGGGTGCAGCACCTGCGCAATGGCCGGTTGCGACTGAAGCCAGGTGGCCAGTTCACGCGCAGAGCGGTCGTGGGCGGCATAGCGCAACGCCACGCTGGGCAGCGAGCGCAAAACGGCCTCCACATCGTTCAGCCCCACCCCCAGCCCCAGGCGCATGTGGGTGAGCTTGATCTTCATGTGCAAAGCCGCCGAGCGGGTCATGACGCTGCCCATCAACACATCGCCCCCGCCACTGGGGTACTTGGTCAGCGCATGCGCCGAGATATCAACCCCCAGGCTGCCATCCCCCAGCAAATCAAACGGCGCAAAAGCCAGCCCCGCGCCCCAAGTGTTGTCGAGCGCCATGGCCACGCCCCGGGCCCGGCAAATACGCACCTGTTCGCACAGGTCCGGGAACTCCATGGTCACAGACCCTGGGGCTTCCAGCCACACCAGGCGTGTCGAAGCAGAGATGCGCCGGGCCAGGTCCTCAGGGTCCAGTGGATCGTAAAACGCATGCGAAATGCCGTAGCGTGCCAGCTCGACGGCCGCGAAATCCTTGCCTGGCCCGTAAGCGTTGTCCGGGATCAGCACCTCGTCGCCCGTCTTGAGCAACGCCAGATTCACCGAGGCAATGGCAGCCAGCCCACTGGGCACCAGCACGCATTCGTGCCCGCCTTCCAGGGTGCACAAGCGCTCTTCCAAAGTGAAGGTGGTGGGGGTGCCGTGCAGGCCGTAGGTGTAGCCCGTCTTGTCCTTCCACTCGCGGCTGCGCATGGCAGCCACGTTGGGGAAAATCACGGTAGAGGCCTTGAACACCCCCGGCTGGGGGGCCGCAAAATCTGCGGGCGGCTGGTAGCGGTGGTGAACGATCTGGGTGGAAATATCAGGGGCGCGGTCTTCTTGCTTCATGCCGCGCATGGTAGCGCTTCAGCACCCTGGCCCAGTGCCTCGTCAACGGAGGCCCTGGGCGTCGGGTATGTAAGCATCACCCTGCGGAAACCACCAGCAGGTTGGTCACTGAAGTCACGCCCTTGACGCTCTTGGCAATGGTTTGGGCGCGGTCCTTGGCGGCCAAGCTGGGGGCGGGACCATTCAGTGTGACGGCGCCCCCCTGTGTGTCCACATTGATCTTGATGGCGCTCAGATCAGGGTCTTTGGCCAGCCCCGCAGACACTTGGGCCGTGATGGAAGCATCGTCCACCTTCTCCATCGCGGAGTTGGCGGCTTGCTTGGCCGAATCACCCAGGTCCTTCGCTGCCACTTCGGCCCGTTCAGCGCCCTTTTCCACTTGCACTTCGGCCTTTTGCATGGCGGCTTCGGTCTTGGCTCGGGCATCGGCGGCGGCTTGCTCTGTCTTTTCTACGGCGGAATCCAGGCGTTGGCCCACGGTGGGCTCTTCGGTTTTGCTGCAGGCCATCAGGCCCAAGGCCAGAGCGCTGACAGCCAACATCGACGCCACGCGGGTGGCTTTGGAAGTCACACCCATGGTCTGGACGGTGGATTGGTTCATCTCGGTGGTTTGCATCAGAAATCTCCTTGCGGATAAAGACATGGCTGAACTGTAGGCAGCGGGCCCGCCCCATCGGGTCAGACGGCGCGGAAAGGCGTGTAGGACAAAACACTGCAATCCCTGCGCGTTTTGTCACGCCCAGCCATCTTCAAAGGCCCCACAGCGCGACAATCACTGCATGCCTCGCATTTCTTTCAGCTCCTGGTTGCCTTTTTTGGCGTGGCCCCGGCCCAGCGCTGCGTTGCTGCGCGGCGAATTCTGGGCGGGCATGACGGTGGGCCTCATGCTCGTACCCCAGGGGGTTGCCTATGCAGCGCTGGCGGGCATGCCGCTGGTCACGGGCATTTATGCATCGCTGTTGCCTGCTTTGGTGGCGGTGCTGTTCAGCGCCTCCACCCGGCTGGGCGTGGGCCCCACGGCCTTGACGAGCCTGCTCATTGGCGCATCGCTGACCGGGCTGGCCGAGCCCGGCAGCGCCCAGTGGGTGCAAATGGCCGTGTGGATTGCACTGCTTTGTGGCGCCTTGCAGTGCGTGATGGGCTTAGCGCGCTTTGGCTGGGTGGTCAATGTGGTCACCTCGCCCGTGCTCAGCGGCTTTACACAGGCCGCTGCCTTGCTGATTTTGTCTTCGCAGCTAGGGGCACTCAGCGGCTTGCGGGCCGACTTCAGTGCGCTGCTGCACACGCCTTCTCTGGGGCTTTTTGACCTGACGGCGGCGGCATTCGGCTTGGGCGCTGTGGTCGCGCTGTGGCTGGCCAAGCGGCTCAAACCCACCTTTCCGGCCGCCATCGTGGTGGTGGGCCTGGCGGGCGGCATCAGCTGGATCAGCGGCTACGCTGATGCGGGTGGCGCGGTGGTGGGGCACCTGCCGCAAGGGTTGCCAAGCTTGCAGTGGCCCGGGCTTTTGCCTTGGGCAGACTTTTCTTCGCTGCTCATGCCTGTGCTGGTCATCACCCTGGTGAGCTTTTTGGAGACTGCCTCCAGCGCCAAGGTCGAGAGCCAGCGTTCCAGTGAACGTTGGAACGAAAACCAGGACCTGATTGGCCAGGGCCTGTCCAAAATCAGCAGCGGGCTGTGCGGCAGCTTTGCCACCAGCGCATCGTTTTCTCGCTCGGCCATCAACCTGTATGCAGGCGCGCAAAGTGGTTGGGCCACCGTGTTTTCCATCCTCGTGGTGCTGGTGGTGCTGTTGTGGCTTACTCCGGCGCTGTACTACGTGCCGCAATCGGCCCTGGCGGCCATTGTGGTGACGGCGGTGTTCAGCCTCATCAAACCAGCCACCTTCACCCGCCTGTGGCGGACGTCGCGGGTGGAGTCGGTCATCGCATTGGTCACCTTTGCCTTGACCCTGGCCACCGCACCACGCATGTATTGGGGTGTTTTGGCCGGTTTGGTGATGAACCTGTGCCACTTTCTGTACCAGCGCCTGCACCCCCGCATCATCGAGGTAGGCCTGCACCCGGACGGTAGCCTGCGCGACCGCCACCTGTGGAACCTGCCCCCCTGGCGCCCGAACTGCTGGCGCTGCGCATGGATGCAGAGCTGGACTTTGCCTCTGCCAGCGCCTTGGAGCGCTGGGTGATGGAGCACTTGAGCGCCCACCCCGAGATTAAGCACCTGTGCCTGATGGCCCAACCCGTCAACCGCATCGACGTGACCGGCCTGGAAACCTTTGCCCAACTGCATGCACAGATGCTGGCGCGGGGTGGTTGCCTGCACGTGAGTGGACTCAAGTTGCCGGTCGAGGCGGCCCTGCGCAAAGCGGGCCTGCTGCCAGCGGCCGCCGGGTTGGTCACCTACCGCACCGATGCCGATGCCCTTGTCGCCCTGCAGCAACTCCCACCCCGGGTAACACCTCTGTGATCGTGCAGAAATTGCAATCGGACGACCAACCCCGCTGATACACTCAATCAACTTTAGAAGCAACCATTTGTGTCTGACTCGGCGGCCCCTCACCTCGTAGACCTGCGCGATCTGCGCCTGGATACTGCCCATGCCCTGGTTGCCCAAGTAACCGGCAGCAGCGCAGCGCCTAGCCTGGACCGCTCTCACCCCCGTCAATACCTGCAAGGCGTCATAGACGGCCTGTGCGAACTTTCGCTGAAAGACCCGCTGACGGGCTTGGCCAATCGGCGTCATTTTCGGGCCGTGCTGGAGCGCGAAATCGACCGCGTGACCCGTTCGGGTGAAGCCGCCTTGCTTTTGATGCTGGACATCGACCACTTCAAAAAGGTCAACGACACCCACGGCCACCTGGCTGGTGACATGGTGCTGCAGTCTGTAGCGCGCACCTTGGCCGCTTGCGTGCGCCCCATGGACACCCTGGCCCGATACGGTGGCGAGGAATTCGCCGTGGTGCTGCCCGCTTGCCAATCTGCCTTTGGCTCCGTAGTGGCCGAGCGCATTCGCCGCGCCGTGGCCAACACACCGGTTCGCATTTCCCCATCGATTGAACTCAACGTCACCGTCAGCATTGGCGGGGCGTTCGCCCTTCAATGGATTCGCTCCACCACGCTGCTGTGGATTGACCGCGCCGATCACCAGCTCTATCAGGCAAAATCGGCCGGACGCAACTGCGTGAGCATCGAGGAGCAGCCCGACAGCACGGTCAGTGCCGAAGAGAAGAGCTTGTTGTTTGGCCCGCTGTATTCACCTTCTGGCTGGGGCGATCTTCCGCCTCCCCTGGATGCAACAGGCAGCGCCTACTGAAAGTTAGATGATGAGCGACGCGCTGTCCCCCCAACCCACTACACCCAACGCCACGCCGCAGCAGGCTGCTCCTGCGGCGGGTGCACGCATCATCGCCGTTACCAGCGGCAAAGGCGGTGTGGGCAAAACATTTGTGTCCGCCAACCTGGCCGCAGCGCTGACCCGCAGAGGCCAGCGCGTGCTGGTGCTAGACGCTGATCTGGGCCTGGCCAACCTGGATGTGGTGCTGAATCTGCACCCCAAGATCACACTGCACGATGTGTTCACCGGCAAAGCCACATTGGACGAAGCCGTGATCAAGGCGCCCGGCGGTTTTTCTGTGCTGCTGGCAGGCTCGGGCATGGTCGAATACTCGCGCCTCACGCCCGAAGTGCGCAGCCAGTTTCTGAGTGTTATCCAGGCGCTGACGCCCCAATACGATGTGGTGCTGCTAGACACCGGCGCCGGTATTTCCGATGTGGTGCTGTTCTCCGTCTCCCTCGCCTCTGAAGTGCTGATCGTGGCCACGCCCGAGCCCACCTCACTGACGGACGCCTACGCCGCCATCAAGGTGCTGGCGATGCAGCAAAAGCGCCAGCATGTGCGCATCGTGATCAACCAGGCGGCACGCCCTGGCGACGGCCGGGCCATCACCAGCCAGTTGCAGCAGGTGCTGGACCGTTTTGTCAGCACCCAATCGGGCCGCCCGGTGCGGCTGATTCACATGGGCGACATCCCTGCTGACCCCTCGGTGCGCGACGCCGTGATGCGCAGGCAACTGCTGCTGCTGAACACCCCAGGCTGCCCTGCGGCCCTGGCGATCTCGCAGCTGGCCAACAAGATCGAAACCGCGCTGCTGACGCAGACTGCATAGTCCGGCGCCAGCCCACCCGCTAGCCGGGTGGTGTTACTGCGGCTGCGCTTGTTGGCATACAGCCCTCTCCCACGGGCTCGTTCTGGCTCTGTGGCCAATGCCCATGGCGAAGTGTGATGGAGCGCCGCAAACCTCTTTCAAGATTCCCTTCCGTACCCAACACCCGCCTTGCCGTGACTGCTGTTCTCAACATCTCCTGCTACAAGTTTGTGCCCCTTCCTGACGCAGAGGTGCTGCGCGAGCAGTTGCACGCCCGCGCGGTGGCTTTGGGCTTGAAGGGCACGATTTTGTTGGCCGAAGAAGGCATCAATTTCTTTTTGGCGGGCGATGCCGACTCTGTGCGGGGCTTTGTCGACACCCTGCGTGGCGACGAGCGGTTTGCGGATCTGGACCCCAAGGAGAGCTGGTCAGACACGGTGCCGTTTCGCAAGATGCTGGTCAAGGTCAAGCGCGAGATCATTCGCATGGACCACCCCACCATCCGCCCCGCGCAAGGCCGCGCCCCGGCCGTTGCCCCCGCGACGCTGCGCCGCTGGCTGGAGCAAGGCCACGACGACGATGGCCGCGAAGTCGTGACCCTGGACACCCGCAATGCCTTTGAGGTGGACGCAGGCACTTTCGACAACGCGATTGACTGGCGCATTGGCAAGTTCACCGAGTTTCCCGCAGCACTCCAAGCCCACAAGGCCGCCCTGCAAGACAAGACCGTGGTGAGTTTTTGCACGGGTGGCATCCGCTGCGAAAAAGCCGCCATCCTGATGCAAGAGGAAGGCCTGGAGCATGTGTACCAGCTCGAGGGCGGCATCCTCAAGTACTTTGAGCACACCGATGGCGCGCACTACCACGGCGGCTGCTTCGTGTTTGATGAGCGGGCTGTATTGGCCACCGACCTCTCGGCACCAGAATCGGCCGATATCGCTATCAAAAAATGAGCTGCTAGCGCTTTATCAGAAAGCGCTAGAGGCATTTTTTGGTAAAAAAACAATTGACTGTGTGAGACACAAGCCCGTCAGGGCTTGAAGCGGTGTGCCGGCAAGGGGATGAATTCTGTTTCACCAGGCACCTGCCCCATGCGTTGCGCTTCCCAGTCGCTGGCGGCCTGCACGATCCGCTCCTTACGGGACGAGACAAAATTCCACCAGATATGGCGGCGTTCCGCCAAGGCATCGCCGCCCACCAACATGCAGCGCACAGGCGCAGAGCCCGCACGCAAGGCCAGAGGGCGGTCGGTGGGCAACACCGCCATGGTGTGCGGCTCCAGCGTCTCATCGGCCACAGACACGGCAGCGTCCACCGCATACAGGCCCAACTCCTGCGCCATGCCTGCAGGCAGCCTCAGTTGGCCGTTGGCGGGCAACTGGATGTCAAGGTACAACGCCGGGGCCAAGCTGACCACAGGCGACTGCGCCCCCCAGGCCTGCCCCACCAGCACCCGCACCGTAGCGTCGTCCACTTGCAACTGCGCAATGGCATCGGCAGGCGTGTGCACAAAACTGGGGGCGGCTTCCTCTTGCTCCGGTGGAAGCGCCACCCACAGTTGAATGCCGTGGTTCACATAGGTGGCGTTGGCCAGGGAGTCCGGGCGGCGCTCGGAATGCACGATGCCGCGCCCTGCGGTCATCCAGTTGATGGCGCCTGGCTCGATCTGCTGCACGCAGCCCAAACTGTCGCGGTGCAGGATGGCGCCCGAAAACAGATAAGTCACCGTGGCCAAGCCAATGTGCGGATGGGGGCGCACATCGTGCTCGGACTCCGGCACCACCGTGGCCGGGCCAAAGTGGTCAAAGAACAAGAAGGGCCCCACCGACTGGCGCGCCATGGCAGGCAGCAGCCTGCGCACTTTGAAGCCGCCGCCCAGGTCTTTGTCATGGGGGTGGATGCGTTCAATGGAAGTCATGGCGGCCCTTTAGTTCAGAGGTGAGGCGTTGAGGCTAAGTGCGGTGGCTGGGCGGCACCACGGCCACCCAGCCACGCACTCACGTCAAAGACGAATCAAGCCTTGAAACGCGCCGCGATGTCGGCCACGCGCTTGCCGAACAGCTTGGCGGTGTCCAGGTCACCCTGGGGGATTTCAGCGACGGAGGCATCGGAGGGAGACTGCACCAGCAAGCCCACCGAGCCGCCCAGGTTGTTCACATCATTGCGCGTAGCGGCTTTGGCATTGGCAGGCATCAGGCCCAGGCTCACCCACAGGCCGCCGTGCTGCGACGCCAGGGTCTGCAGGTACACCAGCGTCACTTGCTTGTCGCCATTGAAGCTGGCGCTGTTGGTGAAGCCGGCAAACACCTTGTCTTGCCAGGCGCGTGAGAACCAGGCTTTAGACGACGCATCGGCAAACTTTTTGAACTGCCAGCTGGGGCCACCCATGTAGGTGGGGGTGCCAAAGATGATGGCATCGGCAGCATTGAGCGTGTCCCAGCCCCCTTCGGGCAGGTTGCCGTCGGCATCGATGGCCAACAACTGGGCGCCAGCCCCTTCGGCCACCAGTTGCGCCACGCGCTGGGTGTGACCATAGCCGGAGTGATAAACCACAACGATTTGAGACATGAAAGCTCCTGTGATGAAAAACGACTGACAACGAAACAAACTTCAAAGCGGGCCCTGCGCAATGAAGGGCCCATGCAGGCGTCAACCTTCCAGGTCGAACACCAGCACCTCAGCGTCCTGCCCTGAGGACAGGGTGACAAACGGCTCGTCCACCAGCATGGCGGCATCGCCGGTGCGCAGGCATTCTCCATTGGCCTGCACTTGCCCGCGCACCACGTGCACATAACCCTTGCGCCCGGTCTTCAATGGCAAGGTGGCCGTTTCTGCGCCGTCAAAAAGGCCAGCATACAGCGATGCATCGGCGTGGATCGTGACAGAGCCCAAGGCTCCGTCAGGCGACGCCACCAAGCGCAAGGCCCCGCGCTTTTCAGCCGCAGAAAACCCGGTTTGCTCATAGCCTGGCGCAATGCCGCGCACATTGGGCTCAATCCAGATCTGCAGGAAGTGCGTGGTTTGCCCCTCGGCATGGTTGAACTCGCTGTGCATCACGCCCGTGCCCGCACTCATGCGCTGCACATCGCCCGGCGGAATGCCTTTGACATTGCCCATGCTGTCCTTGTGGGCCAGCTCACCAGAGAGCACATAGCTGATGATTTCCATGTCGCGGTGACCATGGGTGCCAAAGCCGGTGCCAGGGGCAATACGGTCTTCGTTGATGACGCGCAGGTTGCCAAAACCCATGTGCTGCGGGTCGTAGTAGCCTGCGAATGAAAAGCTGTGGAACGACTGCAGCCAGCCATGGTCGGCGTAGCCTCGGTCTTGGGATTTACGAACAGTCAGCATGGTGATTGCTCCTTTCAATGCCTCCACTGTAGGCCTCGCCTGCGGCCTTCTGGCTCTGATCGATTGATGGCATCATTCAAAATGCTTGAACAAAAATAAGCCCACCATGCAAAACGCACGCGATGTCCTGACACCGGACAGCCTGACCATGCTGCAAGTGATTGCCGAGGCGGGCAGTTTTGCCGCCGCAGCGCGCCAACTGGGGCTGGTGCCCAGCGCACTCACCTACCGGGTGCGGCAGATTGAGGATGCGCTGGACGTGCTGCTGTTTGACCGCAGCGCCCGGCAAGCCAAGCCAACCGAGGCCGGGGCCGAGTTGCTGCGCGAGGGCAATCGCCTGTTGCAAGACATCGATGCGGTGGCCAACCGCGTGCGCCGCGTGGCCACGGGGTGGGAGCCACAGCTCACACTCTCTATCGACGGCGTGATCTCCCCCCACACCATGCTGGAGCTGGTCGATGCGTTCTACGCCATGTCGCCCCCCACCCGGCTCAAGTTGCGCGACGGCATCATGACCGGCACCCGCGAGGCACTGACCTCCGGGCGGGCCGATCTCGCCATCGGCGTGTCTGGCATGGCCTCAGATGTCGCGGGTTTGCAGCAAGAGCTGTTGGGCGACTTGCTGTTCATCTATGTCGTGGCCCCACACCACCCCCTGGCCAACATGCCCGAGCCCATCACCGATGCCGTCATGCTGCGCCACCGCGCCGTGGCCGTGGCCGACTCGGCCTTGCGGGGCGGCATGACCATGGGCTTGCTGGGCGGGCAAGATGTGCTGACGGTGGACACCATGCAGGCCAAGGTGCAGGTGCAATTGCGGGGCCTGGGTGGCGGCTTTTTGCCCGAACCCATGGTGCGCCCCTATGTGGAAGCAGGCCGCCTGGTGGCCAAGCGCGTGGCGCGCCCTGAGCGCTATGTGCGGCTGCACTACGCATGGGGCGGCCCTGGCTTCACCGCGCCGGGGCGGGCCTTGCAATGGTGGCTGCAGCAACTGCAAAGCCCCGCCACGCGCAAGGCTCTGCTGGAAAACCACCACCATTTCTGAGCCGAAACACCCTGGCACGCGTGTAGAGTGGGCCTTGTTGGATTTCATTGTCGACCGTCTTCTTACGCTGTCACCGAAAGGCAACCCATGAGCAAAACCATCCCTCGCCCCGCCAAGCGGCCCCGACGCACCGACACATCCTCCCCGGCCACAGCCGCCGCCCCTGGCCGAGGCGCTCGCCACTTCGCCATCATTGGCGCAGGCATGGCAGGCATTGCCTGCGCCCGCACCTTGGTCCAGGCTGGCCACCAGGTCACAGTGTTCGAGCAGGCTGCCGCCCCCGGCGGGCGCACGGCCACCGTCGATAGCGCCTTTGGCTCGTTTGATGCTGGCGCCCAGTACTTCACGGTGCGCGACCCGCGCTTTGCGCGCGCCATCGACACCGTGCCCGGCCTGTGCAAGCCCTGGAGTGCCAACAACGTGCGCGTGCTGGACGCTTCGGGCCGCGTCACCTCGCCCGGGCTGCTGTCGCGCGAAGCGCACTGGGTGGCCAGCCCCGGCATGCAGTCGCTGGTGGCCACCTGGGCCCAGCCGCTGGAGCAAGCCGGGCGCATCCAGCTGAACGCGCAAGTCCATCGCATTGAAAGGGATTCGTTGAACCCCACCGGCTGGCAGGTCCGCACCGAGGGACTCGGCGGATCGCAGCATGTGTACGCAGGCTTTGATGCCGTGCTGCTGAGCCAGCCCGCCACCGCATCGCAAGCCTTGCTGGCCAAATCGGCCATTGACAGCACCTTGACCCCATCGCTGGCCAAGGTCGCCATTGCACCCTGCTGGACACTGATGCTGGCCTACCCCCAGGCAGTGCGCCCTGATCTGGCTACGCTGGGCCCCCAATGGAACGTGGCCCGCAGCACCCACCACCGCATTGCCTGGCTGGCGCGTGAATCGTCCAAACCCGGCCGAGGCTCTGTTGAGCGCTGGACGGTGCAGGCCAACCCCGCCTGGTCGGCAGAGCACCTGCAAGACAGCGAGGCCCGCGTGCAGGCCAAGCTGCTCAAAGCCTTTGCCGAAGTGACTGGCCTGCGCGCCGAGCCTGCCCACGCCGCCCTGCAGCGCTGGACCTATGCCCAAACCACCCACGCACTGGGCAAAAGCCATGTCTGGGATGCCAGCCTGGGGCTGGGTGCCTGTGGTGACTGGTGCCTGGGACATCGCCTGGAAGACGCTTTCATCTCCGGACTGGAGCTGGCGCTCGCCGTGAAATGACCCTGGCTGGAGGCACGAACGCTGCAAATGCCCGTGGCTATGTGGGGCGCTTTGCGCCCTCGCCCACCGGGCCATTGCATGCGGGCTCTTTGGTGGCCGCATTGGCCAGTTGGCTGGATGCGCGCGCCGCCCAAGGCCAATGGCTGGTGCGGCTGGAGGATGTCGATACCCCGCGCTGCATCCCCGGGGCCGACCAGACCATCCTCCACCAATTGGAGCGCTGCGGCCTGCACCCCGATGCCCCGCCGGTTTGGCAATCACAACGGGGCGCGCTGTACCAAACTGCACTGGACGCCCTGTGCGCCCAGGGGTTGGCCTACCCCTGCGCCTGCTCGCGCAAAGAAATTGAAGAAGCCCACACCGCACGCGGCCATGCCAAAGAGCGGCATGCGGCGCTGCCCTACCCCGGCACCTGCCGCACCGGGCTGCACGGGCGCCCGGCCAGGGCATGGCGCTTCCACACGGAGAGTTTTATCGAAAAATGCCCTCCAGGGCGCGCAGAAAAAGCGCAAGAAGCTATCAATTCAATAGCACCCAACTTGCTGATCTGGCACGACCGCAGGCTGGGCCAGCAAGCCCAGAATGTTTGCCAAGCCGTGGGCGACTTTGTGCTCAAACGGGCCGATGGCCTGTGGGCCTACCAGTTGGCCGTGGTGGTCGACGATGCCGAGCAAGGCATCACCCACATCGTGCGGGGCGAGGACCTGGCCGACAACACGCCCCGCCAAATCCTGCTGCAACAAGCCCTGGGCCTGCCCACCCCCACCTACCTGCACACCCCGCTGGTGCTGGGTGCCAATGGCGAAAAGCTCTCCAAACAAAACGGTGCAGCGGCACTGGACCTGAGCGACCCACTGGCCGCACTGCGCCAAGCCGCGCAGGCCCTGGGTTTGCCTGCGCTGGCACATCCACACAACATTTCTGTAGCAGATGCCTTGGCGCTGTGGGCCAAGGCGTGGCCGCGAATCTACAATGGCGCATCGTGATCGAACAGAACAATATTTCCCTTGACGCAGAGCCCACCGCTTTGCCCACGTCCACAGCGGGCGCTGCCCCCGCTGGTGTGGCCTATCCCAAAACCATCAAGAGCTTCGTGCGCCGCGCTGGCCGCACGACCACAGGCCAGGCCAAGGCCTTTGAAGACCTGGGCCCCCGCTTTTTGCTGAACTACCAAGCCGCGCCGCTGGATGCCCCCGCCGCCTTTGGCCGCGCCGCACCTTTGATCCTGGAAATCGGTTTCGGCATGGGCGAGGCCACCGCCCACATTGCCCGCGTGCGCCCCGATGACAACTTTCTGTGCTGCGAAGTGCACGAACCCGGCGTGGGTGCGCTGCTCAAGCGCATTGGTGAGCACGACATCACCAACATCCGCATCCTCCAGCACGACGCCGTGGAAGTCATTGACCACATGCTGCCCCTGGGTACGCTCGATGGTGTCCATGTCTTTTTTCCAGACCCCTGGCACAAGACCAAGCACAACAAGCGCCGACTGATCCAGTCGCCCTTGGTGGCCAAGCTGGCCGCCCGCCTCAAGCCCGGTGGCTACCTGCACTGCGCCACCGACTGGCAGCCCTACGCAGAGCAAATGCTTGAAGTGCTGGGCCAGGAGCCCTTGCTCGTCAACACGGCCGAAGGCTACGCCCCGCAACCTGCGTACCGTCCACTCACCAAGTTCGAAAACCGCGGCTTGCGTCTGGGGCATGGGGTGTGGGATATCGTGTTCACACGCCGCAATTAATGCCCTGACACGGCTGTACGTACTTCCTTGACTATGAAGCCCATACTGCAACACCTGGTTGAAATGACCGGCCACCGCGATCACTTGCGGCTTGAAGTGTCGGTGCTCTCCACCCTGCAAAAGCTCAGCAGCATCAAGGAAGTGCGGGCGCTGGAACTCTTTACGGACCAGGGCGAGCCGCACATCCGGCCACGCACCTGGGTACAAGAGGGGCAGCTGGTATCCACCGACTCTGAAGCCGCAGCAGACCCCCGCAAGGAGCCGCTGGAACGCTACCCCGAGCTGTTTGAATGCGTAACCAAGCAAGGCGACAGTGCACTGGCCAACCCACGCCCTGGTCGCCACACCCTGTGGCTGCCGGTGTGGATGCACGAAAAGGTCAGCACCTGCCTGGAAATCACGCAGTCGCGCCCCTTCTCTGCCCACAAGCTCGATGTGCTCAAAGGCGTGTTCCTGGTCTACCAGAACTACCAGAGCCTGCTCGACTACTCCGAGCGCGATGCGCTCACAGGCCTGTTCAACCGCAAGACGTTTGACGAGCAATTTGCGCGCACCGCCTCGCCAGGCCTGAGCAGCAACCGGCCCAAGAACGCGGAGTCCATGATTGGGGAAGAAGTGCTCACCCAAAGCGAGCCGGTGCAGAACTGGCTGGCGGTGGTGGACATTGACCACTTCAAGCTGGTGAATGACCGGTTTGGTCATTTGTACGGCGACGAAGTGCTGATCCTGATTGCCAACATCCTGCGCACGTCTTTCCGCTCGCACGACCGCATCTTCCGCTTTGGCGGTGAAGAGTTTGTGGTGCTGCTGCGCAACACCACCCTGAGCAAAGCCCACAAGGTGTTCAACCGCTTCCGCGAGACGGTGCAAGAGCACCACTTCCCGCAAGTAGGGAACGTCACGGTGAGCCTGGGCTTTGTGGGCACTTCGCGCGGCTCCCCGGTGGAAATCCTGGGCCAGGCCGACCAAGCCCTGTACTACGCCAAAGAACACGGCCGCAACCAGGTTCGGTTCTATGAAGACCTGATTGCCTCAGGCGAGCTGGCCACCAAGGTGGCCAACGACGACGTAGAACTGTTCTGATCGGCGGGCCTGTCTCGGCTCGCCTTGGTCCTTTTCACTTTCCACGCTCTGCCCCCGCCCGGCAGGACAACGCCCGCTGCGCTTGCCAGTGCTTTGGAGCCTTACACGGCTGACGCAGCCAATGCGGCCAAGGCGCTGCGCGCCACCTCGGCAATGGCGGCCTCGCGTTGTTCGGGCTTGGCCTTGGACTGCGTGAGGTAGCAGGTCAGCAGCACGGGCGCGCCACCACCCTGGGGCCACAGCACGCCGATATCGTTGGTGGTGCCACTGCTGCCCGCCGTGCCCGTTTTGTCCCCCACCCTCCAGCCCGGCGCGCCTGCCCGCAGGCGCTTGTCGCCCGTGCTTGTTTCTACCAGCCAGCGCTGCAGCGTGGCGCGAGACGCGGGCGTGAGGGCATCGCCCAGCACCAGCTTTTGCATGGTCTGCAGCATGGCCAGGGGCGTGGTGGTGTCGCGTGGATCACCTACAGCGGCTTCGTTCAGCGTGGGCTCGTTGCGGTCCAGCCGCGTGACCGTGTCGCCCAGGGTGCGCAGGTAGGCCGTGAGCGCGCTGGGGCCACCATGGCGTGCCAGCAGCAGATTGGCGGCGGTGTTGTCGCTCAGGCTCACGGTGGCAGAGCACAGCTCGCCCACCGTCAGGCCGCCACCGGCCCCGGCCTTGGGGCCACTCACCGGCGAATAGTCCACCACCTCGCTGGCCGGGTACTGCACCCGGGCATCCAGCCGCTCTTTGCCCTGGTCGACCAGCGCCAGCATCCAGCCCGCCAGGGGCAGCTTGAAGGTGCTGCACATGGCAAAGCGCTCGTCCTGGCGCCAGCCCAGCGCCAGGCCGCTGCCCGTGTCCAGCAGGGCAGCGCCCAGCCGCCCCTGTGCGTTGCGCTCGATCTGGGTCAGGGCCTGCTGCCACTGCTGCGCCACGGCCGCACCGGGTGTGCGCGCTGCAGCACAACCCCACAGGGGCATCAGTGCAGCCGTTGCCAGCCCCCAGGAAAACTCTCGTCTTTGCATCGCCATCATTCACCTCGTTTGAGAAAGATGCGAACGATACGGGGGATGCAAGGCCCCCACCAGCGGCAATAATTGCACCCAGCCCCCAGAAAAACTTATGCATCACCCTGCACCTGCGCCAGCAGTTGCCACCACGCCATGCACTTGCCTCTGAACGCCCTGCGTGCCTTTGAGGCATCTGCCCGGCACCTGAACCTGACCCGTGCGGCGCAAGAGCTGCATGTAACGCAAACAGCGGTGAGCCAGCACATCCGCAACCTGGAAGAGCGCCTGGGCAAGCCCTTGTTTCGGCGCCTGCCGCGTGGTCTGGCCTTGACCGACGAGGGGCAGGCGCTGCTGCCCACGCTGAGCGACGCCTTTGCCCGCATGGAAGCCGCGCTGGAGCAGATCCGCGACCCCCGCCCGCGCGAGGTGCTGACGGTGGGCGTGGTGGGCACCTTTGCCGTGGGCTGGCTGCTGCCCCGGCTGCGGCATTTTCAGCAAAGCTGCCCGTTTGTGGACTTGCGCCTGCTCACCCACAACAACCGGGTCGATATGGCGGGCGAAGGGCTGGACTACGCCATTCGCTTTGGCGACGGGGCCTGGCACGGCACGCACGCCGAGCGCATTTTGCAAGCCCCGTTGTCGGCCATGTGCACACCCGCCCTGGCGCAGGGCCTGCAGCAGCCCGCTGACCTGGCCCGGCTGCCCCTGCTGCGCAGCTACCGCGCCGACGAGTGGACCGCCTGGTTTGCAGCTGCGGGCCTGCCCTGCCCGGTGCTGCGGGGCGCGGTGTTTGATTCGTCCCTGACGCTGGCCGAAGCCGCCGCCCAAGGTGCCGGGGTAGCCCTGCTGCCGGTGGCCCTCTTCGCCCGTGAGCTGCAGCAAGGCCGGCTGGTGCAACCCTTTGCGCTGGAGCTGCAGCGCGGCGCCTACTGGCTCACCCACCTGCAGTCGCGCAGCGCCACAGCCGCCATGCAGGCGTTTGCACAGTGGCTGCTGGCGCAAGCCCATTCGACCAGCGCAGGCCTGCCCGCGCACGATGCGGCGGTGCCTGAAGCAAAGCAGGCGCCCTTTGAAGACCATTAACCAAATAGGCCTCTAGCGCCTGATGAATAAGCGCAAGAAGCTACGCTTTTGATAGCATATATCTTTGAGAGGCTGTGGCCCGTCAGCCCACAAACACCCCTGCCAAGTGCGTCTGCAGTGCGCTGGCACCCACGGTCGCCAGGCCAAACGCCCCTGGCTGGCGCAGCCACTGCTGCATGAGTCCCTCCACCAAAGCGAACACGCCCAACGCCGCCACCGCAGGCTCAATGCCGGGGCGCAGCGCGCCTTGGGCGGCGGCCTGGGCCAATGCGTTTTGAAAGCACAGCAGGCCCGCCTGGCGGTGGGCCTGCTGCACCTCCACCAGCCGCTCGTGGCCCTGCCCCACGCTCCACGGCCCCAGGATGCACAGCAAGCGCTGGGCTGGCACGGAGGTCTCCAGCCAGGCCAAAGGCGCTGTGCCCAGGCGCACCAGCGCCTGCCGCAACGCCAAAGGGCTGCCCGCCTGCACGGCATTGGGCAAGGGCCGCACCACCTGCCAGGGCAGCTGCGTTTCGTCCAGCAACGCCTCCAGCAAGTCGCTCTGGTCCCTGAAGTGCCAATACACCGCGCCACGCGTCACACCAGCGCGGTGGGCCACCTCTTGCATGGCGCTGTGCGCCCAGCCGCGCTCCGCAAAAAGCTGCGCGGCAGACTCCAGAATGCGCTGGCGGGTGGCCTGCGCCTGTTCCTGCGTTCTGCGGGCCATGGGGGCGTGCGCTACAGGGTGGACGCACTGCCCGACCAACCGCCCCCCAGCGCCTTGTACAGCGTGACGCCATTGGTCAGCTGGGCCAGGCGGGTGCCGATCAGGGTCTGGCGCGCGCCGTACCACGAGCGCTGGGCGTCCAGCACATCCAGGTAGCTGTCCACGCCCCGGTCAAACCGGGCTTGCGACATGTGCAGCACCTCGCCACTGGCCTGCACCAGGGCGTTTTGCGCCTGCAACTGGTCGCCCACGGCACTGCGCTGGGCCAGCGCATCGGCCACTTCGCGGAAGGCGGTCTGGATGGCTTTTTCGTACTGCGCGAGCGCAATGCCCTGCGCGGCTTTGGCGCTGTCCAGGTTGGCCTGGTTGGCACCGCCATCAAAAATGGGCAGGCTGATTTGGGGGATGAAGCTCCAGCTGCCCGAGCCTGCCTTGAACAGGCCCGACAAGTCCGCACTGCTGCTGCCCGCCGTGGCGGTGAGGCTGATGCGCGGGTAGAACGCCGCCCGCGCCACGCCAATGTTGGCGGTGGCGGCCTTGAGCTGGTGCTCGGACTGCAACAAATCGGGCCGGCGCAGCAGCAGATCGGACGGCACCCCGGCTGGCAGCGCAGGCAAGGCGTTCAGCGTGTCGCCCAGCACCTCGGGCGCCAAGGTATCAGGCACCGGCGTGCCCAGCAGCAGCGCCAGGGCGTTGCGGTCTTGCGCCACCTGGCCGGTGTAGCGGGCCACGTCCACGCGGGCGCTCTCCACACTGGTTTGCAGCTGGCGCAGCGTCAGGGCCGAGGCCGCGCCCAGCTCAAACCGCGTCTGGGTCAGGCGGTACGACTCGCTTTGGCTGCGCAGGGTCTCTTGCGCCAAAGCCAGGCGCTCCAGGTCGGCAGCCCAGGTGAGGTAGGCGGTGGTCACCTCGGCCACCAGGCTGATGTGCGTGGTGCGGCGGGCCTGCTCGGTGGCCAGAAACTGCTCCAGCGCCTGGTTGCTGAGGTTGCGCACGCGGCCAAACAGGTCCAGCTCATACGCACTCACGCCCAGGTTGGCGCTGTACTGGTGGCTGGTGATGGCCGTGCCCGCACCCGACAAGCTGGCCGGGGTGCGCGCTGCCGTGCCACTGCCCGTGGCGTTCACCGAGGGCAGGGTTTGCGCATCTTGCACGCGGTATTGGGCGCGGGCCTGTTCGATGTTGAGCACGGCCACACGCAGGTCGCGGTTGTTCGCCAAGGCCAGCTCAATCAGGCTGCGCAACTTGGCATCGGCAAAGAACGTGCGCCAGTCGATGTCGCCGGTAGCGCCGCTTTGTGGAGTGCCGCCGTCGGCCGCATCCGGGTAGGCCGCCGGCACGGGCGCAGCGGGCTGCTCATAGGTGGGGGCCAGGTTAGCACAGCCGGTCAGCACCAGGGCGGCGGCCAGCAGGGACAAAGTCAGGGAACGGGGCATTTCAGTGGCCTTCCGACAAAACAGGGGTGGCAGCGTGCACATCTGCACCAGAGGCAGGCTTTTGGCGCCCAAACAGCTTTTGCACGATGACGAAGAACAGCGGCACGAAGAAGATGGCCAGCACCGTGCCGGTGACCATGCCACCCACCACGGCCGTGCCCAGCGCGTTTTGCGCACCTGCGCCCGCGCCCTTGCTCAGCATCAGCGGCAGCACACCCAGAATGAACGCCAGCGACGTCATCAAGATTGGCCGCAGCCGCATGCGTGCCGCCGTGATGGCCGACTCGACCAGCGAGTGGCCCTGCGCATACAACTCCTTGGCAAATTCCACGATCAAGATGGCGTTTTTGGACGCCAGCCCCACCGTGGTCAGCAACCCGACCTGGAAGTACACATCGTTCATCTTCCACGTCAGCACCGCACCCGCCAGGGTGCCCAGAACGCCCAGCGGCACCACTAGCAGCACTGAGAACGGAATCGACCAGCTCTCGTACAGCGCCGCCAGACACAGGAACACCACCAGGATGGACACGGCATACAGCAGCATGGCCTGGCCGCCCGCTTCGCGCTCCTGGCGCGACACGCCCGTCCACTCAAAGCCAATGCCCGCGGGCAACTCGGCCGCATGGCGCTCCACCAAATCCAACGCCTGGCCGCTGGACATGGCGCCCGGCAGGGCCATGCCCAGGATTTCCACCGAGGGCACGCCGTTGTAGCGCTCCAGGCGCGGCGAGCCGGTGATCCACCCCGAGGTGGAGAACGCGCTGAACGGAACCATGGTGCCGCTGCTGTTGCGCACAAACCATTTGCCAATGTCCTCGGGCGCCATGCGGTGCGGCGCATCGGCCTGCAAGAAGACCTTCTTCACCCGGCCCTTGTCCAGAAAGTCGTTGACATAGCTGCTGCCCCACGCCACCGAGAACGTGTTGTTGATGTCGGCCATGGACAGGCCCAGCGCACCCGCCTTGTGCTCGTCAATGTCGAGGCGAAACTCGGGCGCGTCTTCCATGCCATTGGGGCGCACGGCCACCAGGCCCTTCTCTTGCATCAGCGCGCCCAGCAACTGGTTGCGCGCGGCCATCAATGCGTCGTGGCCCAGGTTGGCGCGGTCTTGCAGCATCAGGTCAAACCCGCTGGCGTTGCCCAGCTCAGACACCGCAGGCGGCGCAAACGCGAACACCGAGGCATTGCGGATTTGCGAGAGTGCACCCATCGCCTTGTTGGCCACGGCCTGGGCCTTGAGGCCCGGCGCCGTGCGTTCGCCCCAGGGCTTGAGCTTGACGAAGGCAAAGCCCGTGTTCTGCCCACTGCCCGCAAAGCTGAAGCCCGCCACGGTGAAGATCGAGTCCACCGCGTCTTTTTGCTCTTCCAGAAAGTGGTGCTGCACCTGGTCCAGCACCTTTTCGGTGTTGCTTTGCGTGGTGCCTGGGGGCAGTTGCACGATGGCAAACAGCGTGCCCTGGTCTTCCTCAGGCAAGAAGCCTGCGGGGATTTTGGTGAACACAAAGCCTACGGCCACCACCAAAATGGCGTAGCCCACCATCCAGCGGCCACCGCGCTTAAGCATGCGCTGCACCAGGCTTTGGTAGCCACGGTTGCTGCGGTCAAAAGCACGGTTGAAGGCGCCAAAAAACCCTTTTGTGGCCAACCCGTGCCCCTTGGGAATGGGCTTGAGCAACGTGGCGCACAAGGCGGGCGTGAGGATCATGGCCACCAGCACCGACAGCGTCATCGCCGACACGATGGTGACGGTGAACTGGCGGTAGATGACGCCCGTGGAGCCACCAAAGAAGGCCATGGGCACAAACACGGCGGCCAGCACCAGGGCCACCCCCACCAGCGCGCCGGTGATCTGGCCCATGGATTTGCGCGTGGCTTCCAGGGGCGACAAGCCCTCTTCGCTCATCACCCGCTCTACGTTTTCGACCACCACAATGGCATCGTCCACCAGCAGGCCAATGGCCAGCACCATGGCCAGCATGGTCAGTGTGTTGAGCGAATACCCAAACGCCGCCAGCACGCCAAAGGTGCCCAGCAGCACCACCGGCACCGCAATGGTGGGGATGAGCGTGGCGCGGAAGTTCTGCAAGAACAGGTACATCACCACAAACACCAGCACCACGGCCTCGACCAGGGTTTTGACCACTTCCTGGATGGAGATGCGCACAAACGGCGTGGTGTCGTAAGGCTTGATGACCTTCATGCCCTGCGGGAAGAACTTGCCCAGCTCAGCCAGCTTGGCGTCCACCGCCTTGACGGTGTTGAGCGCATTGGCACCGGTGGCCAGCTTGATGGCCAGGCCCGCAGCGGGCATGCCGTTGAAACGGGCCACCGTGGCGTAGCTTTCGCCGCCCAGCTCAATGCGCGCCACATCGCTCAGGCGCACGGCGGCGCCGTTGGCCTGGGTGCGCAGCAAGATGCCTGCAAACTCATCGGCCGTCTTCATGCGCGTTTGCGCCGTGATGGTGGCATTGAGCTGCTGGTTGGCCGTGGATGGCAGGCCGCCGAGCTGCCCGGCAGACACCTGCGCGTTCTGCGCCTGGATGGCGTTCTTCACGTCCAGCGGCGTCAGGTTGAAGCTGTTGAGCTTGCTCGGGTCCAGCCAGACGCGCATCGCGTATTGCGAGCCAAACAGCGTCGTGTCGCCCACGCCTTCTACGCGGCTGATCGGGTCTTGCACGTTGGCCGCTACGTAGTCGGACAAGTCCGAGCCGTTGAGCTTGCCGTCTTCCGACACAAAGGCCAGCACGTTCAGGAAGTTGTTGGCCGACTTGGTCACGCGCACGCCCTGCTGCTGCACCTCTTGCGGCAGCAGCGGCGTGGCCAGGGCCAACTTGTTTTGCACCTGCACCTGGGCAGTGTCGGGGTCGGTGCCGTTCTCAAACGTCAGCGTGATGGTCACGCTACCCGAGGACTCACTGGTCGAAGCGATGTAAGAGAGCTTGTCCAGCCCCTTCATCTTCTGCTCGATGACCTGGGTGACGGTGTCTTCCAGCGTTTTGGACGAAGCGCCTGGATACGTGGCCGAGATGGCGATGGCGGGCGGCGCAATGGTGGGGTATTGGGCGATGGGCAGTGTCAGCACTGCCATCACCCCTGCCAGCATCGTGATGATGGCAAGCACCCACGCGAAGATGGGGCGGTCGATGAAAAAACGGGCCATGGGATTCTCTTTGCGGGGTGTTCAACGGGCGCTGGTGGGGGCAGCTTCGGCGCTACTCGCGGCGGCCATCTTCTGCACGGCTTCCGTCTTTTTGAAGGCGGCGGGGGTGTAGGGCTGGGTTTGCACCGGCTGGCCAGCACGCGCTTTTTGCTGGCCTTCCACCACCACGGTGTCGCCTGCTTTCAGGCCATCCGTCACCAGCCACTGGTCACCCACGGCGCGGTCGGCAGTCAGGCTGCGCTGCTGCAACTTGCCTTCTCCATCCACCACAAAGACGTAGGGCTTGCCAGTGGTGTCGCGGCCCACAGCGGGCTGGGGCACCAGCAGGGCTTGCTCCAGCACGCCCTCTTCCAAAACAGCGCGGGCATACATGCCCGGCAGCAAGTCGGCACGGGGGTTGGGGAACTCGGCGCGCAGCGTGACAGCGCCCGTGCTTTGGTCCACCGTCACGTCCGAGAACTGCAGCTTGCCGGGCTGCGCGTACACGCTGCCGTCCTCCAGCACCAGGCGCACTTTGGCGGTGCCACTCTTGAGCGTGCCGGCATCCATCGAGCGCTTGAGCGCCAGCAGCGTGCTGGTGGACTGCGTCACGTCCACGTAGATCGGATCCAGCTGCTGCACCGTGGCCATGGCACCGGCCTGGTTGGCCGTGACCAGTGCGCCGGGCGTGACGCTGGAGCGCCCGATGCGCCCGCTGATGGGCGAGGTGATGCGGGTGTAGTCCAGGTTGATGCGCTGGGTTTGCAGCGTGGCGCGGGCGGCGCTGACCTCGGCCTCGGCCTGCAGCAGCGATGCGGCGGCGTCGTCGGCATCCTGCTGGCTCACGGCCTTGATGGCCGACAGCTCCTTGAAGCGCCCGGCCTTCAGCCGCACGGTGACCAGATTGGCTTCGGCCTTGGCCAGGGTGGCATCGGCGCTATCGACATTGGCACGGTAGGTGGCGGGGTCGATCTGGTAGAGCAGATCGCCCGCCTTCACATCGCTGCCTTCCTTGAAGCGGCGCTGCAGCACCAGCCCGGTGATCTGGGGGCGCACCTCGGCGATCAGCGCCGGGGCCACGCGGCCGGGCAGCTCGGTGGTCAGCGGCAGGCGCTGGGCTTGCACGGTGATGACCCGGACCTGGGGCACGCCCCCCCCGCCAGTGGCCGGGGGCTGGGGCGCTTCGCCGCAGGCGGCCAGTGCCAGGGCGGAAACGGCGGCCAATACGGCCACGGGTCGTTGAATAGCAGGATGCAAGCGCATGAACAAGGCTCCTCGGCCCAGGCGCTTTGGCACGCCCGACCTGACAAATTGAAAACACGATTTAACTGTACCGAACGGTACGGTATTGTCGATTATCAAGTTGACACATTCAGTCTGTCAAGCAAAAATGGACTCATCGGTACGGTTAAGCGTTATTCACAGGAGTACGGCATGAAAGTTCGCACGGAAGCACGCCGCGAGGCGATTCTGGAAATCGCCTCGCAGGTCTTTCTGGAGTTCGGGTTTGAGCGCGCATCCATGGCCGAGATCGTTCGCCGCATTGGCGGCTCCAAGTCCACCATCTACGGCTACTACCCGTCCAAGGAGGCGTTGTTCCAGGCCGTGACGCAGGCTGCGGGCGAACAGCACATCCAGGCATCTTTTGCAGAGCTTGCTGCGCACGACATGCAGCACGGAATTGCCGAAGTGCTGGCCCGATTTGGAGAAAAGCTGGCGACCTTCATGTGCCGGCAGGAGATGATTGCCACCCACCGCATGGTGCTGGCCGAGGCTGGGCATTCGAACATGGGCGAGCTGTTTTACGAAGCAGGCCCCAAACGCGGCATGGGTGAAATCTCAGCCTTTTTCACCCGCGCCATGGAGCATGGACACCTGCGCCAGGATGCGCCTTTTGTCGCAGCGCTACAGTTCGGGGCCTTGGTGCAGTGCGAAATCCAGCTGCGCTGGTACTACAAAGACCTGCCCCCCCTGCCGCCTGAGGAGATCCAGGCCCTGGCCGACCGCGCTGTGGCAACCTTCTTGCGCGCCTATGCGCCGCCGGCGGCAGCCAGCAAGCCCAAAGCCAAGAGTAAAAAGACGGCCTAGCGCTTTACCTAAAAGCGCTAGCAGCTATATATTTAATAGCAAGCGGCATGCAAAACCCGTCACATGTCGCGCTGCGCAGGCTCCAAAAACTCCTGCGCGTAGCGCAGGTGCACGCCCTCGGACACGAACACGTCGAACAGGTCCGGGTCGATGTGCCCGCCATCGCGCATCTTGGCCATGATGCCCAGCACCTGCGACAGGCTCATGCCGCTCTTGTAGGGCCGGTCAGCGGCTGTCAGGGCTTCAAACACATCGGCGATGCCCATCATGCGCGCCTGCACTGACATCTGGTCGCGCGTCAGGCCCTTGGGTAGCCACGCCCGTCCATGCGCTCGTGGTGGCCGCCCGCGTATTCGGGCACGTTCTTGAGGTGGCGCGGCCAGGGCAGCGTCTCCAGCATCTTGTTGGTGGCCACGATGTGGTGGTTGATGATGTCGCGCTCGGCCTGTGTCAACGTGCCCGAGCGGATGGTGAGGTTCTCGACCTCTTCGGCCGTCAGGAAGCTGGTCTGCAGGCCCTGCGGGTTGCGCCACTGGCGCTGTGCACCTACGTCGCGCACGCGCTGCTGGTCTGCCGCCGACATGGCCTCCCCCCCGATATTGGCCTTGCGCAAAAAGTCACGGTCGGCGTCCAGCGCGGCCAGCTCTTGCTGCAAAGCCTGCTGCGCCTGGGCTTCGGCCGCCGCATCGGCTACTGGGCGCAGGGCCAACTGGCGCCGCAGGGCGGCCAGCTCGGCATCGCGCTTGAGCACTTCAAAGCGCGTGTCCACCGTGCCAATGCGGTCGTACAGCGTCTGCAGCTTGGTGGCCTTGTCCACCACATGCACAGGCGTGGTGATCTTGCCGCAGTCGTGCAGCAGCCCGGCCATCTTCAGCTCGTAACGGTCGCGGTCGGTCATGGCAAAGTGGGCCAGCGGCCCGTCTTGCACCGCGTGGGCGGCCTCGGCCAGCATCATGGTCAGCGCGGGCACGCGCTGGCAGTGGCCCCCGGTGTAGGGCGACTTTTCATCGATGGCCAGGTTGATGAGGTTCACAAACGACTCGAACAGGCGCTCAAGCTGCGACACCAGCAGCCGGTTGGTGAGCGCAATGGCGGCCTGCGAGGCCAGCGACTCGGCCAGACTCTGGTCGGCCTGCGAGAACGCCATCACCTCGCCCGTCTCCGGGTCGCGCGCGTTGATGAGCTGCAGCACGCCAATCAGCTCACGGTCGTGGTTCTTCATGGGCACCGTCAGGAACGACTGCGAGCGATACCCTGTGCGCGCATCAAAAGCGCGTGTGCCGGAAAAGTCGAAGCCCTGCTCGCTGTAGGCATCGGCAATGTTCACTGTGCGGTCGTGGATGGCCGAGTGCGCCGCCACCAGCGAGTCATTGGGGGCCCCATCGGTGGTGCGCAGGGGCAGCAACGGCAGGTCAATGGGCTTGCCCGTGGTGCCCCCCAGGCGTATGCCCAGCGAGTCGGTGCGCAAGATCTCGAACTTCAGGGCCGACTGGTCTTCCGTCACGCTGTACAGCGTGCCGCCATCCGCCCCGGTAATGGTCTTGGCGGCTTCCAGGATGTTCTCGAGCAGCCGCTCAATGTGCCGCTCGCGCGACAATGCCGCCCCGATGCCATTGAGCTGCTCCAGCCGGCGAAAAAGATGGATAGTGGATTCCTTGCTCATGCGATTCACCTGGCGGCAGCGTTGGTAACCCGACATCGTAACGAAAGGTGACGGCTATCATCCTCCGGTTTATCCATCTTCGCCACCTACTCGCGTTCTACCCGCCCATCTCGTGGACCCGGTCACTCCCCGCTTCATCACCGCCGCCCTCTACCAGTTCGTCGACTTGCCCGACTTTGCCGCACTGCAAGGGCCCCTGCAAAGCCTGTGCGAGGCCCACGGCGTGCGCGGCATGCTGCTGCTGGCGCACGAAGGCATCAACGGCACCATCGCAGGCACCCCGGCAGGTGTGCACGCCGTGCTGGCCTGGCTGCGCAGCGACAGCCGCTTCGCAGCCCTGCAGCACAAAGAGGCGCCCGCCAGCACCCTGCCGTTCTACCGCATGCGTGTGCGGCTTAAAAAAGAGATCGTCACCCTGGGCGTGCCTGGCCTGAACCCCGCGCGCAACGCGGGCACCTACGTCAAGCCCAGCGACTGGAACACCCTCATCGACGACCCGGCCGTGGTGGTCATTGACACGCGCAACGACTACGAAGTGGGCATAGGCACCTTCGAGCGCGCCATCAACCCGCACACCAAGAGCTTTTCCGAGTTTCCGGACTGGGTGGCGCAACAATCGCAGCCCGGCGGCGTGCTGGCAGGCAACCCCAAAGTGGCCATGTTTTGCACTGGTGGCATCCGCTGCGAAAAATCCACCGCCTTCCTCAAGTCGCAAGGCTTTGATGAGGTCTATCACCTCGAAGGCGGCATCCTCAAATACCTGGAGACCGTGCCCGAGGAAGCCACCCGCTGGCAGGGCGACTGCTTTGTGTTTGACGAGCGGGTCTCCGTAGGCCACGGCCTGGTGCGCGGCCCGTACCAGCTGTGCCGCTCATGCCGCATGCCGCTGGGCGAAGCCGAGCTGGCACACCCGCACTACGTGCAAGGCGTGAGCTGCCCCTATTGCCACGGCACCCGCACGCCCGAGCAAGAACGCGCCCTGGCCGAGCGCGAGCGGCAAATGCAGCTGGCAGCCCAACGCGGCCAGGAACACATCGGAGCACGCCAGCCCGGCAACCCGGCGCGACGGCACACCCAAGACGCCGAAGACAGAGACGATGACGGAGGCCGTGAGGAGAGCCACGCATGACCACCCTGCCCGTTCTCTACTCCTTTCGCCGCTGCCCCTACGCCATGCGTGCCCGGCTGGCCCTGGCGGTGAGCGGCCAGGCGTGCGAACTGCGCGAAGTGGTCCTCAAGAACAAGCCCCAAGCCCTGCTGCAAGCCTCACCCAAAGGCACCGTGCCCGTGCTCGTGCTGCCAGATGGCCAAGTGCTGGAGCAAAGCCTGGACATCATGCTCTGGGCTCTGTCCCGGCACGACCCCGACGGTTGGCTGTCCCCCATCGAAGGCACGCTGGCCGACATGCAGGCACTGATCGCCGAATGCGATGGCCCCTTCAAACAGGCGCTGGACCGCTGCAAATACCCCAACCGCTACCCCGGCGCCGACGTGAGTGCCGCGCGTGCCACCGCCTTGGCTTGGTTGAGCGTGCTGGACACCCGCCTGGCCACCCGCCCCCACCTGTTCGGCCATCGCGCGGCCTTGGCAGACATGGCCATCGCACCGTTTGTGCGCCAGTTTGCGGGCATTGATGCAACGTGGTGGCAAGCGCAGCCCTGGCCCCATTTGCAGGCATGGCTTGCGCATTGGCAGGCCAGCGAGCTGCTGGAGAGCGTGATGCACAAGCTGCCTGCGTGGGTAGATGGGACGGAGGGGGTGCTGTTTCCCCATCCTGTGGCAACTTTCGCCCCCAGCAACAGCGCCGGGCTCCATCACTGACCAGTCACGCCCAGATGGTTGCATACGTTCTCGTTGGCATGCTGTGTGCACACCTGCTGTGCTTCTCCGTCATGTTTTTGCTCATCAGCAAACGCCTGCACGGCAAGAAGATGGGCATGGACTTTTTTGCCCTGGGCAACCTCCTGCTGGGATTGGCCTATGTGCTCCAGCTGCTGGAAGGCGGCCCCGCCTGGAGCGTGATGAGCGTGGTCAACCACACCCTCACACTGGCCTCTCCGATTGCCTACGGGCTCGGGGTCATGCGGTTTTTTGGCTACCCCGCCCCCCTGTTGCGGCCGTTGATTGCATTTGCCATCGCATACGCCACCTTGCAGGTGCTGGTGCAGTGGAGCTTGGGGCCTGTGGCGCGCTACGCCTTGCTGTCAGGAATGTCGGCGCTGCTGTTCCTGGTGATGGCGCTGATGGCCCTCCACGGTGTTCGCACGTTTGCCAAGCATTTGCATTGGGAGATGGTGTTCTTTGCACTCCTGATCGGAGGCATTTGTGTACTCAACGCCATCAAATGCGTGAAGGTTCTGGAGGGTGGCCTGGACGCATTGCAAATGGACAGCCATTTCCAGATGGTGTTCTACATCTACATGTCGTCCCTGGCCACCGTGGTGCCGCCCTCCATCGTTTGGCTGGTGCTGCGGCGCCTGACCGATGATTTGAGCCACATGGCAGCGCGTGATCCGATGACGCAACTGCTCAACCGCAGAGGTCTTTCCGAAGCGCTGGACCGGTATTTCAATCTCCGCCAGGCGACTCCGGCCTTCTTGATGCTGTTGGATGTCGACCATTTCAAACGCATCAACGATACCCACGGCCACCAGATCGGAGACGCCGTACTGTGCCGCGTAGCAGAAGTGCTGTGCACCGCAGTGCGCCGTGGCGATCTGACAGGCCGTATCGGCGGCGAAGAATTTGTCGCCATCTGCACAGGCAGTGACGGTGCGGGTGTCCTGCAGCTGGCAGAGCGTGTGCGCAAGGCGGTTGAAAATCAAACCATCGAAATCAGCGGCTCTGACCAACCGCTGCGCTGCACGGTCACGATCGGGGTTTCAGGCGATTTCTCCAGCCTCCCGGAACTGGAGGGCGCCATGCGGTCCGCCGATGCAGCGCTTTACCGGGGCAAGGCCGCAGGACGCAATCGGGTTGAGTCGGCTGGCACTTCCGCCCCCTTTCTGACTCCGGGCGCAAGCCCATTCACTGCGGGCCAGATGGAAGCGGCAAAAGCAGCGGAATAGCCCAGACTGCCCCCGTGCACATTGGTGGCACCGTGTGCCCTTGACAGCCCGCAACTACAGGCAGCGTGCCCGCGGCATTGCAAAGCTGGTCGTTGGCACCAGGCCTGCGAAGCAGCTCGACCAGCCAGGCATTGGCGCCGCTGACAAACCAGCCTCCCTTCTCGACCCGCCTGCTGTCCACCGCTGCAATGCCAGCCCAGGCTCACCCATCAGCACGCGGAAGGATGCCGTTGAGCGTGCGGACAAAAACAAAAGGCGCTCTACAGAGCGCCTTTTGCCAAGTCGGTACCCGCCAGACTTTTCAAGCCGCCGAGTACCCTGCAGCACTGCGGCGGCCACCCTTGAAGCCGCGCACCAGCAAAGCCAGCAGCACCAGCCCAAAGCCGACAAAGCAGATAAACGACCAGTTGGCGATGGAGCCACCCAGGAAGGTCCAGTCAATGGCGGTGCAGTCGCCCGAGCCACGGAAAATCATGGGGATGGCGCGGCCGATGGGGTAGTTTTCGATCATTCCGTAGAAGTCGCGGCCGCAGGTGGCGACTTCGGGCGGGTACCACTGCAGCCAGCTTTGGCGGGCGGCAACGAAGGCGCCGAAACCCGAGGCCACCACGGCCAGGACAGTCCAGCCCATCCACCAGCCTTTTGCGCCCCTGGCGCTCGCCAATGCGGCGAAGACAGCTACCAAAATAAGAGCATACCGCTGCACGATGCACATGGGGCAAGGCTCCAGGCCCACCACGTGCTGCAAGTACATGCCAAAGGCCAGCATTGCCACGCAAGCCACGCTGATCAGTGCCAGCACGCGGCGCGGGGCCTGATCGATCCAGTTCAACACCATCATTCTTATCCTTGTGGCGTATGGTCCTTCAACCGCCTAACGTCGTTGGGGCGCCTTGCCGTGCCAAAGCACTGTCTGCGGCGCCCCGCCTAGTTATGCGGTCGAATCACCATCCGCTGAAAGCCACTGCATCGCGAGCAGCTTTCCTAAGAAAACCGGCTCAGATCCCCGCAGCGTGATCTAAAAATACACGGGCGCGGCGCGGTGTCACCACCAGCGTTTCGCCCTCTTTAAAGCCCTGCTCCTTGAACTGCTGCGCAGGGATCTGCGCTTCGATCAAGGAGTCTGGGGACGCATTGTCCGCTGGTTTGTGGTCTTGGGAGGGAATAAGTTCCAACCGCGCGATGGGGCCCACCACAATGGCGCGGCTCAGCTGGGCCACGATGCCGCGTGGGCGGCCTTCGGCGTCCAGCCCGGCGCCCGGTGAGTAGCGCTCCACATCCAGGTCGTGCGGGCGCACGTAGGCAAAGGCTTTGGCGTTTTGCGCCTGGCTGTGCTCGGGCGAGTCGATCTGCATGCCGTCGAGGTGCACCAGCCCTTCGTGGGCACGGCCGTGGAACAGGTTCACATCGCCCAGGAAGCCATAGACAAACGGGCTGGCGGGCTGGTCCCACACCTGCTGGGGCGAGCCGCTTTGCTCGATGCGGCCCTGGTTGATGACCACCACGCGGTCGGCCACTTCCAGGGCTTCTTCCTGGTCGTGGGTCACGAAGATGCTGGTCACGTGCAGTTCGTCGTGCAGGCGGCGCAGCCAGCGGCGCAGTTCTTTGCGCACCTTGGCATCCAGGGCGCCGAAGGGCTCATCGAGCAGCAGCACCTTGGGCTCCACCGCCAGGGCGCGGGCCAGCGCAATGCGCTGGCGCTGGCCGCCGGACAGCTGCGAGGGGTAGCGGTCGGCCAGCCAGTCGAGTTGCACGAGCTTGAGCAGGTCCATCACCTTCTGCTTGATCTGCGCTTCGCTCGGGCGCTCGCCACGGGGCTTCACGCGCAGGCCAAAGGCCACGTTCTCAAACACGGTCATGTGGCGAAACAGTGCGTAGTGCTGGAACACGAAGCCCACGTTGCGCTCGCGCACATGCACGTCGGTGGTGTCTTCGCCGCTGAAATGGATGGTGCCGACGTCAGCTGTCTCCAGCCCCGCGATGATGCGCAGCAGCGTGGTCTTGCCACAGCCCGAGGGGCCGAGCAGTGCGATGAGTTCGCCGGAGGCAATGTCCAGGCTCACATCGCGCAGGGCATGGAAGTCGCCAAACTGCTTGCTGACGTTACGGATTTCGATGCTCATGGTGTTTCTTCCTTCAGCGGGCAGTTCAACGGGCAGCGGCGTCGGCAGGACGCTCGGGCGGCAGGTCGGTCGCTGCCTTCAATGCCTGCTCGTTGCGGTGTTCGGCGACGGTCTTGATGACCAGGGTGACCAGGGCCAGCAAGGCCAGCAGCGAGGCTGCGGCAAACGCAGCCACGGACTGGTATTCGTTGTAGAGAATTTCAACGTGCAGCGGGATGGTGTTGGTCTGCCCCCGGATGTGGCCGGACACCACCGACACCGCGCCAAACTCGCCCATGGCGCGCGCGTTGCACAAGATCACGCCGTACAGCAGACCCCACTTGATGTTGGGCAGCGTCACGTACCAAAAGGTCTGCCAGCCGGTGGCGCCCAGCACGATGGCGGCCTGCTCCTCGTCGTTGCCCTGCGCCTGCATCAGCGGGATCAGCTCGCGGGCGATGAACGGAAAAGTCACAAACACGGTGGCCAGCACGATGCCGGGCACGGCGAAGATGATCTTGATGTCGTGCGCCTGCAGCCAGGGGCCAAACCAGCCCTGCGCGCCAAACATCAGCACATAGATCAGGCCCGCCACCACGGGCGACACCGAGAACGGCAAGTCCACCAGCGTGGTCAAAAACGCCTTGCCTTTGAACTCGTACTTGGCAATGCACCAGGCGGCGGCCACGCCAAACACCAGGTTCAGCGGTACCGCAATCAGCGCGGTGATCAGCGTGAGCTTGATGGCCGACCAGGCATCGGGCTCGCGCAGGCCCTCCAGGTAGGCGCCAAAGCCTTTGCGCAGCGCCTCGGCAAACACCGCAGCCAGCGGCAGCACCAGGAACAGCAGCATGAAGGCCAGTGCGACGGCGATGAGCGTGTAGCGTACCCAGGGCGCTTCGGTCGTGCCCGCTTGCGCGCGGCGAATGGTTCGGGAGTTGCTGCCGCTCATGCTGGTGCCCCCGTGTGCCGGCGTTGCCAAGCCTGCAATGCGTTAATGACCAAAAGCAAGATGAATGAGATCACCAGCATGACGACGGCCACGGCGGTCGCGCCTGCGTAGTCGTACTGCTCCAGCTTGCCGATGATGATCAAAGGCGTGATTTCAGAAACCATGGGCATGTTGCCTGCGATGAAGATGACCGAGCCGTACTCGCCCACCGCCCGCGCAAACGCCATGGCAAAGCCGGTGAGCAGCGCAGGGGTGATGGAGGGCAGGATGACCTTGGTGAAGGTCTGCAGGCGCGTGGCGCCCAGGCAGGTGGCGGCTTCTTCCAGCTCTTTCTCGGCGTCTTCCAGCACGGGCTGCACGGTGCGCACCACAAACGGCAGGCCGATGAAGATGAGCGCAATCACGATGCCCGCAGGCTTGAACGCCAACTGGATGCCCATGGGCTCCAGAATGCTGCCCACCCAGCCATTGCCCGCCAGCAAAGCCGTGAGCGAGATACCCGCCACGGCGGTGGGCAGCGCAAAAGGCAGGTCCACCAGCGCGTCCACGATTTTCTTGCCCGGAAACTTGTAGCGCACCAGCACCCAGGCGATCAGCAGGCCGAACACCAGGTTGACCAGCGCCGCCAGGAACGAGGCGCCGAAAGTCAGCCGGTACGACGCCATCACACGCGGCGCACTGATGGCGGCCCAGAACTGCTCCCAGGTGAGCGTGAAGGTTTTGAAGATCAGTGCCGACAGAGGGATCAGCACGATGATGCTCAAATAAAACAGGGTGTAGCCCAGCGACAGCCCGAAGCCGGGCAGCACGCGTTTGGGCGCACGCCGACCGGCCGGGGCTGCGGCCACAGCATTCGCAGTGGTCATATGAAGAGGTAGTGAGGTGCGCGGGCCTTACTTGGCGCCCGGGGTATAGAGCTTGTCGAACTGACCGCCGTCGTTGAAGTGCACTTTTTGCGCTTCGGTCAGCGAGCCAAAGTACTTGGCCACGGTGAACTGCTTGAGGGGCTTGAAGGTGTCGGCGTATTTCTTGAGCACGGCTTCCGAGCGGGGGCGGATGGCGTGCTTGGCGGCGATTTCCTGGGCCTCTTCAGAGTACAGGTAGTCCAGGTAAGCCTTGGCCAATGCGCCGGTGCCCTTCTTGGCCACGGTGCGCTCGACCACTGCCACGGGGTTCTCGGCCACCACGCTCACCGAGGGGTACACCGCATCGACCTTGCCCGCGCCAAACTCACGGTCGATCGACACGACTTCGGACTCGAACGTGATCAACACATCGCCCTGGTTGCGCTGCAGGAAGGTGGCCGTGGCATCGCGCCCGCCCTTGGCCAGCACGGGCACGTTCTTGTAGAGCTTGCCCACAAATTCGGCGGCCTGCGCCTCGGTGCCGCCCTTTTCACGCACGGCGCCCCACGCGGCCAGGTAGGCGTAGCGGCCGTTGCCGCCCGTCTTGGGGTTCACCACGATCACCTGCACGCCGGGCTTGATGAGGTCTTCCCAGTCCTTGATGTTCTTGGGGTTGCCGTTGCGCACCAAGAACAGCATGGTCGAGGTGGTGGGCGATGCGTCGTGCGGGAATTTCTTGGTCCAGTCTTTCGCGACCACACCGCTGTCGGCCAGAAACTGCACGTCGGTGGTGGTGTTCATGGTGACCACATCAGCCGCCAGGCCGTCGTTCACGGCACGCGCCTGGGCGCTGGAGCCTGCATGCGACTGGTCCACCTTCACGTCTTGCCCGGTGGTCTTCTTGTAGTGGGCGATGAAGGCGGCGTTGTAGTCCTTGTAGAACTCACGGGCTACGTCATAAGACACATTGAGCAGCGCGTTCTGGGCGCCAGCCACGCCACTGACAGTCAGGGCCAAAGCAGCCAAAAGGGTCTTGAGTTTCAAAGAAGTCATGTCGCGTCGCTCAAAAAAGCTGAAGGTGTCACATTGTGTACAACAGCCTCTTAAAACTCAAAAGAATATATTCTTTTAAATTAATCAAACTGTGGAATATAGAAAAGCGTACAGCCGGTGCACCGTGACGCGCCCGGGGCCTGTGGAGCACACGGCGCCACTGTCGCCTCCCAGGGTTGAGGCAAAATATGCCCCTAGCGCAATCAGATAAAGCGCTAGCAGCTATTCATTTCATAGCAAATTGGCAGCCACAGCCTGGGGTACTTGGGCAGGCGATGCAGACCACTCAGAGCCCCCACCGCCCTCGTCCGTCAGCGATTGCAGCAGCGCCCGGCCCAAAGGCCATTCGCCGTGCCCGGATTCCACGTTGATATGGCCTGCGTTCTGCATGCGCACAAACTCGCTGCCCCATGCACGGGCGTAGGCACCGGCCAAGCGAATCGGGCAGTACGGGTCATTGCTGCTGGCCACCAGAATGCTGCGGTACGGCAACGCTGCGTAAGGCACAGGGGCAAAGTCACTGAGGATGGCACGGCGTTCGGGGTCTGCCGGGGCCACCAGCAGCGCACCGCGCACCCGCGCCGCAGCCTCGGGCCCCATGTGGGTGGTGGCAATGCAGCCCAGGCTGTGCGCCACGATCACCACCGGCTGCTCCTGCGCCAGCACGGTTTTCTCCAGCTGCGCGACCCAGGCGGCGCGGGTGGGCGTGATCCAGTCGTCTTGCACTACACGGCGCGCCTCAGGCAGGCGATCTGCCCACAGGGTTTGCCAGTGCCCGGGGCCGGAATCGCGCCAACCGGGCACGATGATGATGGGTGTGGAGGTCACAGCGTGAACTACCCCGGCCACTTGCAGCCGCCTTGAAAGGCGGGCCACAGAGGCGACGGAGCCCTTTATTTACTTGTTGGGCTGAGGGGTGATGCGCAGGTAGGGGCGCACGGCTTTGAAACCCTTGGGAAAGCGCTGCGCGATCTCGGCCGGGTCTTGCAGGCTGGGCACGATGATCACGTCGTCGCCATCTTTCCAATTGGCGGGAGTGGCCACCTTGTGGCTGTCGGTGAGCTGCAACGAGTCAATCACACGCAGGATTTCGTCAAAATTGCGCCCCGTACTGGCCGGGTAGGTGAAGGTGGTGCGAATCACCTTCTTCGGGTCGATGATGAACACACTGCGCACCGTCACCGTGGTCGAAGCGTTCGGGTGGATCATGTCGTACAGGTCCGCCACCTTGCGGTCCGCATCGGCCAGGATGGGAAAGTTCACCGTGGTGTTCTGCGTGTCGTTGATGTCGTGCACCCACTTCTGGTGCGAATCCACGGGGTCCACGCTCACCGCAATGGGCTTGACGCCACGCTTGGCGAACTCGCTGGCCAATGCCGCTGTTTTGCCCAATTCGGTAGTGCACACCGGCGTGAAATCGGCAGGGTGCGAGAAAAGCACCACCCAGGAACCACCCGCCCATTCATGGAAGCGGATCGGGCCAGCGGTGGATTCCTGTGTGAAGTCAGGGGCGGTGTCGCCCAGGCGCAGCGTGGTCATGCAAAGCTCCTTCGTGAATGGAGCCTGATTTTGGAACTGCGCCTATAAAACCCAAACGAATATATAGCTTTTACTTAATCACCAAATGATCTTTTGATTTGTGTGCGCAAGGAGATGACTGGGCAAAGAAGTGGAGCCTTTGAATATCAATTTCACCATTTCAAAATGATTAGAGAAGCTGATTTTCTTGATATTCATCAAGTCTGCTCGTGTGGGGAATTCACCATGGCAGCTTGCCCCTCTGCGCGCTGACACGCCCCTCTGCCCGTGCCCATAGCCCATGTTCGAGGCGAAAACAAAAAAGCACGCCCTCAGGCGTGCTTTGGTAGCGGCGGGCATGATGGCAGCAGGAATTCCGCTCAGCTCAGCTTAGAAGCTCTCCCACTCATCGTCATTGCCCCCGGCCTTCGCTGCTTTGGGGGCTGGCGTTGCCTTGGGTGCAGGCGCTGCTGCTTGAGGGGCCGCCAGGCTCGCCGCTGGCTTGCTTTGGGCTGGCGCTTTTGCCGTTGTCGCCTTGGGCTTGCTCAGTGCAGGCCGGGCGCTGGGGGTTTTGCCCAGGCTGCTGGCACCGGGGCTGCTGGTTCGGGCGCTGTAGCTGCTTCTAGGGGCGTTGTAGCTGCTGCTGGCATCGTGGGCCAGTTTGAACACTGCCACCGCGTTGACCAGCTCGCCCGCCTGGCTGTTGAGGCTGCTGGCCGCTGCCGCCATTTCTTCCACCAAGGCCGCGTTTTGCTGGGTCGCCTGGTCCATTTGCGTCACCGCTTCGCCCACTTGGCCTACCCCTGCGCTTTGTTCGCTGCTGGCTGCGCTGATCTCTCCCATGATGTCGGTCACGCGCCGGATGGCCGTGACGACTTCGGTCATGGTGCTGCCTGCTTTGTCTACCAGCAGGGTGCCTTGCTCTACCCGCTCTACGCTGGCCATGATCAGGCTCTTGATTTCTTTGGCCGCTTCTGCGCTGCGTCCTGCCAGGTTGCGTACTTCGGTGGCCACCACGGCAAAGCCTCGGCCTTGCTCGCCTGCCCGGGCGGCTTCCACGGCGGCGTTCAGCGCCAGGATGTTGGTCTGGAAGGCGATGCCGTCGATCACGCTGATGATGTCTGCAATCTTGTTGCTGCTGGCGTTGATGCCTTTCATGGTCTCCACCACTTCGGCAACCACTTCTCCGCCTTGGGTGGCGACGGTCGATGCGCTCATGGCCAGTTGGTTGGCGGTGCGGGCGTTGTCTGCGTTTTGGCGCACGGTGGAGCCGAGTTCTTCCATGGAGGCTGCGGTTTCTTCCAGGGCGCTGGCTTGCTGTTCGGTGCGGGCGCTCAGGTCGTTGTTGCCGGAGGCAATCTCGGCGCTGGCAGAGGCCACGCTTTCTGAGTTCTGGCGTACGACGGAGACGGTGCGCACCAGGCTTTGCTGCATGCGTTGCAGGGCTCCGAGCAACTGGCCGGTTTCGTCGGTGGAGGTGACTTCGATGTGGGCGCTGAGGTCGCCTGCGGCCACTTGGTCGGCCACTTCTACGGCGCGGGACAGGGGGGCGGTGATGGAGCGGATGAGCCACAGGGCGGCGGCAATGGCCAGGGCGATGGCCAGCGCGGCCACGATCAACAGGGTGTTGCGCGCGGTCGCGTAGGTGCTTTCGGCGTCTTTTTTGGCGTCTGCGGCACCATCGCTGTTGAGCTTGACCAGCTTGTCCAGGATATCCCCGCTCACTGCAAAAAGCTTGGCGGACTCGCCTTCCACGATTGCCTTGGCCTGGTCGTTTTCGTTCTTGCGCGAGTGGGCCAGTGCCGTGTCATTGACGCCGATGTACTTGGTCCAATTGCTGGAAAATTCTTCGTAGAGTTTCTTCTCTTCAGGACTGCTGATGAGAGCTTCATACGTCTTTCGCAGCTGGGCCATTTTTGCGCGGCCCGCCAGCAGTTGCTGGTCGATCTTGGCCATGGCAGCCTCGTCGGTGTTCATGATGTGGGTCAGCACAATCAGGCGCAGTTCAGAGGCTTGCGAATCAATGCTGTTGACCACCTCAATGCTAGGCAACCAGTTGTCACTGATCTCGACAGTCGCCGCGCGAATAGCCGACAGTTGAGCCATGGCGGCGACTGCCAAAGCCACCAGCATGAACACCAGCAACGCAAACGCGCCAGACAGGCGGGTGGAAATCTTCAAGTTTTTCATGGAACCCTCTTTTAGACGACTTGAAACCTTGCGCTCATCATCCTGTGCCAGCTTCGGCGCATGCATCACATGCCACAAAACCGCGCTGTTGGCGAAGACCGCGACGCTCCTTGGCTACACGGCGCTCAAGCTTGCAGCTTGCAACGCCGTCGGGCAATCTCATTTTTGCGATTACGCCCGAATTTGTTGCCAGAAGCAACAACGCGAATTTATCACAAAATCAGCAAAAGTGATAAAAACAAGCAAATTTTGATTTCAGGCAAATCCGAGAGTTGGCCCATGTTGCTTGCCACCCACGCCCAGCCGCAGCCAGCCCGGGCTTGAAACCTCCCTTAAACTGCCCCGCATATCGCTGCGCCCGGCCCTTACCAGCAGCCTCCCAATCCAATTCTCCCGATCACTTCACATGCTCAACACCCTTTGGCTGGGCTTTTTCCTGACAGCAGCCATTGCCGCGCTGGCCCAGTGGCTTCTGGGCGGCCAAGCCCAGGTGTTTGCGGCCATGGTCGAGTCGCTGTTTGCCATGGCCAAGCTCTCGGTGGAGGTGATGGTGCTGCTGTTTGGCACGCTCACGCTGTGGTTGGGCTTTTTGCGCATTGCAGAGAAGGCCGGTATTGTGGATGTGCTGGCGCGCTGGCTGGCGCCCCTGTTTGCCCGCCTGATGCCCGAGGTGCCACGTGGCCACCCTGCCCTGGGCTTGATGACTTTGAACTTTGCCGCCAACGCCCTGGGGCTGGACAACGCCGCCACCCCCATGGGGCTCAAAGCGATGCGCGCGCTGCAAGAGTTGAACCGAGAGCCCGCCACTGCCACCAACGCGCAGATTCTGTTCCTGGTGCTCAACGCCTCATCGCTCACGCTGCTGCCCGTCACCATCTTCATGTACCGCATGCAGCAAGGGGCGCACGACCCTACGCTGGTGTTTTTGCCCATCTTGCTGGCGACCTCGGCATCCACCCTGGCCGGGCTGCTGGCCGTGGCCGTGGTGCAGCGGCTGCCGCTGTGGCACCCGGTGGTGCTGGCGTATTTGCTGCCGGTGGCGCTGGTGCTGGGCGGCTTCATGGCGCTGCTCAGCAGCCTGAGTGCGGCGGCGCTGGCGCAGTTGTCCTCGCTGCTGGGCAACCTCACGCTGTTTGGGCTGGTGGTGGCGTTTGTGGCGATTGGTGCCTGGCGCAAGGTGCCGGTGTACGAAGCCTTTGTGGAGGGCGCGCGCGAGGGCTTTGATGTGGCCAAAGGGCTGCTGCCCTACCTGGTGGCCATGCTGTGCGCAGTAGGCGTGCTGCGGGCATCGGGGGCACTGGGGTATGCCCTGGAGGGGATTCGCTGGTGCGTGAACACCCTGGGGGTGGATGCCAGGTTTGTGGATGCGCTTCCGACCGCGCTGGTCAAGCCGTTTTCAGGCAGCGCGGCGCGGGCCATGCTGATCGAAACCATGCAGACACAGGGCGTAGACAGCTTTGCCGCGCTGGCTGCGGCCACCATCCAGGGCAGCACCGAAACCACGTTTTACGTGCTGGCGGTGTACTTTGGGGCCGTGGGCATTCAGCGCGCCCGGCACGCCGTGGCCTGTGCGCTGGTGGCCGAGCTGGCCGGGGTGGTGGCGGCCATTGCGGTGTGCTACCAGTTTTTTGGTTGAAGGCCCACCGCGATTCAAGCCAGATTGGCCTGTAGCGCTTACCAATCAAGCGCAAGCAGCTATCAAATAAATAGCGTTCATCGCCACACTGATGTGAGACATCAGCCCAGCGCGGTGTCCAGCAGCATCATCAGCACAAAGCCCCACATCAGCCCGCCCGTGGCCCAGGCCTCGTGCCCCTTGCGGTGGGATTCGGGAATGATCTCGTGGCTGATGACAAACAGCATGGCCCCCGCAGCAAAGCCGAGGCCCCAGGGCAGCAGGCTGGCCGAGTGGCTGATGACCACCGCCCCCAGCACGGCCCCCAAGGGCTCGACCAACCCCGAGGCCATGCCCAGCCCCACGGCCAGCGTGCGCCGGTAGCCCGCAGCCAGCAGCGCCACGGCCACCACCAGCCCCTCGGGCACATCCTGGATGGCAATGCCTGTGGTCAATGCACCGGCACGCAAGGCATCGCCGCCAGCGTAGGCCACGCCAATGGCCAACCCTTCGGGCAGGTTGTGCAGCGCAATCGCAAACACAAACAGCCAAGTGCGCCGCAGCGTGCGCGAGGCCTGGCCCTCGACCCCTTTGATGAAATGCTCGTGCGGCAGCCACCGCTCCAGGCACAGCAGTGCCGCAGCCCCCAGCAAAATGGCCGTGCCTATGGTGCCCCCAGCGGCCCAGCCACCGGCACCCGCCGCGCGGGCGGCTTGCAGGCCCGGCAAGATCAGCGAGAACGAGCAGGCCGCCAGCATGACGCCCGCACCAAAGCCAAACAAGGTGTCTTGCACGCGGGCAGACAACTGCTGCGAGAACCACACCGGCACGGCCCCCAGCGCGGTGGCCAAGGCCGCCAACAGCCCGCCCAGCAAGGCATCGCGCACCAGTGGCTGCGTGGCCACCATGCGCCAGCCATGCAAGGCCAGCACCACCGCCCCCAACAACACGATGCCCAAGCCCAGGCGCTGGCGCCAGTGGCCCTGCCAGCGCAGATAGGGGGGTTGCACGGTGCCATCACCGCCCTCCCCGTCCTCCCCCGCCCCCACATAGGCTGGGGCGGGGCTTGCAGCCACCGGTGCTTGGGATGGCGCGTGGGAAGCATGCGGTGTAGACATGGCGGTGGTCTCGAAAAAGGTCAGAAGACGGGCGCGATGGCAAGGGCCATGCAAGGGCAGTGCCCTCTCAGCCCCGCGCCTGCGCGTAGCGGCGGGCCACCTCGGGCCAGTCGATAACGTTGTAAAAGGCGGCGATGTAGTCGGCACGCCGGTTCTGGTAGTGCAGGTAGTAGGCGTGCTCCCACACGTCCAGCCCCAGGATGGGGGTGTTGCCCGACATCAGGCCAGACATGAGCGGGCTGTCCTGGTTGCCTGTGCTCTCCACCACCAGCGTGCCCTGCGGCGACACACTGAGCCAGGCCCAGCCGCTGCCAAAGCGGCTGATGGCGGCCTTGGTGAAGGCGTCTTTGAACGCATCAAATCCGCCCAGCTCTGCGTCGATGGCGCGGGCCAAATCGCCCTGCGGCAAGCCACCGCCGGTGGGCGACATCACGCGCCAGAACAGGCTGTGGTTGGCATGCCCGCCGCCGTTGTTGCGCACGGCGGGCTGCAGCGCCTCGGGCAGCAGCACCAGGCGCGACACCAGCTCGTCAATCGGCAAGTCGGCATGCGGTGTGCCTTGCAACGCGGCATTCAGGTTGTTGATGTAGGTCTGGTGGTGACGGGTGTGGTGGATCTCCATGGTGCGGGCATCCACATGCGGCTCCAGCGCGTCATAGGCATAGAGCAACAGGGGCAGTTCGTAGGGCAAAGGGGTCTCCTCAAAAGCGATGAAAAGTGAGAGGGGCGATGCGTGGCAACGCAAAGAAGGCGAGTTGGTGGGCCGCAGTGCCCACGGAAGCTCAATGCGTGCGCGTGCCAGGCTGGGGGTGGCTGGCCTGCAGCAAGCGAGTCACATCGGCCTGCGGGCCGTGCTGGGCCACATGGCGCAGCAGTGCAGCGTGTGTCTCGCGGCTGTGGCGCCAGGCGGCTTGCTGCAGCGCGGGCGTGGCGGTGGGGTCTGCCATCCAGGCCAGCAGCGTGGCGTGGGCGTGGCACAGCAGGCGTGCGGACTCACCGGGTGCTGCCGCCTCCTGCGAAAGATCGGCCAGGTTCAGGTGCGACACCACCAACGCGGCCACGCAATCGTCCTCACGGCCTGCGGGTGGTTGGTGTGCAATGCCCAGCGCCACAGCCAGGGCCTGGCGTTGGTAGCCGAGCGCCATGCGCCATTGCTGCATCTGCAAGGCAGCGCCTGCGCGGCGCATGAGGCGCTCCCAATCGGCCAGCGTAGCGCTGGTGGGCACTGGGGCCCATGGGAGGGCTGAAGAAATCGAGGCTTGGAGGTCCATCACGCAGCTCCTGGTGGAGCCTTTTGCGTTGGACGGGGTGTGGCGTACTCAGGCCATTAAATGATAACAATTCTCAAAAACAATGTCTACGGGAGGGCGTTAGCCACCCGCACCATTTCGACAACCCCTTCAATCCTGCGGCGCACTCAACTCCCACGCGCCCAGCTGCTTGCTGGTGGCCACCAGGCGCGACACCAGCACCTTGATGAACGCCTTGTCAAAGCGCGACTGCAGATCGGCAGAGGCTTCCATCAGCGAGGGATTACGCACCTTGAGCACCAGCACATCCGTCTCGGCCACAGCGGTGGCGCTGCGGATCTTGTGCTCGGGCTGCAAGTACGTCATTTCGCCCAGCGTCACACCCGGGCCCAGCGTGCTCAGCTGCCAGCCCTCCCGGGTGATGCTGACGCGCCCTTCCACCAGCACGTAGAACGAGTCGCCGGGCTGGCCTTCAAACAGGATGACTTTGCCCTTGGGGCCCAGCGCCAGCGGCCCAGGCGCATCAACTCCCACAGCGCCACGTCGTGGAAGTCTGCAAAAAACGGCAGTGCCCGCAGCAAGGCAAAGCGCTGCGCTTCAGAGTCTTGCGAGCGCTGGGCGGGCAGCGCGTGCTGCACGGCCAGCAAGGCGTTGGCAAAGTCGGCCCAGGTGGCAAAGCGGTCTTGGGGCTGCTTGGCCAGGGCGCGCAGCAGCACGGCGTCCAGGTGTTCGGGCAAATCGGTGCGCAGCAGGCGCGGTGCGGTGGGCGCTTCGTGGGTGATGCGGTAGAGCGTGGCGAAGTCGGTTTCGGCATCGAACGGGCGGCGCCCGGTCAGCAGTTCGTACACCACCACGGCCAGCGAGAACATGTCGCTGTGGTGCGTCAGGTCCTGCTCTTGCACCTGTTCGGGCGACATGTACGAGGGCGAGCCCACCAACCCGGCCAGTTGTGTGGCATCGCTGCGCACCGCCAGGGCGGCGCCAAAATCGGTGAGCTTGACCTCGCCCTCTTGGGACAGCAGCACGTTGGCGGGCTTGATGTCGCGGTGCACCAGGCCTTCGCGCTGGGCATGCTCAAGCGCGTTGCAGCACTTGTAGGCAATGTCGAGCACCTGGGCCACGGGCAGCAAGGTGTCGGGCGTGGTGAAGGCCGACAGGGGCTGGCCATCCACATACTCCAGCACCAGGTAAGGCTGGGTCGCCTGCTCGTCCGCATCGAGCAGTCGCACGATGTTGGGGTGCCGCAGCCGGGCCGTGAGCATCACCTCGTTGCGCAGCAGCTTGCGGTAGCGCTCGGCATCGTCAGGCTTGCGCAGCAGGTGGGCGTGCACCTCTTTGATGGCCACCTGGCGGCCCTTGAAACCGTCCACCGCCAGGTACACCACCCCGGTGGCGCCCCGCCCCAGTTCGGCCTGCACCTGGTACTTGCCGATGTGAAAGGGCAAATCAGTGGGATGGCTCATGGGGTCAGCCTGCGGCAAGTGGTGTGAATCAAGGGGCGATCAGCCCGCCAGGGCCTGCTCAAAATCGGCCAGCAGGTCTTGCGCATCTTCCAGGCCCACCGACAGGCGGATCATGCCGTCGCCAATGCCCATGTTGGCGCGCACCTCGGGGCCCGCCTCCCAGAAGATGGTGTGGGCCACCGGGATGATGAGCGTGCGCGTGTCGGCCAGCCCCGTGGCCTTGATGGGCAGGCGAAGGCGGTTGCACAGCGGCAGGCACTGGGCGGCGTCCTTCAGCTCAAACGACAGCAGCCAGGAGCCGGACTTGAAGTGCTTGCGCGCCTGCTCGTACTGCGGGTGCGAGGGCAGCAGCGGGTAATGCACCTTGGCCACGGCCGGGTGCTGCTCCAGCCACTGGGCCAGGGCCAAGGCCGTGGCGCTGGTGCGGTCCATGCGCAGGGCCAGGGTTTCTGCGCCCAGCGCGATCTGGTGGGCGCTGTGCGACGACAGCGTGCCACCCATGTCGCGCAGACCCTTTTTGCGCACCTGCTGCAGGCCCCAGCCCTTGGCATCGCCCTTGCGGTAGGCCGCGAAGATGTTGGGGTACGTGGCCCAGTCAAACAAGCCCGTGTCGGTGATGGCACCGCCCAACGCATCGCCGTGGCCGCCGATGCTCTTGGTGAGCGAATTCATCACCAGCCCAGCCCCCACGGTGGCGGGCTGAAAGAGGTAGGGCGAAGCCACGGTGTTGTCCACCACGTACAGCAGGCCTTTGCTGCGGCACAGTGCGCCGATGCCTTCGAGGTCAGGGATTTGCGTGCCGGGGTTGGCAATGGTCTCGACAAACACCATGCGGGTGTTGGGGCGCACTGCGGCTTGCACCTGGGCGGTGTCGGTGGCGTCCACCGTGGTCACTTCCACGCCCAAGTCGGCCAGCGTGCCAAACACGCTGTTGGTGTTGCCAAACACAAACTTGCTGGCCACCAGGTGGTCGCCTGCCTTGAGCAGTGTGAGGAACACCGCGCACAAGGCGGCCATGCCGGTAGAGAAGACGATGGTGCCCACGCCGCCTTCCATTTGGGTGATCTTGGTCTCCAGCGCCGCCGTGGTGGGCGTGCCCTGGCGGGCGTAGTTGAAGCCCCCTTGGCCGTGCCCTGGAAGACCGCAATCAGATCTTCGACCGTGTCGTAGCCGTATTGCACCGACGAATGGATGGGCTGGTGCACGGCCCCCTTTTCTGCGCCGCCCCAGCGGTCGGCGTGAACGATTTGCGTGGTGAAGTTGGGTTTGTGGGGTGTCGTCATAAATCTCAAAGGCTATGTCTACGGGTCTACATGCAAGGCTGGGCGATGGACACTGGCGTGCGCCAAGGCCAGCGCACCCGTGGAACTGGCTCTGCCAGGCCACTGGGTGCGTCCCCCTGAGGGGAAGGCGCGCAGCGCCTCAGGGAGGCTCTACCGTTCAGGCGCGATGTGTTCGGCGTAATCGTACAGCGCACCCAGGATGTCCTGCGTGCGATCGTCGTCGGCGGTCTCGGAGAGTTGGTCGATTTCGGTGAACAACTGCTCTACCGTGCGCGCCCCGCCCTGCCCATCAAACAGGCTGGCGGCGCGGTGGGCTTCCCAGCGCTCTTGTTCCTCAGGCGTGAGGGTTTGCGGAAAATTGCGCGCCCGGTAGCGCCAGACCAGCTCGGCCAGGCGTGGGTCATCGAAGCCCGTACGGGCCGTGGCCAGCTTGGCGCCCGACATCTCGCGCAGCTCGTTCAGGTAACGCCGGTCGTTGTTGCCCACAAAGCCGCCGTACAGGTCCTGGTCCACATCGGGCGTGGGCTCGGCAGGCCGGGCGAACACGGCGGGCCAGATGCCACTCATGTCGGGCAGGCTGCGCGCCACCTCGGCATGCTCTGCCGCCTTCGCCAAGTCAATACCCCAGCGCTGCGCCAGCGCGGGCGTGAGGGTGTTCACATTGCCCACCACCATGGGCGACTTGTTGAGGTGGATGGTTTTGATGGGCAGGCGTGTGACGCCCTCGGGCAAATCGGCGGCGCGGGTGAACATGCGCAGGCGCAGGTCGTCCACATTCAACGCAGCCAGCTCGCGCGGGTCGTGGGCCAGGTCCCAGGCGATCAGCTCGTTCTTGTTGGTGGGGTGGCTGGCCAGTGGCCACATCACGCCCAGGCAGCCGCGCTCGGTCGGGAACATGCCCGACACATGTAAGAAAGGCCGCGCCGTGATGGCCGTGGCGGGCAGGCGCAGCTCGGTGGCCACGCGGTCTTTTTTGTGCAGCGCCAGGGCAAAGTCAAACAGCTTGGCGTTGTGCTGGCGAATCAGGCGCGCCAGCGCAATGGTGGCGCGCACGTCCGACAGCGCATCGTGCGCGGCCTCGTGCAACAGGCCGTTGGCTTTGGAAAGGTGTTCGAGCTTGAAGCTGGGTGCGCCGTCTTCCTTTTTGGGCCAGTGGATGCCGTCGGGCCGCAGCGCGTAGGTCATGCGCACCACGTCCAGCAAGTCCCAGCGGCCGCACTGGTTTTGCCACTCGCGTGCATAGGGGTCGATGAGGTTGCGCCAGAACATGAAGCGCGTGATCTCGTCGTCAAACCGGATGGTGTTGTAGCCCACACCGATGGTGCCGGGCTGGGCAAACTCGGCCTCAATGCGGTGGGCAAACTCGCGCTCGGGCAGGCCTTTTTCCAGGCAGAGCTGGGGGGTGATGCCGGTGATGAGGCAGGACTGTGGGTCGGGCAGGTAGTCGTTGGCCGGCTGGCAGTAGATCATCAGCGGCTCGCCGATCTCGTTGAGGTCGGCATCGGTGCGGATAGCGGCGAACTGCGCCGGGCGATCGCGCCGGGTGTTGGCACCAAAGGTTTCGTAGTCGTGCCAGAGAAAGGTGTGTGAAGCCATGGTGGTCGCAGTGAAACGGTCGCAATACAGTTGCTGAAGCGGTCGCAGAGGGCAGGCGCGGTGCAATCCGCGCACCAGGCCCCAGCCAGTGCAGGGGCTTGGCGAAAGCGCCAACTGTAACCCGATTTCAAACCATTTTGGCACCTAGCGCTTATTGGATAAGCGCTAGCAGCTATAAAACATATAGCAGATAACCCGTATTGCACGCCCGCCATGCACACACAGCGATACATCCCGAAGGCATGCACGGGGCCGCAGCCCAAGGCAACGCGGGACAATGCTGCATGCACCGCACACACCTTACTTCCTTGGCGGCCCAGGCCGCTGGACGCACCCACCCAGCGCGCCTGTGCTGGACGGCACTGGCCTGCGCACTGGCCTTCACACAAGCACTGACGGGCTGCGCCAGCGGGCCAGGCAGCGCCCCCAACCTTGCCACGGCGACAACCACCGTGACGCCCCCCGTGCCAACCCCAACGCAAGCAGCAGCCCAGCCATCGGCCCAGTCGGCCACGCCCCTGAATGCTGCCGACGCAGAACACGCGCAGGGCTTTGCCCGCTGGCGCGAGGCATTTGCGCCCCAGGCGCTGGCCGCAGGCATACGCCCCGAGACCGTGCGCGACGTGCTGGGCCAGGCCCAGTGGCAGCCCCGCGTGATCGAGCTGGACCGCTCACAGCCCGAGTTCAACCGCCCCCCTTGGGCGTACCTGGACAGCGCCGTGTCGCGCCAGCGCGTGACGCAAGGGCAAGCACAAATGGCGGCGCACCGCGCACCGCTGGAGGCTGCGGCCCAACGCTACGGCGTGCCCGCCAGCATCCTCACCGCCTTTTGGGGCATAGAGAGCAACTACGGCGGCAATTTCGGCAACTTCCGCGCCGTGGATGCACTGGCCACCCTGGCCTACGAAGGCCGGCGCCAGGCATGGGCGCAGTCTGAGTTGCTGGCCGCCCTACGCATCATCGACCTGGGCGACATTGCGCCCGAGGCCATGGTGGGCTCTTGGGCAGGTGCCATGGGGCACACGCAGTTCATCCCCTCGGTGTTTCTGGCCCACGCTGTGGATGCCGATGGCGACGGGCGCCGCGACATCTGGGGCAGCATCCCGGACGTGCTTGCGTCCACGGCCAAATTTGTGGCGGCCGAAGGCTGGCAGCCGCGTGAAACCTGGGGCACCGAGGTGCGCTTGCCAGCAGGCTTTGACCATGCCCGGGCCGAACTGACAGTGCGCCAAAGCACTGCCCAGTGGGCGGCAGAGGGTTTGCAAACCCTGTCTGGCAGCCCACTGCCAGACATGGCATCGGCCGCCGTGCTGGAGCCTGCGGGCGCACGCGGCCCGGCGTTCTTGGTGGGGCAAAACTTTCGCACCATCCTGCGCTACAACAACTCCACCAGCTACGCACTGGCCGTGGCCCTGCTGGCCCAGCGACTCGATGGTGGCCCCGGCGTGGTGGCCGACTGGCCGCGCGACCTGCAACCCCTGTCGCGCGAGCAAACGCGCCAATTGCAGACGGCACTGAACGCACGCGGCTTTGACACCGGCACGCCCGACGGGGTGCAAGGCCCCGCCACCCGCGCCGGGCTGCGCAAGTACCAACAAAGCCAGGGCCTGGTGGCCGATGGCTATCCCACGCTGGAAGTGTTGCAGGGCCTGGTGAACAGCACGCCTGCCAAGTAAGGAGCGAAGGAGCAGCACGGCCCTGCCCCTCATTGGTCCGATCTGCAGGGCTGGTGACAGGACACCAGGGCACCAAGGCTACAGGGCGATCAAGTGCCCAGGCCGTATTTGCGAATCTTGTCGTGCAAGGTGGTCTTGGGCACCCGCAGCGCTTCGGCCGTGCGGGCCAGGCTGCCACCCTGCTGGCGCAGGGCTTCGGCGATCAGGGTGCGCTCAAAGGCCTCCACCGTAGCCGCCAGCGCCTGGGGCTGTGCTGCGTCACCGGCATCGCACGCCGCCCCGGCAAAAGGCGCGGCGCCTGCAGCAATGCCCAGCACAATGCGCTCGGCCACGTTGCGCAGCTCGCGTACATTGCCGGGCCAGTGGTAGCCCAGCAGCTGGTGCAACTGGCCTGCGGGCAGATCGGGCACCGGGCGCTGGTGGCGGGCGGCAGCACCCATCACAAAGTGCTCCAGCAGCAGCGGCACGTCTTCGCGCCGCTCGCGCAGCGGGGGCAAGTCCACGGTGGCAACGCTCAGGCGGTAGTACAGGTCTTCGCGGAATTTGCCCTGGCGGCACAGCTCCAGCAAATCCACTTTGGTCGCAGCCACCACTCGGCAGTCGATGGGGATGAGCGTGTTGGAGCCCAGGCGCTCCAGCACGCGCTCTTGCAGCACGCGCAGCAGCTTGATCTGCATGGCCAGGGGCATGCTTTCGATTTCATCGAGAAACAGCGTGCCGCCGCTGGCGTGCTCAATCTTGCCGATGCGGCGCTTGCCCGCGCCGGTGAAGGCCCCAGCCTCGTTGCCAAACATTTCGCTGTCAAACAGCGTATCGGGCAAGCCGCCGCAGTTGATGGCCACAAAGTGCCCTTTGCTGCGCGGGCTGGCGTCGTGCAGGCAACGGGCGGCCAGCTCTTTGCCGGTGCCGGTTTCGCCGTGGATGAGCACATCCACCGTGCTGGCCGCCAGGCCCGCCAGCACCTCGCGCAGGCGCTGCATGTTGGGCGCGCGGCCCATCACCAGGCGCTCGATCGCATCGCGCTGCGCGAGCTGGCTGCGCAGCTGGCGCACCTCCAGCACCAGGCGGCGCTTGTCGAGGGCGCGGCGCACAGCGCCTACCAGCTGCTCGGGGGCAAAGGGCTTTTGGATGAAGTCGTGCGCTCCGTCCTTCATGGCCTGCACAGCCATGGAGACATCGCCATGGCCGGTGATGAGCACCACGGGCAGCTCCGGGTCCATGCCCATCAGCTCTTGCAAAAAGGCCATGCCGTCCATCTTCGGCAAGCGGATGTCGCTGACCACCACACCTGGGTAGTCACGCCCCAGGCGCAACCGGGCCAGCTCGGCACTGGGGGCGCTTTCGGTGGCAATGCCTTCAAGTTGCAAGGCTTGTTCGCAGCCCAGCACGATGTCGGGGTCGTCCTCAACGATGAGGACCTTGAGGTCGGGGGTCATGGGCGGTCTGGAGCGGTATCAGCGTCTGGGCGAGGGGCTGCGGGCAAGGCCAAGTGGAACACAGCGCCGCCGTCAGGGTGGTTGGCCCCACTGAGCGTGCCGCCCGATTCGCGCACGATGCCCGCCGACAAGGCCAACCCCAGGCCCAGCCCGTCCCCCGACCCCTTGGTGGTGAAAAATGGCTCGAACAGATGGGCCAGGGCCTCTTCGGTGAGGCCCGGGCCCAGGTCACGCACCTGCACATGCACCTGCTCGCCCCCCGTTGAGGCCAATTGCTCGCAGCGAATTTCGACACGCAAAGTGGCACACCCGGCCATTGCATCCAAAGCGTTGTTGATGAGATTGACCAGCACCTGCTCCAGGCGGTTGCCATCGCACCAGGCCACAGGCTCAGGCTCGGCCATGTTCAACTGCACCTGGGCGCTGGTCTGCTGGATGCGGGACTCCAGCACCGCCAGCGCGTTGGTCAGCGCAGCGCGCAGTGGCACGGGCCGTGGCTCGCCGGTCGATTTGCGGGCAAAGGCCCGCAGCTCGCCCGTGATGCGGCCCATGCGGTCGGCCAGTTGGGCAATGCGCTCCAGGTTGACGCGCACCGTGGGCAAATCGCCCCGCTCCAGAAACCGCACGCTGTTGCCCGACAGGGTGCGCAGCGCCGTCAGCGGCTGGTTCAGCTCGTGCGCCACACCGGCAGACAGCTGGCCAATCACCGCCAGCTTGCCCGCTTGCACCAGTTCGTTCTGCGCGGCGCGCAGCGTGCCTTCGGCGCGAATGCGTTCTTGCACTTCAGACTGCAGGCGCTCGTTGGTGCGCGACAAATCGGCCGTGCGCTGCTGCACCTTGCGCTCCAGCTCATCGTGTGCGGCCTGCAGCGCCTCGCGGGCAGCCAGGCGGTCGCGCAAACGGTCGCGCTCGTGCCGGCGGCGCTGGTTGAACATGAACCCCAGCAGCGCAACAAAGGCGGCACCGATGGTGGCGATCAGTGCGTCGCTTTGCGCCGCCTCATCGGCCCGAGCCAGGTGCGAGAACACCGTGAGCGTCCAGGGTGTGCCGGGCAGCGCGCGCGACTGGGTCAGGAAGCGGCCCGTCACCGGGTACACCGAGGCCATTTCGGTGCCCTCGCGCGCCACGCGCACCAGCCGCGCGCCCTGGTCCAGGTCGCTCAGCACCTTCATGCCCAAGGGGTGAGTGCCTTGCGGTTGTATTGCAAGGTCTGGTCAAAAGCCTTGCGTGTGGCTTCGTCCAGCGGGCGCAGCGCGGTGAACTTCCAGTCGGGCACCGAGCCCAGGATCACCACGCCGTTTTCATCGGTCACGATGACCGGCGCCTCGACGGTGGACCAGGACTGCTCCAGCTGGTCCAGGCTGACCTTGGTAACTGCCACCCCCACGGTGCGGCTGCCATCCAGCAAGGCGGACGCCAGGTAGTACCCCGGCTCGCCCCGGGTCGTGCCAATCCCAAACAGGCGCCCAATGCCGGTGCTCAGCGCGTCTTGAAAGTAAGGCCTGAACCGCAGGTCCTCACCCATGAAGCTGTCAGGCCTGCGCCAGTTGCTGGTGGCCACCACCTGGCCTTGCAGACTGATCACATAGATGGAAAGCGTGCCAGCGCGCTCATTGAGCTGCTCCAGGTAGGCATTGACGCTGTCTGCACGACGAGGCAGCGATGTGTCTGATGGGGTGGACAGAAGCGACAACACGTCTTTTTGCAGCTCCAGCGTGCCGGGCAGAAAGGCGTATTTGCTGATCTCGCGCTGCAGGCTGGCGGTGTACAGCTCCAGCCGGTGCAAACCCGTGGCCTGGATCTGCGCCTGCCCCATGCGCTGGGCCAGCAGGTAGGCCATGCCCCCGCAAAGCAGCACACCGCCCAAAAGCAGCAAAACGGTGAGACGGCGCAAGGATCGTGGCGATGGCATGAAGGGGTGAAATGGTAGCAGTGCAGGTGCTGCACGCAGGGCATGGCGGTGGTGGCAAAGCCATGGACACGCCCAACAAAAAAGGACTGGCACGGGCCAGCCCTTTAGATGCGATGAGAACCTGAGCCAACAGGTGGCTGCCGCGTTGCTGCAGCCGCCTCTGTCGTTACGCTGCAGGCTGGGCGGCCTCGTCGTCACCAACGGCAGGAATCATCTCCTCGCGCTCGGCCAAGGTCTCGGGCACGGGGTCAATGGCTTTCTCCCACTTGGCCACCACCGCCGTGGCAATGGCGTTGCCCATGACGTTGGTGAGCGTGCGCCCCATGTCCAGGAAGTGGTCGATGCCCAGAATCAGCAGCACACCGGCTTCAGGGAGATGGAACATGGGCAGCACCGCCGCCACCACCACGAGCGAAGCGCGTGGCACGCCGGCAATGCCTTTGCTGGACACCATGAGCACCAGCAGCATGGTGATTTGCGTGGACAGAGGCATGTCAATGCCATAGGCCTGGGCAATGAAGATGGCTGCAAACGTGGTGTAGATCATGGAGCCATCCAGATTGAAGGAATAGCCCAGGGGCAGCACAAAGCCCGTGACCTTGGGTTTGACGCCAAATTTTTCCAGTTGCTCCATCAGCTTCGGATACACGGACTCGCTGCTGGCGGTAGAGAAACCAATGAGCATGGGCGTGCGGATCAGCTTGAGCAGGCGGAACACGTCGCGCCCCAAAACCAGGTAGCCAGCAAACACCAGCACCACCCACAAGGCCGCCAAGGCCAGGTAGAAGCTGAGCATGAACTTGCCAAACACCCCCAACATGCCCAGGCCCTGGGTGGTGATGGCGCCAGCTACCGCACCGAACACGCCCACCGGGGCAAAGCGCATCACGTAGTCGGTCACCTTGAGCATCACATGGACCACCTCGTCCAACGTGGCCACCAGGGTGCGTGCAGCCTGGTTGTGCAAGTGCCCCAGCGCCATGCCAAAGAACAGCGAGAACACCAGGATCTGCAGGATGGCGTTGTTGGCCATCGACTCCACAATGCTCTTGGGGAACACCTGGGTGATGAAGTCACGCAGATTCAAGGCACCGGTCTTGAGCTGTGTGGCGGTGCCCACCTCGGGCAAAGGGATCGACAACGAACTGCCCGGCTGGGTCAGGTTGGCAATGACCAAGCCCAGCGCCAAAGAGATCAGGGATGCCCCCATGAACCATGCCAGAGCGCGCGTACCAATGCGCCCCACGGTGCGCGAATCGCCCATGGTGGACATGCCCGCCGCCAGGGTCGCAAACACCAGGGGCGCGATGATCATTTTGATCATGCGCAGGAAGATGTCGGTCAGCAGACCAAAGTAGCCTGCGATTTCCTTGGCAGCCTCAGGCGTGGGCGCCCAGGTGTGGCAGGCGTACCCGACCAATACCCCCAAAACCATGGCCAGGATGACCATCGTGGTCAAACGATTGAGTTTCATGCGATCTTCTATGGATTGAAAAAGGAAATACCCCGCGATGCGGCGTTTCCTGGTTCAGAAATCGCCGCACTCAAGGAATGGGCTAAGACTGCATTGCAAATAGCGCGAACGGCACACACGCACCACAACGCAAGCTGTGGCGAGACCCCGTCAGGCGATTTGGGCAATCGCGCGCCCCAGGGGATGGACGGACCTTCCCGATCAGACGGATGGGACCACCGTGGGTGGCATGTTGCATGGCTTGTCTCCGATGGGTAACTGGCCACGTCTCGCGCAGCCTGCCCTAGCCTTTGCATGCAATGTGCCAATGCCTGCTACCGATCCAAGTCATTGATTTGCAAAGACAAAGCACATGGCGGCCGCCCAAAGGCATTCGAAAAACCGAACAACAAAACGCACCACCGTCCGAACCATCGAACAGCCGCGCAGATCGGAGTGCATCCATCACCCCGCACAACGGGTTGCACCATGCGGGCGGGGGCGAGGCAAAAAAAAGCCGACCCATCGGGTCGGCTTGTGGAGAAGCAGGACACAGATGCCCGTGCGGCACCTGCGTCTACCGGGTCAATCGGCGGTCGCTTCCTCAGGCTCTGCAGGCTCCGCCTTGGCTGAGCGCTCCTTTTTCGGCAAGGGCTGGATGTCCAACAAGACTTCGGGTGTCTCCACACCTTTTTCGTCGGTCTTGGTTTCGATATCCACCGTCAAGCGACCACCTTCCGTCAGGCGACCAAACAGCAACTCGTCGGCCAGCGCACGGCGAATGGTGTCCTGGATCAGGCGCTGCATGGGGCGAGCACCCATCAAAGGATCGAAGCCCTTCTTGGCCAGGTGCTTGCGCAGCTGGTCGGTGAAGGTGACCTCCACCTTTTTCTCGGCCAACTGGGTTTCGAGCTGCAGCAGGAACTTGTCCACCACGCGCAGGATGATCTGCTCGTCCAGCGCCTTGAAGTTGACGATCGCATCCAACCGGTTGCGGAACTCGGGCGTGAACAGGCGCTTGATGTCGCCCATTTCGTCGCCCGCCTGCCGCGGGTTGGTAAAGCCAATGGTCGCCTTGTTCATCGTCTCGGCGCCCGCGTTCGTGGTCATGATGATCAGCACGTTGCGGAAGTCGGCCTTGCGGCCGTTGTTGTCCGTCAGCGTGCCATGGTCCATGACCTGCAGCAGCACGTTGAAGATGTCCGGGTGCGCCTTCTCGATCTCGTCGAGCAGCAACACCGCGTGCGGCTTCTTCGTGATGGCTTCGGTGAGCAGGCCACCCTGGTCGAACCCTACATAGCCCGGAGGCGCGCCAATGAGGCGGCTCACAGCATGGCGCTCCATGTACTCCGACATGTCGAAGCGGATCAGCTCGATCCCCATGATGTAGGCCAGTTGCTTGGCCGCTTCGGTCTTGCCGACGCCCGTGGGGCCGCTGAACAGGAACGAGCCAATCGGCTTGTCGCCCTTGCCCAGGCCCGAGCGCGCCATCTTGACCGACGACGCCAGCACTTCGAGTGCCTTGTCTTGGCCAAACACCACGCTCTTGAGGTCGCGCTCCAGTGTCTGCAGCTTGCCGCGATCGTCGTTGGAGACGTTGGCAGGCGGAATGCGCGCGATCTTGGCCACGATCTCTTCGATCTCGGCCTTGCCGATGGTCTTCTTGCGCTTGCTCGGCACCATGATGCGCTGCGCAGCACCCGCCTCGTCGATCACGTCAATGGCCTTGTCGGGCAGATGACGGTCGTTGATGTACTTGGCACTCAGCTCGGCCGCGGCCTGCAGGGCCGCTGCAGCGTACTTCACGCTGTGGTGCTCTTCGAAGCGCGACTTCAGGCCCTTCAGAATGTCGATGGTTTCCTGCACCGTCGGCTCGACCACGTCCACCTTCTGGAAGCGGCGCGACAGCGCGGCGTCTTTTTCGAAGATGCCCCGGTACTCCGTGAAGGTGGTCGCGCCGATGCACTTGAGCTGGCCGCTGGACAGCGCCGGCTTGAGCAAGTTGGATGCATCCAGCGTGCCGCCCGAGGCTGCGCCCGCGCCAATCAGGGTGTGGATTTCGTCAATGAACAGCACCGCGTTGGGCTTGTCCTTGAGCGCCTTGAGCACGCTCTTGAGGCGCTGCTCAAAATCGCCACGGTACTTGGTACCTGCCAACAAGGCGCCCATGTCCAGCGAGTACACGACGGCCTCGGCCAGAATTTCGGGCACATCGTTTTGCGTGATGCGCCATGCCAAGCCCTCGGCAATCGCCGTCTTGCCCACGCCCGCTTCACCCACCAGCAGCGGGTTGTTCTTGCGGCGGCGGCACAGGATCTGAATGGTGCGCTCCACCTCGTAATGGCGGCCGATCAAGGGATCGATCTTGCCGTCCTTCGCAGCCTGGTTCAGGTTCTGCGTGTACTGCTCCAGGGGAGAGGCTTTTTCGGACCGTTCGCTACCGCCCTCTTCGCTCTCTGCAGGGCTTTCGGCCTTGGTGGGCTCTGGCGGCTCGCCCTTTTTGATGCCATGGGCGATGAAGTTCACCACATCCAGGCGCGTAACACCCTGCTGGTGCAGGTAGTACACGGCGTGCGAGTCCTTCTCGCCAAAAATGGCGACCAGCACGTTGGCACCGGTGACTTCCTTCTTGCCATTGCCCGTGGACTGCACGTGCATGATGGCGCGTTGGATCACGCGCTGAAAGCCCAGCGTGGGCTGGGTGTCCACCTCGTCGGTGCCAGCCACCTGTGGGGTGTTGTCTTTGATGAAGTTCGACAACGAGGACCGCAGGTCATCGATGTTGGCCGAACAGGCACGCAGCACTTCGGCGGCGCTAGGGTTATCAAGCAGTGCAAGCAGCAGGTGCTCCACGGTGATGAATTCGTGGCGTTGCTGGCGGGCCTCGACAAAGGCCATGTGCAAGCTGACTTCCAGTTCTTGGGCAATCATTTGAGAACTCCTTTGTGCTTGCGGGGTAGGAATAACTTTAGTTCAGGGTCAAAGACCTGTTATTCAACAGGCTCACTGACACATTGCAGGGGGTGACCCGCTTTTGCGGCGGCATCCAGCACCTGCTCCACCTTGGTGGCAGCCACGTCGCGCGAATAAACGCCGCAAACGCCTTTGCCATCGAGGTGGATCTTGAGCATGATTTGGGTGGCCTGCTCACGGTCTTTGCTGAAGAATTCCTGCAGCACCACAATGACAAACTCCATGGGGGTGTAGTCATCATTGAGCATGACCACCTGGTACATCTGCGGGGGCTGGGTCTTTTGGGTGCGCCGCTCAAGCACGACCGAACCGCCGTCATCCCGCGCTGGCCGAGAAACAGGCGGCGCGGTGGGGGGAGAGGGTGGTTTTGTTGCCATGAAATTCATTCTAGCGATCCCGAAGCCCGGTTGTCGCCTAAGAAATCTGATGATTGGCGTCTATTTTTCAAGGCCTGGCTGCAAATATTGCGGCGGCCCGTCCAGCGTGCCGCCGTCCTTTTCAAAAGGATCACCTCACGGTGAATCAACGCCCCAATCACGGCTATTCGTACACCACCGTGGTGGTGCCACTGCCAGCCTGCGCACTCCAGGCGGCCAGCGCAGCATCGGTGGGAAAAAACCGGCTGCCCTCACCCAGTTGCAACTCGGCAACGGCCCCTCCGGCATCAGACTGGCAACGCACGCCCATGCGAACGCGCAGCCCATGCAAAATGTCGCCCGACTCAGTTTCCTCCTTGTGGGGCGGAAACTCTGACACCAAACGGCGTACATCCGGCTGGGTGTCGCCCATAGCAATGTGCAGGTATTTGCCAAAACGGCACCGTGCACCGGCCAGGTCCCACACCTGCTGCACCTTCACGCGCAGCCCGCCGCTGAAGTGGTCCATTTGCAGGCGCCCCATCATCACCACGAACTCGTCTTCCTTGAGTTGATTGCGGTAGGTGTTGAGCAGTGCCTCATCTGCCGAGGCTTCGATCATTCCCGACTTGTCGTCCAGTTTGAACAGGCCCAGCTTGCCGCGCTGGCCATTGATGACCCGGAAATCACTGATGATGCCTGCCAAAACCTGCGGCTCGCGGCTGTCCAGCAATTCATCGATCTGGGTGCGCACAAACTTGCGCACCTCCCCCGCCACCTCATCGAACAGGTGGCCTGAGAGATAGAAACCCACCGCTGTTTTTTCCTGGGTCAGTCGCTCTTTGATGCCCCAGGGGATTGCGTCCACCAAATCGGGCTCTTGCGTGCTGGAGCCATGGGCGTCATCGCCCATCATGTCGAACAGACCGCCTTGGTTCACGTTGGCCAGCGTGGCCGCAGCAAAGTCAAAGGCGCGGTCAATCGACGCCACCAGCGAGGCCCGATTCATGTTCATGGAGTCAAAGGCCCCGGCCTTGATCAGCGCCTCCAGCGTTCGCTTGTTCAGCCGACCTTTGTCTACCCGCACACAAAAATCGAACAAGCTCTTGAAAGGCCCCTTGGTGCTGCCCTGTGGCCCCTCTCCGCGCCCTTCGCGCGCGGCCACCATGGCCTCGATGGCTTGTTGACCCGTGCCCTTGATGGCGCCCAACCCGTAACGAATGACCTTGTCGGTCACTGGCTCGAACCGGTAGAAGCCGCGATTGACATCAGGCGGCTCAAAGCTCAGCCCAAAGTTCTTGCAAGCATCTTCGTACAACACCTTGAGCTTGTCGGTGTCGTCCATTTCAACGGTCATGTTGGCGCAGAAAAACTCAGCGGTGTAGTGCACCTTGAGCCAGCCGGTGTGATACGCCAACAGCGAATAAGCAGCAGCGTGCGACTTGTTGAAGCCGTAGCCCGCAAACTTCTCCATCAAGTCGAACACTTCGTCAGCCTTGTCCTGGCTGATGTTCTTTTCCGCAGCCCCCTTGCGAAAGATCTCCCGGTGCTCGGCCATTTCCTCGGCCTTCTTCTTGCCCATGGCGCGGCGCAGCATGTCGGCGCCGCCCAGGCTGTAGCCCCCCAACACCTGGGCGGTCTGCATCACCTGCTCCTGGTACACCATGATCCCGTAGGTTTCGGCCAGCACAGGCTCGACCAACGGGTGGGGGTACTCCACCGGCTCCTTGCCGTGCTTGCGGTTCACGAAGGTGGGGATCAGGTCCATAGGACCCGGGCGATACAGCGCATTGAGCGCAATCAAGTCCTCCAGACGGCTCGGGCGGGCTTCTTTGAGCATGCCCTGCATGCCCCGGCTTTCAAACTGGAACACGGCCTCGGTCTTGCCTTCTGAAAAAAGCCGGTAGGTGGGGCCATCGTCGAGCGGAATGTTCTCGTAGGCAAAGCCCTCCTGACCCTTGTGGCGCTTCATGATGAACTCGCGCGCAATCTCCAGGATGGTGAGCGTCGCCAGACCCAAAAAGTCGAACTTCACGAGGCCAATGGCCTCCACGTCGTCCTTGTCGTACTGGCTCACGGCCGATTCGCTGCCGGGCTGCTGGTACAGCGGACAAAAGTCAGTGAGCTTGCCCGGCGCGATCAACACGCCCCCAGCGTGCATGCCGATGTTGCGCGTCATGCCTTCGAGTTTTTGCGCCATCTCGATGACGGTTTTGACGTCTTCTTCCTTGCGCACACGCTCGTAGAGCATGGGCTCCAGCTCCAGCGCGTAGTTGTTTTTGTCGCCCTCTTTCTTCACCTCGGGCGGGTACTGCAAGGTGTAGGACATGCCCGGCTTGCCAGGCACCAGCTTGGAGATGCCATCGCAGAAGGTGTAGCTCATGTCCATCACCCGCCCCACGTCGCGGATCGCGGCCTTGGCGGCCATGGTGCCGAACGTTGCAATCTGGCTCACGGCATTCTTGCCGTACTTTTCCTTCACGTAATCGATCACCCGGTCACGGTTGCCCTGACAAAAGTCGATGTCAAAGTCGGGCATCGATACCCGCTCGGGGTTCAGGAAACGCTCAAACAGCAGGTTGTATTCCAGCGGATCCAGATCGGTGATCTTGAGCGCATAGGCCACCAGCGAGCCCGCACCCGACCCCCGGCCCGGCCCTACAGGGCAGCCATTGGCCTTGGCCCACTGGATGAAGTCGCCCACGATGAGGAAGTAGCCTGGGAACCCCATCTTGAGGATGGTGCCCAGCTCAAACTCCAGTCGCTCCACGTAGCGCGGGCGCTCCTTGTCGCGCTTGGCCTCGTCAGGGAACAAGTGTTTGAGGCGCTCTTCCAGACCCTCAAACGATGCGAAGCGGAAGTACTCTTCGGCAGGCATGCCGTTGGGCGTGGGAAACGCTGGCAACTGCGGTTTGCCCAGCACCAGGGTAAGGCTACACCGCTTGGCGATTTCTGCGGTGTTGGCGAGCGCCGACGGCACATCCGCGAACAGCGCCTGCATCTGCTCAGCAGACTTGAAATACTGCTCGCGCGTAAAACGCCGTACCCGTTTCGGATTGGCCAGAATTTCCCCACCAGCGATACACACCCGGGCCTCATGGGCCTCGTAGTCCTCGGCGGTCAAAAACTGAACGGGATGCGTGGCCACGACAGGCAAGTTCAGCCGAGCGGCCAATTGCACGGCAGCCACCACATGGCTTTCATCGTCCACACGGCCTGCGCGCTGCAACTCAACGTAGAACCGGTGGGTGAAAATACCCGCCAGCCTCAACGCCAGGTCGGCTGCGCCCGCCTCGTCGCCCTTGAGCAAAGCCTGGCCCACAGGCCCAGCCTGCGCACCCGACAAGGCGATCAGCCCATCGGACAACTCCTGCAGCCAAGCCCAGGTGGACACCGCCAGATTCTTGACAATGTTCTTGGTCCAGGCGCGTGCGAGCAATTCCGACAGATTCAGGTAACCCTGCTTGTTTTGCACCAGCAGCAGCAACCGTGTGGGGTCCGCGCCCGCCTCGCCCTCCAGATAGATTTCGGCGCCCAGCACCGGCTTGACACCCTTGCCGCGCCCTTCTTTGTAAAACTTGATGGCGCCGAAAAGATTGTTGAGATCGGTGATGGCAAGGGCGGGCTGCCCGTCTGCCGCAGCGGCCTTGACGACCTCATCGATGCGGGTGGTACCGTCAACGACGGAGAACTCTGTGTGCAGGCGCAAGTGAACGTACATGCCTCCATTGTAGAAAGGCGCCCAAGCTTCCATTCGCCAGCGCCGAGGAATTTGAGGGGACAAATGAGGCCATTACAATGCCGCTTCAATCTGTGGCCCCCGGCAGGAGGATTGCATTGGCAGTCCGCCCCGCCCCACTCGTGGAAGACTAGGTTCTTCTAATTGCCTGAAAGCTGCTTGCGATGCGTCTTGCCCCACTGTCTCTTTGCTCTGTCCTGCTAGCGTCCCTGGTGCTGGCCGGTTGCTCCAGCACCCCGGAAGACAAAACCGCCGGCTGGAGTCCGAACCGCATCCACTCGGAAGCGAAAGATGAAATGAGCAGCGGTGCCTACGACAAGGCCGTGCCGCTGCTGGAGAAGCTCGAAGGCCGTGCCGCAGGCACCCCACTGGCGCAGCAAGCGCAATTGGACAAGGCCTACGCCCAATTCAAGGGTGGCGAAAAAGCCCAGGCCATCGCCACCCTGGATCGCTTCATGAAGTTACATCCCGCCAGCCCCGCTCTGGACTACGCGCTGTACCTGAAAGGCTTGGTCAATTTCAATGACAACCTGGGTCTGTTCTCCTGGATCTCTCGCCAGGACCTTTCAGAACGCGACCAAAAGGCGGCCAAGGACTCCTTCGAGTCTTTCAGTGATCTGGTCACCCGCTTTCCCGAATCCCGCTATGCGCAGGACTCTCGCCAGCGCATGACCTACATCGTCAACTCGCTGGCCCAGTACGAAGTGCATGTGGCACGTTACTACTACGAGCGCGGAGCCTATGTGGCAGCCGTGAGCCGGGCACAAGTTGCACTGGCCGACTACAAGGATGTCCCCGCACTGGAAGAAGCGCTGTACATCCTGGTTCGCTCTTACGATGCCCTGGGCATGACCCAACTGCGCGATGACGCTCGCCGCGTCATGGCCACGTCTTACCCCCAAAGCAGCTATTTGCGCGAAGGTGGCTTTAAGACCAAGTCAGATCCTTGGTGGAAGTTCTGGTGATCTCGGCCAGCGCCTGGAGCGCCTCTTGAAACGATTCGGGGGTTTCCAGGCGCCGCATGGGCGGCAGCACCGCGACCAACCGCTTGCCGTAGCCCTTGGTCAGTAAGCGTGGGTCGCACACCACCAAAATGCCATGGTCCGACTCGCGCCGGATCAGCCGGCCAGCACCCTGCTTGAGGGCCACAGCCGCCTCGGGCAAAGCGTAAGTTTGAAACGCTCGGCCACCCGCTGCCTCAATGCGCTGGGTGCGCGCCTCTACCAGCGGGTCCCCCGGCGGAGGAAAGGGCAGCTTGTCGATGACCACCAACTGCAGCGCATCGCCAGGCACATCAAAGCCCTCCCAAAAGCCCATGGACGCGATCAGGATGCAGCCTTTTTGCCCCTGCGCCTCGCCCGCCCGAAAACGCTCCATCAATCTGCGCTTGGGCCACTCGCCCTGCACCAGCACCTCCAGCAGTGCCCCATGCTTGGCCAGTTGCTCACGCAGCGTGGATGCGATGACGCCCAGCGCCCGCAGCGTGGTGGTGAGGATGAGGGTGCGTCCGCCCAAAGTCGCTGCAGCCTGGGCTGCCAAGGCGGCTACCGACGGGCCGTGCTGGGGATCTGACGGCGAAGGAAAGTCCTGCGGCACAAAAAACCCTGCCTGGCTGCTGTAGTCAAACGGACTCTCCACCCGCAAGATGCGAGCGCCCTCCAGCCCACAGCGCTTCACAAACCAGGACAACTCGGCATCGTGCCCCAGCGTCGCTGAAGTAAACACCCAGGCGCGTGAGGGCCCCCGAGCTGGCGCAGGCCATCCATCCTCATCCACCGCTTCTTGCGCGGTGGCCAGCAAACGGGTGCGCATGGCTTCGGCAATGTCCAGCGGCGACTCCACCAAGCGCAAGCCGCCTCCTGCCTCCAGCCAGCGCACATAGCCCTCCGGGCAAAGCCCCTGAAACCTGGACAACCGCAACAGCAGCGCCACCCCCCGTTCGGCCAGCCGGGCCATATCTGGCGCGACCTCACTAAAGGCCTCAACAGCGTTCTGCGCCTGTGCGCATACCTGCTCCAGCCCCTCCATGGCCGCTTGCCAGCGTGGCAGATCCAGGCCCTCTGGCGCACCATGCCACCAGCCGCGCCTGGATGGCATTGTCCCGTCTGCCCCGGCGACTTCGCTCCATCGGCGCGCGGCCTCTTCCAGCGCAGCGTGCAGGCCCAACCAATCAGCAAAGCCCCTCGCATGCTGCAACCCTGCAGCCAGCACATCACGCGCAAATTCCTGGATTTGCCCGGACGTCAGCTGCACCCCCAAAAACTGCACACCGGTGTCGCTCAGTTGGTGTGCTTCGTCAAAAATGACCACGCGCACCGAGGGCAGCAGCTCGGCAACGCCCGACTCTCGCACAGCCACATCGGCAAAGAACAGGTGGTGATTGACCACCACCACGTCAGCCGCCATGGCTTCGCGACGCGCCAGATTCACATGGCACTCTTTGGCTCTGGGGCACTGCGAGCCCAGGCAGTTGTCACGGGTGGAGGTGACCAGTGGGATCACTGGCGAGCGCTCATCCAGGCCCGTGAGTTCAGACAGATCACCCGAGCGGGTGCTGCGCGACCAGTCTTCGACCTTCGCCAGCACACGCACCATTTGTCCACCTTGCACGGCCATGTCGTGGCGCGCCAGCGCCATGCGATGCAGGCACAGGTAGCTGCTTCGCCCTTTGAGCAATGCGATGCGCGCCGGAATCCCCAAAATCTCCAGCAATCTGGGGATGTCGCGCGAACAAAGCTGATCCTGCAAAGCCTTGGTGGCCGTGGAGACCAAAGCCCGCTCCCCACTGAGCAACACGGGCACCAAATACGCATAGGTTTTGCCAACGCCCGTGCCTGCCTCTACCACCAATGCGCCACCTGACTCAATGGCGCCAGACACCGCCAGCGCCATCTGAACCTGTCCCGCGCGCGGCCGATACAAAGGGTCCGCCCGGGCCAGCAAGCCGTCGCCCACGAATACGGACTCCACCACCGCGCCCAAAACCGAAGGGGAAGACAAAGGCGCAGCGGAGTCCTGTGGCATGGCTCAACAAAAAGAAAGTGGAAAGGCTGAAGACACTGGGGCATTCGAAACATGCCCAACGCAGCGGCCGCGCAAGCGGAGCAAAAATCTCCAGACCCCGCACCGCCCTGCACAGCCTGGCTCCACAACACAAGGCATCCCAAACAGTGCGCAAAGCTGTGCGGCAGCCCCGCCATGGCAAAAACGCCACAGGCAGGCGGATAATACGCGGCTCAGCGCTTCATAATGACCGGCAGCGTTCTACCACGCACCACAATCCCCAGCATGACCAAAGCGTTCCGTCTCATCGCATCCACCGGCATCCACAAAGGTGACCGGGAATACCAGCAAGACCAGGTGGCCTTGATTTCACACAATCGGCACAACGGCTGTGTTTTGGGCGTGGTGGCCGACGGCATGGGCGGGCGCAGCGGGGGCCGCAAAGCCTCCGACCAGGTCATGATGACGGCCCGTCAGCTGTTTGAGCGCTACTCCCCCGAGACAGACGACCCTGCCGCCATGCTCAAAGCCATGGTGGAAGAGGCCCACATCGTCATCCGGCTGACGGCCATTTCCGCCGAGCAAGAGCCTCACAGCACCATCGCTGCCTTCCTCATCAACCCCCGTGGTGACTGCCACTGGGTGCACGCAGGCGATTCGCGCATCTACCACTTCCAAGGCGGGCGGCTCATCCACCGCAGCAGCGACCACTCTTATGTGCAGGCCCTGGTAGACCGGGGCGAGCTGACCGAAGCCGAGGCCAACAACCACCCTCACTCCAACATCCTGGTGGGTTGCCTGGGCACCGAGAGCGATCCGCCCGCAACACCCCACATGATTTCGCAACTGCGCCCTGGCGATGTCCTGCTGGCATGCAGCGACGGGGTCTGGCACTACTTCTCGCCCACCGAACTGGCCTCGGTGGTGGAGTCCTTGTCGCCACGTGAAGCCACGGAGTTTTTGATTGAAAAAGCCCGCTCACGTGCCCGTGGGGGCGGCGACAACCTGTCGCTGGTGATTGTCAAAATCGAAGCCTTGGCTGAAGAGAAAAAGCACGCCAGGCTGGTAAGCACCACCCCCTGATTCCACCCCAACCGTCACAACCACCCAACGGCCCGGCCAGTTCTGTGGCGGGCCGTTTTGCTTTGCATCGCTCAAGGCTGGGCCATCAGCAAGGGCCACCGGTCATTCGGCCCCAACCAATGGCTCTCCATTCACTGTGGCGTGGGCAAAGGTGCTGCGGGCTTGTGCCCATCCGCGGCGGATTGGGCCTGCTCTTTGTCTCGCCGGGCCCGGCGCGCCTCTGAGGCTTTTTCCGCATCCAACTGCCGTTGGCGGGCCTTGGCTGCGCGCTCGGCACTTTCTTTTTCACGGGCTGATTGTTCAGCCGCCTGCGAAGACTGGCGAGCCCGCTGCTGGCTGGCCCTTTCCTGGGCCTCACGGTCACGCAGCACCACCGTGCCTGGAGATTTCTCTCGGGCCGCTGGCTTCCCCCCTGGGGTGGGTTGCGCACCGTGGCAGAAGCTGCAGACGCTGCGCCTGCAGGCCCTGCAGCATCGGCGACAGAGGACTGCTTGTCTTCAATCTGGCGCAGACGCTCCTGGGCCTTTTCCTTGCGCTCCGCATCGTTGATTTGCACCTCTTGGGCCCGCAGCCGTGTTTCCACCTGACGCCACTCGTTGCGGGCATCGCGCAAGCAATCCTCCACAGCAAACAGGCGGTAGCACTTCACCTCTGTCTGCTTGCGCTGTGCCAGGTTCTGCTTGCGCTCTTGCTCGATACCCGAACGCTGTGCCGCCCGCTGAGCAGATGCTGCGCGCAGCGCCTCATGCGGGGAAAGGTCTGCTTCACGAGGCTGGGCTGCCGCTTGGCCTGCAGACAACACAGCGACGCACGCCGCCAGGCCCCATACCGATGCAATGGTCTTTTTCATGTCAGCCCCGTATCCACCAAACGCCGCTCCAAGTCCAAAAATTCTTTGGACTGCATTTCGTTGAGCCGCGACACTGTGCGCGGAAATTCATGGGCCAAAGGGCCCTCGGTGTACAACTGCTCAGGAGCCACTGCGGCTGACAGAATAAGTTTCACCCGCCGGTCGTACAGCACATCCACCAGCCAGGTAAAGCGCCGTGCGGGAGACGCCATGTTCACCGGCATGTAAGGCACACCCGACAACAACACCGTGTGGAACTGCGTGGCTATCTCCAGATAGTCGTTCTGCGAACGTGGTCCACCGCACAGGGTCTGGAAGTCAAACCAGACCACCCCGCCCGCCTTGCGCCGCGCGCGGATCTCGCGGGCTTCGATGTGCAGCACTGGGTCTTCGTCGTGCACCTCGGCCAGCTGGTTGAAGGCATCGTCCATCGCCGCGTCGGCCTCAGGGCCCAAGGGCGTGTGGTACAGCTTCACATGCTCCAGCGTACGGCGTCGGTAGTCGGTGCCGTTGTCCACATTGATCACCTGCATGCGCTCATTGAGCAACGCAATCGCCGGAAGGATTCGGTCACGGTGCAAGCCGTCTGGGTAAAGGCCATTGGGCTCAAAGTTCGAGGTGGTCACAAACCCCACGCCGTTCTCAAACAACGCCACCAGCAGGCGGTGCAGGATCATGGCATCCGTGATGTCAGCCACGTGGAACTCGTCAAAGCAGATGAGCTTGTAGCGTTTGGAGATGCGTTCGCCCAGCACATCGAGCGGGTTCACCGTGCCTTGCAGCGCCGCCAACTCCCGGTGCACTTCCCGCATGAACTCATGAAAGTGCAGACGCACCTTGCGCTTGAGCGGCACCGCATTGAAAAAGCAGTCCATCAAAAAGCTCTTGCCCCGCCCCACCCCGCCGTACATGTACACGCCCTTGGGGATGTCCGGCCGGTTCACCAACTTTTTGAACGCATTGGAGCGTTTGGCCTTGTAGGCGCTCCAGTCGTCGGCACAGCGCTGCAAAGCATCGACCGCACGCAGCTGTGCTGGATCGCTTTGAAAACCCTTGGCGGCCAGCTCGGCCAGGTACGCCTGTTTGACACTCACGGTGTTGATGCCTCAGAAAAGGCTAACCCCCGCGATGGCGCGAGGGTTAGCTATTAAATCAATAGCTGCTAGCGCTTATATATAGAGCGCTAGAGGCCATTTTGACTGAAACTCTGAAATCAGAAGTTCAGCGTGCGCTTGTCCACCGCCAGGGCCGCTTCCTTGGTGGCTTCGCTCAAGGAGGGGTGGGCATGGCAGATGCGCGCGATGTCTTCGGCGCTCGCCTTGAACTCCATGGCCACCACGGCTTCAGAGATCAGCTCGGAGGCCATCGGGCCCACGATGTGCACGCCCAGGATTTCGTCCGTGGCTGCATCGGCCAGGAACTTGACCATGCCCGTGGTATCGCCCAGCGCGCGTGCGCGGCCGTTGGCCAAGAACGGGAACGTGCCCGCCTTGTACTTCACGCCGTCGGCCTTGAGTTGCTGCTCGGTGCGGCCCACCCACGCGATCTCGGGGCTGGTGTAAATCACCCAGGGGATGGTGTTGAAGTTGACGTGGCCGTGCTGGCCAGCAATGCGCTCGGCCACAGCAACGCCCTCTTCCTCGGCCTTGTGCGCGAGCATCGGGCCCCGCACCACGTCACCCACAGCCCACACGCCAGGCAGGTTGGTCTTGCAATCGCCGTCCACCACAATGGCACCACGCTCGTCCAGGGCCAGGCCCACGGCTTCGGTGTTCAGGCCAATGGTGTTGGGCACGCGGCCAATGGAGACGATCAGCTTGTCGGCGTCCAGCGTCTGGGCTTCGCCCTTGGCGTTGGTGTAGGCGATGCTCACGCCCTTCTTGCCGGTCTTGATCTCACCAACCTTCACGCCCAGCTCGATCTTCAGGCCTTGCTTGTCGAAAGCCTTCTTGGCTTCCTTGGCAATCTGCTCGTCCACCGCGCCCAGGAAGGTAGGCAGGCCTTCCAGAATGGTCACGTCAGCACCCAGGCGGCGCCACACCGAACCCATTTCCAGGCCGATCACGCCGGAGCCGATCAGTGCCAGCTTTTTGGGCGTGGCACCAATGCGCAGCGCGCCGTCGTTGGACAGCACCAGCTCTTCGTCAAACGGCGTGCCAGGCAGCGCACGGGCGTTGGAGCCGGTGGCGATGATGATTTGCTGGCCAACCAAGGTTTCTTCAGCGGCACCCGCCACCTTGATCTCGTAGCCGCCTTCGGTGGCTTTGACAAACGAACCACGGCCATGGAAGAAGCTGACCTTGTTCTTCTTGAACAGGTACAGGATGCCGTCGTTGTTCTGCTTCACCACGGAATCCTTGCGGCCAATCATCTTGGTCACATCGATCTTCACATCGGTGGCCGTGATGCCATGGTCGGCAAAGTGCTTGTTGGCATGCTCGAAGTGCTCAGACGATTGCAGCAGCGCCTTGGAGGGGATGCAGCCCACGTTGGTGCAAGTGCCGCCTGGCGCAGGGCCGCCCTTGTCGTTCTTCCATTCGTCGATACAGGCCACGTTCTTGCCCAGCTGGGCGGCGCGAATGGCGGCGATGTAGCCGCCGGGGCCGCCACCAATCACGATCACATCAAATTGCTTGCTCATAGGAAATCTCTTTGATTCAGTTGAAGAAAAACCCACCGATGAGAGCGCCGCGCAGTGCTTGCGCCCAGGCTTCACAGGTGGGTTTCAGGTCTCAGGGCTCGATCAGATGTCGAACAGCAGACGCGATGGGTCTTCCAGCGCTTCCTTCATGGCAACCAGGCCCAGCACGGCTTCACGGCCGTCGATGATGCGGTGGTCGTAAGACATAGCCAGGTAGTTCATCGGACGGATCACGATCTGACCGTTTTCGACCACGGCACGGTCCTTGGTGGCGTGAACGCCCAGGATGGCCGACTGTGGGGGGTTGATGATAGGGGTGGACAGCATGGAGCCGAACGTACCGCCATTGGAGATGGAGAAGGTACCGCCGGTCATTTCTTCAATGCCCAGCTTACCGTCCTTGGCCTTTTGGCCAAATTCAGCGATCTTCTTCTCAATGTCTGCAAAGCTCATCTGGTCTGCATTGCGCAGGATGGGCACCACCAAGCCACGGGGCGAACCCACGGCGATACCGATGTCGAAGTAGCCGTGGTAGACGATGTCGTTGCCATCGACCGAGGCGTTCAGCACAGGGTACTTCTTGAGGGCGTGCACAGCCGCCTTCACGAAGAAGGACATGAAGCCGATCTTCACGCCGTGTTCCTTGGTGAACGCGTCCTGGAACTTCTTGCGCATGTCCATCACGGGGGCCATGTTCACTTCGTTGAACGTGGTCAAGATGGCGTTGGTGGATTGCGACTGCAGCAGACGCTCGGCCACGCGGGCACGCAGACGGCTCATGGGCACGCGCTGCTCGGGGCGGTCGCCCAGGCTAGCGGGCGCAGGAGCGGCCACCTGAGGCAACACCTTGGTGGGCACACCGGTGGGAATGGCGCTGGGTGCAGCCGCAGCTGGCTTGGCACCACCGGCCACAGCCGCCAGCACGTCACCCTTGGTCACGCGGCCGTCCTTGCCAGAACCAGCCACATCGCCTACCGACAGATTGTTGTCGGCCAGCAGCTTGGCTGCTGCAGGCATGGCCACATCGGCCTTGGAACCACCTGTGACTGCAGCGGCGGCGGCCACAGGTGCAGCAGCGGGTGCCGCGGGGGCTGCAGCTGCCGGAGCAGCTGCGCCCGCCTTACCTTCGGTGTCGATGCGGGCGATCAACTGCTCAGCCACGACGGTAGCGCCGTCGCCTTGAACAATCTCAGACAGCACGCCAGACGACGGTGCTGGCACTTCCAGCACCACCTTGTCGGTTTCGATTTCGATCAGGATTTCATCGGCAGTGACGGCCTCGCCTGCTTTTTTCTTCCACGTCAGCATGGTGGCTTCGGCCACGGATTCGGACAGCTGAGGGACTTTGACTTCTACGATAGCCATATCAATTCTTTCGGGAATGGGGTTTTGTTCTGACAGTTTTTAAAAATGGGCTGGCTGGCCTTACTTGGTCAGTACAAAACCCTTGAGCTTGGCAAACGCACCATCCACCAAAGCCTTTTGCTGTTCTTGGTGCAGGTGTGAATAACCCACGGCAGGCGATGCCGAAGCAGCGCGGCCGGAGTAACCCAGCTTCTGGCCTTCGAGCATGTTCTCGTGGATGTTGTGCTGGATGAAGAACCAGGCACCCTGGTTCTGTGGCTCGTCCTGGCACCACACGATGTCGGTCGCGTTGGGGTACTTCTTCAGCTCGGCAGCAAAAGCCTTGTGCGGGAAGGGGTACAACTGCTCGACGCGGATGATGACCACATCGTCGGCTTCCTTCTCGGTACGCTTCTTGACGAGGTCGTAGTAGACCTTGCCCGAGCAAGCGATCACGCGCTTGACCTTGGCGGCCTTCTTCTCGATAGCGTCATCCTGTTCAGGAATCACCGTCTGGAAGCCACCCTTGGTGAACTCAGACAGCGGCGAGGTCGCGTCCTTGTTACGCAGCAGCGATTTGGGCGTGAAGATGATCAGCGGCTTGCGCAGATCACGCACCATCTGGCGGCGCAGCACGTGGAAGATCTGGCTGGCCGTGGTGGGCTGCACGATCTGCATGTTGGCATCGGCGGCCAGTTGCATGAAGCGCTCCAGGCGTGCAGAGCTGTGCTCTGGGCCCTGGCCTTCGTAGCCGTGGGGCAACATCATGGTCAGGCCATTGGCACGGCCCCACTTCACTTCGCCAGAGGCGATGAACTGGTCAATCACAACCTGAGCACCGTTGGCAAAGTCGCCAAACTGGGCTTCCCAGATCACCAGGCTGTTGGGGTCAGAGCCAGCATAGCCATACTCAAAGCCCAACACGGCTTCTTCAGACAGGATCGAGTCGATCACGACAAACGGAGCCTGGTTCTCGGCCACGTTTTGCAGCGGCACGTAGGTGCCGGTATCCCACTTTTCGCGGTTCTGGTCGTGAATCACGGCATGGCGGTGCGTGAACGTGCCACGGCCCGAGTCTTCGCCCGACAGGCGCACTGGGTAGCCGCTGGCCACCAGCGAAGCAAAGGCCATGGTTTCGCCCATACCCCAGTCCACATTCACGTCGCCACGGCCCATGGCTGCGCGGTCGTCGTACACCTTCTTCACCAGTTGGTGCGGTGCCACGGTGGCAGGAATGGTCGTCAGCTTTTCGGCCAAGCGCTTCCACTCGGTCAGAGGGATGGCAGTGTCACCAGCGTCAGTCCACTTCTTGCCCAGGAAGGGCGACCAATCCACGGCGTACTTGCTCTTGAAGTTGGTCAGCACAGGGTCCACCGTGTGCTTGCCGGCATCCATGGCAGCGCGGTAGGCCTTGACCATGTCTTCGCCCAGCGTAGCGCCCAGACCCTGAGCCGCCAGCTTGTCGGCATACAGCTTGCGCGTGCCGGGGTGCTGGGCAATTTTCTTGTACATCAGCGGCTGGGTCAGTGCAGGGGTGTCCTGCTCGTTGTGGCCCAGTTTGCGGAAGCAGGTGATGTCCACCACCACGTCCTGGCGGAACTCCATGCGGAACTCCAACGCCAGTTGGGTGGCCAGCACCACGGCTTCTGGGTCATCACCATTGACGTGCAGAACCGGGGCCTCGACCATCTTGACGATGTCGGTGCAATACACGGTCGAGCGCATGTCGCGTGGGTCGGACGTGGTGAAACCGATCTGGTTGTTGATGATGATGTGCACCGTACCGCCGGTGGTGTAACCACGGGTCTGTGCCAGCGCCAGGGTTTCCTGGTTCACACCTTGGCCGCCGAAGGCGGAGTCGCCGTGCACCAGCACGGGCAGCACTTGGCTGCCCTTGGGGTCGCCACGGCGGTCCATGCGAGCGCGCACTGAGCCTTCCACCACAGGGTTCACGATTTCGAGGTGGGAAGGGTTGAACGCGAGCGACAGGTGCACAGGGCCACCAGCTGTGGACACGTCCGAGCTAAAGCCTTGGTGGTACTTCACGTCACCGGCAGGCAGTTCTTCGGGTGCGGTGTGGTCGAACTCGGCAAACAAGTCCTTGGGCATCTTGCCCAGGGAGTTGACCAGCACGTTCAGACGGCCACGGTGGGCCATACCGATCACGATTTCCTGCACGCCCTTGGCGCCAGCAGACTGGATCAGTTCGTCCATGGAGGCAATGAAGCTCTCGCCACCTTCCAGGGAGAAACGCTTTTGGCCCACATACTTGGTGTGGAGGAAGCGTTCCAGGCCTTCGGCAGCGGTCAGGCGGTCCAGAATCTGGCGCTTCTTGTCGGCAGTGAAGTTCGGCTTGCTGCGGATGCTTTCCAGCTTTTGTTGCCACCAGCGCTTCTGGTTCTGGTCCGATGTGTACATGTACTCGGCGCCCAGCGTGCCGCAGTACGTTTCGCGCAGCGCATTGAGCAGCTCGCGCAGGGCCATTTTGTCTTTGCCGAAGAACGTGTTGCTGGTGTCAAACACGGTTTCTTGGTCGGCATCGGTGAAGCCGTAGAACGACGGCTCCAGCTCGGGAATCTGTGGGCGCTCAGTGCGCTTGAGGGGGTCCAGGTCGGCCCAGCGTTGGCCAACGTTGCGGTATGCGGCGATCAGCTGTTGAACTGCAGTGCGCTTGCGGCCCATTTCGGCGTCGGCGCTGGCGACCACCACTTTGGTGCCACCGGCCTTGGCGCGCTCGGCAAAGGCATTGACCACAGGCAGGTGCGGAACGTCCTTGGCATTGCTACCGTCTACCGCAGGAACATGCTGCAGCGCATCAAAATACTCGCGCCAGTTGTCAGGCACGCTGCCAGGGTTGGCAAGGTAGTTTTCGTACATCTCTTCGACATAGGGCGCATTGCCGCCGAAGAGGTAGGTGTTGCCTTGGTAGGCTTGATAGACGGATGTCGTATCGCTCATATTCCGCTGACCTCCGCTTTCCTTGGGAAAGCATTAGCTGGTTAAGAAACCTTCCGCGACACGGCTGAACCGATTGGCGGATGCGACTGTGGCTGGGGAAGGGCCTAGGGTTGCGGGCGCCATTGTGCCACCGAACACGGCATTAACCAAGATCAAGCCCAAAGGCGTCCCGGCGCGCCAGCCCATTCATCAGCAACGGTGTCGTACATTGCGGGTTTTGCACTTGTGCTTTTGATCACCCTGCCCCCAAAGGCTCTATGACCCAACACCCGCTCCAGCAAAAAACCTTTCTGCTTTTGCTAACGCTCGTCACCGTTGCGTTTGGCGCCATCCTCTGGCAATTTCACGGTGCGATCTTCTGGGGCATGGTGCTGGCCATTCTGTTTGCCCCATTGCACCGCAAAATGCTGCGGCGCATGCCCCGGCGCGAGAATCTGGCTGCCCTGTGCACCCTGGGCCTGTGCTTGGTGGTGGTGATCTTGCCCATGTCGCTGATCACGGTCTCGCTGGTCCAAGAGGCCAACGCCATCTACGAACGGCTGCGCTCTGGGCAACTCAATTTTGGTGCGTACTTCCAGCAAATCGTCGCGGCCTTGCCGACCTGGGCCGTCGGGCTGCTGGAGCGCCTGAACCTCACCAGCGTGGCCCAGATTCAACAAAAGCTGTCGTCTGTGGCCGTACAGGCAAGCCAAATCATCGCCACCCAGGCTGTCAGCATCGGACAAAACACCCTGGAGTTTCTGGTGGGCTTCGGCATCATGCTGTACCTGCTGTTTTTCCTGCTGCGTGACGGACGCAGCCTGGCGCTGCGCATTGGGCAAGCCACCCCTCTGGACAACGAGCACAAGAAACAGCTCGTCACCAAATTCACCACCGTCATTCGCGCCACCGTCAAGGGCAACATCGTGGTGGCCGCATCACAAGGCGCCTTGGGTGGCTTGATCTTCTGGATTCTGGGCATCCAGGGCCCCGTGCTGTGGGGCGTGCTGATGGCCTTCTTGTCCCTGCTGCCCGCCGTGGGCGCTGGCCTGATCTGGGTGCCCGTCGCCATCTACTTTCTGGCCACTGGCGCGGTTTGGCAGGGGGTCGTGCTCACGCTGTTTGGCGTGTGCGTGATCGGGCTGGTAGACAACATCCTGCGCCCCATTTTGGTCGGCAAAGACACCAAAATGCCCGACTACGTGGTGCTCATCTCCACATTGGGCGGGATGGCCATGTTTGGGCTGACAGGCTTCGTGATTGGCCCCACCATTGCAGCCCTTTTCATGGCCAGCTGGGATTTGTTGGCTTCTTCAGAAGAAAGCCAGCAAGCCCCACCTGCCGCCTGAGACTCACTCAGAGCGGCTAACTAAACTCCCCTGGCGTCGTTGCCTCGCCTTGGCGTACTGCTTGTACTGCCTGCGGCGAAACGCCTAGCCAGAGCCGCTTCGCTTAGCTTAGCTTTGTTAGCTGCTCTCAGTCCCTGTGACCACCGCCATGCCCACGCCCGTGGCCACGGTGGTCATCATGGTCCCCTCGGTCGTGGCCACGACCACGCCCAGGCCGCTCATCGTGGTGGTCATTCCGATCCCCGCGGGACGGGCCGCCATAGTGGGGACCACGGGGCGGCTGACGGCGGGGCGGCTCCTGCACAAAGTACACGGGCTGGCCACAGGCGTTGTAGCGCGCGCAATGCTTCCCCCAGTTTTTGGCATGCCCAGGCGGTACGTACATGTAAATAGGCGCACGCTGAACCGGCATTTGGGGACGGTGGATGATCAAAGGCTCGGCATAGATCAATGCCGGGGGCGCTGCATTGCCAATCTGGATGCGGCCATAAACGCCCGGAACGATCTGCCCATCCACCGTGGCGTTCACATAGGCTTGTGCATTAGCGCCGCCCGCCGCCAGCAGCAATACGATAGAGGCGCCCACAGCGGGGCATGCGCGGTTGAAAAAACCCATCACTCACTCCAATGATTTTAATTCATCCCGTTTGTAACCAGCCCTGAGCCAAAGCATGGCAATTGGCCTGCTTTTTTTGTAACCACAGGGTTTTTGACTCTTTGTCAGGGCGTGCGGGCCATTTTTGTGTATGGAGCCGGATTCGATGAAACCCTGGGAAAAGTGCTGGAGGACGGAAGGGCTTTGGATTAGGATGGTTCGCACCATCCCGGCCCAGGAGACCGCACATGCCCCACGAACGCCGCCACTACGTGCGCGTGCAATTTGACGCACCAGCGCTGTTGACCATCGCCACCGCAGCCTTCAGCGTGCAAGTTCTTGACCTATCGCTCAAAGGCGCACTGGTGACCCTGCCCGACAACGCCATGGTGCCCGCAGGCATGCCCTGCCAGCTCACGGTGCCGCTGGCAGAAACTGGCGACCACATCTCCATGACCGCCGGCATTGCCCATGTGGACGGCAACCATGCTGGGCTGCTGTGCCGAAGCATTGACCTTGACAGCGTCACCCACCTGCGGCGCTTGATTGAATTGCAGCTGGGTGACCCCGCTCTGCTGGAGCGAGACTTGGCAGAGCTGATCCAGGTATCGGTCAGCTCAGGCAACTGACCCACTTCACACCTGACAAACGCCAGCCGCTGGCTCTGCTGAACCCGTCATTTCACCCAAAGCCAAGGCAAGAGCAGCGCGAGCCCCATCAACTCGGCGCCACCTCACGCTCTTGAAGGGTGCGCCACATCACCTTGCCGCTGCCGCTCTTGGGCAGCGCATCCACAAACTGCACAATGCGCGGCACCTTGTAGACCGCCATGTTCTCGCGGCACCAGTCCATGATCTGCTGCTCGGTAGTGTCTTTGTGCGATGCACGCAGCACCACCACCGCCTTCACCGTCTCCCCCCGATAGCTGTCCTTGCTCGCGATGATGCAGGCCTCCTGGATTGCGGGGTGGCGGAACATCAGCGCCTCCACCTCGGCAGGCCACACCTTGAAGCCGCTGGCGTTGATCATGCGCTTCAAGCGATCGGTCAGAAAAAAGTAGCCCTCCTCGTCCATGCGCCCCAGATCACCTGAGCGAAAGAAGCGCTTGCCCTCGAACTCGATAAAAGCCGACGCTGTGGCATCCGGTCGCTTCCAGTAGCCCTCAAACACCTCGGGGCCGTGGATGATGATTTCACCCTGCTCACCCACAGCCAGCTCCTGCAGCGTGTCGGGGTCGACCACTCGCGCATCGGTGCTCATGAACGGAATGCCCAGGCACTGCTGCTTGGGGTGGTCGGGGGGGTTGGAGTGCGATGGCGCCGCCGTCTCCGTCAGGCCGTAGCCTTCTGAGTACCGCAGCCCATACTGCTCCAACAGACGCTGCGCCACCGCTTGCGGCATCGCAGCCCCACCGCCGCCGATGTAGACCAGGCTCGACAAGTCGTAGCTCGCAAAGTTCGGACTGCCCAGCAAGTCAATGACCATGGTGGGGATGTTGGTCCAGTTCGTCACCTGGTAGCGTGATATCAAGCGCCCAGCCAGGTCCCGGTCCCAGCGCGGCATGACCACGATGGTGGCAGCACTGTAGATGGATGCGTGCATCACGCTCACCATGCCAGTGATATGGAACATGGGCACCACGGCCAGCGTCACGTTGTCCACCGAGCCCGTGCCCCACAGACTGCTGGCCACAGCGTTGTGCATGATGCTTTTGTGCAAGTGCATGCACCCCTTGGGCAGGCCCGTGGTGCCGCTGGTGTAGGGCAGCAGCGCCAGGTCATTCGGCCCCACAACCAGCTCAGGCGGCGCATCGACACAGGCCAAGGCCTCCGTCCAGTCATGGGCCTGGCCTCCATCCAGTACTGGCAGGGGGTGGCGCGTGCCCAGCCATTCGCGCCAAGCCTCAGGCGGAGCATCAGCGCCCGCCACATCCACATCAAACGCATCACTGAACTGCGCCACCACCAGGTGCGCGAGGCGCTCAGCGGGCGGCAGCGCGTTGCTGGCTTTGGCCAGTTCTGGCGCCAAGTCGCCGGTGGTGAAGGCTACCCTGGTGTCCGGGTCGGTGATGTAGTGCTTCAGCTCCTCAGCCCGGTTCATCGGATTGACGGGCACCACCACCGCATTGGCCCGCAAGATGGCAAAGTGCGCCATCACCAGTTGCGGGCAATTCTGCATGCACAGCACCACGCGATCACCCCGCTGCACGCCCAACGCAGCCAGCCGGGCTGCCATGCGCTCGGCGCCCTCCATCAACTGCCGATAGCTCAGCGACCGGCCAAAAAAGACCAGGGCCGCCTTGTCTGGATAGCGGCGCGCGCTGATCGCCAAGTTGTCCCAAAGCGAAGTCGATGGGACAGTGATGGATTTGGGCAAGCGATGGGGCCAGAACTGGTAGTGAGGGCGCATGGATTACAGATCTCCTTGAGCCTGCAAGCCTAGAGGCCTCGCCAGTGGGGAGCAATGGGGGATGCCCCGCGCCTGCGTCGCCAAGGTGACCGCAAGCGATACTGCGGCCTGCGTCAGCCCTTGCCGCACGCGCGCACTGCGGTCTTCGCTGTGGTCAAACAGTGGCGAAAAGCAGGCCGTCCCCAGGCCACAGAAAACCGACGCAATATCAGCTCTGGATCTGCGCCCACAGCTTGTCCAGCCGCTTCACGCTCACCGGCTGGGGTGTGCGCAGCTCTTGCGCAAAGAAGCTCACACGCAACTCCTCCAGCAGCCAGCGCAGCTCTTGCATGCGCGCATCCACCGCACCCTTGCGCTCGGCCACCAGGCGCCAGTAGCGCTGCTCTTGCGGGCGCAGCTCGGCCAGCTTGGCGGCATCGCGGGCGGGGTCGGCGCGGTATTTGTCCAGGCGCAGGGTGATGGCCTTGAGGTAGCGCGCGTAGTGGGCCAGCTGCGCCCACGGCGCCACGGCGATGAAGTTCTTAGGCACCAGGCGTTGCAGTTGCTGCAAGGCGTCCGCTGTCGCGTCAGGCGCGTTCTTGGTGTCCTTGATCTTGCGGGCGGCTGCCGCGTATTCGGTGAGGATGGTGGCGGCCAGGCGCGCGACTTCGTTGGCGATCAAGGTCAGGCGCCCTCGCCCTTCTTCCACGCGGCGTTTGAAGTCGAACTCATCGGTGGGCAGGGGGTCGAGCAAAAAGGCGCGGTCCAGCGCCACGTCGATGATCTGGGTGCGCAACTCTTCCTGCGTCCCCAGCGGCATGTAGGCCACGGCCATCTTCTGCAGGTCGGGGATGTTCTTTTCGAGGTACTTGAGCGCGTCCTTGATCTGCAGCGCAAACAGACGGCGCAGGCCCGCGCGGTGTTTGGCGGCGGCCACCTCGGGTTCATCGAAGACCTCGATGGTGACGCCATCGCCGCCATCAATCAGCGCAGGGAAGCCCACCAGCGTCTGCCCGCCCTTCTTGATCTCCATGAGCTCAGGCAGCTCACCAAACGTCCAGCTCGTGTAACGCTGGCCTGCCGGGGCCGATGGCGCAGCGCTTGCCGGTTTTGTCGAGACGGGGTTTGCGCCTTTTACTCCTGATTTGATAGCTTCTTGCGCTTTATTATCAAGCGCTGGGGGCATATTTGATTCAGATTTCTCGCTGTGTGCAGCCACAGCACCCAACTTCAGACCTGCCAGCGCCTGGAACGCACCGCGCGCCTTGGCACCCCATTCGGCCTTGAGGGCGCCCAGGTTGCGGCCATGGCCGAGCTGGCGGCCGTGTTCATCGACAACGCGGAAGTTCATGAACAGATGCGGGCTGAGCATGTCGAGCTTGAAGTCGGCGCGCTTCACGTCGAGCGAGGTCTCGTCGCGCACCTGCTTGAGCAGCGCATCGGTGAGGCTGCCGGTGCCAAAGCGCTCGGGCGCGTTGAACAGCTCGGCCAGCCGCGCGGCCGATTCGGGCAGCGGCACGAAGCGGCTGCGCGGGCGCTGGTGCAGGCTCTTGAGCAGCGCCTGGATCTTGTCCTTGAGCATGCCGGGCACCAGCCATTCGCAGCGCTCGTCGCTCACCTGGTTGAGCACGAAGAGCGGGATGGTCACGGTGATGCCATCGCGCGCATCGCCGGGCTCGTGCAGGTAGGTGGCGGCGCAGTCCACGCCGCCCAGGCGCACGGTTTTGGGAAACGCGTTGGTGGTGATGCCTGCGGCCTCGTGGCGCATCAGCTCCTCGCGGGTGAGCTTGAGCAGCTCGGGCCGCTTTTTACTTTCCTCGCGGTACCAGGCCTCAAAACTGTGGCCGCTGCACACCTCGGGCGGCAGTTGCTGGTCGTAGAAGGCGTAGATGAGTTCGTCGTCCACGAGCACGTCCTGGCGGCGGGACTTGTGCTCCAGCTCTTCGACCTTGGCAATGAGCTTCTGGTTGGCGGCCAGGAAGGGCAGCTTGGTCTCCCAGTTGCAGCCGACCAGGGCCTCGCGGATGAAGATCTCGCGTGCGGCGTAGGGATCGACCTTGCCGAAGTTCACACGGCGGTTGTTGTAGACCACGATGCCATACAGCGTGGCGCGCTCCAGCGCCACCACCTCGGCCGACTTCTTTTCCCAGTGCGGGTCCAGCAGCTGCTTCTTCAGCAAATGGCCACCCATCTGCTCCAGCCACTGCGGCTCGATGGCGGCAATGCCCCGGCCGAACAGGCGCGTGGTCTCGACCAGCTCCGACGCGATGATCCAGCGCCCGGGCTTCTTGCTCAGGTGCGCACCGGGGTGCTTGTAGAACTTGATGCCCCGCGCGCCCAGGTACCAGTCTTCCTCGTCGCCCTTGGCGCCCACGTTGCCCAACAGCCCGGCCAGCATGGACAGGTGCAGTTGCTCATAGCTCGCAGGCTGGGTGTTGATCTGCCACTTGTGCTCGGTCACCACGGTGAGCAGTTGGGTGTGAATGTCGCGCCACTCGCGCAGGCGGCGGATGCTGATGAAGTTCTGGCGCAGCAGCTGCTCGTACTGGCGGTTGCTCAGCTTATGGGTAGCGGCTGGGGCGGCAGTGGATGGGGCAGGCGCGGCCACAGGGCTGCCACCGCCACTGCGCTGCGCCACGGGCAAAAAGGCCTGTGAGGGCGCCTTGTGCGCGGCCATGGCCTTCTGCGCGCGGGCCGACGGCAGGCTGGGTGCCCCGCCCCGGGCCTCGTTGATCCATTTCCACAGCTTGAGGTAGCCGCTGAACTCGCTCTTGTCGTCGTCGAACTTGGCGTGTGCCTGGTCGGCCTGTTGCTGGGCTTCCAGCGGCCGGTCGCGCACGTCCTGCACGCTCAGGGCACTGGCAATCACCAACACCTCCTCCAGCGCCTTGCGGTCGCGCGCCTCGATGATCATGCGGCCCACGCGGGGGTCGAGCGGCAGGCGCGACAGCTCCGTGCCCATGGGGGTCAGCTCGTTGGCATCGTCCACCGCACCCAGCTCGGCCAGCAACTGGTAGCCGTCGGCAATCGCACGGCCCGAGGGCGCCTCGATGAACGGGAACTGCACCACATCGCCCAGGTGCAGCGACTTCATGCGCAGGATCACGCCTGCGAGAGATGAACGCAGGATTTCCGGGTCGGTAAAACGCGGGCGGCCGTTGAAGTCGGCCTCGTCGTACAGGCGGATGCAGATGCCGTTGGCCACCCGGCCGCAGCGGCCCGCACGCTGGTTGGCGGCGGCCTGGCTGATGGGCTCCACCAGCAGCTGCTCCACCTTGCTGCGGAAGCTGTAACGCTTCACGCGCGCTGTGCCTGCGTCAATCACGTAGCGAATTCCAGGCACGGTGAGCGAGGTCTCGGCCACGTTGGTGGCCAGCACGATGCGGCGGCCGGTGTGGCCATCAAAGATGCGGTCCTGCTCGGCCTGACTGAGGCGCGCAAACAGCGGCAGCACCTCGGCATTGCGCATTACGGGCTGGTGCGACAGGTGCTTGCGCAGGTGGTCGGCGGCCTCGCGGATCTCGCGCTCGCCGGGCAAAAAGACCAGGATGTCGCCCGCCGCATTCCCCTGCCAGAGTTCGTCCACGCCATCGGCAATGGCCTCGTTCAGGCCGTAGTCGCGGCTGTCTTCAAACGGGCGATAGCGTTGCTCCACCGGGAAGGTGCGGCCCGACACCATGATGACCGGTGCTGGACCCTTGGCACTTTCAAAGTGCTTTGCGAACCGGTCAGCATCGATGGTGGCCGACGTGACGATGACCTTGAGGTCCGGTCGGCGCGGCAGGATCTGGCGGATGTAGCCCAGCAGGAAGTCAATGTTGAGGCTGCGTTCGTGCGCCTCGTCGATGATGATGGTGTCGTAATTCTTGAGCAGAGGATCGGTCTGCGTCTCGGCCAGCAAGATGCCGTCGGTCATGAGCTTGACGGAGGCATCCCGGCTCAGGCGGTCCTGGAACCGCACCTTGAAGCCCACCACGTCCCCCAGTGGCGTTTTCAGCTCTTCGGCAATGCGCTTGGCCACGCTGCTGGCGGCAATGCGGCGCGGCTGGGTGTGGCCAATCAGCTGCCCTTTCTGTCCCGGCTTGGCATTGCACTTGCCACGGCCCAGCGCCAGTGCAATCTTGGGCAGCTGGGTGGTCTTGCCCGAGCCGGTTTCGCCGCACACGATGATGACCTGGTGCTGGGTGATGGCCTCCATGATCTCGTCGCGCTTGCCCGACACGGGCAGGGATTCGGGGAATTCGATGCGTAGAGGGGCTGCGGACTGGGCAGCAGGCGGGGCGGAAGCGGGGGAAGACTCGGACAAACGCGGATCAGAAGAAGACATAGCCCCGCATTATCGGCAGCACGCCCCTGTGCCAAGGCGCCCTGCCCTTCCGTTTTGTGCGTTTGGCGCGACATTTTTAGCCTCGCTCGGGCCATTTGGCTTGCAGGCAAGGCACTGCGCCGCCACAATCGCGCCTTCTTTCAAGCAAAGCCTGCCACCCCGGCACGGCGCTGAAAGCACTGGAGGTCCCGATATGTCTGCCAACTTCTTCGCACACACCTGACCACAGTCCACCGCCCCGGCTGGACTGTGCACACTCAGTTCAGCCACGGCTCAGCGCTTTCGTTTGCGCTCCACAAGCCCTGGCTACATCGCCGGGGTTTTTTGTTTGTGGAACGCACAACGTATGAGTGCAAAAAAACTGTCTCGGGCCTACGCCCAGGGTGAAATCAAAAAGCTGCGCCGCATGAAGCAGCCCCTGGTGCTGAAACTCGAAGCCTCGGGCCCGCCCCGAAACCCTGTGGCCGCCGCCATGGCCCAACGCAGCCTGTCCAGTGCAGCGGGCAAGCACATCCGAACCCGTGGGGCCCAGCGCCGTGCGGACAACGTCGCCTTGCGCAAGGCGATTCAAAACCAGATATTCAATGACTGAACCGAATCCGTACTCCAACGGGTCGCTCTTGCACGCAGCCCACGGGCTGCAGGGGCGGCTCACCCAGGGCTTCGGCCCTCACCAGCCCGCAGGGGCGGCACAGGCAAAGGCAGGTGCTGCGGCAGCCCAAGCTGTCCTGGGTCCATCCGCCCCATCCGACCCATCTGGCCAGCCCATCTCGCACAACCCACCTACTACAGCCACGCTGGCCTTGCGCCAGCAAACCCTGGCCCATGCCGCTGCGCAGCTCAAGGCAGAGCTGTTTGGCATCGACGATGTGATTGACCGTGTCATCGACGCCATCCGCGCCTGGTACGTGCTGCCGCAGCTCATCAGCCGCCCGGTCATCGTCTGCCTGTGGGGACTGACAGGCACGGGCAAGACCCAGCTCACGCGGCGCCTGGCCCAGCTGCTGGGCTTTTACGACCGCTTTGTTGAAGTGCAGATGGATGGCTTCAGCCACGGCGCCAGCTACCGCAGCTCCACCATCTCAGGCATGCTGAGTGACTCCGGCATCCACGAAGGCGCGCCAGGCATGCTGGTGCTGGACGAGTTCCAGCGCTTTCGCACAGTGGATACCAAAGGTGGGGATGTGAAGGTGGAGCGCTACCAGGACGTGTGGACGCTGCTGTCAGACGGGCGCCTGCCACCTGCGCTCAGCGCGCTGTCCAACATTGAGCGCAAGCTGGCCGATGCCCAGTACGACGCAGAGCGGGCCGAGGACGAGGAGGACGAAAAACGCACGGGCAAGGCCGCCTACCGCTTTCAGCTGGACGCATGGGACGCGCAGGAACTCAAACGCATGCTCAAGCTGCAAGAGCCCCTGGGCGAGATCATGCAGTGGCCCTCCGGCAAGGTGCAGTCGCTCTACGCCCGCTTCCAGCAGTCCAGCCAGGCCTGGGAGACGGACTACAGCAAGCTGCTGGTGTTTGTGTGCGGCAACCTGGACGAGATGTACCACGAGACCGCACAGCGGGTGGAAGACTGCGACACCGACGCCGACATCTTTCACCGCCTGACCCGCAAGCTCTCGCTCATTGACGTGAAAAAGGCGCTGGGCGAACGCTTCAAGCCCGAGCAAATTGCGCGGCTGGGCAACGAGCATGTGATCTACCCCTCGTTCAGCAAAGCCACGTACGAGCGCCTCATCCAGAATCTGTGCCACCGCTATGTGCACGACATTGCCGCCCAATGTGGTGTGCAGTTCCACATCGGGCAAGACCTGCGCGATGAGCTGTACGCCAACGCAGTGTTTCCGGCGCAGGGCACGCGGCCGCTGTTTTCTTCGGTGCACGCCATCCTCAGCGCCAACCTGGTGAACGCGGCGCTGTGGGTGCTGGAACAACAATTGCCCCTGGCCCAGACCTTTGCCATTGGCCTGAGCCCAGACAAGCGCGAATTGCGGGTGTCCGGGCGGGACGCGAGCGGAACCGAGCAAGAGAGCCGCTTTGCAGTCTCTTTGGAGCTGAACCGGCTCAAGCAGCGGGCCAATGCCGATTTTCGGGCGCTGCTGGCGGTGCACGAGGCGGGCCATGCACTGGTGTACTGCCTGTTGTTTGGCCAGGCGCCGCAAGAGGTCAAGATCAACATTGCCTCGTTCGAAGGTGGCTACAACAGCTTTGCGGGCCTGAAGGTCACCACGCGGCAAAACGCACTGGACATGATGTGCGTGGGCCTTGCCGGGCGCGTGGCCGAAGCCATGGTGTTTGGCGAGATGGCCTGCACCACGGGCGCCGAGCAGGACTACAAGCAGGTCACGGCGGAAGCTGCCCGCTATGTCAGGCACCTGGGTTTTGATGGCCGCATCAGCCGCACCGATGTGACGCTGGAAATGGACAACCACATCAACACCGATGTGGCGCCCAGCAACGCTGCGATTGAAGCCCTGCTGCAAACGCAGTACCAGCGTGCGCAAGCACTGCTGAGCGAACACCAGGCAGCGCTCAACGCCCTGGTCAGTGCGCTGATGGAGCACGGCATGATCGTCCAGACCGAGATGCAGCAACTGCTGTGGGCCCAAGGGCTGCAGATTCGCTCCAGTGCCCCGGTGGGGGCGGATGAGACGCTGGTGCTGGAGCCCTTTGCGCAGCGGCTGGCCCAATTTCAGGGCCAGTGCGCGGCGCAATGAGCGGTTTGTCACGCACAAACTTGCTTTGCATGCTTATGATGCGCGACTTGGCGACCCAGAGCGGTCGCCTTTCGCCGTCTGCCATGCTCCCACCCTGAGGCCCCGTCCCACTGCCATGTCCGCTGTTTTCAACTTCACTTTCGTGCCCTGGTTTCGCTCTGTGGCGCCTTACATCCACAAGTTTCGCAACCAGACCTTTGTGATCGGGCTGACGGGTGAGGCGATTGCGGCGGGCAAGCTGCACAACATTGCGCAAGACTTGGCGCTGATCCAGGCCATGGGCGTCAAGATCGTTCTGGTACACGGCTTCAGGCCCCAGGTGAACGAGCAGCTGGCCGCCAAGGGGCATGCGGCCAAGTATTCGCACGGCATCCGCATCACCGATTCGGTGGCGCTGGACTGCGCCCAGGAAGCCGCAGGCCAACTGCGCTACGAAATTGAAGCCGCCTTCAGCCAGGGGCTGCCCAACACGCCCATGGCAGGCGCTACGGTGCGCGTCATTTCGGGCAACTTCCTCACCGCACGGCCCGTGGGCATTGTGGATGGGGTGGATTTTCAGCACTCAGGCCTGGTGCGTAAGGTGGATGTGGCGGGCATCACCCGCACACTGGACATGGGCGCGCTGGTGCTGCTTTCGCCCTTTGGCTTTTCACCCACCGGCGAGGCCTTCAACCTGAGCATGGAAGAAGTGGCCACCAGCGTGGCGATTGAGCTGCAGGCCGACAAGCTGATCTTCTTGACCGAAGTGCCTGGCATCCGCATGCAGCCCGGCGAGCCCGAGAGCGAAGACAACCCCATCGACACCGAGCTGCCACTGGCCGCAGCCCAGGCCCTGCTGGCGCAGTTGCCCAGCGCCCAGGTACCGTCAGACACCGGCTTTTACCTGCAGCACTGCGTCAAGGCCTGCAAAGCCGGGGTGGAGCGCAGCCACATTCTGCCGTTCTCGGTGGACGGGTCGCTGCTGCTGGAGGTGTATGTGCACGATGGCATCGGCACCATGGTCATCGACGAAAAGCTCGAGGAACTGCGCGAAGCCACGATTGACGATGTGGGCGGCATCCTGCAGTTGATTGAGCCGTTTGAAAAAGACGGCACGCTGGTCAAGCGTGACCGCACCGAGATCGAGCGCGACATTGCCACCTACACCATCATCGACCACGACGGCGTGATTTTTGGCTGCGCCGCGCTGTACCCCTACCCCGAGGCCAAAACAGCCGAAATGGCTGCGGTCACCGTATCGCCCCAAAGCCAGGGTACGGGCGACGGCGAAAAGCTGCTCAAGCGTATCGAACAGCGCGCCCGCGCCATGGGGCTGGAAAGCATTTTTGTGCTGACCACCCGCACCATGCACTGGTTCATCAAACGCGGCTTCCAGCCCGTGGACCCCGACTGGCTGCCCGATGCCCGCAAGCGCAAATACAACTGGGACCGCAAGAGCCAGGTGCTGGTGAAAAAGCTGTAAACGCCCTTCTACGCCCCCAAAACCGAAACGGCCTGCGTTACACAACGCAGGCCGTTTGCTTTGGCGGGCCCTCCGCCCATGCCTGCCAGGCAAGGGGGAGCGAAGCGGCTACTGCATCACGCCTTCAAAGGCGGCGTACAGCTCGTCAATCCAGTGGTCCAACTCGTCCTGCGTTACGTGCAGGTGCTCCATGCAGGCCTGGCCGTGTTGCTGCCACTCGCGCGTGGGTGAAAGGTTTTCGTGGTGGTTGACCAGAAACTCGGCCAGCAAGCCCAGGGCGACCAAGTGCCGCACGGTCGCGTCAAACCGCTCATCGTTCAGGCAGGCAAAGTCGTGGTGCAACCAGATGGCCTGCGCCACCTCGGGCGGCAGGTGCCAGGTGCGCGCCACGATGGCGCCCATCACCGCATGGTCGGTGCGGTGGGATGCGTTCTCGGTCTGGGTGAAAGTGCGGTCTTTGCGGGCCAGGGCTTCGGTCACGGTGCCGGCGTAGCCTCGCACCGCCTTCACCAGCACGGGCATGCCCACATGGCAAAACAGCCCAAAGCTGTAGCCCAGCCCTGGGTCAAAGCTGTAGAGCTGGCGGCCAATGTGCTCGCAAGCAATGGCCTTGCGCTGCGAGCTTTCCCAAAAATGCTCCAGCAGCGGCGTGCGCACATGCAGCGCATTGCGGGTGATGAAGGCAGACAACAACTCCACCGAGGGTTGCAGGCCCAGCACCGTCAGGGCCATACCCACGGTTTGCACGGGTTGCGCCAGGGCATAAAGGGGGCTGTTGGCGGTGCGGATCAAGGCGGCAGCCATGGCAACGTCCGAAGACGCCAACTGCTCCATGGCGGCGGAGTCCAGCTCGGGCGCGGCAATGATCTCTTGCAGGCGCACCAGTGACTCGGGGCATGGCGGAATCACAATCGCCCGCACGCTGGGATGCGCCCGGGCCTTCTGGATGTCTTGGTCGATCAAATGAGAGGTCACGGCAGGTTGGCGTGCAGACACCGAAGCGGACATGGAGACGCCCTTCGATACGGTTTCAATTGGTTGCATTGTGCCGCCAAAACAGCCCCACGCCACGCAATAAGACCCAGAACAACGCTGGCAACAATCCGCTTGCCAAGCCCCTCATGGCGCGGCAAGCGCAGCCCCCGCTCAGATACCGGCGCCCTCCAGGCCCTGCAAATCGGCACGGGTGGCCAGGCTGTTGCGCCCCGGCATGGTCTCGCCCAGGTAGTCCAGAAAGCGCCGCACTGCAGGCGACAGACCCCGGCGCGAGGCAAACACCGCGTGCACGATGGCTGGCGGTGGCGCCCAGTCGGGCAGCACGCGCACCAGGCGGCGCTCGCGCATTTCCTCCTGGCACATGTAGTCGGGCAGCCAGCAAATGCCCGTGCCAGCCAGCGCAGCAAACTTGAGCGTGAGCAAATCGTCGGCCACATAGCGCGGTGTGTAGTGCACCACCTGGTGCACGCCGCCTGGGCCAATCAGGCTCCAGGTGGCGCGCCCGTCAGGGGCGGACATGGCAATGCTGTCAATGCGGGCGAGGTCCTCCAGGGTTTGAGGGGTGCCTTGGCGGATCAGCAAATCCGGGCTGGCCACCAGCACCTGCGTGGCCCGGTCCAGCCGTTTGACGACCATGCTGGCACTGTCCTCCAGCGAAGGGCGCACCCGCAGCGCCACGTCGATCCCCTCCTCCACCACATTCACCGCCCGGTTGCTCACCTGCATCTCCACCCGCACCAGCGGGTGCTGCGCCAAGAACGCGGGCATCAGCTCGGCCAACACGGTTTGGGCCAGCGTGACGGGGCAGCTCACGCGCACCGTGCCACGCGGCTCGGTTTGCACCTGGGCCACGGTGTCGGCTGCGGCCTGGGCCGATTCGCGCATGGCCTGGCAGTGCCGCAAATAGGCCTCGCCCACCTCGGTCAGCGAGAGCTTGCGCGTGGTGCGCTGCAGCAGGCGCACACCCAGGTGGGCTTCCAGATCAGACACCCGGCGCGAAAGGCGCGACTTGGGGATGCCCAGGGCCCGCCCGGCGGCCGCAAAGCCACCGCGCTCGACCACCTCGGCAAAGTACAGCATGTCGTTCAGGTCTTGCATGGGCCAGCCGTCCACAAGGGTTGAAAAGCCAAGGAATCAAGCGCAGGGAGCATGTATTGCGGCTTGCAAAGTCACGCGCACAGCCCCAATGCACTCACTCCGATTGTTCCATTTTTAGAACAATCTATCGCATTTGCGGCAGCTTATCAATCTTTGTGAGCCCCATCACAATTCACCCATGGCCGCAAAGTCTGGCGGCATCCACCATCGACATCACGGAAAACACCATGCAATTGCTTCACATCGACTCGTCTATCGCCGGCGCCGCCTCGGTTTCTCGCCAGCTCACTGCCCAGGTGGTGGATGCCTGGAAGGCCAGCCACCCCAACACCCAGGTGAGCTACCTGGACCTGGTGGCCAGTGCCCCCAACCACTTCACCATGGACGCCATGGCCCCCCGCACCGGCCAGACCGATGGCCTGAGCGAAGCCCAATTGCGCGAAAACGCTGTGTCCGAACAACTGGTGAGCCAGTTCCTGGCGGCAGACGTGGTGGTGATTGGCGCCCCGTTCTACAACTTCGGCATCCCCACCCAGCTCAAGGCCTGGATTGACCGCCTCGCCCAGCCCGGCCGCACCTTCAAGTACGGCGCCAACGGCCCCGAAGGCCTGGCCAAGGGCAAGATCGTGATCATTGCCTCGGCCCGTGGCGGTGTGTACTCCACCAGCGAAGGTGGCCGCGCCATGGAACACCAGGAAAGCTACCTGCAAACCGTAATGGGCTTCTTTGGCGTGACCGACGTGCGCTTTGTGCGCGCTGAAGGGGTCTCCATGGGCCCTGACGCCAAGGCCCAGGCGTTGGCCGCTGTGGCCCAGCAAATCAGCACGCACACCGCCGCCTGACCGGCCCGAAACAGCGCACAGTGCCCCTGCGCACAGCGCTCTGCAGCCCCGGCTTCCTGGCAACGCACCATGCGTGCCCAGGAAGCCGGGGCTTTTTTGCGCCCACTGCAGGATTGCAAACAATCTTCAAGTCTGTCCGGTCGCTGACCCAAGCCGAGACATTTGTGTATTAATGTAAATTCGGCATGACACGCTCCAGGCACTTTGGCTTGTTGGCGTGCGGTTTTCAGGGTGACCCGAGGTGCTTTGGCCCGTCAACGGCTGCAAAGGCGTCTTGGTAGCCCTTCTGGGACTTGAGATTGGCTTGTATGTTTCTGCGTCGATGGCTGCTGTGCTGCATGTGCTGCCTGCCGCTGTGGGCGCAAGCGCAAACGATTGCGTTCATCAATCCGGGCAAGAAAGACGAGCCTTTTTGGCGCACGGTGAGCGAATCCATGCACGCCGCATCGCGCAGCCTGGGAATGCGGCTGGAAGAGCAGTTTGCCGAGCGCCAGCACCTGAGCGTGTTCAACATCGCCAAAGCCATCGCCGCACGCCCCGCCGCAGAGCGGCCGGACTACGTGATCCTGACCAACGACTACGGCACGGGCCCGGAGCTGCTGCGCATTTTTGATGGGACGGGCATTCGCAGCTTCATGGCGTTCAGCACGCTCACCACCCCAGAGCGCGTGCAACACGGAGGCCCACGGGAGCAGTTCAAGGACTGGATCGGCTCGCTGGAGCCCCGCGCACAAGACGCAGGCTACCTCACCGCCCAAGCGCTGATGGCCAAAGGCCGCGCCATGCGCGCCCATGGCCCCGACGGCAAGCTGCACCTGCTGGCCATTGCCGGAGACCGATCCACCAACTCATCCATCCAGCGCAACGAGGGCATGCAGCGCGCTGTGCGGCAAGCCCCCGATGTGGTGCTGGAGCAAACCGTGTACGCGGGCTGGTCACGCGCCAAGGCGCAAGAGCAAATGGGCTGGCTGCTGCAGCGCCACCCCCAGGCCCGGCTGGTGTGGACCGGCAGCGACCTGATGGCCTTTGGCGCCATGGATGCACTCGTCGCCGCTGGCGCAGGGCAGCCGGGCCGCACCGTCTGGTTCAGCTCGGTCAATACCTCACTGCAAGCGCTGCAAAGCCTGCGCAGCGGCCAACTGGCGGCGCTGGCGGGTGGCCATTTCATCGCCGGTGCCTGGGCGCTGGTGATGCTGTACGACTACCACCATGGCCGCGACTTTGCGAGCGAGGGGCTGGAGTTGGAGCGCCCCATGTTCACGCTGTTCACCCCGGCCATGGCCCGCCGCTACCAGCAGCGCTTTGGCCAGGGGTTTGATCGGCTGGACGTGCGCCCCTACAGCAAGGTGCTCAACCCCACCGTTCAACGCTACCAGTTCGGCTTTGCCCAGCTGCTTTGATGCCCCACATGCCCCAGCGCCCATTCCGCTCCATTGCCAGTGTGCTCATCCGCCGCACCATCGTGCTGGCGGTGTTGTGCACGTTGCTGGTGTTTGGCGTGCAAAGCTGGCTGCTGCGCGCCCAGCACCAAAAGCAGTTTGAGATGGCGATCAACGATGTGGCCAACACCAGCGTGCCGCTGCTGGCCGTGGCGCTGTGGGACATAGAAACCCAGGCTATTGCCGCGCAACTGCAGCGCATTGCCCAGAAGCCAGAGATTGGCTACGCACGCCTGCAAGCAGCGGGTGGCCAGCGCTTTGAGGCAGGCAACCCCGCCCTGCTCGCCCAGGGGGTGTCGCGCCAGATTGCCATCCTGCCACCCCAGCCCGCCCAGGGTGCGCCAGCGCTGGGGGTGTTGGAGCTCACCGGCAACCCCGACTACCTGTGGCAAGGGCTGCGTGCCGAGGGGCTGCGCATTTTGCTGGGCTACAGCCTGCTCACCGCAGGCATTTGCGCGCTGATGGCCTTCATGCTCAAACAGCTGCTGCAAAAGCCGCTGTCAACCGTGGCCGAATTTGCCAACGACGTTTGCCCTCGCCACCTGACCACCCCGCTGCGGCTGAACCGCCCGCCCCAGGCCCACAGTGATGAAATCGACCAGCTGGAGACGGGCGTCATCAAACTACAGACAGCGCTGCAACAGCACATCCACAACCTGGATGACCTGGTGGCCGAGCGCACCGAGCAGCTGGAGCGGCTGCTGGAGGAGATTCGGCACCTGTCTGTCACCGATGGGCTCACGGGCACCTTCAACCGGCGCGCGCTGCAAGACAGGCTGCCCGCAGAAATCGACCGTGCCCAGCGCTATGGCCGGGCTTTGTCGGTGATCTTCATGGACATCGACCACTTCAAGCAGTTCAACGACGCCCATGGCCATGCCCTGGGCGACGAGGTGCTGCGCAATGCGGCCAGCCATGTCAGCGCCAGCCTGCGCCATGGGGTGGACTGGGTGGCGCGCTACGGTGGTGAAGAGTTTGTGGTGGTACTGCCAGAAACCGAGCTGGACGCCGCCATGGCCACCGCCCAGCGCCTGTGCCGCAGCCTGCCCGAGCAGCCCCTGGAGTCAGCGCGCATGGCTCGCCCTGCCGGGGGCAGCGTTCCGCCGCTGACCATCAGCGCCAGCTTTGGGGTCACGGCCTACCGGGCGGGGGAAAACACCAGCGCCTTGCTGGCACGCGCCGATGCGCTGGTGTACGAGGCCAAGTCCCGTGGCAGGCAGCAGGTGGTGGGCCGGGCCTGAGCCACTAGGCGGGGGCAGAAACCGCCATGCAATTACTATCAAAACAATAGCTGCTAGCGCTTTATCTGCAAGCGCCAGGGGCATTTTTTATCCCAAACCTCAAATACAGGCATCCATCGCATCGTGCTCATCCCCCTGCGGGGGCTGCCGGGCTCCGGCACGTTGCAGCCACTGCGCCTGCAAGGTCTCGGGCGGCTGGGCTTTGGCAAACAACCACCCCTGAAACCGGTGGCAGCCCATGCCCACCAGCAGGTCAAACTGCGCCTGTGTCTCCACGCCCTCGGCCACCACCTCCAGTTGCAGGGTGCGGGCCAGGGCATGCACGGTGGCGCAAATCTCGCGGTCGTTGGCGTCTTCGCAGATGTCGCTGACAAACGCCTTGTCGATCTTCAGCTCACCCACAGGCAAGCGCTTGAGCTTGATGAGCGATGAATGGCCGGTGCCAAAGTCGTCAATCGACAAAGCAAACCCCATGTGCCGCAAATCCACGGCGGCGGCATACAAGGATTCGTCCAACAGCTCTGACTCGGTGATCTCCAGCACGAAATCAGCGGGTGCGCGCCCGGCCTCATGCACCAGGGCCAGCAGCGACTGGGCAAACTGCGGCTCGCGCAGCTGGATGGTGGAGATGTTCACCGAGATCACCGGCACCACGAAGCCCGCAGCGTCCCACACTGCGGCCTGGCGGCAGGCGGTCTCAAACACCCAGCGCCCCAGCGGCACGATGAGGCCACTGGCCTCGGCAATGGGGATGAACTCATCGGGCGGCACCATGCGCCCGTCCAGGCGCCAACGCATCAGCGCCTCCACCCCCACCAGTTGCTGGCGCCTGTCTACCTGCGGCTGGTACTCCAGGCTCAGCTCTCCGGCCTGCAACGCCTGGTGCAAGCGGCGGCGCAACGCCTGGCGGCCCTGTGCCTGTCGGGTGAACTCGTCGATATAAAAGCGGTAGGTGCCGCGCCCTGCCTCCTTGATGGCATTCAAAGCCGTGTGAGCGTTACGCACCAAAGTGACAGCATCAGGGGCATCGTCAGGGAACAAACTGATGCCAATGCTGGCCCCCACAAACTGCGCGCCCACGCCCGGCAGCTGCCAGGGCTGCGTGAAGCTCTCGACCAGCGAAGCGGCCAGCTGCGCGACCTCGTTGCGGGTGTGCGAGCGCGCAAGCATGACCATGAACTCGTCCTCACCCAGCCGCGCCAGAAAGCCGCGCCCTTGCAAATGATCGGCAATGCGCTTGGCGGCCTCCACCAGCAGCTTGTCGCCCGTGCGATGGCCAAAAGTTTCGTTCACGTTGTTGAAGTGGTCCAGATCCAGCAGCAGCACCGCCACGCACTGCCCGCTCTGGGGGCCCTGCTGCACCGCCAGTTGCACGGCCTGGTCGAGCGCGTCTTCAAAGTAACGGCGGTTGGGCAGGCCCGTCAGCATGTCGAAGTGAGCGACGTGATAGAGCTGCTCTTCGTTGCGCAAAATGGCCGCCTCGGCCATGCGCAAGCGGTCCAGCAGGCTCACCACAATGGCCTGGCGCAGGGCCGCCAGCACCAGCACCAACAGGCAGCAGCCCAAAATCAAGGCGTACACCACACTGCGCGCGCCAGCCGCCGCAAACAGCAGCCACAGCGTTGCACTGGCCATCAGCATGGTGGCCAGGGGCACCAGGTTCACCACCTGCTCGCAGCGGTGGCGGTAGGCTGCGTCGTTGCTCAACTCGGCCTGAAAATACCGCGCCCCCCAGCCCAGGGCCAGCGCAGCCAGCGAGAACAAGCCGTTGAACCAGCTGCCCGGCGCCAGCTCGCCATGCAGCGCCAGCAGGTTCCAGTGCATCCAGCTGAGCCCGTAGCACACCATGCCCGCAATGATGAGCCCATGCGAGAGCCGCCAGCGCACCCCCACGCTGGGCACCGCCAGCGCCGTGACACTGGCCGCCGTGAGAAAGCTCACGGGGTACAGCACCATCACCGCGCCCACCAACAGGGTGTTCAACTCGCCACTGGGCACATACACCACCAGCGTCACGGCCAGCAGGGCCAGAACAGCGCCACCAAAGTCCAGTGATGCGGGGTAGACCCGGTCGGGCGCAATACGCTGAAAGGTCACGCGCATCACCGTCAGCGCCCACACGGGCCCTGCGGCCAAAAATAAAGCATCGGCAGGCGAAGGGAACGGGTTCCAGTCCGTGGCCACCTGCACATTCCACATCAACTGCCCCGCCAGAATCAAAAGCGCCCCCAGCAGCAACCCGTTGTGCAGGCTGTGGTCCATCACCGACGCCTGCACCCTGCCCCGCCACGCCAAAAAGGCCGAAAGCAAAAACGCCAGCGTCCAGCTGGCGTTATCGAAAAAAACCTGGGCGGCACGGTCAGACGCCAGCAATGCAGCGGCGAACAGCCCTACCGTCAGGGCTGTACAGCCAGCAACCAGCCACTTCTCAGCTTGGGGCATCCGCATCTGCATCGGCAAACAGCTCTCCATTCAGGTTAAGCCATGCGTTTACATAAGCTTACATGATGACGGTGTCCGGGTTTTCAGGGCGGCAAGCCAAACCCCATGGCTGGTTGCCCGCAGGCCCATAAAAAAAGCGGGCCGAGGCCCGCTTTGATTTCCAGATGGGTGCGATCCACCCAGCGGCTTAGAAGCCAGGGATCACAGCGCCCTTGAACTCGGTCTGGATGAACTTGCGCACTTCTTCCGAGTGGTAAGCCTTGACCAGCTTGCCCACCCAAGGCTTGTCCTTGTCAGCTTCGCGCACGGCGATCAGGTTGACGTAAGGGCTCTTGGCGCTTTCCTGGGCAATGGCGTCCTTGCCAGGGTTCAGGCCGGCAGACAGGGCGTAGTTGGTGTTGATGGCCGAGGCGTCCAGGTCGTCCAGCGAACGGGGCAGTTGGGCGGCATCCAGCTCCACAAACTTGATCTTCTTGGGGTTGTCGGTCACGTCCAGGGGCGTGGCCTTCAGGCCCGCTTCAGGGCGCAGCTTGATCAGTCCCTTGTCTTGCAGCACCAGCAGCACGCGGCCGCCATTGGTGGGGTCGTTAGGGATACCAAACTTGGCGCCCGACTTCAGTTCGTCCAGGCTCTTGACCTTCTTGGAATAGATGCCGATGGGGAAATTGACGGTGTAGCCAGCAGAGACGAACTTGTAGCCACGGTCTTTGACTTGCTGGTCCAGGTAAGGCTTGTGCTGGTAGCTGTTGGCGTCCAGGTCGCCCGAGGCCAGTGCGGCGTTGGGCTGCACATAGTCGCTGAACTCGATGACCTGGATCTTCAGGCCGTCTTTTTCAGCAACCTTCTTCACCACTTCAAAAATCTGCGCGTGGGGGCCGCCGGTCACGCCAATCTTCACAGGCTTGTCCTGGGCCGAGGCGCCTGTCACAAAACCGGCAGCCAGGGCCAATGCGAGGGCAGATTGCAGCAAAGAACGCTTGTACACAGAAACACCTTTCAAATTGAGATGTTTCAGATCGTACGCAGCTTCAATTAAAACTCAAAAGAATAAGTTTTAATTATCTTAGCCTTCACTGCATATATAGAGACTCATGCGCCACTGCGCAGCGCCACGTTGTTGAGCTTGTCCAGCCGCTCGGGCCAAGGGCCGCCATTGGCGGCTTGCAAGAGGATGCGCGTCCAGGCCACCCAGGCGTCCCACTGCACCCGCTTGTCCCACGAATTGCCCCAGGCGCTGAACAGGTGCAAGGCGCTAGTGGCAGCCGCCTTGGCATCGTCCTGCCGCCCGGCCGCAAGGTACAGCTGCGCCAGGACCATTTGCGGCTCGCCCACCCAGGGGTTGTGGCGCACGGCGCTCTCCAGCACGCCGGTGGCCACATCCAGGTCCACCAGGGGCTGGTCTTGCTGGATGACGGACCAGTACAGCGAGGCCGCCGCTGCCTCATTGGCGGCAGACAGGTATTGGCTGCAGTGCGCGAACACGGGTGGCATGGGCAGCAGGTCTTTGAGCCCCGGGTGCTGCAGGGCTTTGGCCAGCCCGTTGATCTGGTGCACCATGCGCCCCGTAGGCCGCATGGGCCCGGGCCACAGCGATGCCGCCCAGTGCACAGCCTGCGGGCGGTGCTGCACGTGCGGAAAGCGCGAATAGATGTCGTCTTGCCAGCTGAACCACTGCTCGATGGTGTCGGCCATGCTCACGATGATGAAGGCGGCCACCTCGTACGGGCTCAGGCGGTGCTGAGCGCCGTCCTTGTCCAGCAGCAGGCCGCCGTCGGCCTCCAGCGCGTGGCCCAGCACCTTTTGCACAAACTGCGTGCGCGACTGGGTGCAGAACAAATACACCAGATGCTCTGCCGACTCGCCCACCAGTTCCCGCAGCCGGGCCCGCTCGCTGGCCGGATCGAACTTGACCAGGTCCACAAACGCGTTGCCATACACGCTGTGCAGCAGCCCCAGCATGCGCACATCGCGCGGCTGCTGCCACACGGTGAGCGAGCGCGTTACGCCCACCAAGTGGTGCCGGAAGGTGCCCGCCTTGTGCCAGTCTTGCCCCACATTGCGGGCCAGCACGGTGGGCAGCACCGGGGCCAGCTCTGCGTCCTGCGTCAGCCATTCATCGTCCAGCAGGGGCTGGGCACGGGCAAACAAGTCGGCATCAAGGGGGTGAAACGGCAGGGTCATGGCGGTGTGGTCTCCTGGGTTAAAGGCAGTGCGTGGCAACTTGGGAAGTACCTGTCCACACTTTTGCGCTAAGAGCGGCTAACAAAATTCAGCGGAGCGGTTCTGGCTAGGCGCTGCGTCGCAGGCAGTACGAGCAGTACGACAAGACGCGGCAACAACGCCAGAAGAGTTTTGTTAGCCGCTCTAAGTATGGCGCCACATGCTGGCAGCGAGGCGGGACAAAGGCGTGGGTGTTTTCCCCAAAGAGTGTGGCACGCAGGCCATTTGCAAAAGCCCTTGCGCCGCAGCCCCCTGTGGGCACGCCGGGTTGGTCCGCCCGCCGCTTTGCCTGATACTGACAAGCAACGTGGGCAGCAAAGCTGCCACCCCACCCTGTTCCAGCGGGGCCCACCAAGCCCACTCCAACCCAGACACCCGGCATGGACCACAACATCACCCTCATCACCACCATCGCCGCAGGCTTCGGCGGTGCGCTGGTCTTTGGTTTCATTGCCGAAAAGCTGCGCCTGCCCGCGCTGGTGGGGTATCTGCTGGCAGGCATTTTGATTGGCCCGGCTACGCCGGGCTTTGTGGCCGATGTGCACATTGCCTCGCAGTTGTCCGAGATCGGGGTGATGCTGCTGATGTTTGGCGTGGGGCTGCATTTTTCGCTGGGCGACCTGCTGTCGGTGCGCAGGCTGGCCGTGCCGGGGGCCGTGGTGCAAATGACCGTGGCCACGCTGCTGGGCATGGCCATGGCGTGGTGGATGGGCTGGAGCGTGGGCAGTGGCCTGATTTTTGGCCTGTCGCTCTCGTGCGCCAGCACCGTGGTGCTGCTCAAGGCGCTGGAGGTGCGCGGCGTGCTGGACTCGATGAACGGGCGCATCGCCGTGGGCTGGCTGGTGGTGGAAGACCTGGCCTGCGTGCTGGTGCTGGTGCTGATGCCCCCACTGGCAGGCCTGCTGGGCGGCACCGCCCCCCAGGCCGAAGAAACACGACCGCTGTGGATGGCGCTGGGCCAGACCCTGCTGCAAGTGGCCGCCTTCATTGCGCTGATGCTGCTGGTGGGCCGCCGGGTGCTGCCCTGGTTGCTGTGGCAGGTGGTCAAGACGGGCTCGCGCGAACTGTTCACACTGTCGGTGATTGCAGCGGCCATTGGCATTGCCTACGGGGCTTCGGCACTGTTCAGTGTGTCGTTTGCGCTGGGGGCTTTTTTTGCAGGCACGGTGATGCGCGAGTCTTCGTTGAGCCACCGCGCGGCCCAAGAGTCGCTGCCGCTGCGCGATGCGTTTTCGGTGCTCTTCTTCGTGTCAGTGGGCATGCTGTTTGACCCCATGGTGCTGGTGCAGCAGCCCCTGCCGGTGCTGGGCGTGGTGGCCATCATCATGCTGGGCAAGTCGCTGGCGGCGCTGGCGCTGGTGCTGTCGTTTCGCTACCCGCTCAATACCGCCCTCACGGTGGCGGCCAGCCTGGCGCAGATTGGCGAGTTCTCCTTCATCCTGGCGGGGCTGGGGGTCGCGCTGGGCTTGCTGCCTGCCGTGGGCATGAGCCTGGTGCTGGCCGGGGCGCTGATCTCCATTGCGCTGAATCCCCTGCTGTTTGCCGCCATTGCCCCGCTGCAGGCGTGGCTACTCAAACGCTCAGAGCTGGCACGCCGACTGGACCGGCGCGAAGACCCCTATGCCGAATTGCCCATGAGCACCGAGCGCAAATACCTCAAGGGCCAGGTGGTGCTGGTGGGCTACGGCCAGGTGGGCCGCAGCATTGCCAAAGCGCTGGGGGCCGAAGGCGTGCCCTATGTGGTGGCCGAGCAGAACCGGGAGCTGGTGGAGTCTTTGCGCAATGCAGGTCTGGCGGCTGTGTCGGGCAACGCAGCTGAGCCCGAGGTGCTCATCCAGGCCCACATCGCCAACGCGGCCATGCTGGTCATCGCCATTCCAGACACCTTGCATGTGCGCCAGATGGCCGAAACGGCCAGGGCCTTGAACCCGGGCATCGAGATTGTGGTGCGCAGCCACAGCGAAGAAGAATCAGCCCTGCTGCGCGCAGACGGCATTGGCACCGTGGTGGTGCGCGACGAAGCCCTGGCCCAAAGCATGGCGCGCCATGTGCTCGAACGCGTGGCCCCTGCCCCCACCACGGCGCCCGCCGCGTTGCACCCAGGCGTGCAGCACTGACACAGGGCTACGGCGCTACCCAGGTGCGCACCAGCCGCACGGGCAGCTTGGAGTCTTTGCCCACGTCCTTGCGTGCCTCGCCCGTGCGCATGTGCACGGCCCAGCCGTGCAAGTAAGACATCTGGCCTTCGCCCTGGCCTGAGCGGTTCTGCATCGTGTTGCTGTAGGTGTACTGGTTTGCCTGCCCGGCCTTCACATCGGTGGTCGATGTCCAGTGCCACTCGGGCGGCGTTGCGGGGAACAAGGCCGCATCCACCCCGGGTGGCTGGGCTGCTTTGTTCACCAGGTGCTGCAACTCAGGCGCGCGGGGCAGGCGCCAGTCCATCCCTTCGGCCTTCCAGCGTTCATTGGCGCGTGCCCGGGCCTGGGCGCGGTCCAGCATCAAGGGCGTGCCGGTGCAGGTTTTGCCATTCCACTCCATGCCCTCCACACACCGGGCCCAAGCCAGGCGCATGCGCTCGTCCACCACAAAGCTGCCATCGGGCGATGCCACCATGCCCGGCGCTGGCTCTGCAGGGCTTTGGGCCTGCGCATCGGCAACGGGCCATCCAACGCCCACGCCCCACGCGCAAAACACCAACAAGGGCCAGGCGGCGCGGGCCTGCTGTGCCAGCCATGGGGCCGGACTTTGGGCGCAGTGGGTCGTGTGTGTCATGGCGCCCATTCTTCCACGCCCGGGCCGCGCAGGCAAAGGGTACTGACTCAACCAGCGCCATCGTCAGCCACTACAAACAAAAATAGCTGCTAGCGCTTGAATAACAAGCGCTAGCAGCTATCAAAAAAGTAGCAACCGCTGAATTCGTCGCAGGCAGTCCTCAGCGATGGCTCAGCTTGCGCACCGCCCAGTCACCCAGGCTTTGCACGGCTTGCACAAAAAAGATCAACACCAGCACCACGGCCAGCATGATTTCAGGCAAGAAGCGCTGGTAGCCATAGCGAATGCCCAGGTCGCCCAGGCCACCACCGCCAATGGCGCCGGCCATGGCTGAGTAGCCGGTCAGGCTCACGAACGTGATGGTCAGGCCCGCCACGATGCCGGGCAGCGCTTCAGGCAGCAGCACCTTCCACACAATCTGGTTGGTGGTGGCGCCCATGGCCTGGGCGGCCTCAACGAGGCCGTGGTCCACCTCGCGCAGGGCAGCTTCGACCAGGCGGGCCACAAACGGCGCAGCCGCAATGGTGAGCGGCACCACCGCAGCAGCGGTGCCGATGGACGAGCCCGTCACAAACCGTGTGAGTGGAATGATGGCCACGAGCAAGATGATGAAAGGCGTGGAGCGCACGGCGTTGACCACCCAGCCCACCAGCTTGTTGACCGGGCCGTTTTGCAGCACGCCGCCATGGTCTGTGAGGCGCAAGAAAACGCCCAGCGGCACGCCCAGCAAGGCCCCCACCATGCCCGAGATGCCCACCATGATGAGGGTCTCCCACAGCGAGGTGACAAACAGCTCCAGCATGGCTTCAGTGAAATTGGCAAACATCGCTTTTTAACCCCCGCTCTCAACCACTTGCACCTGCACGCCGTTGGCGCGCAGGTGCTCCACCGCACCGCTCAGGCGGGCGGGCTCGCCCGTGGCGTACAGCGCCAGCGAGCCAAAAGTCTGGTCCTGAATCTCGTCCACCTGCCCGTGCAGGATGCTCATGTCCACACCGTACTCGCGCACCATGCGCGAGAGCACCGGCTGGTAGGCGCTGTCGCCCGCGTAAGACAAGCGCAGCAACTGGCCCACATGCCCTGGCGCCGTGCTGCGCAACTGGCCTGCCAGGTGGCGCACATGCTGCAGCACGCTGGCGGGCAGCTCTTGCGGCAGGATTTCGTCAATCAGGCTCTTGGTGATGGCCTGCTGGGGCTGGGTGAAGACATCCAGCACGCGGCCTTGCTCCACGATCTGGCCGGCCTCAATCACCGCCACGCGGTCGGCCACCTGCTTGATGACCTGCATCTGGTGCGTGATGAGCACGACCGTGAGGCCCAGCTCGCGGTTCACCTGGCGCAGCAGGTCCAGAATCGAACGGGTGGTTTCGGGGTCCAGCGCCGAGGTGGCTTCGTCACTGAGCAACACCTTGGGGCGGCTGGCCAGGGCCCGCGCAATGCCCACACGCTGCTTTTGGCCACCGCTGATCTGGGCGGGGTAGCGGTCGGCCAGGGCGGCCAGGCCCACCAGCTCCAGCAGCGGGCTCACCCGTTCGCGGATGGCGGCTTTGTCCATGCCCGCCAGCTCCAGCGGCAGGGCCACGTTGTCGTACACGGTGCGCGACGACAGCAAGTTGAAGTGCTGGAACACCATGCCAATGTCGCGGCGCGCCTCGCGCAGCTGGGCGTCGCTCAGCTTCGTCAGGTCGCGCCCGTTGACGATGACCTCGCCGCGCGTGGGGCGGTTGAGCAGGTTGATGACGCGCACCAGCGAGCTTTTGCCCGCGCCGCTGCGCCCGATGATGCCAAACACCTCGCCGGGTGTGATGTGCAGGTCAATGCCTCGCAAGGCCTCCACCGGGCCTTGTGGGCCCTTGTACGTCTGGGTAATGCCCCGTAATTCAATCATGCAAACAAAGCGCGCCGCCCGGGTGGGTTACCCGCAGCGGCGCTGGATAGTTGGGTCAGGGGCTGAACTGTATTGCTTTGCTATAAAAAATCAAACCATCAAAAAATTACGTCATAAGACACGCAGGTTATTTGGCCGACGAAGCCCCTGCTACCTTGGTCCCTGCGGCGTCCATCGCACGGGCTCGGTGCAGCGAGCGGCCAATCACCGCCCCCAGCGCCACCACGCCCAGGGCAGCGGCCGTGAACACCGGCACCAGCCAGCCTCGGTCCACACTCAACGCCACCAAAAACACCCCGCACGACTGCCCCAGGAACAACAGGCACGCGAACAAGGTCACGGCCATGCCCCGGGCGTGGGGGGCCATTTGCGTAGCCTGGGTCTGCAAGGTGTTGTGCAGCATGTAAAAGCCCAAGCCCGCAAAGAAGCAACCCACCACCGCCCACGCCACCACGGGCGACCAGGCCAGCAACAACAAACCGCAGGCAATGGCCAAAGCTCCCAGCATGGCCAGCCCATGCTCACCCAGCAAGGCCAGCCAGCGCCGCGCAAACAGGCTATAGAGCAAGCCACCAATGCCATACAGCACCATCACGCCCCCGGCGGCGGCGGCCGACAAGCCAAACCCCTCGACCATGCGGCTGGGCACAAACGCCAGCGTGCCAAAGGCCAAGGCGCCTTCGATGGTGACCACAGTGAGCACCCAACGCACGCGCGGCATGGCCAGCAACTGGCGGGTGTTGGACAAATAGGTGCGCAGCGAAAAAGGCGCTGCGGCTTGCGGCGTGGCGCCGGCAGGCGCCTGGGCAGCCACGGCACTCACCTGCCGCCACAGCAGCGTGGCGGCCACGGCAAACAACAGCGACAGCACCGCAAACGCTGCGCGCCAGCCCAAAGCCTCCACCGCAAAGCCACCAAACCACTGGCCCGCCATCATCCCGGAGACAGTCGCGACCATCAGCCCCGCCAGGGTCTCCTGGCGCTGCTCGTAGGGCACCTGGTCACCAATCCAGGCCATGCACAGCGGAATAATGCCCGCCGCCGACGCACCCATGGCCGCCCGCGACACCACCAGCGCCGTCAGGTTAGGCGCCAGCGCCGTGATGGCGCTGAACAACGCGCACGCCGATGTGGCGCCAATCACCACCCGGGTCTTGCCCAGCCGGTCGCCCAGGGGGCCATAAAACAACTGCAGCAGCCCGTAGGCCACAGCAAACGCCGCAATCACCGCCGAGGCATCGCCCGTGCTGACACTGAACTCTTGCGACAAGGCGGGCAGCATGGGGTCGCACACGCGCATGGAGGCCATGCTGGTAAAAGCGGCCAGCGCCATGAAGCGCAAGGTGCGTTTGGTGGTTTCTTGGGGGGCGGTCTGCATGGCGGCGATTGTCACGGCTTGGTGAACAGCGCGCTGACGCAAACCAGAATGTCCTTCATTCGCATGCCCGTACACGCCCCAGCCGCGCCGAAAAGAAACAGCCCAAACAACAAGGGCCGACCGCCCTATTTGGCAGTCGGCCCCTTGAGGCAATGCGCAGCGGCGCGCGGCTTCAGCGCAGCAAGGTCACGCCCGTCTTGGACTGGATCTGCTCAAAGCTCACCCCAGGCGCCAGCTCCACCAGCTTCAGGCCTTCGGGCGTCACGTCCATCACGCCCAGGTCGGTGATGATGCGATCCACCACGCCCACACCCGTCAGGGGCAAGGTGCAGCTGGGCAGGATCTTCATGTCTTCGGTGCCATCCTTCTTTCTTGCCACATGCTCCATGAGCACGATCACGCGCTTGACGCCCGCCACCAAATCCATGGCACCGCCCATGCCCTTGACCATCTTGCCGGGAATCATCCAGTTGGCCAGGTCGCCCTTTTCGCTGACCTGCATGGCGCCCAGGATGGACAGGTTGATCTTGCCGCCACGGATCATGGCAAACGACTGGTCGCTGCCAAAAATGGACGAGCCCTTGATGGTGGTGACGGTCTGCTTGCCCGCATTGATCAGGTCGGCATCCACCTCGTCTTCGGTCGGAAACGGGCCAATGCCCAGCATGCCGTTTTCAGACTGCAGCCACACTTCCTTGTCAGCGGGCACAAAATTGGCCACCAACGTGGGAATGCCAATGCCCAGGTTCACGTAAAAGCCGTCTTCGAGCTCATGGGCGGCACGGGCCGCCATTTGGTCTTGACTCCACGACATAGTGATTTCTCCAGCTTGTTCTGTACTGTTGTGCTGCAGCGGGCTCAGACGCCAGCCTTGTCAGTGATGGTGCGCTTTTCAATGCGCTTTTCGGGCGTGGGGTTGTGCACGATGCGGTGCACGTAAATGCCGGGCAGATGGACCTGGTCGGGTGCAATGGCACCGGTTTCCACCACCTCTTCCACCTCCACAATGCAAAGCTTGCCAGCCGTGGCTGCTGCGGGGTTGAAGTTGCGCGCCGTGAGGCGGAACTGCAGGTTGCCCGACTTGTCGGCACGCCAGGCCTTGACCAGCGACACATCAGGCACCAGCGAGCGCTCCATCACATAGGTTTCGCCATCGAACTCGCGCAGCTCCTTGCCCTCGGCCACGATGGTGCCCACGCCGGTCTTGGTGAAGAAAGCTGGAATGCCTGCGCCACCTGCGCGCAGCTTCTCGGCCAGCGTGCCTTGGGGGGTGAACTCCAGCTCCAGCTCGCCCGCCAGGTACTGGCGCTCAAACTCCTTGTTCTCGCCCACATAGGACGAGATCATTTTCTTGATCTGGCGGGTTTCGAGCAGCTTGCCCAGGCCAAAGCCGTCCACCCCGGCGTTGTTGGAGATGACGGTGAGGTTCTTCACCGCCGAGTCGCGCAGTGCGTCAATCAGGGCTTCAGGGATGCCGCACAGCCCAAAGCCACCCACGGCCAGCAACTGGCCATCGACTACGACGCCTTCCAGCGCCTTGGCCGCTGAGGGAAATAACTTGTTCACCACGATCTCCTTGCGAATGTTGGATGCACTACGATACTACGTACCCCTGTAAGTAGTACCTCGTAAAGATTTGCCCGCAGTGGAGCACTGCCCCCCGATCACAGCACACACCATGGACGTTGACTACCGTTTGGCTTTTGACATGGCCCCCGTCGGGCTGGTGCTTTCTCGCAACCGCACCATGGTGGACTGCAATCGCCACGTCTGCGAGATGTTTGGCGCCTCGCGCGAGGTGTTGATGGGCCAGTCGTTCCAGGTGCTGTACCCCAGCGCCGACGAATACGAGCGCCTGGGCGCCCACATGGCCCCCATTTTGAATGCCAAAGGCCACTACGCAGACAACCGCGTGATGAAGCGGGCCAATGGTGAGCTGTTCTGGTGCCATGTGTCGGGCCGCGCGCTCAACCGCGACGAACCCCACGCCTCGGGTATCTGGAGTTTTGAAGACCTCAGCTCGCAACGCCCCGTGCGTGCTGAACTGACCGGCCGCGAGCGCGAGGTGGCCGCGCGCCTGCTGGAGGGGCTGACCTCCAAGGAGATCGGCCGCACGCTGGCCATCAGCCACCGCACGGTGGAGATCTACCGCGCCCGGCTCATGCGCAAGTACAACGCGTCGACGGCGGCCGACCTGGTGCACAAGCTGCTGGCAGGTAACTGATCCCGCAAGCCCCATCTCGGGGCTTAAACCTCAGCCCGGCTTGGGCCCGTCAATCACCTCGGCGGCCGAGCGAAAGGCGTCGACCGCCGTGGGCACACCGCAGTAGATGCTGGCGTGCAGCAGCACCTCCTGAATCTCCTGCACGCTGGCACCGTTGTTCAACGCGCCGCGCACATGCCCCTTGAGTTCGTGCTGCTTGCCCAGCGCCGTCAGCAAGGCCACGGTGATCAGGCTGCGGGTCTTCAGCTCCAGCCCCTCGCGCTGCCACACATCGCCCCAGGCATTGCGGGTGATGAACTCCTGCATAGGCATCGTGAAATCGGTGGCATTGGCAAAGGCATTGGCCACAAAGTCCTCGCCCATCACCTGCTTGCGCGTGGCAAGCCCTTTGTCAAAATCTTTGTGGAAAGTGTCGGTCATGCAGTGGCTACCTCTGGCGGTGCGAACGCGCGCCCGCCGCGCATTCAGAGCGCGGATCTTCGCACCGCAGGTGGTGTAGCAGACCTCGTCAAACGCGAGCGCGGCACCTTCGCCCTATGATGGCCAGGCCAGCGCCGACATGGCCCCGCACAGACTTTGAGGAGACAAACGGTGACATCCCCCCGCTACCCGCATCCCGATCTGAACACCCTGCCGCAAGACATCCAGGACCGCATCTTGGCGGTGCAAGACAAGGCGGGTTTCATCCCCAACGTGTTCCTGGCCTTTGCGCGCCGCCCGGCCGAGTGGCGGGCCTTCTTCGCGTACCACGATGCACTCATGCTCAAAGAAGGAGGCAGCCTGACCAAGGGCGAGCGCGAGATGATCGTCACCACCACCAGCGCAGCCAACCAGTGCCTGTATTGCGTGGTGGCCCACGGCGCCATCTTGCGCATCTACGAAAAAAAGCCGCTGGTGGCCGACCAGGTGGCGGTGAACTACCGCAAGGCCGACATCAGCCCGCGCCAGCGCGCCATGCTTGACTTTGCGATGAAGGTGTGCCAGCAGTCGCATGCCATCGAAGAGGCCGACTTCAGCGCACTGCACGCCCACGGCTTTGACGATGAAGACATCTGGGACATTGCGGCCATCACGGCGTTCTTTGGCCTCTCCAACCGCATGGCGAGCTTTGCCGGGATGATGCCAAACCCCGAGTTTTATGCGATGGGCCGCTTACCCAAGGCGCCCCAGTGATCCGAGCCGCAACGCGATCCGTGGGCAGGCTGTCAAGCCGCTTGCTCAGGATGCTGTGCCTGGCCGTTGGGCTGCCTGCCGCCTTTGGCCACGCTGCGGGCGTGCCCGAGGGATTTCGGTGGGCCCCTGGCGCAACCAACGCCCTGGCACTGGGCCCCTTGGAGATAGAGCAACCGCCGGGGCGATTGCAGCCCTGGCCCAGCGCATCACTGCTACACAACGGCGCACAGCCTCCCACTTACTGGATCACTGCAGGCATGGGCATAGCGCGCCTGGGCATTGACGACCACCCCTTGGCCACCGCCTGGCGCGTGGAAGCCACGGCCAGTGGCGCCCGCCTCGTTCACGTACCCATGGCCGATGTCAAAGCGCCCGACGTGCGCGTGGTGCAGCACAGCGAGCTGCTGCCCATGACTTGCGCATCAGGCTTTACCGACGACTGCACTAGCATCGACGGGGTGCTGCGCATCCACACCAGCTTTGAGGGCAAGAAGCGCACGCGCACGGTGGGTGGCGGTTTCTACGGCACGGAGGGCACCATCCAGCAGGACGTGTACACCGGCACCCGCACGCTGACCATCACCCACCAGCCCACAGGCCGCAGCCTGCAGCTGACCGAGCGGTTGAACGACACCCCCGCCTACACGGCGCCGCAAACCGCCATACGCTACCTGCCCAGCCTGCGCCGGGTGCTGCTGCTGGGGGTGGTGAAAGACCGAGGCATGCCGCTGGCGCACTGCGTGGTGCTGCCCGAGGCTGCGGCTACCTCCACCGCTGCACAGCGGTAGATTGCTCCTGATTTAATAGCTGCCAGCGCTTTCTATACAAGCGCTAGCAGCACATTTTGCTCAAACTGCGCTTGCCAGCGCGCAGGCAACCTCAAACCGCAAAGCCGTCGTCTGCCGCAATCACCGCACCGTTGATGAAATGGCTTTGGTCACTGGACAGCATCACCAGCAGCGCGTCCAGATCTTCGGGGCTGCCCACGCGCTTGCGCGGCAGCATGTTCACCAGCTTCTGGCCTTGTTCGGTCTGCCAGTGGTGGTGGTTGATTTCGGTGTCGATGTAGCCAGGGCAGATGGCGTTGGTGTTGATGCCAAACTTGCCCCACTCCAGCGCCATGGCGCGCGTCATCTGCACCACGGCGGCCTTGCTCATGCAATACGCGCCAATTTGCGGCAGCACCTTCAGGCCCGCCATGGACGCAATGTTGATGATGCGCCCCCCCGTGAAGCTGCCGGGCGCCGCGCCGCGCGAGCGGGCCAGCATGCGCTTGCCCACCTCTTGCGCCACAAAGAAGGCGCCCTTCACATTGGTGTCGAAGATGAAGTCGTAGTCCTCGGGCGTCACATCCTGGATGCGCTGGGTGGTGCTCACGCCCGAGTTGTTGACCAGGATGTCGATGGAGCCCATCTCCGTCTCGGCGTGCGCCACGGCAGACTTGATGGAGTCGTGGTCCGTCACGTCCAGCTCCACCACATGGGCGTCGCCGCCCTCGCCTTCGATGCGGGCACGCAACTCCTTGAGCTTTTCGATGCGGCGGCTGGCCAGCACCACGCCCGCGCCAGCACGCGCCAGGGTGCGGGCAAACTGTGCGCCCAGCCCGCTGGAAGCGCCGGTCACAAAAGCCACGCGGCCGGACAAGTCGATGCTGTATGCCATTGAAAGCCTCCAATTTCCACAAAAAAGAACGGTCGTTCGATTGTCTGTATTCCTTGAATACAATCAGTCGCCAGCCAGACAGTGGTTCACACTCCTGCCTGTACAAAATCAGACCATTATCAAACGCCCGACGAGACGCTCATGACGAACGAAGAAATTTTGGCCCAGTACGGTCCCCGCGAATCCATGGAGTACGACGTGGTCGTTGTGGGCGGCGGCCCAGGCGGCCTGTCCACCGCCATCCGGCTCAAGCAACTGGCCGCTGAAAAGGGCCAAGACGTCTCGGTGGTCGTGCTGGAAAAAGGCTCTGAGCCCGGCGCGCACATTCTCTCGGGCGCCATCATGGACCCCAAGGCCCTGACCGAGCTGATCCCCGACTGGAAGGCCAAGGGCGCACCACTGAACCAGCCCGTCACCGACGATGCCTACATCTTCCTGAGCCAGAAGTCGGGCTTTCGCGTGCCCAACCCGCTGCTGCCCCCCTTTGCGCACAACCACGGCAACTACATCGTGAGCCTGGGCGCCGTCACCAAGTGGCTGGCCGAGCAGGCCGAAGCCCTGGGCGTGGAAATTTTCCCCGGCTTCACCGCGGCAGAGGTGCTGTACAACGACGATGGCTCGGTGCGCGGCGTCGCCACGGGCAATCTGGGCATTGGCAAAGAAGGCGAGCCCACCGACAACTTCCAGCTGGGCATGGAGCTGCTGGGCAAGTACACCGTGTTTGCCGAAGGCGCACGCGGCCACCTGGGCAAGCAGTTGATTGCGCGCTTTCACCTCGACGAAGGCCGCGACCCGCAAAGCTTTGGCATCGGCATCAAGGAACTGTGGGAGATCGACCCCAAGCGCCACCAGCCCGGCTTTGTGATGCACACCGCCGGCTGGCCCATGGAGAACGACACCTACGGCGGCGCGTTCCTCTACCACCTCGAAGGCAACAAGGTCGCTGTCGGCTTTGTGACGGGCCTGGGCTACACCAACCCCTACCTCAGCCCGTTTGAAGAATTCCAGCGCTGGAAGACGCACCCCAACGTCCGCTACTACTTCGAAAACGACAAGGGCGAAGTCACCGCCAAGCGCCTGTCGTATGGCGCGCGCGCCATCAACGCCAGCGGCATCAACGCGCTGCCCAAGACGGTGTTCCCTGGCGGCGCACTGGTAGGCTGCAACGCGGGCTACTTGAACGTGGGCCGCATCAAGGGCAGCCATGCCGCCATCAAGACAGGCATGCTGGCTGCAGAAGCGGCTTACGAGGCCATCGTGGCGGGCCGCCAGCACGACGAGCTGAGCGCCTACCCCAAGGCGTTTGAAGCCAGCTGGCTGCACACCGAGCTGAACAAGGACCGCAACTTCAAGAACTGGTTCAAGTACGGCCTGACCACCGCCACGCTGATGAACGGCTTTGAACAATTTGTGCTGCGCGGCCACATCCCCTGGACGCTGCACCGCGACAAGCCTGACCATGCGTACCTGAAGCCCGCTGCTGAGTGCAAGCCCATCGACTATCCCAAGCCCGATGGCAAGCTCACCTTTGACCGCCTCTCCAGCGTGTTCATCAGCAACACCAACCACGAAGAGAACCAGCCCGCGCACCTGACGCTCAAAGACGCCAGCGTGCCCGTCAGCATCAACCTGGCGAAATACGCAGGCCCCGAGGCGCGCTACTGCCCCGCAGGCGTGTACGAATTTGTGCCCGATACCGCCAAGGGTGGCGATGCCCAGCGCCTGCAAATCAACGCGCAAAACTGCGTGCACTGCAAAACCTGCGACATCAAAGACCCGACGCAGAACATCGTCTGGGTCACCCCCGAGGGCGGTGGCGGCCCCAACTACGCGGGCATGTAAGGCGCCTGCGCCCTGCACATTCAGGCTCCTTCGGGGGCTTTTTTTATGCCTCTCCACTGCCGACGCAGGGCACAGCGAATTGCAGGCGAGAGCAGCCATTGATCTCAAATCAATAGCTACCAGCGCTTTATTGATAAGCGCTACAGCGGCAAATCAGCCTTTTTCAGCGTGCGCAGCACAAAGCTCGAGC